>NZ_JBXALQ010000025.1:0-61527 GCF_058799615.1 Duganella sp. GW822-FHT06D06
AGCAGGATGTGCTCGCGGGTCTGTGGCATAGGGCCGTCGGCTGCGGAGCAAACCAGGATCGCGCCGTCCATCTGCGCTGCGCCGGTAATCATGTTTTTGATGTAATCGGCGTGGCCTGGGCAGTCAACGTGAGCGTAGTGACGGGTAGCGGTTTCGTACTCGACGTGCGCGGTGTTGATGGTGATGCCGCGTGCTTTTTCTTCTGGCGCTGCATCGATCTGGTCGTAGGCTTTAGCTTCGCCGCCGAATTTCTTCGACAGAACGGTAGCGATTGCTGCGGTCAGGGTGGTCTTGCCGTGGTCGACGTGGCCGATGGTGCCGACGTTGACGTGCGGCTTGGTCCGTTCGAATTTCTCTTTTGCCATTTTATTCTTCCTTAGAACAATGTTTTAAATATGCGGGCGGAGGATCTCCCCGCCCGCAAAAATACAAAAATTACTTAGCTTTAGCGGTAACGATCGCGTCGATAACGTGCTTAGGCGCTTCCGAGTAGTGCTTGAATTCCATCGTGTAGGTAGCGCGACCCTGCGTTGCGGAACGCAGCGTGGTCGAGTAACCGAACATTTCCGACAGAGGCACTTCAGCTTTGATGATCTTGCCACCGCCGCCTGGGATCTCGTCCATGCCCTGCACCATACCGCGGCGGGACGACAGATCGCCCATCACGGTACCGGCGTAGTCTTCCGGCGTTTCCACTTCCACAGCCATCATCGGCTCCAGAATCACTGGCGACGCTTTGCGGCAGCCTTCTTTGAACGCCATCGAAGCGGCCATCTGGAACGCGTTTTCGTTCGAGTCCACATCGTGGTACGAACCGAAGAACAGCGTGACCTTGACGTCGACCACTGGGTAGCCAGCCAGAACACCGGTGTTCAGGGTGCCGCGCACGCCTTTTTCCACCGCAGGGATGTATTCGCGAGGAACGGTACCGCCCTTGATCGCGTCAACGAATTCGAAGCCCTTGCCTGGTTCTTGCGGTTCGATCTTCAGAACCACGTGACCGTATTGACCACGACCACCGGACTGCTTGACGAACTTGCCTTCGGACTCTTCGCATACCTTGCGGATCGTTTCGCGGTAGGCAACCTGTGGCTTGCCGACGGTCGCTTCCACGCCGAATTCGCGCTTCATACGGTCGACGATAATTTCCAGGTGCAGCTCGCCCATACCACCGATGATGGTCTGGCCCGACTCTTCGTCGGTCTTGACGCGGAACGAAGGATCTTCCTGAGCCAGACGGTTCAGTGCCAGACCCATTTTTTCCTGGTCAGCCTTGGTCTTTGGTTCCACCGCCTGTTGAATCACAGGCTCAGGGAAGACCATGCGCTCCAGGATGATGATCGCGGTCGGATCGCACAGGGTTTCGCCGGTGGTCACGTCTTTCAGACCAACTGCGGCGGCGATGTCGCCGGCGCGCACTTCTTTGATCTCTTCGCGCTGGTTGGCGTGCATCTGCAGAATACGACCCAGACGCTCTTTACGGCCTTTGACCGAGTTGTACACGGTGTCGCCCGAATTGATGGCGCCCGAGTACACGCGGAAGAAGGCCAGCTGGCCGACGAACGGGTCGGTCATGATCTTGAATGCCAGCGCCGAGAACTTCTCTTCGTCCGAAGCTTTACGGGTGGTTGGCTGTTCGTCCTCGTCGGTACCGCCGACGTCGTCGATGTCCAGCGGCGACGGCAGGTATTCGATGACCGCGTCCAGCATGGCCTGTACGCCCTTGTTCTTGAAGGCGGTACCGCACATCATCGGAACGATCTCGGAAGCGATGGTGCGTTCGCGCAGCGCTTTCTTGATCTCGGCTTCCGACAGGTCGCCTTCTTCCAGGTACTTGTTCATCAGTTCTTCGGACGCTTCAGCAGCGACTTCGACCATCTTCTCGCGCCACTCGGCGGCCGACTCGGCCAGCTCCGCAGGGATCTCGACGTAGTCGAACTTCATGCCCTGGGACGCTTCGTCCCACAGGATGGCCTTCATCTTGACCAGATCGATCACGCCTTTGAAGTTTTCTTCAGCGCCGATAGGGATCTGGATCAGGACCGGGTTCGCCTTCAGGCGAGCGCGCATCTGCTCGTAGACCTTGAAGAAGTTGGCGCCGGTACGGTCCATCTTGTTGACGAAGGCCAGACGTGGCACTTTGTACTTGTTGGCCTGACGCCATACGGTTTCCGACTGTGGCTGAACACCGCCCACTGCGCAGTAAACCATGCAAGCACCGTCGAGCACGCGCATCGAACGTTCAACTTCAATGGTGAAGTCAACGTGGCCTGGCGTGTCGATGATGTTGATGTGGTGCTCAGGGAAGTTGTTAGCCATACCCTTCCAGAAGCAGGTCGTCGCTGCCGAGGTAATGGTAATGCCGCGCTCTTGTTCCTGCTCCATCCAGTCCATGGTGGCGGCGCCATCGTGAACTTCACCGATCTTGTGGTTCACGCCCGTGTAGAACAGGACGCGTTCGGTGGTGGTGGTCTTACCTGCATCGATGTGAGCGGAGATACCGATATTGCGGTAGCGCTCGATGGGGGTCTTGCGGGCCATAATTATTCCTAAATCTTTGAATGGACAAAACCGAGCGCCATTTTTGCTGACAAAAATGAGCCCGGCCTCGAACAACAGATAACAGCCAGACCACGCAGGATCCGGCCGATTTGATTAGAAGCGGAAGTGCGAGAACGCCTTGTTCGCTTCAGCCATGCGGTGAACTTCGTCACGCTTCTTCATTGCACCGCCGCGGCCTTCAGCCGCTTCCATCAGCTCACCGCCGAGGCGTTGTGGCATGGATTTTTCGCTGCGCTTGTTCGCAGCTTCACGCAGCCAGCGCATGGACAGAGCCATACGACGCACTGGGCGCACTTCAACCGGCACCTGGTAGTTTGCACCACCGACGCGACGGGATTTCACTTCAACCAGTGGCTTGGCGTTGTTGATCGCGGTAGCGAACACTTCCAACGGATCTTTGCCCGACTTGGCTGCGATGTGCTCGAAGGCACCGTAGATGATGTTTTCTGCGACCGATTTTTTACCGGACAGCATCAGAACGTTCACGAACTTGGCGACATCCGTGTTGCCGAATTTTGGATCCGGCAGAATCTCGCGCTTGGGTACTTCACGACGACGTGGCATATCAATTCCTTTCAATCTTCAGTTGAGGTGCGCAGATATGGGATTCGCACTCTCGCGGAGGGCCATCATAGCCGACCACTTACTCGACCAATTGCGGTCGATTACATTCACTTAGTTAGCTGCCACTGAGCGAAAACTTTTAATGCAGATTACTTCTTGGCTTGCTTGGCACGCTTGGTACCGTATTTCGAGCGAGCTTGCTTACGGTCTTTAACGCCCTGGGTATCCAGTGCACCGCGAACCATGTGGTAACGCACACCTGGCAAATCCTTTACACGACCGCCGCGCAGCAGGACAACGCTGTGCTCTTGCAGGTTGTGGCCTTCACCGCCGATGTACGAAATGACTTCGAAACCGTTGGTCAGACGAACTTTGGCTACTTTACGCAGCGCCGAGTTAGGCTTTTTAGGAGTGGTGGTGTACACACGGGTGCAAACACCGCGCTTTTGCGGGCTGTTTTCCAGCGCCGGCGATTTGCTTTTCACGGTCAGAGCGACGCGTGGATTGCGAATCAGTTGATTGATGGTTGGCATCGTTATAAACCCAACAAAATTACAACATTAATAACCCGGACGACTGTCCGGCGACTAAAACCTCGTCTCGATCTACAGGAACAACGGAGGCGCGAATAGCCACTCGCGAGGAGCGGCCTGAAACAGCGTATACGATGTGCAGAATAAATTGAGAACTCGCGAGTATAGACGTGGTCGGAACACCAGTCAATCTATTTCGCGGCGGAATGCGGCTGGCGCAAACACTAGCTGAAAGGTCGGGAAACACTTGATAATAGCAGACAATCTCCAACCCTCCCTGTCTATGCGATCTTTGTTGCGCCCCGCTCCCCTGTTCGTGCTGTCCAGTTACCTGCTGCTGTCGCTGGTGCCCTGCGTGCCCATCCTGCTGGGACGACAAGTGCCGGAGCTGACGCAGATCCTGCAGGTCGAGCTGCTGGCCTGGGTCGCGGTGTGGAGCGTGTTGCAGCGCCCGGCCTGGTTCCACTGGCTGCTGATCCCGGCCTTCCTGGCGCTGCCGACCGAGCTCTACCTGTTCATATACTACGGCCAGGGCATCTCCACCCACCACCTGGGCATCATCGCCGAAACCAGCCCGAAGGAAGCGCTGGAGTTCCTGGGGCGCAAAGTGTGGCTGATGGGCGCCGTGATGCTGGCGGTGATAGCCTGGTGGATCGCGGTGCAGCTGGCCGCCCGCCGCAGCCCGCAGCTGGCCTGGCGCGGCAAGTCGCGCCGGAGCGCGCTGCTTATATTAGTAGCGCTGTCGGCGCTGTCGGTCTACGGCTGGGAATTCGGCGTCCACGCCAGGCCGGCGCAGAAGGCGTCGGCCGCGGTCGCCGCCAGCCAGCCCCAGCCGGCCAGCGCCAAACCGGCGGGCTCGGCGCTGGGGTCGGCCATCGGCTCGGCGCTCAGTTCCGCGCTCAGCCATGTCGGCATCACCGCCTCGGTCGGCGCCGGCGACGCCGCCGCCGAAGATGAGGAGGAGGAGGAAGAAGACGCCGACGAGGACAGCGCGCCGGAGCACGCCGCCATCGCCGGCGCCGGCCGCAGCGGCTGGCAACTGGCGCAGCTGCCGTGGTGGATGCGCTCGCCGCTGGGCTTCGACAGCTTCGCCTCGTCGTGGCCGTTCGGCCTGACCGCGCGCGGCGTCGACTTCGTCAAGGAGCGCGCATACCTGGCCGACCTGGGCCGGCGCAGCAGCAGCTTCAGCTTCAAGGCGCACCAACCGGAAAAGAACGACACGCCGGAAATCGTCATCATGGTGATCGGCGAATCGTCGCGCTACGACCGCTGGGGCATCAACGGCTACCAACGCGACACCACCCCGCTGCTCAAGCAGGAAGCCAACCTGGTCACGCTGCCGGACGTCATCACGGCGGTGTCGGCCACGCGGCTGTCGGTGCCGGTGATCATCTCGCGCAAGCCTTCGATGCAAAGCCTGAAGGACGGCTTCTCGGAAAAATCCTTCCTGACCGCATATAAAGAAGCGGGCTTCAAGACCTGGTGGCTGTCCAACCAGATCTCGTTCGGCCAGTTCGACACGCCGGTGTCGGTGTTCGCCAAGGAAGCGAACGTGATCCAGTTCATGAACCTGGGCGGCTTCACCAACAACTCCAACTTCGACCAGATCTTGTTGGAGCCCTTGCAGCACGCGATCGCCGACCCGGCGCCGAAAAAGCTGATCGTGCTGCACACGCTGGGCAACCACTGGAACTACAGCCAGCGCTATCCGAAGGAATTCGACAAATGGCAGCCGTCGCTGTTCGGCGTCGACAAGCCGGTCTACACCGACACCAAGATCAAGCCGCAGCTCAACAACAGCTACGACAATTCCATCTTGTACACCGACTGGTTCCTGTCGCAGGTGATCCGTCAATTGAAGGAGACCGGGCAGCTGGGCTCCATGGTCTACGTGGCCGACCACGGCCAGACGCTGTACGACAACAGCTGCAACCTCGCCTTCCACGGCCACAACACGCAGTTTGAATTCCACGTGCCGGCGCTGGTGTGGTACTCGGACGAATACAAGGCGCGCTACCCGGAAAAGGTGAAGCAGCTGGCGCGCCACCGCAAGGCGCGGCTGGCGACGGAAAACATGTTCCACACGCTGCTGGACCTGGGCGACATCGAGTACGAGGACGAGCGGCTGGAGTGGAGCTTCATCAACAAGCAGTTCAAGCAGCACAAGCGCTACGTCGACAGCTACGGCTGGAGCAACTACGACAACGCCAGCTTCAAGGGCGACTGCCGCGAAGTGATCGACAAGGCCAAGCCGCTGAAGCAGGAGAAGTAATGGGCATCTGCATCGCCGCCGCGCAATCGCCATCCATCGCCGGCGACATCGAGGCCAACGTCGCCATCCATTTGCGCTTCATCGAGGCTGCGCAGGCGCAGGGCGTGGAGCTGTTGCTGTTTCCCGAACTGTCGCTGTGCGGCTATGAATTGCCGCTGCTGCGCGACTGCCTGCTGACGCCGGACGACGCGCGCGTGGCACCGCTGCGCAACGCCGCCATCGCGACCGGCATGCGCATCATCGCTGGCGCACCGCTAGCCGACGACAGCGACGCCCTGCCCTGCATCGCTGCGTTCAGCTTCCTGCCCGACGGCACGACCACGGTCTACCGCAAGCAGTACCTGCATCCGGGCGAAGAGCTGTACGCACGGCCGGGGCCGATGGGCGCACACTGCCAGCAGCTGAACGGCCAGCGTTACGCCCAGGCGATCTGTGCCGACGCCACGCACTACCAGCACGCGGCGGATGCCGCGGCTGACGGCGCAGCGATCTATCTGGCGGGGGTGCTGATTTCCGAAGCGGGTTACGTTAGCGACGCCGCCAAACTGCAGCGCTACGCCAGCGACTTCGGCATGGGCGTGCTGATGGCGAATCACGCCGCGCCGTCGGGCGGCTTTGCGGCGGCGGGGCGCAGCGCCTGGTGGTCGCCTGGCGGCTCGCCGATGGTGGAAGTGTGTGGACCAGGCAGTGCTCTGCTCATCGTCGACCAGAACCGGCATGCGCGGACCATTCCGATCGATGCCTGAACCCCATCAGTTCGACAACAGCTCAACGTCATCAGTGCATTCAGATTAAGCAAGGCTGCGCAACGCGCCTTCCAGCAGCGGATGGCGAAATACGTATCCGCTCTCGAGCAAGCGCGCGGGAGCAATCCGCTGGCCTTCCAGCAGCAGGTCCGCTTGCTCGCCCAGCATCAGCCGCATCGGCCAGCCCGGCGTGGGGAAGCCGAACGGACGCCGCAACACGCCCGCCGCCACGCGGCTGAACTGCGCCTGTGTCAGGCTTTCCGGCGCCGTGAAGTTGTACACGCCCGCGTCTCCCGACCGGCACAGATGCGCAATGCCGCCGATGACGTCGTCCACATGGATCCACGACAGCCATTGCGCGCCGCCGCCCAACGGCCCGCCCAGTCCCAGCTTGATGGGCAACAGCAGCATCGGCAGTGCGCCCTGGGTACCCAGCACCAGCCCGAAGCGCGTGCACGCCACGCGCACGCCGTGGGCAGCGGCGCCTTGCGCCGCCTGCTCCCATTCGCGACACAGGTCGGACATGAACATGGGCTGCGGGCCGGCGCTCTCGGTCAGCAGCGCGTCGTCGCCCCGGCGTTGTATGCCGTAGTAGCCGATCGCGGAGGCCGACACCAGCATGGCCGGCTTGTGCTCGGCCTTGGCGATCCACGCCACCAATTTGTTTGTCAGCCCGACGCGACTGGCGCGCAGCACCGCTCGCCGCGCCGCCGTCCAGCGCCAGCCCAGGATGCGCGCACCCGCCAGATTGATCGCGACATTGATGCGGCACGACGGCGGCAACTGCGCCAAGCTCTCGACGCAATCGACGCGACCGTCGAACAGCAACGTTGCCTGGCGCGCTCGCCGGGTCAGCACCGTCACGCGATGGCCGTCGCGCAGCAGCGCTCGCACCAGGCGCTGGCCGATAAAGCCGGTGGCGCCGGTCACCAGGAAACTGCGTCCCGACGGGCCGAAGCTCAACGCGATTGCGGCATCGTCGCGCGCCGCGGGCAAATGGGTATTCATGACGCTGCCTTTCTAGGTTTGACTTCCAGGTCGAGCTCGCACACCAGTTTCACCATCATGATTTCATCCGTAATTTCTGCAAAGACAGAAACAACAGGTGAAATTTTTACGCGTCAATCCCCGCCCAGCAGGCGCGCCACTTTGCCGCCCATCTTCAGGAAGCGCTGCATGGTGGCGGGCGGCAGGTGCTTGTAGTCGCCGTAGCTGGTGGTCAGCATTTCGAGGAAGTCCAGCACCTGGTCCATCTTGATCTTGGTGGCCGCCTCCAGCGCCGGATCGTTCTCCGCCTCCAGCGCGCATTCGCGCAGCACCGTCAGCGTGGGGTCGATCTCGCGCTTCTTGCGTTCCTCGACGATGACGCGGAAGATTTCCCACACGTCCTGCAGGGCGACGAAATGGTCGCGGCGGTCGCCGGCCATGTGGGTGATGCGCACCAGCCCCCAGCCTTGCAACTCCTTCAGGCTGTTGCTGACGTTGGAGCGCGCCACGCCCAGCGTGTCGGCGATTTCCTCGGCCGGCAGCGGGCGGTTGACGAGGAACAGCAGCGCATGGATCTGCGCCACCGTGCGGTTGACGCCCCAGCGCGTGCCCATCTCCCCCCAGTGCAGGATGTATTTCTGGATGGTCGGCGCGAGCGTCATGGAATTTCCTTAATTTCTGTAATTACAGAAATAATAGAACGATTTTTTTAGAAAATCAAGTCCGTGACCGGACTACCTGGGTCAGGTCACGGATGGCGGCCCGCTTAGGCGAAGACGTCGAGTGGCATTTCGTGCGTCTGCACGCCGACCAGTTGAACCGGCAGGGCATCGGTGACTTTCTGCATCAGGTGCTGCAGATCGGCGCCGGTGGCGGCATCGCCGATCTGCATGATCACGTCGGAGGTCGGGGTGTGCTCCACCAGCGCGCCATATAATTTCACGCCCCAGGTGGACAGTTCCGCCACGCTCGCATGGCGGTCGAACATGTTCATGAAGGCATGGTCGACGCTGGTCGCAACGCCGTCGTTCCAGTTCTGGGTGAAGGCGGCGTGGTACTCGTCCGAGTTTTCCATGGCGTGGGCAACCTGGACAATGGTGCCGCCATTATTGACCATGTTGCTCCAGTACTGCAGGCCGCCTGCGTCTGCAGGACGATTAAAGAATTCAATGTACAGCTTTTCGATTTCGAAAGTCGTAGACGACATTTGTATTGTCCCCAAAAAGAATGGTTGAGTTCACAGGCATTGCATACATCGGCATGTTTCAAAATGCCAATTTTTACATATATGCAATTCAAATATACTAACTTTATTTTTTTGTTAACTCAACAGAAAATCATCACAAAACGCTGACGGCGGCTTGTTGCCCCTGCGGGCTATGCGCTTGCGCGTTCAGCCAGTCGAATACACGGCCGGCCTTCAGCGAGATGGCCTGATCGAAGCCGCGCGCCGCCAGCAGGGCGATGCCGTTGGTATCGGCCAGCACGCCCGGCGCCACCCGCAGGCCGTCGCCCGCGCGGCTGACGCACCACGGCGTCAAGCTCTGCTCCAGCAACGGCGCCAGCACCAGGTTGTGCGAGGAAACGATCACCGTGCCCTGCTGCGACAAGGTGTGCAGCACCGCCGCCGCCGCCGAGATCGATTCCAGGTGATTGGTGCCGCGGAAAATCTCGTCGATGATGAACACCGCCGGCGCCCGCTCGGCCAGCGCCAGTAGCTCGCGCGCCCGCCGCAGCTCGGCGATGTACAGGCTCTCGCCGCCCTCCAGCGCATCCTCGCTCTGCATGCTGGAATACACCGGCAGCAGCGGCGTGGCCGCCCGCTCCGCATAGCAGAAGCCGAACGCGCGGGCGACGATCAGGTTCAGCCCCACCGTGCGCAGCAGAGTGCTCTTGCCGATGCCGTTCTGCCCGGAGATAAAGGCGCCCTGCCCCGCCAGCGCGAACGTCAGCGGCTCGGCCTGCGCCAGCAGCGGATGCACCACCCGCTCCAGCGCGACGGCGCCGCCCTGCTCGGCCCAGCAATAGCGCGGCGTCTGCGCCAGGTGCCGCGCCAGCGCCAGGTCGGCTTCCAGCGTCGCCACCCGCTCGAAGCTGCCGCGCAGGAAGTCGAGATGGCCGCGCACCGCATCGCGGCTGTCGAAGTAGTGGCGCACATTCATCTGCCACAGCCAGTCGCGGTACTCGCGCACGCCGGGCAGGTTGCCGGCCGCCGACTGGGCGATCTTGCGATTGAGCTTGCCCGCCCGCGGCGCGTCCGCGCGCAGGCCGGCCGTCAGCGGATCGTCCAGCGCGGCCAGCAGGCTGTGGGCGCGCAGCATCTGCTGCAGCGTGGCCAGGATGCGGCGCCAGTCCTCGACCGCTTCGTGATAACGCATCTGCACCGCCAACAACACCATCCACAGCACCACCACCACGCCCCACAGCGCCACCACGCCGGTGACCAGCGCCAGCACCACCGACAGCAGCAAGCCCAGCGGCAGCCATGGCAGCAGCGCCAGCCAGCGCGGCGCCGGCGGCAGGGCGGCGCCGAACAGCGTGGTGCTGACTTCGCAGTCGGCGCGGCGCAAGCCGCTGCAGGCGGCGTGCAGGCGCTGCCGTTGTCCGGCGTCCTGCGCCAGTGTCCGCACGCGGACGGCGGACGCGGCCACGGCGCCGCCGTCCGCGTGCAGGCGCCGGTGCAGCTCCTGCTGGCCGAAGATGCTGGTCTCGCGCGCCAGTTGCGCGCTGTACTGCGGCAGCAGCAGGTCGTCCCAGGTTTGCGCGTCCAGCGCGCTGGCGTCGGCGTGGGCGGTGCGCTGGTACAGCGCGACGTCGCTGGCAACGAAGGGGTAGTCGGCGATCGGCGTTTCGGCGGGCAGCAGCAAGCGGGTCAAACGGTCGAACAAGCGCATACGGTACTCGGGTGGGGGCGACAGCGTCACAGATGGTCATGCTTGCCGGTTTATCAAGCGCGGCCGGACAGGGCGGACGACCGGACAAGGGCGCGGACAACGGCCGCGGCGGCCAACATCAATCAAATCAAACACTTAAGTGCTGGCACAGTTTCTGCATAACGTTGCATATCCACACACACTTACACGATCATGATACGCGACACCTCCAATCAAGACGCCGTCATCGCCGCCCCCAGGGGCCAAGCCGTCAAGCGCCGCCTCGTTTTCGCCGTCGGCGCCATCGCCCTGGTGGCGGTGGCCTACGCGGTGCTGCACTCCTGGCGCGGCAGCGACCATTCGGTCAACATCTCGCGCCTGCGCCTCGCCGAAGTGGGCCGCGGCACGCTGGTCCGCGACGCCGCCGTCAACGGCCGCATCGTCGCCGCCATCAGCCCGACGCTGTATTCGGCCTCGCCGGCCACGGTGACGCTGAAGGCGGCCGCCGGCGACACCGTCAAGCGCGGCGACGTGCTGGCGGTGCTGGAATCGCCCGACCTGACCGACGCCCTCAAGCGCGAGCAATCGAGCTTCCTGCAACTGGAAGCCGAAGTCGAGCGCCAGAAGATCCTGGCCCGCAAGCAGAAACTGCTGGCCCGCCGCGACGCCGACACCGCCGAGATCGACCGCCTGTCGGCGCTGCGCACGCTGGAGCGCTACAACGCCGTCTCCAACGAAGGCATCATCGCCAAGATCGAATACCAGAAGGCCAAGGACGCGCTGAACTCGGCCGAGATCCGCGCCAGGCACGCCGGCCAGGCGGCCGAGCTGGAAAGCGACAACGTGGTGCTGGAACTGAAGACCAAGATCAACGAGCTGGACCGCCAACGGCTGTCGCTGGCCAACGCCCAGCGCCGCGTCGACGAGCTGACCGTGCGCGCCCCGGTGGACGGCTTCATCGGCACCCTGTCGGTGGCCAACCGCAGCGTGGTGCCGGCCAACGCGCCGCTGATGACCCTGGTCGACCTGTCGCGCCTGGAAGTCGAGCTGGAAGTGCCGGAGACCTATGTGTCCGACATCGGCCTGGGCATGAACGCCGACGTCAACTACGGCACCGGCAGCGCCAACGCCAAGTTGTCGGCGCTGTCGCCGGAGGTGGTCAAGAACCAGGTGCTGGCGCGGGTGCGCTTCACCGCCGCCCAGCCGGCCGGCCTGCGCCAGAACCAGCGCGTCACCGCGCGCCTGCTGATCGACGAAAAACCCAACACGCTGATGCTGCAGCGCGGCCCGTTCGTCGAATCCGAAGGCGGCCGCTACGCTTATGTCGTGCGCGACGGCATCGCCATCCGCACCCCGATCAAGATGGGCGCCACCAGCGTCTCCGCGGTGGAGATCCTCGGCGGTTTGAAACAGGGCGACAAGGTCGTCATCTCCGGCACCGAAACCTTCGAGAACGCCGAGCGCGTCTCGATCAACCAATAACTTTTTTTCGAAGAGGCCCTCCATGCTGCGCATGCAAAACCTGAGCAAAGTCTATCGTACCCACATGATCGAAACCCACGCGCTGCGCGGCTTCGAGATCAACGTCAAGCAGGGCGAGTTCGTCACCGTGACCGGTCCTTCCGGCTCCGGCAAGACCAGCTTCCTCAACATCGCCGGCCTGCTGGAGGAATTCACCGACGGCGAGTACATCCTCGACGGCATCAACGTCAAGGGCATGGACGACAACGCCCGCTCGCGCCTGCGCAACGAAAAGCTGGGCTTCATCTTCCAGGGCTTCAACCTGATCCCCGACCTGTCGCTGTTCGACAACGTCGACGTACCGCTGCGCTACCGCGGCTTCAACGCCGCCGAGCGCAAGGAGCGCATCGAGGACGCGCTGTCGAAAGTCGGCCTGGCGTCGCGCATGAAGCACTACCCGGCCGAACTGTCCGGCGGCCAGCAGCAGCGCGTGGCGATCGCGCGCGCGCTGGCCGGCTCGCCCAAGCTGCTGCTGGCCGATGAACCGACCGGCAACCTGGACACCCAGATGGCGCGCGGCGTGATGGAGCTGCTGGAGGAAATCAACGCCCAGGGCACCACCATCCTGATGGTGACCCACGATCCGGAACTGGCGGTGCGCTCGCAGCGCAACGTCCACATCATCGACGGCCAGGTGTCGGACCTGGTGCGCAAGGCGCCGACGCTGTTCGACGCCAACGCCCACGCCGACGGCAAGTCCCATGTCGCATAAGGAGCGCCACATGTTCCAATACTACTTCCTGCTGGGACTGCGCAGCCTGCGCCGCAACCCGGCCCTGACCGCGCTGATGGTGCTGACCTTGGCCGTCGGCGTGGCCGCCAGCGTGGCCACGCTGACCATCCTGCACGTGATGTCGGGCGACCCGATCCCGCACAAGAGCGAGCGCCTGTTCGTGCCGCTGGTCGACAACGGCCCGGTCAAGGGCTACAAGCCCGGCGACGAGGCCAACGACAACCAGCTGAGCTACCGCGACGCGCTCAATTTCCTCAACAGCAAGGCGGCCGAGCGCGCCACGCCGATCTACGGCACCGGCCTGGCGGTCGAGCCGGCGCGCAAGGACATCGGCGTGTTCATCGCGCGCGGCCTGGCCGTGGCCAGCGACTACTTCAATATGTTCGACGCGCCCTTCCTGCACGGCCAGTCCTGGAGCCCGGCCGAAGACAAGAGCGCCGTCAACGTCGTGGTGCTGGGGCGCAAGCTGTCGGAAAAGCTGTACGGCGACACCGACCCGGTCGGCCAGCGCCTCACCATGAGCGGCCAGCAATACCAGATCGTCGGCGTGGTCGACACCTGGAAAGTGGTGCCGCGCTTCCACCGCATCATCGGCAGCCCCGACGGCGCCTTCAGCGACGAGGACGACATGTTCGTGCCCTTCAGCACGGCGATCCGCAATGAAATGCCGCGCAACGGCAGCACCAGCTGCAGCGACGACATCGCCCCCGGCAACCAGGCCTTCCTCGACTCCGAGTGCACCTGGATCCAGTTCTGGTTCGAGACCCGCGGCGCCGGCGAGCGCGCCAGCCTGCAGAACTACCTCGACAGCTACGCCGCCGAGCAGCGCAAGCTGGGCCGCCTGCCGCGCAACGCCCCCAACAAGCTGTACGACGTGCGCGAATGGCTGGACTACATGAAGGTGGTCGGCAACGACAGCAAGCTGTCGGCCTGGCTGGCGTTCGGCTTCCTGGTGCTGTGCCTGGTGAACACCATCGGCCTGCTGCTGGCCAAGTTCTCGGTGCGCGCCGCCGAGGTCGGCATCCGCCGCGCGCTGGGCGCCTCGCGCCGCGAGATCTTCCACCAGTTCCTGATCGAGACCACCGTGGTCGGCCTGGTCGGCGGCGTGCTCGGCCTGGTGCTGGCCTTCGGCGCGCTGGCGCTGATCGCGATGCAGTCGAAGGCGCTGACGGTGGTCGCGCATATGGACTGGATCATGCTGCTGACCACCTTCGCGCTGGCGGTGCTGTCGGCCGTGCTGGCCGGCCTGCTGCCGACCTGGCGCGCCTGCCAGGTCACGCCCGCCCTGCAACTCAAATCCCAATAAGGACCTGTCATGGAAATCCGTCCCATCCTGTCGGCGCTGCTGCGCAACAAGACCGGCCCCATCCTGGTGGCCGTGCAGGTCGCCCTGAGCCTCGGCATCCTGGCCAACGCCCTGCACATCGTGCAGGTGCGCCAGGCCGTGTCGGCCCGCGCCAGCGGCGTCGCCAACGAGGCCGACGTCTTCAACCTGCAGGTGCGCCGGCTGCAGAACGGCGGCCACCAGCCGGAGCTGGCGGCGCAGCAGCGCGAAACGGCGACGCTGCGCGCCGTGCCGGGCGTGCTCTCGGTGGCCATCACCAGCCAGATGCCGCTGTCGCGCTCGGGCAACTACACCGGCGTGGCGGCCGACCGCCGGCAAGTCAAGTCGACCGCCACCACCAGCACCTACGTCACCCCCGATTCGCTGGTCAAGACCTGGGGCCTGCAACTGGTCGAAGGGCGCGACTTCCTGCCCAACGAGATCCTGGAGATCGACCAGAACACCAGCGACGACTTCCCCAAGGTGGCCATCATCACCCGCCGGCAGGGTGAAAAACTGTGGCCGGGCGCGGCCAGCTTCATCGGCAAGACCTTCTACTTCGGCACCGGCGAGAGCGCCAGGGACGCGCGCGTGGTCGGCGTGATCGAGCGGCTGCAATCGCCGAACGCCCAGATCGGCGAACGCGGCGAGTTCTCCACCATCGTGCCGACCCGCCTGACCGGCGACAACGCCAACAACTACACGCTGCGCGCCGAGCCTGGCCAGCTCGACCGCGTGGTCAAGGAGGCCGAGGCGGCGCTGCGCGCCGCCTCGCCGACGCCGGTGATCACCAAGGTCAAGACCATGGCCGACTTCCGCCAGGACCGCTACCGCGCCGACAACGCGCTGGCCTGGATGCTGGTGACGGTCAGCGTGCTGCTGCTCTTGATCACCTCCAGCGGCATCGTCGGCATGGCCAGCCTGTGGGTCACGCAGCGCCGCAAGCAGATCGGCGTGCGGCGCGCGCTCGGCGCGCGCCGGCTCGACATCCTGCGCTACTTCATCACCGAGAACGTGATGATCACCAGCGTCGGCGTGGCGGCCGGCGTGCTGCTGGCGCTGGGCCTGAACCAGCTGCTGGTGAGCCAGCTGGAGATGGCGCGCCTGCCGGCCGGCTACCTGGTCGCCGGCGCCGGCGTGTTCTGGGCGCTGGGGGTGGCCGCCGTGTACGGCCCGGCCTGGCGCGCGGCCAGCATTTCGCCGGCCACCGCCACCCGCAGCGCCTAGCCGCGCGGCCAATGTTTGCCACCCCGGGCATGCCGCGACAATGTTATGCTTGCGGCATGCCTACCGTATTGATCATAGACGACAACGCCGCCGTCGCCATCGCGCTTGAAGTGCTGTTCTCGCTGCACGACATCGACGCGCTGCGCGCCGCCTCCCCCGAAGCCGGACTGGCGCTGCTGGAACGCCACAGCGTCGACCTGGTGCTCCAGGACATGAACTTTTCCGCCGACACCACCTCCGGCGAGGAAGGCACGGCGCTGTTCCGCGCCATCCGCGAGCGCCATCCCGAGCTGCCGGTGATCCTGCTGACCGCCTGGACCCACCTGGACGCGGCGGTCGACCTGGTCAAGGCCGGCGCCGCCGACTACCTGGCCAAGCCGTGGGACGACAACCGCCTGATCGCCACGGTGCACAATCTGATCGAGCTGGGCCAGGCCAAGCGGGCCCTGCAGCAGCGCCTGCAGACCGAGCTGCGCCAGCGGCGCGAACTCGAGCGCGGCTACGACCTGCGCGGCATGGTGTGGCGCGACCCGGCCACCGAGCGCGTGGTGCACCTGGCCTGCCAGGTGGCGCGCGCCGACGTGCCGGTCCTCATTAGCGGTCCGAACGGCACCGGCAAGGAACGCATCGCCGAGATCATCCAGGCCAACTCGGCCGTGCGCGACGGCCCCTTCGTGGTGCTCAACTGCGGCGCGCTGCCGGCCGAGCTGATCGAGGCCGAACTGTTCGGCGCCGACGCCGGCGCCTACACCGGCGCCTCCAAGGCGCGCGAAGGCAAGTTCGAGGCGGCCGACGGCGGCACCCTGTTCCTCGACGAGATCGGCAACCTGCCGCTGGCCGGACAAATGAAGCTGCTGCGGGTGCTGGAGACCGGCCGCTTCGAGCGGCTCGGCTCCAACCGCGAGCGCCAGGTCAAGGTGCGGGTGGTCAGCGCCACCAACGCCGACCTGCAGGCCATGATACGGGCCGGCAGCTTCCGCGAAGACTTGTTCTACCGCCTCAACGTGATCGAGCTGCGGCTGCCGCCGCTGGCCGGCCGTCCGGCCGACATCCTGCCGCTGGCCCAGCACTTCCTCGGCGACGGCAAGCAGTTGCACCCGTCGGCGCAGCAGGCGCTGCTGGCCCACCCGTGGCCGGGCAATGTGCGCGAACTGAAGAACGTCATGGCGCGCGCCGGCCTGCTGGCCGCCGGCGACGTCATCAAGGCGGCCGACCTCGGCCTGCCGGCCGCCGCCGCCAGCGCCAGCGCCGACGACGGCGCGCGCGAGCCGGACCGCGACACCATCGGCCTGGCGCTGAGCCGCGCCGGCGGCGTGGTGGCGCAGGCCGCCGCCGAGCTGGGCCTGTCGCGCCAGGCGCTGTACCGCCGCATGGAGCGGCTCGGCATCGCCCGCCCCTGATGGACGACGCCGGCCGCCAGGGTCCGCGCCCGCAAGGCTCGCGCCTTTCGCTGTTGACGCGCTGGACCGCGATGGTCGGCACCCTGCTGACGGTCGGCATCCTGATCGCGCTGACCCTGACCCATTTCTTCCCCGACCATCCGGGCCGGGTGCTGGCGGTGTGCCTGCTGTGCGTGCTGCCGATCTCGATCATCACCATCCGCTCCCAGCTGGAATACATGCTGTCGCTGTTCCGCGCGCTGACCGGCACCGTGACCAGCTACCAGGACGGCGATTTCTCGTTCAGCCTGCACTGGCCGCAGAACGACGAGCTGAGCGACCTGGTGGCGGCCCACAACGCGCTGGGCGACGTGCTGCGCCAGCAACGGCTGGACCTGGTGCAGCGCGAGCTGCTGCTCGACACCATGGTGCAGAACACGCCGGTGGCGATGCTGCTGGTCAGCGAGGCCGGCCCCGTCGTCTACGCCAACCTGGCGGCGCGCCAGCTGCTCAACCAGGGCCGCAAGCTGGAGGGCCACCGGCTCGACGACATCCTGGCGCACGCCTCGCCGGCGCTGCTGGAGGCGCTGGCGCGCGGCGGCGACGGCCTGTTCACCACCAAGCAGGCCGGCGCCAAGGGGGACCAGGAAACCCTCGACGAGGAAGAGGTCTACCACCTGGCGCGCCGCAGCTTCAACCTCAACGGCCGCAAGCACGAGCTGCTGCTGCTGCGCCAGCTGACCATGGAATTGCGCCGGCAGGAAGTGCAGACCTGGAAAAAGGTAATCCGCGTCATCAGCCACGAGCTGAACAACTCGCTCGCGCCGCTGACCTCGCTGGCCCATTCCGGCGCCGAGCTGGTGCGGCGCGGCCAGACCGAGCGCCTGCCGCAAATCCTCGCCACCATCGAGGAGCGCACCCGCCACCTGGAAAGCTTCATCCTCGGCTATGCGCGCTTCGCCAAGCTGCCGACGCCGCGGCTGGAGCTGCAGGCGTGGCCGGCCTTCCTGGCCCAGCTGGCGGCCCAGGTCGAGTTCCGCATCGCCGGCGCGCCGCCCGACGAGCCATGCGCCTTCGATCCCTCGCAGCTGGAGCAGGCGCTGCTGAACCTGCTCAAGAACGCCCACGAATCGGGCTCGCCGGCCGGCGAGGTCAGCCTGGAGGTGCGGCGTCTGCACGGCGCCGTGCGGATCGACGTGCAAGACCGCGGCCCCGGCATGAGCGACACCGTGCTGACCAACGCGCTGGTGCCGTTCTACTCGACCAAGCGCAGCGGCACCGGCCTGGGCCTGGCGCTGGCGCGCGAAATCGCCGAAGCCCACGGCGGCCGCATCACGCTGGCCAATCGCGACGGCGGCGGCCTGACCGTCACGCTGATCTTGCCGGTGTCGGCTGCCAACAACTAAACCGTCATTACTTAACTGAAATTAAGTTGATAATTTGCACAACGGAAATTGAATAATAGAAATTTCTTATCGTCCAGCCCGTGTATTAGTTGCGCTCTATCAGTCTTTCCGGTGCGATAAAAAAATAGCCAATTGACATCGAAAATCCGCCAGCGTACCTTGCATGAGCAGTACGGGGTTTCGTGGTCTTGTCTGATCTTTCGCGGGGATAAAATGAAATTAAAATCGATATTAGCAACCGGACTAATGGCAATGGCGGCAGGTGGCGCATGGGCGAACGACTATACGTCGCCGGTGCTGGCCATGACGGGCGGGCCGACCGACTGGACCATTTCCTTCGGCACGTCGCACACCGATGGCCTGGCGTTCACCGACACCTATACTTTCTCGTATTCCGGCATGCCGGGTACGGCGCAGGGCTTCTTCGCCAATGTGGCGTCCACGGCCGGCGACCTGAACTTCACTTGGGCCGACATCAACGGCGCGCCGCTGCCGGTGAGTAATTTCGGCGGATTTTCCGGCAGTCTGTACTTCGCCACGCCGGTGGTCGGGCTGCTGACGCTGACCATCAAGGGCACGGATCACGGCATCGGCAGCTACGCCGGCACGCTGGACGTGACCTCGCCGGTGCCGGAACCGACCACCTACGGCATGCTGCTGGGCGGCCTGGCGCTGATGGGCGTGGTCGCGCGACGCCGCAAAGCCTGAGCTGTTTCCCCTCAAAAGACGCTACGGCGTCTTTTTTTACGCCGCTGCGGCTGGTAGACTGCCGGCATGTCCACCTTTCCCGCCTCCCCCAGCCGCTACGACGCGCCCGGCCACCCGCCGGCCACCACCACCGAATTCGAGGGCGTGCGCAGCCTGCACCTCGGCACCTCCTGGGTGCAGGGGGCGATGCGGCTTTCCAAACCCGACAACATCGAGCTCGAGTATGTGCAGATGATGATGATGTGGCTGCTGTTCAACGACCAGCCGCGCCACATCGTGCAGCTGGGCCTGGGCAGCGCCGCGCTGACCAAGTTCTGCTACCGTCGCCTGCCCGGCGCGCGCGTGACGGCGGTCGAGCTCAATCCGAACGTGATCGCCATCTGCAACGCGCAGTTCGGCCTGCCGTCCAACGACGAGCGCCTCGACGTGCTGGAGATGAACGCCATGGATTTCGTGCTCGACCCGGCCAACCACGGCAGCGTCGACATCCTGCAGGTCGACCTGTACGACGAGGAGGCGCGCGGCCCGGTGCTGGACACGCCCGAGTTCTACCAGGCCTGCTGCGACTGCCTGCGCGACGGCGGCATGATGACCACCAATGTGTTCGGCGACTTCGCCAACTACGACAAGAACCTGCACGCGATGGAACAGGTGTTCGACGCCGTGGTCTGGCTGCCGGAGGTGCACGACGCCAACATCGTGGTGATCGCCTTCAAGCAGTCGCCGGTGCTCGATTTCAGCGTGCTGTACGAACGCGCCGGCGCCATCAAGAAGAGCCTGAACCTGCCGGCCAAGTCCTGGGTCAACGGTTTGAAGGGCTGGATGCTGGATCAGCAATAAACAGTTTACTGATGCGTGCACACCACAGTTTTGCACCATTTTGCGGCAGGCCGTCGGCCAGATTACGCCAAGTCGTCGTATAAGGCACGAAATATTATCAAATGTGCATATTCCGCAACAATATGGTGCAAGCCGCGTTGCCGCCCGGTGAGCGGCCACGATAGTATTTTTCTCGACCGTGCTATCCGCGCGTGTCCACAACAACGAGAGAGATACATGACAAGAGCACCGCACTTCAAACGCACGCTGGTCGCCAGCGCGATCCTGCTGCTGGCCGCCGGCCAGGGCAGCGCCCAAACCGCCGCCGCGGCAGCAGACACAGCGCCGGTCCAGGAACAAACCGTGGTCGTGCTGGGCTCGCGCTCGGTCGCCAAGACCGCGCTGGACACCTCGTCCCCGGTCGGCCTGATCAGCCTGAAAGACATGCAGACCGCCGGCCCGCTGGAACTGGGCAAGCTGCTGCAGACCTTGGACCCATCGTTCAACTTCTCCAGCACCTTCATCAGCGACGGCACCGATTCGATCCGGCCGGCCACCTTGCGTTCGCTGGGGCCTGACCAGGTGCTGGTGCTGGTCAACGGCAAGCGCCGCCACCAGCAGGCGCTGGTGAACGTGCAGCAGACCATCGGGCGCGGCTCGGCCGGCACCGACATCAACGCCATTCCGCTGGGCGCCATCCACCACATCGAAGTGCTGCGCGACGGCGCCGCCGCCCAATACGGCTCCGACGCGATCGCCGGCGTGATCAACATCGTGCTGAAGTCGCAGACCAACGAAACCCAGTTGAGCGGCAGCTACGGCACCACCTCCGAAGGCGACGGCGACCTGTACTCGGGCACCGCCAATACCGGCTTCGCGCTGGGCCAGGACGGCGGCTTCGTCAACCTGACCGTGGAAGCGCGCAAGCGCGGCGAGACCAACCGCGCCGGCCCGGATTCGCTGCGCGTCAACCCGCCGCGCGTGACCCAGCACATCGGCGACAGCAACACCAAGGACGGCTACCTGTGGTGGAACGCCGCGCTGCCGATCGACAAGGCCAGCGAGTTCTACGCCTTCGGCGGCGTCTCCAAGCGCAAGAGCGATTCCTACGGCTTCTTCCGCTCGGCCGGCGACGACCGCACCATCCCGGCGATCTCGCCGAACGGCTTCCTGCCGGCGATCAGCACCGACATCAAGGACGCCTCGTTCGCCTTCGGCTACCGGCGCGACCTGGCCAACGACTGGAAGGCCGACGTCAGCATCAACTACGGCGCCAGCGAGCTGGGCTTCCATGAGTCGGACAGCGTCAACGTCAGCTACTGGTACGAGAAAAAGGCCGACGGCAGCATCTACGGCGAATCGCCGCGCGACGCCAACACCGGCACCCTGAAGTTCAACCAGCTGACCTTCAACGCCGACGTCAAGGGCCCGCTCAAGTTCGGCGACAGCAGCGTGTTCCTGGCCACCGGCTTCGAATACCGCGCCGACCACTACCAGATCGTCGCCGGCGACCCGGTCTCGTACCAGTACGGCCGCACCAACAACCCTGCCATCGCCATCACCACGCCGAGCGGCGCCACCGCCGCCTCCGGCATCCAGGGCTTCCCGGGCTACACCCCGTCCACCGCCGTCGATTCGGGCCGCCACAACATCGCCCTGTTCCTCGACGCCGAAACCAAGCCGGTCGACAACCTGACCCTGGCCGGCGCGGTGCGCTACGAAAAATACTCGGACTTCGGCAGCACCGTCACCGGCAAGCTGAGCGCCCGTTTCGATCCGACCAAGCAGCTGGGCTTCCGCGGCAGCCTGTCCACCGGCTTCCGCGCGCCGAGCGTGCAGCAGGAGTTCTACAGCTCCGTGTCGACCAACCTGAACAACGGCGTGCTGACCGAAACCCTGACCGCGCGCCAGGGCAGCGCCGTCACCCAGGCCTTCGGCATCGCGCCGCTGAAAGAGGAAACCTCGACCAGCGGCAGCATCGGCATGGTGCTGCGTCCGGCGAAGAATATGTCGCTGACGGCCGACCTGTACCAGATCAAGATCAAGGACCGCATCGTGTTCTCGAGCGAGATCGCACCGGAAGCCGGCGGCGGCCCGATCGCCAACATCCTCAAGCCCTTGGGCGTGGGCCAGGCGCAGTTCTTCACCAACGCGGTCGACACCCGCACCCGCGGCCTGGACATCGTGGCCGAGCACACCTCGAAATTCGCGGCGTCGACCCTGGTGCTGTCCGGCCAGCTGGGCTTCAACAAGACCGAAGTCACCAAGCGTCATTCGACGTCGTCGGTGCTGAGCGGCGAGAAGCTGTTCGACAAGTCGCAAGTGACCCTGATCGAACACGGCCAGCCGCGCAAGCACCACGTGGTGGCGGCCGACTACAGCGCCGGCCAGTGGAACGTCAACACCCGCGCCAACTACTACGGCGAAGTGCAGGCGGAAAACTTCAGCCCGCTGCAGAAGTGGGACGCCAAGTGGCTGATCGACGCCTCGGTGCGCTATGCCTACACCAAGCGCACCTTCTTCAGCGTCGGCGTGAACAATCTGTTCAACCAGCTGCCGTCGGAGTGGACCAACGGCGGCGCGTTCCCGAAACTGGGCTTCACCCGCTGCTGGGAAACCTGCCCGATCGGCGTCAACGGCCGCTCGATGTACATCCGCGCCGACACCGCGTTTTAATGTCGTCCTGAACGGTTGGCGGCGAACGCCGCCAGGTGCAATATCGCCGCCAACTGTTTGACCAGTCCCTCCATCCGCTCGGCCGGCACTTGTGCGTAGCCGAGCATCAATCCCCGCCAGCCCGACGTCCCCTGCGTGTCCTTGCCGCTCAGCGCCTCGGCCACGATGCCGTGCTCCAGCGCCTGCGCGCTGATCGCGTGGTCGTCCACATGTTCCATATCGGCGTGCGTGAAGCGCAGCGCCAGGTGCATGCCGGCCGAGCCGCCGTACACCGTCGCCACCGATCCCAGATGTTGTTCCAGCGCCGCCACCAGCGCGTCGCGCCGCTGCCGGTACAGCCGCCGCATGCGCCGCAGGTGCAGCGCGAACTGGCCGCTGCGCAGGAACTCCGCCAGCGCCAGCTGCTCGGCCACGCGCCCGCGCGCGGACGACTGCGCGCGCATCTGCGCAAAGGCCTCGGCCAGCCACGGCGGCACCACCACGAAGCCGATCCGCAGCGACGGGAACATGGTCTTGCTGAAGGTGCCCAGGTAGACCACCGGCGCGTCCGGCGCCAGGCCCTGCATGGCCGACAGCGGCGCGCCGTCGTGGCGGAATTCGCTGTCGTAGTCGTCCTCGATGATCAGCGCGCCGGCCTCGCGCGCGGCGGCGATCAGCGCCAGCCGGCGGCGCAGGCTGAGCACGCTGCCCACCGGGTACTGGTGCGACGGCGTAGTGTAGACCAGGCGCGGCGGCCGCAGCAGCCAGTCGTCGTCGGTCGGCGCGATGCCGTCGTCGTCGATGTCGATGCCGGCCACGTTCAGGCTGGCCGCGCGCGCCGCCGCCAGCGCGCCGCCGTAGCCGGGGTTCTCGATCCAGATGGTGTCGCCGACGTCGGCCAGCGCGCGCACGCACAGATCCAGGCTGCTTTGGGTGCCGTCGGTGATGAACACCTGCGCCGCCTCGCACACCACGCCGCGCGCGGCGCGCAGGTGGTCGGCGATGGCTTCGCGCAGCTGCGATTCGCCGGCCGGATCGCCGTAGTTCAGCTGCGCCACCGTCATGGCGCGCCAGGCCCGTTCCAGCATGCGGCGCCACAGCGTCAGCGGAAACTGGTCGAGCGCCGGCACGCCGGGCACGAAGGCGCCCATCATGTCGGCCGGCCCCTGCGGCGGGCGCAGGGCGCGCGCGCGCTGCGACAGGCCGGCCTGCGGCAGCGCCGCCGCATGCGGCGCGGCCGGCTTGCGGTCGGGCGCCACGGCGGCCACCACGGTGCCGCGCCGGTCGGTGGTGACGAAGCCTTCGCTGGCCAGCTGCTCGTAGGCGTACAGCACGGTGTTGCGGGCCAGGCCCAGCTCCTCGGCCAAGGCGCGCGAAGCGGCCAGCCGCGTACCCGCCGCCAGCGTGCCGTTGCGGATGGCGGCGCGCAGGCATTCATGCAGCAAGCGCTGGCGCGGCCAGCCGCGATGACGGTTCTGCGCGGCATAGCCGTCGATCAGCAAGGCAAAGTCCATTCGTGGCTCCATAAAATTGTATGCTTCTGGACCTGTTTCAGGAGCCAGCCAGCCATTATATTGCGGCTTCAACCTTTTTGGATGGAGATCATGACCGAACCAGCAAGCCACGCCGCACCGAGCGAACGCACCCGCGTCCGCCGCATTCCGACCAACGCGCACTACGATACCGCCACGCTGCACGCCATCATCGACGACGCCTACCTGTGCCACATCGCCTTCGCCGACGACAAAGGATCGCACTGCATTCCCACCGCCTGCTGGCGCGAAGGGGATCACCTGTACATCCACGGCTCCAACGGCAGCCGCATGCTCAAGCGTTTGACGGAGAGCGAGACCTGCGTGACCATCACCCACCTCGACGGCCTGGTGATGGCGCGTTCGGCGTTCAATCATTCGATGAACTACCGCTCGGCGATGATCTACGGACGCTTCGAGGTGGTGGCGGACGAGGGCGAGCGGCGCCGCACGATGGAAGCGTTCATGGAGAAGCTGGTGCCGGGCCGCCAGGCCGACATCCGTCCGGGCTCGGACAAGGAATACGCGGCCACCACCATCATGCGCATCGCGCTGGACGAGGCGGCCTGCAAGGTGCGCGCCGGCGGCCCGGAGGACGACGAGGACGACATGAGCTGGCCGGTGTGGGCGGGCGTGCTGCCGTTCGCGCGCATGCAGATGAAACCGATCACCGATCCGGTCTGCACCCACGCCGCGCCGGCCTACGTGGTCGGCTGGCAGAAGTGGTAAACGTGTCGCGAACCGCACCATGTCGCGGGCGGGGCAGTTTTCGATGTAGTTTACTTACACAAAAATACAACATGGAAGCGCTTCCGAGGGGCGATTATGGCTAAACCTGCACATTGTTGATATCAAGGCACCAATATTCGTTTGACTTGGTTTCTAGTTTTAATACAAGATCGTTTCCAAGCGGCCTCAGAACGCCGTTCAGAAACGACCTTTTACAACACCAGGAGACCTCCAAATGAAGTTGAACACGCACTCGTCCGGCGTCCGTGCCGCCCTCCCACTCACCCCGGTGGCCGCCGCTTGCGCGGTCCTGATCTCGGCACTGGCCGCGCCGCTGCACGCGCAAACCAACAACGCGCCGCAAGCGGCCGAAACGCCGGTGTCGACGGTGGTGGTGTCGGGCATACGACGCGGCATCGAGGACGCGATTTCGGTCAAACGCGACTCGACCTCCATCGTCGAATCGATCTCCGCCGAAGACATCGGCAAACTGCCGGACGTCAGCATCGCCGAATCGATCGCCCGCCTGCCGGGCCTGGCGGCGCAGCGCGTGGGCGGCCGCGCGCAGGTCATCAGCATCCGCGGCCTGTCGCCGGACTTCGCCACCACCCTGCTCAACGGCCGCGAACAGGTCAGCACCGGCGACAACCGCAGCGTGGAGTTCGACCAGTATCCGTCCGAGCTGCTGAGCGGCGTGACCGTCTACAAAACCCCGGACGCCGGCTTGGTCGGCCAGGGCCTGTCGGGCACCATCGACATGCAGACCGTGCGTCCGCTGGCCTTCTCCGGCCGCAACATGTCGATCAACGTGCGCGGCGAGAACAACTCGATGGGCAAGATCGCCAACGCCAAGAACACCGGCCACCGCGTCAGCGCCAGCTACATCGACCAGTTCGCCAACCGCACGGTCGGCATCGCGCTCGGCTTCGCCAACATGGAATCGCCTATCCTCGACAACGAGACCGGCACCTACGAGCCGTTCGACCAGAGCAAGGTCTCCGGCGTGCCGGCCGGCACCTACGTCACCGCCGGCGTCAAGTCGCTGGCCAAGAGCGGCACCCTCAAGCGCACCGGCCTGATCGGCGTGCTGGAATACCGCCCGAACAAGATGTGGACCAGCACGCTGGACATCTTCGCCTCCGAGTTCAAGCAGGTCGACACCAACAACCAGTTCGAAGTCAACCTGGGCGGCTACAACGGCAGCAACAACCCGGTCGGCTTCAACTACAACAGCACCAACATCGTCAACGGCACGCTGCTGGGCGGCACCGCCACCGGCGCCTACCCGCTGGTGCGCGGCCAGTACAACAACCGCAAGGATGAAATCCGCACCGCCGGCTGGGCCAACAAATTCAACTTCGGCGGCTGGTCGCTGCTGGCCGACGCCAACTACTCGGAAGCCAAGCGCGACGAGACCTACCTCGAAAACAACCTGCAACTGCAAAGCGCCACCGGCGGCGCCTTCAACGACCCGCTGATGACGGTGGGCTGGGCGCCAGGCCAGTTCGCCACCATCGCCGGCAAACTCAGCTACAGCGATCCGACCAAGCTCTATACCGGCAACTCGATCTACGGCTACGGCAGCACCTACTCGCCGCACCTGAAGGACACGCTGAAGAGCTTCAAGCTGGCCGCCACCTTGCCGGTGCCGGAGATGATGGACAAATACCTGGCCGGCTTCGACCTCGGCATGAACTACAGCGACCGCACCAAGACCAAGCGCCAGCCGTCGGGCCAGCTGTTCGCCAAGGGCAATCCAACCATCTCCAGCGACTTGCTGTACACCCCGGTCGACCTGGGCTTCGCCGGTTCCGGCGTGGTCCCGTCGTGGAACGTGCCGGGCGTGATCGCCAAGTACTTCGACCCGATCAACTACAGCCTGGCCAACAACGCCGGCACCATCAGCCGCGCCTGGGACGTGACCGAAAAAATCACCACCGGCTACGCCCGCGCCAACATCGACAGCGACTTGGGCGGCGTGACCGTGCGCGGCAACTTCGGCGCGCAACTGGTGCACACCGACCAGTCTTCGCAATCGCTGTACGCCGACAACGGCGGCGCGGCCCATCCCACCTCCGATGGCAAGGCCTACAACGACGTCCTGCCAAGCCTGAACCTGGCCTTCGGCCTGCCGAACGAGCAAACGCTGCGCCTGTCGGTGGCCAAGCAGATCGCCCGCGCCCGCGTCGACCAGCTCAACGCCGGCTTCAACTTCACCGTCGATGCCGGCACCCGCCTGCCGAGCGGCAGCGGCGGCAATGCGCGCCTCGATCCATGGCGCGCCAAGGCCTTCGACATCTCGTGGGAAAAGTACTTCGCCAAGAAGGGCTACGTGGCGCTGGCGGGCTTCTACAAAAAGCTCGACACCTACATCTACACCTTCTCGGAAACCCGCGACTTCTCGCAGTTCACGCCGGGCACCAACGCCATCAGCAACATGGGCCAGTACACCACCTCCTACAATGGCGGCGGCGGCATGTTGAAAGGCGCCGAGCTGTCCGTGTCGGTTCCGCTGGAACTGCTGACGCCCGCGCTGAGCGGCTTCGGCGTGCTGGCCAGCAGCTCGTACACCGAGAGCGGCATCGACATCAAGCAGGTCAACTCGACCATCGGCAAGATCCAGCTGCCTGGCCTGTCGCGCACCGTCACCAACCTGACGATGTACTACGAAAAGAACGGCTTCTCGACCCGCGTGAGCACGCGCCGCCGTTCCGACTACGTGGGTGAGATCGGCAACTTCGCCGGCGACCGCCAGCTGCGTTATGTGGTGGGCGACAGCCCGGTCGATTTCCAGGTCGGCTACACCTTCAACGACGGTACCTACAAGGGCCTGGGCGTGCTGCTGCAGGTGAACAATCTGACCAACGAGGCGTATGAAACCTACGCCAACAGCAAGGACCGCCAGCTGGAGTATGCGAAGTATGGCCGTACGGTTCTGTTCGGACTGAACTACAAGTTCTGATTTTCAGTTCCAAGGATGCCGGCCAAAGTACCAGGCCGGTTTTGATCCTGCAATCAGGGTTGCAGGATCTTTTTTACCGGCGTTGCGCCGACTCGCGATACCACAAGCCCAGCATGCACAGGGCGAACAGCAGCGCAAAAGGCACAGCCGGCAGTGGACGTTCCACTGCCGCGCCGTTGCCCTTGCCAACAGCAGCAACCGCCCGCGCCGCATACACCGCCGTCGCGTCGCGCCGCAAGGCCCGCTGCCAGGCCGGCCAATCCTTCACGTCATACACATACTCGAACGCCGGAGCTTCCATGCCCGCCGCGTTGAACTTCGCCCAGCCGGAACGCTGCGGCCACCAGGCGCCGCAGCGCGCGTCGGCCTTGTCGGCACGCGCCTGCAACGGCAGCGCGGGTCCGCCGTCGGCCGGCTGCACGCTCATTACGGCGCCGCCTTCCACGCACACTTCGCTGCGCAAGCCAGGGATCGGCATCGGATCAGGCAGCCGCCAGCCGGCCTTCTGCGGGCTGGCCAATGCGATCCTGTCCATCGCGCCCTGCCACCACAAGGCCAGGGCCTGCGGCGCGCTGATCGCATAGCGGTGCCAGTCCGATACGCCTATCCACACCACGCGCCCCTGCTGCAAATCGCGCTGCCACAGCCACGGCAGCAGCTTGCCGTCGCGCCCCACCACCGACCACGGCGCGGCCGCGCTGTCGCCAGGGTTCAAGCCGGCCGGCGGCATCGCCAGCACGGCGCCGGCGACGGTGAACTGGCGCGTGTCTTCCTTCTCGGTGGTCGGCGATTGCGGATGCAGGCGCAGGCCGAACTCGCGCTGCCACATGGCGGCGTCGGCGGCGTTCGCGCCCAGCACCACCAGCGGCACGCCTTGCCGCGTCTGCGCCAGCAGCGCGCCGCGCGCCGACGGATTCATATGCTCCACGTAGGCGGCATCGACAAACACCGCGTTGGGCGCCGTCAATGGAGCGCGGGCGGTTTCGCTGCGGGCCACCGCCTTGCCCAGCGCGACGTTCCAGTCGAGTATCGCGCTGCCGTCGGCCAGCAGCTGATTCAGCGCGCGGGCGTCGAACGACGGCGCGTCGAAGCGGCCCTGTATCTGCAAGGGCAGCGCGTCCTTTATCTGCAACGGCACCGGGCCTTGCGCGATCACTTTTCCGGCGGCGTCCAGCAGGCGCGCCTGCAACACCATCGCTTCCGCCACCGGCGGCAGCCATTGCACGCTCAGCTGCGATGTGGCGGAGGCGGCGAGATTCGAATCCGCCAGCACCTGCTTGTTCTCGGCCAGCAGTTGTAGGCGCCATCCGGCCTGCGCCTGCGCGCGCCGCACCGTCAAGGTGAAGATGCGGCCCAGCGCCATCGAACGGGGGAAGTCCAGCCACAGCATGTCGGCGGCGGCAGGCTGCCACTGCACGCGACGCGCAGGCAGGTCGCCCCACTCCGCCGCGCGCAGGCCGTCGCCGCTCAAGCTGATGGCCTGTGCACGCGGAATCGCCAGCAGCGATGCTTCACTGATGGCGCCGTTTGCGCCGGTCGCCACCGCCACGATATTCTCGCCGGTCTGCGGCAAGCGTATGTCGGCCAGCGCGACCGCCAGCGATGCCGACGCCACGACGATCAACGACGCGTTGATCCAGTTGCGCTTGCGGCCATACAGCACGGCGCTGGCTGCGCCGGCGGCCAGCACCGCCGCAGGTACGGCGATTGCGGTGAGGTCCATGTCGATCATTTCGGCTGCTCCTTGCCGTTCCACGCCTGGCGGAACGGCGTATCCGTCGAAGGCCGCGCCTGCAGCAGCACCGGCGCATCCGTCAGCGTGCCACGCAGCCATGCGCGCAGTTCGCCGCGACAGGCAACGCAGCCATCCTGCACGTCCTGCACCGCGCGCTGGGCGCTCAGTTTCTGTTCCTGGTCGGCGATGCGGGCGGCGATGGTGTCGCGCGCGGCCTTGCTCCACAGGGCCGGCAGCGCGCCGTCCTGCGACAAGGCTTGCACCAGTTCGCGCACTTCGGCCGGCACGGTGTCGCCAGCGGCGCCCTGGGCGCGCTTGTAGCTCAACACGCCGACGATGTCGCCGCTCATGCGTTTTTCTTCCTTCAACGCGGGCGGCACGAAGGCGGTGCGGTGCAGGTAGATGCGCTCCGCCGCCTGCAATTCCTTGATCGCCTCCAGCGCCTTGTACTCGGGCGGCAGCGCGGGCTTGGGCGCGATAGCGCGCAGCGATTTCTCGGCATCCCACATGGCCGACAATGCGCGCTTCAATACCGCCTTGGTCTTGGGGTCGAAGATGGTGGCGTTGTCCTCCTGGTCGTGCGCGTGGCCGAACTCCTTCAGCACCGACATGTCGCTGCCGAAGCCTGCCTTGCCGTTGGAGCGTTCCTCGCCTTCGTGTTCATGCTCGTCGCCGAACAGGCTGGATTCTTCGCCGAGGAACTGGCCGTAGCGCAGCCGCAGCTTGGACTGGTCCGATGCGATGGCTTCGCTGCGCTCGCGCAGCGTGGCCGCCGGCATGTTGGGGTGGGCCTGCAGGTCGGCCACCAGCTGTTCGGTGTCGATGATGATCTGGCGCTGGCTGCGCAGGTTTTCAGGCTTGGCCAATGACGGCAACGCGGTCGAGTCCAGGCTCTCCGCTTCCGGCGCGGGCAGGCGCAGCGTGTAGGTCGGCGACTGGGTGGTGTGCGGATGGTCCGGTGCGTTGTCGGTGGCGCGCACGAAGAAGTACAGCTCGTCGCCCGGCTCCATGCCCAGCTCCGCGAGCGTCCACTGCTTTTTCCAGTTGCGGACTTTGGGATCGGACGATTGCGGCAGCGGCACTTCGCGGTCGCTGAAGCGGATGTTCTCGCCGCTGCCGCGCGCCAGCGTCATGTGCAGGCTGGCGCGAACGATGGCGTAGTCGTCGCGGGCGGTGACGGCGATCTGCACGGTCTTCGCGCCTTTGGCGAGGACGTGTATCAACTCGGTGGGTTCGACGATGGTCACTTGCGGCGCCTGGTCCGGTGTGACGCGGATGTTGTAGCGCGTGCCGTTCTTGCCGCGCGCGCGCCAGAACAACGATTCTTCGACACGCTTCAGCGCGCAGGCTTCGGTGACGGGCAGGCTTAGTCCATCGCCCAGTTCCACGACCGGCTGCGGGCCGCTCGGCTTGCGCACGCACCAGCGCACTTCGGAGAATTGCGGCACCTGGATGTCGCGGGCGGCGGTCTCGAACGGCTGGACGCCGGTGTAGGCTGGCGGCGTGACGCGCAGGTAGATCTCGCCGTCGACAATGGGCTTGGCCGCCTGGCTGGTGGCGGGGGTTGCGACGGCGGCGGTTTGCTTGCCGTGGTAGCCCCAAGCGGCGCCCGCCGCCGCAAGGCTGAGCAGGACCGGCACGATGCTGATGCGTACGCGGCTGCGGGCGATGCTGCGATAGTCGCTCTCGCCCAGCACGGAGGCCAGGCGGGCTTGCAGGCGTTGTTGTTGGAGTTTGGCGATCGGCGTGGTGGCGTCGGCGGCCAGCAGCGTGCTGCTGTCTTCCAGCGCGGGGATGGCGGCGTTCAGCCACGAGGTCCATTCGCGCTTGATGCGCAGGCGCCAACGGTAGATGTCGACGGCGAGCCAGATGGCCCACGGCAGTATCGCCGCGATCACCAGCGGACGGGCCGCGTGCAGCAGGGCCAGTGCGATGGCCAGCGGCGCCAGCGCGGCCAGCCATTGTGGCGCGCGGCGGCGCAGGACGGCGGCCCACAGGTGGCGGCGCAGGGTGTCAGTGTCGCCGTGCATGGGTCAGTATCCGTTCGAGTAAAAACAGCGCCAGCAGGGCGAACGCGAGCCACGTGGCTGGCTTGGCGTCGGTGATGGCGGGCAGTGCGATGCGCGCTGCGGACAGCGATTGCGATGGCATCGGGTAGGCCGGCGCGGGGGCTGGGCTGAGCTGGCGCCAGGCTTCATGGAGGGCGTGCGCGGTGTCGGCGTCGCGTGGCGGCAGGGCGTCGGAGGTCCACAGGCGGCCGCGCGGGGTGTCGGTGTATTTCAGTGCGATGCCGTTGATGTTCAGCGTTGCGGCGTTTGCCAGTTCGGGGAACCCGGTTGGCGCGGCGATCCACCAGTGCGGGGCGCGCCAGTTGGCCGGCGGCGCGGTGGCGGATTGCCAGACGATCAACTCGGTGTTTGCGTTTGGTTCGGCGGCGAGCGCGTAGCGGTTTGCACCATCGCCGGCGCGATTGAAGGCGGCGAACAGCGAGCGCCAGGCGGCGCCCTGCTCCCGCGCGCCGGCCAGCACGATGTGGTGCTCGGCCGGCGTCGGCGCTGCGGCGACGGCCGGCGGCTTGGTGCGCAGCTCCACCTGGTGGCTGAATTGCGGCACGCGGGCCGGCATCGCCAGCTGGTCCGCGCGGGCGACGATCAACAGGCGCGCGCTGGGGCGCCAGTCGCGTTCATGCTGGCGCAGCCATTGCAGGCCGTTAGGCGGCAGCTCGATGCGCTGCGCCGCGCCCATGCCGGCGGCGGCAATCTGCTGCTCCGCCCACGCCTTGTCGGCGCCGGCGTCCAGCAGCACGGTGTCGCCACGCCACGGGAAGATGGACGCGACCAGCCAGGCGATCAGCGCCACCAGCATCAGACAGCGCACCAGCAACAACAGGCGGTCGCGCCACTGCCAGACGCGCAACTGCTCCGGCGCGGCCGACGGCAGGAAGCGCGCCGTCGCCAGCGGCTCGGCCTTCAGGCGTTGGCGCTTCTGGCGATGCCACCACACCGGCAGCAACAGCACCGGCAGCGCAAGCCACCACAAGGGATAAGAACTCAGCATCGACAACCCATCTTCATTTTGCGCGCGCTCCGGCCAGCTGCAACCAGCTGCGCAGCACGCCGCCCAGAGGCTGCTCGATACGCGCCTCGTAGTGGACGATATTGTTTTGACGGCAGTTGGTCGCCACCGCATCGAAGTGCGCGCGGCTCTGCTGCCTGTAGCTCTCGCGGTCGGCGTTGCTCATGCGGTGCAAGCCGTCGCTCTGCTCCGGATCGCGATAGGCCGTGCCGGCCTTGAAGCTGGCGTCCACCTCCGCCTGCGTGCGCAAGGTCAGCAGACGCACGTCGTGCCGCAGGCTGCGCAGGCGCAGCAGCGCTTCGCTCAGCGGCGACGGCCAGTCGAGGAAATCGCTGGCGGCGAAAATCAAACTTGGCGAGCGGGCGAAATGCAGGTTGGCCTTTAACACCTCGGCGCTGGGCAGGCTGCCCTCCGGCTTGGCCCTGGCCAGCTGCGCCAGCACGCGCTGCAACTGGCGCGGTCCGCGCGACGCCTGCGTGAACTCGACCTTGCCGCCGCCGCACACCACCAGGCCGAAGGCGTCGCCCTGACGCTGCGCGATGGCCGCCACGCAGGCCAGCACGGTGCGCGCGAACCACAGCTTGTCGACGCCGTTGATCTCGCGGCTGGGCTCCGCCATCGAGGCGCTGGCGTCCAGCCACAGCCAGGTGGCGACGTGGCTGTCGCGCTCCGCCTCGCGGACGAAGTAGCGGTCCGCGCGCGCCAGCAGCTTCCAGTCGACGCGGCGCCACTCGTCGCCCGGCGCGTAAGCCCGGTACTCGGAGAACTCGACGCCGGCGCCGCGTTCGCGGCCCGCGTGCAGGCCGTGGCCCAGCCCCGCCAGCACGTGGCGGATCACCAGCTCCAGATCCTTGGTCTGCGCCATCATCGCCGTCATGGCGGCGGCCGGCGTGGAAGTGCCCGGCGCGGACGGTTTAAAGGTCGATTGCATCGCGGCTCAGGCTTATTCTGGGCGGATATGCTCGCGCAGCGCCAGCAGGATGTCGGCGATCGCCACGCCGTCGGCCTCCGCCTCGAAGTTACGGATCACGCGATGCGCCAGCACCGGCAGCAGCATCTCGCCGATGTCCTCGCGGGTGACGGCCAGGCGGTTGTGCATCAACGCGCGCGCCTTGGAGGCCAGCACCAGCGCCTGCCCCGCGCGCGGTCCCGCGCCCCAGCCCACATGCTTCTTCACCGCCGGCACCGTCGTCAACGCCGGACGGGTGGCGCGCACCAGCCGCGTCGCATACGCCAGCAGGTGGTCGCCGATTTCGATGTCGCGCACCAGCTGCTGCAGGCGCAGCAGGGTCGCCACGTCCATCACCGGGTCGGCGTCCTTCAGTCCGGCGTGGGTGGTGGCGGAGACCATCGCGATTTCCTCTTCCTCGGTCGGATACACCACGTCGATGCGCAGCAGGAAGCGGTCCAGCTGCGCTTCCGGCAGCGGATAGGTGCCGGCCTGCTCGATCGGGTTCTGCGTCGCCAGCACGAAGAACGGCTTGGGCAGCATGTGCGTCTGGCCGGCGAAGGTGACGCTGCGTTCCTGCATCGCCTCCAGCAGCGCCGATTGCGTCTTCGGCGGCGCGCGGTTGATCTCGTCGGCCAGCAGCACCTGCGTGAACACCGGGCCGCGCTGGAAGCGGAACTCGCGCTTGCGCGTCGCATGGTCTTCCTCCAGGATCTCGGTGCCGACGATATCGGACGGCATCAGGTCGGGCGTGAACTGCACGCGATGGAAGTCCATGTCGGTCGCTTGCGACAGCGACTTCACCAGCAGCGTCTTGCCCAGTCCCGGCACGCCTTCCACCAATGCGTGGCCGCCGGCCAGCAGGCAGATGATCAGCGAATCGATCACGTTTTCCTGGCCGATGATCACACGGGACATGCTCGCCTTCAGCGCCGCCACCTTGGCGCTCAGCGCGCCGATTTCATTTTCGCTCCAGGCGATTGCACTATCCAAGATCAAGCTCCCAACGCATATTGAATGATATTGACCGCAAAGCGGGTATTGTCGACCACCAGCCAGCGCTTGTTGCGGAAGTCGTAGTCCCACTCGCAGCCGTAGTCCTTGTTGCTGTACAAAAGCCGCACGCGGCCACCGACCTCCACCGCTTTCAGGTAGTCGTGCACCAGATCGTCGCCCCAGCCGTTGAGCTCCACGCTGGTGTTGGGCGGGCCGTCGAAATGGAAGAAGCTCGAATACACCGGATGCGTGTTCGGGATCTTGTGCAGCGCCTTGGGCCCGAAGATGCGGGCGATTTCGGCTTCGAACGATTTGGCGAACAGGCCGTCGATGTCGTGGTTGCAGTCGTCCACGAACAGGAAGCCGCCGCCCTTGATGTAGCGCTCCAGGTTCTTGCGCTCGGCCGGCGTGAACTGCACCAGCTTGTGGCCGGCGAAATAGCAGAACGGCGCCTCCAGCATCTTTGCATCGGACAGCGCGACGATGCGCTCGACGGGATCAACCCGCAAGGTCGTGTATTCGACCAGCGAGTTGAGCACGTTGCTCGGCATGCGGATATCGACATCCCAGTCGCCCGACTCGTAGGTCAGGCGGGTGAAGTAAAAATCGTAGTTGGCCACAACCCGACCTTTATACCGCGTCCGACAAGGACGTGAAGTTAAAGTCGCGCACCTTCATCGGCGGGATCAGCATCTGGTAGCGCACCTCGTCGCCGCCGATCACCACCGGCTTGCCCAGTTCATCGATATTGTTCAGCATCGATACCGGGCTTTCGTTGAAGCGGAAGTTCTTGATCGGATGCTTGATCTTGCCGTTCTCGATGTAGAAGGTGCCGTCGCGCGTCAAACCGGTCAGCAGCAGCGACTGCGGATCGACCATGCGGATATACCAGGTGCGGGTGACCAGCACGCCCTTCTTGGTCGACGCGATCAACTCCTCGGTCGACTTGCCGCCGCCCGCCATGATCATGTTGCCGTGACGGCCGGCGGCGCGCTGGCCCTGCTTCTCGGCCCAGTAGCGGGTGTAGTCCAGCGAGGCCACCTTGCCGCCCTTGATGACATCCGTGCGCTCGCGCGCCAGCATCGACGCGTCGTCCCAGCCCAGCACCGGCACCTCCTTATCCCAAGGATCGGCCCAGACGTTGACCTGCTCGTCGAACAGCTTCTCGCCCAGACGGTTGCCGCCGCCCTTCTTCGACAGGAAGCTGCGGCCCTCGTCGGCGCGGCGCGCATCGAAAGCGCCGAACATGCGGCCGATGATTTCCGACGTCGCCGCCGGTTCCAGGATCACCGTGTAGCGGCCCGGCTCCAGCGCCTTGGCCTCCACCGATTTCAGCGCTTTTTCAATCGCGATCTCGGACGCTTCGCGCGCATCGAACTTCTTCGCATCGGTGGCCGAGCGCGTGGCCCAGCCCGAACCGCAGCCGTCCTCGGTGCGGGTGGTGATGGTGAAACCCAGGTTGCTCAAGGTCTGGTACCCGAACACGCCGTTCGAGTTCGCCACCGTCTCGAAGCCGGTGGTGTCGCTGAAGAAGCCTGCCGCGACCAGGCCCCGCTTGCGGCAGGCGTTGATGCTGACGGCCGCCACTTCGGCGCGGTATTCGGGATCGATGGCGGCGGTGGCTTCGTTGTAGGTGGAAGAAGACTTGTACGCCTGCTTCTTGATCGCCGGCAGGAACTCGGGATTCTCCGGCGCCAGGCGCGCCACGTCTTCGGCGCGGCGCACCGCGCGTTCCAGCGCCTTGTCGTCGAACTCATTGATCGACGCCGTGCCCTGGCGCTTGCCGAAGGCGACGCTGACGGTCAGCTGCGTGTTTTCGGTCAGGCCTGCGGTCGACACGGCGTTGCGCGCGTAACGGATATTGCCGTTGCGGTTGCCGCTGATCTGCACGCGGCACTCGTCGGCCCTGGACAGCGACATCACCTTGTCGCTAATGCGTTTTGCTTCGTCCTGGTTCAGCATTTTCATTGCTTATCCTATCTTGCGAGCGGTGTTGATGACGTTGATGCCGTTGAAACGCGTGGTCGGCGACCCGTGCGATACGGCGCTGACCTGGCTAGGCTGGCCCTTGCCGTCGAAGAAGGAGCCGCCCATGCGCCAGTCGCGTTCATCGCACAGCGCCGAGCAGGCGTTCCAGAACTCCTGGGTGTTGGACTGGTAGGCCACGTCTTCCAGCTGGTTGGCGATCTTGCCGTTCTTAATCTCGAAGTACAGCTGGCCGCCGAACTGGAAGTTGTAGCGCTGCTGGTCGATCGAGTACGAGCCGCGGCCCAGGATGTAGATGCCCTTCTTGATATCCTTGACCATGTCGTCCGGCGTCAGCGGCTTCTTGCCCGCTTCCAGCGACACGTTGGGCATGCGCTGGAACTGCACGCTGCTCCAGCTGTCCGCATACGAGCAGCCGTGCGATTCCTTCTCGCCGATGATGGCCGCCTGGTCGCGCGTGGCCTGGTAGTTGACCAGGATGCCGTTGCGGATCAGGTCCCAGCGCTTGGAGGCCACGCCTTCGTCGTCGTAGCCCACGCAGCCCAGCGAGCCTGGCGTGGTCTTGTCGGCGACGATGTTGACCAGCTCCGAGCCATACTTGAAGTTCTTGCTCTTCCACTTGTCCAGCGTGGCGAAGCTGGTGCCGGCGTAGTTGGCCTCGTAGCCCAGCACGCGATCGAGTTCGGTGGCGTGGCCGACCGACTCGTGGATGGTCAGGAACAGGTGTTCCGGCGACAGCACCAGGTCGTACTTGCCCGGTTCGACGGTTTTCGCGGTGAGCTTTTCGCGCGCCTGGCGGCCGGCGGCGCGCGCATCCTCAACCAGATCGTAGGCGCCCTTGTACAGCGTGGTGACGCCGCCGGCGGCCTTGATCTTGTTGGCTTCTCTCGCGTCGAAGAATTCATAGCCCATGCTGGCCGGCGACGACAAACCATCGCGGGTGCGGAAGCGGTTGCTGGCCTTGTCGACGGCGGTGGCGGTCAGCGGCGACCACAGACGGTGGATGTCCTGGTCGATGTAGGAGCCGTCGGTGGAGGCGAAGTACTTCTGCTGGTTGACCTGGAACAGGTTGGACGACATGAAGCTGGCGCCCGCGTCCAGACCGGCCTTGTTGGCGGCGATCAGCAGCTCGGCCTTTTCCTTGATCGCCACGCTGCGCCAGTCCTTCTTGAACGGCGTGGCCCATGCCACTTCGCCCACGCCCTTGACCGGGGCCAGCACCACCGGCTCGGTTTGCAGCTTGGCGTTGGCGCGCGCGATGGCGACCGCCTGGCGCGCGGCGGCGGCCACCGAATCGAGCGTCATGACGTTGGTCGAGCAGAAGCCGTAGGCGCCGTTGGCGATCACGCGCACGCCGACGCCGGAGGATTCGGTGTTGACGATGTTTTCCACGTTCAGGTCGCGCGTGGTGAGGAACTGGTTCAGGTAGCGGCCGATGCGCACGTCGCAGTAACTGGCGCCGGCCTTGGTGGCGGCGTTCATCGCGGCGTCGGCCAGCGACTTCTTGAACTGCACCGCCATGGGGTTGAGCAGCTCTTCAGCCGCGATGGCGTTGCCGAAGACCGGTATCAGCAGGCTGCCGCCGGCCGCCGCGCTAACTTTTAGAAATGAACGTCGTTCCACAATAACTCCCTGAAAAATGTAACAGGGCCGGAACTAGTCCGGCCCCTTGATGCTTTAAACCGCGTCGGAAAGCGAGGTGAAATTGAAGTCGCGCACCCGCATCGCCGGTATCAGCAACTGGAACTGCGACTCGTCACCCGACAGGATCTCCGGCCGGCCCAGCTCCTCGATGTTGTTCAACATCGTCACCGGGCTTTCGTTGAAGCGGAAGTTCTTGATCGGATGCTTGATCTTGCCGTTCTCGATGTAGAAGGTGCCGTCGCGCGTCAGTCCGGTCAACAGCACCGACTGCGGATCGACCATGCGGATGTACCAGGTACGGGTGACCAGCACGCCCTTCTTGGTGTTGGCGATCAGCTCCTCGGTCGACTTGTTGCTGCCGGCCATGATGATGTTGCCCGGCGCGCCGACCGCGCGCTTGCCCTGCTTCTTGGCCCAGAAGGTCGAGTAATCGAGGTTGGCGATCTTGCCGCCCTTGATGATGTCCTGGCGTTCGCGCGCCAGCATGTTCTGGCCGTCCCACGGCAGCACCGCCACGTCCTTGTCCCACGGATCGGCCCAGACGTTGACCTGCTCGTCGAACAGCTTCTCGCCCATGCGGTTGCCGCCGCCCTTTTTCGACAGGAAGCTGCGGCCTTCGTCGGCCTGGCGCGCGTCGAAGCCGTTGAACATGAAGGCCAGCAGGTCCGAAGTCGCCGCCGGCTCCAGGATCACCGTGTAGCGGCCCGGCTCCAGCGCCTTGGCCTCCACCGAACGCAGCGCTTTTTCAATCGCCACGTTGGACGCTTCGCGCGCATCGAACTTGCTGACATCGCCCACGCTGCGCTTGACCCAGCCCGAACCGCGGCCGTCCTCGGTGCGCACGGTCACGGTGAAGTCCAGCCCCGTGTCCTGCTGGTAGCCGAACACGCCGTTCGAGTTGGCGATGGTGTTGAACTGGGTGTTGTCGCTGAAGAAGCCGGCCGCCACCAGCTTGTTCTTCTTGCTGTTCTCGATGCTGTAGGCCGCCACCTGCGCGCGGAACTCGGGATCGATGTCGGCGGTCTTCTGGAAGAAAGTCTCGCTGGCCTTGTATTGCTGCTTGGTCGGCGTCGGCATGAACTCCGGATTTTCCGGCGCCAAGCGGGCCAGGTCTTCGGCGCGGCGCACCACTTTTTCCAGCGACTTGTCGTCAAACTCGTTGATGGTGGCCGTGCCCTGCTTCTTGCCGAAGGCGACCGACACCACCAGCTGGGTGTCCTCGATCAAGCCGGCGGTCGACACGGCGTTGCGCGCGTAGCGGATATTGCCCTTGCGGCTGCCGGTGATGTTCACTTCGCACTGGTCGCCCTTGGAAAGGGACAGCACCTTGTCGCTGATACGTTTTGCTTCGTCTTGACTCAAATTCTTCATCTCGTGGTCTCCAGGGCTTAGCCGATTTTGCGTGCGGTGTTGATGACGTTGATGCCGTTGAAGCGCGCCGTGCTGGAGCCATGCGACACCACCGACACCTGCGAAGGCTGGCCTTTACCGTCAAAGAAGGAACCGCCCATGCGCCAATCGCGCTCGTCGCACAGACCGGCGCAGGCATTCCAGAACTCCTGGGTGTTGGATTGATAGGCCACGTCTTCCAGCATCGCGCCGATCTTGCCGTTCTTGATTTCGTAGAACAGCTGGCCGCCGAACTGGAAGTTGTAGCGCTGCTGGTCGATCGAGAAGGAACCGTCGCCGACGATGTAGATGCCCTTCTTGACGTCCTTGACCATTTCGTCCGGGGTCAGCTTCTTCTTGCCCGCCTGCAGCGAGACGTTGGGCATGCGCTGGAACTGCACGCTGCTCCAGTTGTCCGCGTACGAGCAGCCGTGCGACTCCTTCTCGCCGATGATGTGGGCCTGGTCGCGGGTGGCCTGGTAGTTGACCAGGATGCCGTCCTTGATGATGTCCCAGCGCTTGCACTTGACGCCTTCGTCGTCGTAGCCGACGTTGGCCAGCGAACCCGGGGTGGTCTTGTCGGCGACGATGTTGACCATCTCCGAGCCGTACTTGAACTTCTTGGTCTGCCATTTGTCGAGCGTGGCGAAGCTGGTGCCGGCGTAGTTGGCCTCGTAGCCCAGCACGCGATCGAGCTCGGTCGGGTGGCCGACCGATTCGTGGATGGTCAGCCACATGTGTTCCGGCGACAGCACCAGGTCGTACTTGCCCGGCTCGACCGACTTGGCGGTCAGCTTCTGCCTGGCCTGCTTGCCGGCCGCGCGCGCATCCTCGATCAGGTCGTAGGAGTTGGTGTACAGCGTGGTCACGCCGCCGGCCGCCTTGATCTTGTGCTCGGGACGCGCGTCCAGGTATTCGTAGCCCATGCCGACCGGCGACGACAGGCCCTGGCGCGAACGGAACTTGTTGGTCTTCTGGTCGACGGCGGTGGCGAACACCGGCATCCACAGGCGATGCACGTCCTGGTCGATGTAGGAGCCGTCGGTGGAGGCGAAGTACTTCTGCTGATTGACCTGGAACAGCAGCGACTGCATGAAGCTGGCGCCGCCCTCCATGCCGGCCTTGTTGGCGGCGATCAGCAGCTCGGCCTTGTCCTTGATGGCGACGCTGCGCCAGTCCTTGACGATGGGCGTGGCCCACGACACTTCGCCGACGCCCTTGACCGGCGCCAGGATCACCGGCTCGGTCTGCAGCTTGGCGTTGGCCTTGGCGATGGCGACCGCCTGGCGCGCGGCGGCGGCGACGCCGTCCGGGCTCATGTCGTTGGTGGCGGCGAAGCCGTAGGCGCCGCCGGCGATCACGCGCACGCCGACCCCGGCCGATTCGGTGTTGACCACGTTCTCGACGTTCAGGTCGCGGGTGGTGATGAACTGGTTCAGGTAGCGGCCCACGCGCACGTCGCAGTAGGAGGCGCCGGCCTGGGTCGCCGCAGTCAGCGCGGTGTCGGCCAGCATTTTCTTGAATTGCAGGGCGACTGGCTTGAGCAGCTCTTCCGCCGCGATTGCGCGGCCGAAGGCGGGCAGCAGCATCGTGCCCAGGGCCAGACTACTAACATTGAGGAATGCACGTCGTTCCATCGTATCTCCAAAAACGTAACAGCAAGGATTAGATTGCGGGCCGGTCGCCCGGGGTTCTGCTTTTTATTTGCTTTTCTAGCTGGAACTACTTCGTTACCGCTCGTTGCTTTGCACTACACCTGAATATCCGCCGCCGTTTCCGCCGGTTTGGCAATATTAGCGCCGGATTAAGGAAGGGGATAGGCAAAATGTGTGCCACGACCATTCATATTGCAAGCCAGTGTGGCCGGCAGGAATTTCAGGGGTGCAGTGTCCGCAGATCTGTCCGCCGGACTGTCCGCCAGTGTCCGGAAGTGTCCGCCCGGCGTCCGCCGGGGACGTCCGTCCCAATTCGCTTGACCTATAGGCAAGCCTGGACCATGATCGCGCAGGGCGAGCGGCTGCGCATCGTCCAAACAAACGAACCCTCAGGAGACTTTGCATGAAACGTACCGTACTTGCCGCCCTGGCCGCCACCATGTTGATCGCCGGCGGCGCCTTTGCCGCCGAAGACGCCGCACTGAAGGCCGCCGTCGCCGCGCCGTCGCGCACGCCCGCCAACGTCGAGCGCGACGTCTACCGCCATCCGTATGAAACGCTGAACTTCTTCGGCATCAAGCCGACCATGACGGTGGTCGAGCTGGCGCCGGGCGGCGGCTGGTACACCGAGATCCTGGCGCCCTACCTGCGCGAGCACGGCAAGCTGATCGCCGCCGGCAACGACCTGGCCTCGCCGGAAGCGGACGAGCGCAAGGCCGCCGAGCGCTTCATCGCGCGCCTGAACGCCAAGCCGGAGGTGTACAACAAGGTGGCGCTGGGCGTGTTCTCGCCACCGCGCAAGTACGAGTTCGCGCCGGCCGGCAGCGTCGACATGGTGCTGACCTTCCGCAACATCCACAACTGGACGGAGACCGGCCCGGACAACCTGAAGGCGCTGTTCGGCAGCGTCTACGCCAGCCTGAAGAAGGGCGGCGTGTTCGGCGTGGTCGAACACCGCCTGCCGGCCGCCAAGGCGCAGGGCAAGGGCGACAGCGCCGGCTATATGCACGAGAAACAGGTGATAGGCCTGGCCGAAGCGGCCGGCTTCAAGCTGGCCGACAAGTCGGAAGTCAACGCCAACCCCAAGGACACCGCCGAGCACAAAAACGGCGTCTGGGCGCTGCCGCCGACCTACGCCAACAAGGACGCCGACCGCGCCATGTACAAGGCCATCGGCGAGAGCGACCGCATGACGCTGAAGTTCGTCAAGCCTTAACCCTGTCATTGCTGGTGTTTCAAGCTCGCTCTCGCAGGAATGGCATATGATTTAAGGTGACAAACCGACCTGGCCTTCGACGGCCGGCGTCGGTCTTTCTCACAGCCCTGAAAAGAGACGATCATGAAGAAGTTCCAAGAACTAACCATCAAAACGAATAGCACACCGGAAGAAGCTGTCCGTGCCATTGCAACACACCTGCCGCCGCAATGGATGCGCGATGCGAAAAGGGAGGCGGATATCGTTTTGAATGTGGGCGGTAAATTCTTCTGCTTCGAAATCAAAGCGAGCCCTGCTGGGGCTGCAAGACTTTGGGCCGCGCCTTCAGATGGCGGAATTTCGGTGAGAAATATCGTGCCGATAGATAAGTCGGAGCTGACGCCTGATGAGTACAATGAAATCCTTGGTTTATTTGTTCGCGACGCCATCAACGGGCATTTCAAATATGAGATGAGCAAGCCTGAAGTTAAGCTTGTCGACCTGGTTAGCAAAGCTTCCTCAGAAAAGTTCCACGCATTTTCAAGCTGCGCAAACAAGTCGACCGGTCACAGCCATCCTCTCGACGACGCCCGTTGGCTGGACTTTATCTACAGCGTAGCAAAACACCGCGAGTCGCTCGATTCAGACGATCTTCAATTTTTCTTGAGAGAAGATGGCTGGGATGAACAGAGTTCACAGGATCTAGTCGGAGATTTTTCATATGGACTCCGCGCCATGCAACATGCGCTCGCGTCAGCGGAGCGCGGGGAATGATTTGCGACATCCCGACTGCGGCCCAAATAATCGGAGCGTCATCCAAGCCTGTATTACTTGTCGATACATGCTCGCTGCTCGACGTGATACGCACGCCCGTTCGCGACAAACTTAACCCGGATCATATAAAAGGCGGTATCGAGATACTTGACAAGGTTGCGGCGGGTGATCTTCACATGGTGGTGACAACCACCATACAGACAGAGTTTAACGAGCACCTGAGCACCACTTGTGACGACTTGGAAAAAAGCGCAAAGTCCCTGGAGGATAGGACTGGCCACTACATTCGAGCAAGTGCCTTCGCCGGCCTTCCCCTAATGACCGCCGGTTCCCTGCAAGGGGCAACCCTCTCAAAAAAATTATCACGATATTCCACTGACTTACTCGCTCAAGCCATCATCCTCGAACGCGACCTCGATTGCGGTCATCGGGCGCATGACCGGGTCGAAGTGCACAACGCTCCGGCAAGCAGGGGAAAAAGCGAATCGAAGGACTGCCTGATCGTCGAACACTTCCTTGAACTGGTTCGACGGCTGCGAAACGCTGGCTACGCGAGCAAAGCCGTATTTGTCACAAACAACTCAAATGACTACGGCTCACCGAACGCCCCCCGGCCCCCATTGGACAGCGAGTTCGTCAACGCGAAGATCGTCTATTGCAATAATTTTTCCTGGGCGCTTACCGAAGCACTGAAACCTTAAACTGATTAAAAGCGCGTGAACTTGTTCTCGTCGGGCGCACCGTCGGCCACCAGGTCCAGCTTGCGCGCCGGGCGCGCAGGCTTGACGCCCGGCTTCAGCAGCACCGGCCGGCGCGTCGCGCCCCGCTGCGGCGCGTCGTCGACCGCGTACTGCTTGAACACCGCCATCAGCCGGGTCAGCTGCTCGGCCTGCGCGCTCATCTCTTCCGAGGTCGCCGCCAGTTCTTCCGAGCTGGCGGCGTTGATCTGGGTGGTCTGGCTGAGCTGACCAACCGCGCTGTTAATCTGCCGCACGCCGGAGCTCTGCTCTTCCGACGCCGCCGAAATCTCCTGCACCAGCTCCGACGTCTTGCGGATGTTCGGCACCAGCGCGTCGAACATATGGCCGGCCTGCTCGGCCAGCTCGACGCTGTCCGACGCCACCTTGCTGATTTCCTGCGCCGCCACCTGGCTGCGTTCGGCCAGCTTGCGCACCTCGGCCGCCACCACCGCGAAGCCCTTGCCGTGTTCGTGCGCGCGCGCCGCCTCGATCGCCGCGTTCAGCGCCAGCAAGTTGGTCTGGTAGGCGATGTCGTCGATGATGCCGATCTTGCTGGCGATCTGCTTCATCGCCGCCGCCGTGGCCTTGACCACTTCGGCGCCGCGCGCCGCGTCCACCGCCGCCTGGGTGGCGATGCCGTCGGTGATCTTGGCGTTTTCCGTGTTCTGCGCGATCGACGCCGTCATCTGCTCGATCGAGGCGCTGGTCTCCTCCACCCCGGCGGCCTGCTCGCTGGCCGCCTGCGACAGCGATTGCGCGGTCGAGCTCACTTCCTCGGAGGCGCCGGCCAGGCCGCCCACCACCGCCTGCACTTCGCGCACGATGCCCGACAGGCTGCGCGCCAGCCACACCGCCAGCACGCAACCGAGCAGCGCGATCGCCATGTCGATGCCCAGGATCAGCCGCTTGGCGGAGTCGGCCACCTCCGTCATGCCGGCCGAATCGTTTTTGGTTTCGTTTTCGTTGACTTTGAGCAGCTTGCGGAAGGCGGTCGAGATGGCCTCGTCCGCGCCCTTGATGGCCTTGTCCATCTCCAGCGCGGTCAGGCCCTTTTCGTGCATAGCCTCCAGCTGGGTCATGCTGTCGCCGTAGCTTTTGGTGCCGGCCGCGACATCGCCCAGCAAGGTCTGCTCGTCGGCGCTCAGTTTGCCGGCCGCCTTGTAGCTGGCCATTTCCTTGTCGATGACGGCGAGGTCGGAGCGGAACTTGCTGTTGTTTTCGCCGCCGCGCAGGATGTAATTCTTGAAATGATGGACTGCATGGCCATGGGCGGTCACGCCTTCCAGCACGGCGTTCTTGCGCACCAGCGTAACGGTTTCAAAATCGGTCCAGCGCTCGTGCAGCGAGCTCAACTTGGCGAAGGCCACCACCCCCAGCAACATCACCAGCAGCACGATGCCGCCAAAACCGGCATGCAGCCGGGTCTCCATTTTCATCTGCTTGAACATGAGCGATTTCTCCAGTCGGCGGGGGGGGTCACGAGTCATTGTGAACCTATCCGCCGCTGCAATTCTCACCAATATTCACCTGTGGCGTACAGCCCACGTCGCTTGCGCTTCAGAACTTAGTGAAGTGCGATTCGTCCGGTTCGCTCATGTCGGTCATGGTGCGGCTGCCGGCCATGCCGCCCGGGTTGGCGCCGCCCCGACTCCGCGGCTTGCGCGGCTGGCCGGACTGGCGCGCCACCACCGTGCGCATCGGCCGCGATGCGCCGGCCAGCTTGAAGAAGGACATGGTCTGCTGCAGCTGTTCGGCCTGGCCGCTCATCTCTTCGGCGGTGGCGGCCAGCTCTTCGGAACTGGAGGCGTTCTGCTGGGTCGTCTGGCTCAGCTGCGTGACGGCCGAGTTGATCTGGCCGACCCCGGCCGACTGCTCTTCCGACGCCGCCGTGATCTCCTGCACCAGGTCGGAGGTGCGGCGGATATTCGGCACCATGGCGTCGAGCAGGCTGCCGGCCTTTTCCGCCAGCTGCACGCTGCTCGAGGCCACCTGTTCGATCTCCTGCGCCGCCACCTGGCTGCGCTCGGCCAGCTTGCGCACCTCGGCCGCCACCACCGCGAAGCCCTTGCCGTGCTCGCCGGCGCGCGCCGCCTCGATCGCCGCGTTCAGCGCCAGCAGGTTGGTCTGGTAGGCGATGTCGTCGATGATGCTGATTTTCTTGGCGATCTGGCGCATTGCCGCCACCGTCGACTTGACCGCCTCGCCGCCCTCGGCCGCCTCCAGCGCCGCCCTGCTGGCGATGCCGTCGGTGACCTTGGCGTTTTCCGTGTTCTGCGAAATCGACGCCGTCATCTGCTCCACCGAGGCGCTGGTTTGCTCGGTGCCGGCGGCCTGCTCGCTGGCCGCCTGCGACAGCGATTGCGCGGTCGCGCTCACTTCCTCGGAGGCGCTGGCCAGCGCCTCGGCGCCGTTGTTCACTTCCTGCACCACCTGCGACAGCCGGTCGATCATGCCCTGCATCGCCGCCAGCAGGCTGGTGCTGTCGCCGGGCCTGAGGGCGACCTCGGCGCTGAGGTCGCCGTCCGCCACCTGGCGCACGATTTCGGCCGCATAACCCGGATCGCCGCCCAGCTGCCGCATGATGCCGTTGAGGATCAGCATGCCCAGCGCCACCAGCAGCGCCAGCGCCACGCCGGCGCTCGTGTACATCAGGCTGAGCGCGCGGGCCGACGCCTCCTCGGCGCTCTTCACCGCCGCCTCGCCATAGCCGATGTTCAGCGCCACCAGCTTATCCAGGCTGGCCTCGGCGTCGTGAAAGAAGGGGCGGGCCTCGCCGATGGCGGCGTGCAAGGCGGCGAACAGTTCCTTGCGCTTGGCGGCGTCGGCCCGCGCGATCTGGCCGGCCAGATCGCCGATGACGGCGTCGCGCGCCTTCCAGGCATCCCACTGCTTGACGAAGGTCTTCCACAGCGCCGCCTCCTCGGGTTCCTGCGACAGCGGCTCGTAGATCTTCCAGGCCTTGTCGACCGTGCCCCAGATTTCCTGCTTGCGCTTGAGTTCGTGGGCGATATTGTCGACCTCGCCCGGATAGGCGGCGACCACGTCGATGGAGCGGTTGGCCGAGCGCAGCGCCGTCTGCCCCTCGCTGACCTGTTGCAGCGCCTGCACCGACGGCAGCCGGTTGCCGCCGATCTCGGCCAGCATCTCGCCTTCTTTTTTCAGGCCGGCGAAGGCGATCACCATCACCAGCAACAGCGCCAGCACGGCGACCGCGATCAGCGTCAGGATCTTGGTCCTGACGGTTATGGAGGAAAACATGGGCAACTCCCGGTTGTCTGCATTGTCTGTGTTACGAGGCCAGCGGCAGCGCGCCGCCGGAAGCCAGCGCCGCCAGCTCGCTGGCCGCCACCACGTGTTGCACGTTCAGCAGCAGCACGAAGCGCCCCTGCACCTTGCCTATCCCCTGCAGCATCTCGGCGCGCACCTGGGCGCCGAAGCTGGGCGCCGGCTCGACATCGGCCGGCGGAATATCGAGCACCGCGTTGACCGCGTCGACCAGGATGCCGATCACGAACGCACCCTCGTCGCTGTCGACTTCGACCACGATGATGCAGGTGCGCTTGCCGATCGGCGAGGACTGCCGCTCCAGCCGGCGCGCCAGGTCCAGCACCGGCACGGCGGTGCCGCGCAGGTTGATCACGCCGCTGATGCAGGCCGGCATCTGCGGCACCGGCGTCACGCCGGCATACTCCAGGATCTCGCGCACCGCCAGGATGCCGATCGCGAACATGTCCTGCCCCAGCATGAAACTGAGGTATTGCGCCGGTCCGCCGGCGGCCAGTCGCCTGGTTTCGGATACATTCAAAGTATTCATCGCTGCCTCGCTCAGAATTTAACAAAATGCGTTGCGTCCGGTTCCCGCATGTCCGCCATGCGGCGGTTGCCGGCCATGTCGCCGAGCGGACGCAACGGCGGTCGGCCCGGCTTGCCCGGCCGCTGCGCCGCCAGCGCCCGGACCGGCCGCGACGCGCCGGCCAGCTTGAAGAAGGCCATGGTCTGCTGCAGCTGTTCGGCCTGGCCGCTCATCTCTTCGGCGGTGGCGGCCAGCTGCTCGGAACTGGAGGCGTTCTGCTGGGTCGTCTGGCTCAGCTGCGTGACCGCCGCGTTGATCTGGCCGACCCCGGCCGACTGCTCCTCCGACGCCGCCGTGATCTCCTGCACCAGATTGGAGGTGCGGCGGATGTTGGGCACCATCTCGCCGAGCAGGCGGCCGGCTTTTTCCGCCAGCTGCACGCTGCTGGTCGCCACCTGTTCGATTTCCTGCGCCGCCACCTGGCTGCGCTCGGCCAGCTTGCGCACCTCGGCCGCCACCACCGCGAAGCCCTTGCCGTGCTCGCCGGCGCGCGCCGCCTCGATCGCCGCGTTCAGCGCCAGCAGGTTGGTCTGGTAGGCGATGTCGTCGATGATGCCGATCTTCTTGGCGATCTGGCGCATCGCCGCCACCGTCGACTCGACCGCCGCGCCGCCCTCGGCCGCCTCCAGCGCCGCCTTGCTGGCGATGGCGTCGGTGACCTTGGCGTTCTCGGTGTTCTGCGAAATCGACGCCGTCATCTGCTCCACCGAGGCGCTGGTTTGCTCGGTGCCGGCGGCCTGCTCGCTGGCCGCCTGCGACAGCGCTTGCGCCGTCGCGCTCACTTCCTCCGAGGCGCTGGCCAGCGACCCGGCGCCGTTGTTTACTTCCTGCACCACCTGCGACAGCTTTTCTATCATGCCCTTCATCGCCGCCAGCAGGCTGGTGGTGTCGCCCGGCTTGAGCGCGACATTGGCGCTGAGGTCGCCGTCCGCCACCAGCCGCACGATCTCGGACGCGTAAGTCGGATCGCCGCCCAACTGGCGCAGAATGCCGCTCAGGATCAGCAGGCCCAGCGCCACCAGCAGCGCCAGCGAAATGGCCGACGCCGTGTACATCCGCGACTGCGCGCCCGCCGCCGCCGCGTCCGCCTCCTTGACCGCCTCGTTGCCGACGTCGACATTGATCTGCACCAGCTTCTCCAGGCTGTCCTCGATCAGGTGGAAGGCGCCGCTGTTCGCCAGCAGCATCTTGTGCATCTCGACAAACTCTTCCTTGCGTTTATCCTTGTCGGTACGGATCACCTTGGCCAGCTGCGCGGTGACGCCCGCCTGCCTTTGCTTCCAGTCGTCCCACTGCTTGACGAACACCTTCCACACTCTTTCCTCCTCGACCGTCTGCGGCAGCGGCTCGTAGAGCTTCCAACCTTTTTCAAACTGCGCCATGAGCTCGGCCTGGCGTTTGAGCTCATGCGGCAGCTCGTCGAACTGGTCCGGATAATTGGCCAGCGCATCGACCGCGCGCGCCGACGAGCGCAAAGCGGTCTTGGCCTCGTTCATCGTCATCAGGCCCTGCACCGATGGCATGCGCACAAGGCCTATCTCGCGCAGCATTTCGCCTTCCTTTTTCAACCCCAGGAAGGAAATCGTCATCACCACCAGCAGGGCCAGCACGGCGATTCCCAGCAGCGTCAGGATCTTGGTCCGGACGGTAATCATTGCAAACATAATGTGCTCCCCGGTTAAACAGCTACAAAGCGTGATCGATGGCCGACAAGCAGGCGCCGCCGCGCTATCAGCAAAACCTAGCCCTGTTCCGCCAGCGCGCGCAGGCGGCGCCGCTCCTGCCGGATCCAGCCGACCAGTTCCCCGGCCGGCATCGGCTTGGCCAGCAGATAGCCCTGCGCCATGTCGCAGCCCAGCTCGCGCAGCAGCTTCCAGTCCGCCAGCGTTTCCACGCCCTCGGCCACGGTGGCCACGCCCAGGCTCTGGCCCAGGTCGAGCGCGCTTTTCAGCACCACGTGGCGGTTCGGCCACTGCGAGGCGCCGTGCACGAAGGCGCGGTCGATCTTCAGTTCGGTGAAGGGGCAGCGGGCGAACTGCTGCATCGACGAATAGCCGATGCCGAAATCGTCCATCGCCAGGCCGAAGCCCATCAGCCGCAAGCGCCCCATATTGGTCAGCGCCTGCGACAAATGGCGCATCACGCTGGTCTCGGTGACCTCCCACACCAGCGCCGACGGCGGCACGCCGGAGGCCATCACCAGCGCCGTCAGGCGGTCGATGAAGCTGCGCTCGGCCAGGTTGTCGGCCGACAGGTTGACCGACACCGTCAGCGACGGCAGGCCGTTCCGGGTCCATTCCAGCAGCCGGTCCAGCACCTGGCGCACCATGCCCAGCGTGAACTCCGCCATCAGCGGCGTGCCCTCCATCGCGTCGATGAAGTACTGCGGCGCCAGCAGGCCGCGGCTCGGGTGCTGCCAGCGCGCCAGCGCCTCCAGGCCCTTCAGGTGGCCGTTCTGGATGGTCACCTTGGGCTGGAAGTGGGGCAGGAATTCCTGCCGCGCCACCGCCTGCGCCAGCTCGTCGGCGCCGGGCAGGTCCGGCTGGGCGCTGGCCGGCCGCGGCGCCGCCTTCTTGCCGGCGCGGTCGAGCAGCATCGCCAGCGCGTCCAGCTGCACCGGCTTGAGCAGGGTGCCCAGCAGGTCCATGTCGGCGTCGTCGAAGTTCATGCTCTCGATGATCTCCAGCAGGCGCGGATCGCGCGCGCTGACCACGATCAGGTTCTGCGTCAGCTGCCGCTCGCGCAGCTGGCAGGTCAGCTCGATGCCGTCCATGCCCGGCATTTCGAGGTCGGTCAGCACCAGGAAGATCGCCGCGCCGCCCTGGCGCTCCAGCAGCTGCAGGGCTTCGTTGCCGTCGGCCGCCTCCAGCACCTCGCCGAATTCGAGCTGGCGCAGCAGGCCGGCCAGGTAGCCGCGCTGCACCACGCTGTCCTCGACCACCAGCACCCGCTGGCCGCGCCAGGCGCGCGGCGTCGCGGTCAGGCTGTCGGCGCGGGTCAGGGTGGACATGGGGGCGGCCATCAGTAGGACAGCTGTTGCAGGATTTCGCGGTAGATCGCGTTCAGCGGCAGCGACTTCTCGACGCCGCCGCGCTTGACCGCTTCCTTGGGCATGCCGTACACCACGCAGCTGGCCTCGTCCTGGGCCACGGTGCGGGCGCCGGCCTTGTGCATCTCCAGCATGCCGGCGGCGCCGTCGTCGCCCATGCCGGTCATGATCACGCCCAGCGCGTTGGCGCCGGCCGCGCGCGCGGCGGAACGGAACAGCACGTCCACCGACGGCCGGTGGCGGTTGACCAGCGGGCCGTCCACCACCTCGACGAAATACTGGGCGCCGGTGCGGCGCAGCAGCATGTGCTTGCCGCCCGGCGCGATCAGCACCAGCCCTTGCAGCACGCGGTCGTTGTTGGCCGCCTCCTTGACCCGCACCTGGCACACGCTGTCGAGGCGGGCGGCGAAGGCGGCGGTGAATTTTTCCGGCATGTGCTGCACCACCACGATGCCGGGCGAGACCCGCGGCAGCGCCGTCAGCACCTCCTCCAGCGCCTGGGTGCCGCCGGTCGAGGTGCCGATCGCCACCACCCGCTCGGTGGTGGCGGTCATCGGCCGGTAGTCGGCCGGCGGCAGCACCGCGTCGGCGTTCAGCTTGGCCGTCACCGGCGGCGGCGCGCGGTTGACCAGCTTGCCGACGCGGGCGCCGGCCGCCGCCCGCACCGCCGACACCAGCTCGTCGGCCGAATCGTGCAGGAACTGCTTGAGGTCCAGCCGCGGCTTGGTGATGATGGCCACCGCGCCGGCCGACAGCGCCTCGACCGAGGTCTGGGCGCCCTTCTCGGTCAAGGTGGAACAGATCACCACCGGCGTCGGCCGCTCGCTCATGATCTTGCGCAGGAAGGTGATGCCGTCCATCTTGGGCATCTCGACGTCGAGCACGATCACGTCCGGCCACTGCACCTTCATGCGCTCCATCGCCAGCAGCGGATTGGCCACCGCGTGGCCGACCACGATGCCGGGCGCCGCGTTGAGCAGGCTGCTGAGCACCTGGCGCACCACGGCCGAGTCATCGACGATCATGACGTTGATTGCGCTCATGCCTTCTCCTTGTCCGGCCCCGCCGCGGCGCCGGCCGACGATTCCGGCGGCACCTGGCGGCTCAGTACCTCGCCGCTGCGGATGGTGAAGATCAGTTGACGGTGTCCTTCGCCGAACAGGCTTTCGGACACCACGCGGATGCCGTGCTGCTGCAGCAGCGCGCGGGCATAGTCGCCGTTCTGCATGCCGATGTCGCGCACCCTGATACTGCGCGGGAACATGGCGGCGCCGCCGAAAATCTTGCCCTGGCACTGGATCAGCGGCACGCCGTGGCGCGCCATGCCGCGCAGCAGCAGCTCCATGGCGTCGGCGCCGTAGATGCCCGGCTTGTCGTGGCATTTCTTGCGGCCGCTGCCCGGCAGCAGGAAGTGCGACATGGCGCCGATCCGCAGCGCCGGATGCCATAGCGTGACCGACACGCAGGACCCCAGCAGCGTGCGCACCCGATAGCGCTCGTCGCCGACGAAGTAGTCGCCCGGCATCAGGAAGATATCGATGAGCTTGGCGTCGGGCATGGTCAGCGTCACGATCATGGCTTGCGGTAGATCGAGGGCGCCACCGCAAGCAGGGTGTCGTTGATGTCGTTCAGCGTTTCCGAGTGGCCGATCAGGAAGTAGCCGCCCGGCCGCAGCTGCGTCAGCAGACGCGTCACCACCTGGCGCTTGGTGGCCAGGTTGAAGTAGATCATCACGTTGCGCAGGAAGATCACGTCGAAGCTGCCCAGCTTGGGCAAGGGCTCGTTCAGGTTCAGGTGGCGGAACTGCACCCGCTGGCGCAGCGGACGCTCGATCAGCAGGGTGCCGGTCTCGCTGCCCTGGCCCTTGAGGCAGAAGCGCTTCAGGTAGGCGGCCGGCATCTGGCTGGCGCGCTCCAGCGGGTAGTGGCCGCAGCGCGCGCGCTCCAGCACGCGGGTGCTGATGTCGGTGCCCAGCACTTCCCACGGCCCCTCGTCGAGCACGTCGGCCAGCACCATGGCGATGCTGTAGGCCTCCTCGCCGCTGGAGCTGGCGGCGCTCCAGACGCGCAGCGTCTGGCGCTTGTCGCGCGCCTCCAGCGCCAGCTCGCGCAGCAGCGCGAAGTGCTTGGGCTCGCGGAAGAAATAGGTCTCGTTGGTGGTCAAGAGGTCGACCGCCACCTGCAGCTCGGCCGGCTGGGCGCGGCTCTCGAGCAGGCGCAGGTAGTCGCCGTAGCTCTCCAGCTGATAGTGCGCCAGGCGCTTGGCCAGGCGCCCGCTCACCAGCGCCTGCTTGCCGTTGGCCATGCAGATCCCCGCCGCCTCGTAGATGAAACGCTGGAACTGGGAAAACTCGCGCTCGGTGATGGTCACGGCAGGCATGGCGTCCGCCGCTTCAGCAGTGGTGCATGGCGACGGTGCCGCGCGCCATTTCAACAATTTCCTCGTTCGACAGCACCTGCTCGATGTCGAGCAGGATCACGAACTTGCCGTTGACCTTGCCGATGCCGGCGATGAAGTCGGGGCGGATGCGGGTGCCGAACGGCGGCGCCGGCTCGATGTCGCCGGCGGCGATCTCCACCACCGCGTTGACGGCGTCGACCAGCATGCCCAGCACCTGCTTGTTGTCGCCGGCGCCGCCCTCGACCTCGACGATGACGATGCAGCTGCGCTTGCCGATCACGCTGGGGCCGCGCTCGAAGCGCGCCGACAGGTCCATCACCGGCACCACCGCGCCGCGCAGGTTGATCACGCCGCGCACGCAGGGCGGCATCATCGGCACCGCCGCCAGCGCGCCGTACTCGATGATCTCCTTGATGTGCAGGATGCCGACCGCGTACGGGTCCTCGCCCAGCATGAAGGTCAGGAACTGGCTGGGCAGGGCGGCGCCGCTTTGCAGCACCATCATCGCACTGCTGCCGTAGGTGACCACCTTGTTGACTGATTCGGTCGCTGCTGTATTCATCTCATCCTCTCCACAATTGCGCGGCCGGCTAGGCCGCCAGCGCGACGCTGGCGCCCTTGCCGCTGACGGTGTGCATCAGCGCCGACACGTCCAGGATCAGCGCCACCTCGCCGCTGCCCAGGATGGTGGAGCCGCTGATGCATTTGACTTCGCTGAACATCGGGCTGAGCGGCTTGATGACGGTCTGGAACTCGCCCAGCAAGGTGTCGACCACCAGCCCGGCGCGGTGGTTGCCCAGCTTGAGCACGACGATGCTCTCGCGCCGCGTGGCGGCGCCGCCGATGCGGAACAGCTCGCGCAGCCGCACGAACGGCAGCACCTGGCCGCGCAGGTTGCAGTAGTCCTGCCCCGGCTCGGTGGCGTACTCGATGCATTCCTCGATCATGTCGAGCGGGATCACGAACACCGAGCCGCCCACCTGCACCAGGAAGCCGTCGATGATCGCCAGGGTCAGCGGCAGGCGCACCGTGACGGTGGTGCCGGCGCCCTCCCGGCTGGAGACGTCGACGCTGCCGCGCAGCGCCGTGATGTTGCGCTTGACCACGTCCATGCCGACCCCGCGCCCGGACAGGTTGGTGATTTTTTCGGCGGTCGAGAAGCCGGCCTCGAAGATCAGGTTGTAGATCTCGCTGTCGGCCAGCTTGCGGTCGGCGTCCACCAGGCCGCGCTCGACCGCCTTGGCCAGGATTTTTTCCTTGCGCAGGCCGCCGCCGTCGTCGGACACTTCGATGACGATGCTGCCCGATTCATGGAAGGCGTTGAGCTTGATCATGCCCTTGGCCGGCTTGCCGTTGGCCACCCGCACGTCGCCCGGCTCGATGCCGTGGTCCATGGCGTTGCGCACCAGGTGCATCAGCGGATCGCCGATCTTCTCCACCACCGTCTTGTCGAGCTCGGAATCCTCGCCGTCGACGATCAGGCCGATGTCCTTGCCCAGCTCGCGCGCGACGTCGTGCACCACGCGCTGGAAGCGGTTGAAGGTGGCGCCGATCTTGACCATGCGCAGCTCGAGCGCGGCGTCGCGCACCTCCTCCACCAGGCCGGACAGGGTCGAGGTGCATTCCTGCAGCTCGGTGTTCTGGATGTGCTGGCCGATCATATTGGCGCGCGCGCCGGCGATGATCAGTTCGCCCACCAGGTCGATCAGGCGGTCCAGCTTGTCGGAGTCGACGCGGATCGAACGGCTTTCCTGCGCCTTCTGCTCGCTGACCTGCTTTTGCTTGGCCAGCGCGGCCTCCACCACCACCGGCGGCACGCTGCCGGCGCCGACCAGGATGCTGCCGAGCTGCTGCGGCGAGACCTCGTCCTGCGGGTTGTCGGGATGGGATTGCTGGTGCAGCGCGCCTTCCAGCTCGAAGCTGGTGACGCTGCCGCAGCGCACCAGGATCTCGCCCAGGCGCGCGGCCTGCTCCGGCAGGGCGCGGATCAGGTCGACGTAGTGCGACACCTTGCTGTGCGGCGGAATGATACGGATCTCGCAGTCGTCCTGCACGAACTCGAACACGCCGGCGATGGCTTCGCGGTCGGCCGTGCTGTCGAAGGCGATCTCGAAGCCCAGGTAGCACAGCTCGGCGTCCATGTCGTCGGCGGCCGGCAGCGCGTCCGGCACGGTGGCGATGCCGACGATCTTGCCCAGCTTGGCCAGGTAGCGCAGGAAGGCGATCGGGTCCATGCCGTTCTGCAGCACGCCGCGGCCGAAGCGCAGCGAGATGTGCCAGTAGTCGCTGTCGCCGCGTGCCTGGTCGATGCGCTCGACGCCCGGCTCGGCGTGCACCGCCAGCGGCGCTTGCGCCGGCTCGGCGTGGGCCTCGGCGGCGGCGCCGGCCATGTGGCGGCGCAGCTGTTGCAGCAGCATCTCGCCTTCCGGCGCGGTGTCGGGATCGGCGTCCAGCTGGCCGGCGGCCAGCGCGTCGGTCATGCCGGACAGGTAGTCGCAACAGGACAGCAGCAGCACGATCATTTCATCGTTGAGCGTCACGCGGCCGTCGCGCACTTCATCCAGCAGGCTCTCGACCACGTGGGTGAAGGCGACGATGTGGTCCAGGCTGAACAGCCCGGCCGAGCCCTTGATGGTGTGCGCCGCTCGGAAGATGGCGTTGATCGCCTCGCCCTGGTCGCCGGCGATGTCGACGTTGAGCAGCGCGTTCTCCATGTCTTCCAGCAGTTCGCGGCTTTCGGTGATGAATGTCTGTAGTGCTTCGTCCAGGTTCATGGCATACCCTCGGAACAAAAATACGCAGATGGATGGTTCAGGCGTGTATCAGCAGGGCGTCGCCGAAGAAGGCGCCCAGGTCCAGCATTTCCAGGATTTCCACCACCGCCGGACTGTGCTTGACCAGGCGCAGCTCGCGCTGGTGGGCGTTGGCGGTGGTCTTGGCCAGCATCAGCACTTGCAGGCCGGCCGTATCGAGTTCGGTGATGCCGGACAGGTCGATCTCCAGCACCTGGGTCTTGCGCAGGGCGTCCAGCACGGTCGCCTTGAGGTCGGCGGCGCGGTAGATCGTCATCTCGCCGTCGATGGCGATGCGGGCGACGGCGACTCCTGATTCATCGGACATGGCGTCCTCCGTGAGTTATGGCAAAACCAGTTTGGCGACGGCGCCGAGCAGCACTTCCGGCTTGAACGGCTTGACCACCCAGGCCTTGGCCCCGGCCGCCTTGCCCTCTTCCTTCTTGCTCTCCTGCGACTCGGTGGTGAGCATGATCACCGGCGTGAATTTGTACAAGGGCAGCTGCTTGAATTCGCGCACGAAGGTGATGCCGTCCATATTGGGCATGTTGACGTCGCACACCACCAGATGGATCTTCTGGCCGGTGCATTTGGACAGCGCATCGACGCCGTCGCGCCCTTCGATGACCTCGTAGCCCGCGCCCTTGAGCGCGATGCCGACCACTTGACGCAGGGAGGCCGAGTCGTCGACCACCATGATGGTTTTAGCCATGTTCTCTACCTCGGTTAATCGTCAGAAAAAACATCAGAAAAAGGTGATCTCGTCGGCGGCCGCGGCGACCGGCGCGGCGTGGCTGGAGCCGCCGTGCACCGCGTGCTCTTCCGCCATGGCGTAGGTTTTTTGCAGCTCGCTCAGCAGCGGCTGGGCGTCCAGCGCCTGCAGCACCTGGTCGGCGGCGTAGCGCTCGCGGTTGTCGCGCAGCAGCGCCGGCAGCAGCTCCATGTTTTCGCGCACGTGGGCCATCACCTGGCTGACCCGGTCCTGGAACTGCAGCTGCACCAGCGCCTCGCCCACCTCGCCCTGGATGCCGATGCTGTCCTGCTTGAGCTTGTCTGCCGACTGCACCAGCGCGTCGGTCATCTGGCGGAAGTCGCCCAGCACCGAAACGATCATGCCCTCGGCCGACTGCATCGACTTGTCCTCCTGCTCGCTCGATTGCTCGGCCGCCTGGCTGGCGGCCAGGATGGCGCTGCTGATCAGGCCGACGCGGTTGGAGATGTTGCGGCCGGTCTCGGCCGAGCGGCTCGACAGGTTGCGCACTTCCTGCGCCACCACCGCGAAGCCGCGTCCGGCCGGGCCGGCGCGCGCCGCCTCGATGGCGGCGTTCAGCGCCAGCAGATTGGTCTGGGCGGCGATGCTGGCCACGCCCTCGGCCATGTCGCGCAGTTCGCGCGTGAAGCGTTCCAGGTCCTTGATCTTGGCCAGCATGGCGTGCTTGGACGACATGGCCGACTTCATCGACGTCACCACCGAGCCGAGCTGGGTTTCACTGCGGGAGAAGATTTCGGTCATCGAGCTGCCGTCGCCCTTGCCGCCCTTGCCGCTGTCGTGGCTGGAGACGTGGACCGCGTCGTCGAGCTTGTCGACGATGCTGGAGAAGCGCCCGGCCAGGTCGGCCACGGCTTCCTCCATCTGGGTGCGCGAGTTTTCGATGTGGCGGCACCAGATCGGCAGCACGGCGTCGCCGAAGCGTTCGCGGGCGTCGAGGTAGTCCTCGATCATGGCGCGCTCGCCGCCGCCCAGCGCCGACGCGGCGGCGCCGCGCACGCTCCATGCCGCGGCCGCCAGCAGCGCGGCCGACCACAGCACCGTGTACCAGCCCCAGGCACCCCAACCGGCCCACATTGTCCCCAGTGCGCCGCCGCCGGCCAGGCCGAAGGGGAGCAAGATTTTACTATCGAAGCCGCTAGTGTTCTTCACTGGACGCCACCCCGCTGTAGAGTCTCTCGGCACCTCGTTTAGTGGATGCCGTGAGTCCAACTGTATCCCAGAAACTCAGCCTGCGCCACAATGTAGGTGGCAATTCAATTGTATCGGTTGTTTTACGCGACAGCGCTTTAAATTGCTTCCGAAGAGAAATAATTTAACGTTAAGATGTGCGCCTGTGCGACCGCTGCCCGCGCAGCTGTTGCACCCGCGCAACCGCCTGCCGGAACCCCTTCCGCCGGGCGATTTACTTTCATGCTGGAACCCGCCTATGCCCGCCTTGAATATCGACCCTACACTGCCGTTGCTGGTGGTGGACGACAACCAGCAGATGCGCTCCGTGGTCAAGGGCATCCTGGCCGACCTGGGCTTCGTCAACGTCTACCTGGCCGGCAGCGGCGAGGAAGCCTGCCGCATCCTGGCCGAGCGGCCGATCGCCGCCGTCATCTCCGACCTCGACATGCCGGGCATGAACGGGCTGCAGCTGCTGCAATGGGTGCGCAGCAATCTTTCCGACCGCGAGCTGCCGTTCATGCTGCTGCCCAGCGAGGCCAACCGCGACGGCTTGCGCGCGGCGGCCCAGGCCGGCGTGACCGACTGCCTGATCAAGCCCTTCACGCTGGCCACCTTCCACAGCAAGCTGCAGGCGATGTTCCAGTCGCGCGGCGACGCCGCCGCGCGCCGCGCGGCGCTGCGGCGCGCCGCCATGCCCGCCGCCGCCGGGACCAGCGCGCCGGCGCCGCTGATCGGCATGGAACGCCCGCTGGAGGAGCGGCTGCGCGAGGCCACCGTGCTGGTGGTGGACGACATCGCCACCAACATCAAGGTGATCGCCGGCATGCTGGCCGAGGACGGCTACGGCGTGAAGGTGGCGATCTCCGGCAAGAAGGCGCTGGAGATCATCCCGCTGCACCGGCCCGACCTGATCCTGCTCGACGTGATGATGCCGGAGATGGACGGCTTCGAAGTGTGCCGCCGGCTCAAGGCCGATCCGGCCACCGCCGACATCCCGGTGATCTTCCTGTCGGCCAAGGACCAGGCGGACGACATCATCGGCGGCCTAGAGCTGGGCGCGGTGGACTACGTCACCAAGCCGGTCGACCCGGCCATCCTCAAGGCGCGCCTGCGCACCCACCTGCGGCTGGCCGGCACCATGGCCGAGCTGCGCCGGCAGAATTCGGCCGTGACCGACAACGCCCAGCTGCGCGAGGAAGTCGAGCGCCTGAGCCGCTACGACCTGGCCACGCCGCTGGCCGAGGTGCTGGCCGCCAGCGCGCGGCTGATGGCCGAGCTGGCGGCGGCGCCGGCGCTGCGCGCCCAGCTGGAGGCGCTGGACCAGGCGGCGCGCCGCGCGCTGCGGCTGGCCGGGCTGTCGCTGGAACTGTGCCGCATCGAACAGGGCGCCTGCCAGCCGCAGGCCGCGCCGGTGGCGCTGAACCCGCTGCTGGCGCACGCCGCCGCCGCCATCGCCGTCACCCACCCGGTGATGCTGCCGGCGCAACCGGCCACCTTGCTGGGCGATCCGGCGCTGTGCGCCATGCTGTGCGAACACCTGCTGCTGAACGCGGCGGCGCACACGCCGGCCGGCACCTCGATCGTGCTGGGCGCCACGCTGGAAGGGAGCAACTGGGCGCTGACGCTGGAGTATGCCGGCGTGCTGCCGGCCGCGCAGCGCGCCTGCCTGCACGGCCAGGCCGAACGGCCGGGCGACGAGGCGGTGCTGGCGATGTACGCGGCGCGCCTGCTGGCGCAGGTGCAAGGCGGCACTTTGGCGGCCCAGGACGACAGCGCCCGCACCCGCCTGCTGCTGTGTTTACCGTCCGCTTGAAAACTCTGCACTCGACATTTGCGCGCTTCCCGGTTAGATTGCCAACGTTGCATGACAATGATGCAAATTTGACTACTAAGATCTAATTATTGAATACGGGGAATAATATGAAACAATACGGCGCGGAATTTTTTGGAACCTTTTGGCTGGTGCTCGGCGGCTGCGGCAGCGCGGTGCTGGCGGCGGCTTTTCCCGGTGTCGGCATCGGCTTGCTGGGCGTCTCGCTGGCCTTCGGCCTGACGGTGCTGACGATGGCCTACGCCATCGGCCATATCTCGGGCTGCCACCTGAATCCGGCGGTATCGATCGGCCTGTGGGCCGGCGGCCGCTTCCCGGCCAATAAGCTGCTGCCTTACATCGTCGCGCAAGTGCTGGGCGCGATCGTCGCCGGCGGCGTGCTGTACACCATCGCCAGCGGCCAGGCCGGCTTCGACGTCATGGCCGGCTTCGCCTCCAACGGCTACGGCGAGCATTCGCCGGGCAAATACTCGCTGCTGGCGGCGCTGGTGACGGAAGTGGTGATGACCATGATGTTCCTGCTGATCATCCTGGGCGCCACCGACGAGCGCGCACCGAAGGGCTTCGCGCCGCTGCCGATCGGCCTGGGCCTGACCCTGATCCACCTGATCAGCATCCCGGTCACCAACACCTCGGTCAACCCGGCGCGCAGCACCGGCGTGGCGCTGTACGTGGGCGACTGGGCCACCAGCCAGCTGTGGCTGTTCTGGGTCGCGCCCATCGTCGGCGCGCTGCTGGGCGCGGCGATCTACCGCTTCATCGGCTCGCCGGAAAAGGCGTGAACAGTTTAGCTGGTTTCGGCCGCGTTCGGCCGGAACCGGCGGCCGCCGGCCAGCCGGGGGCGCCCCATGGTTGCCGCCAGCGCCGCCCGCCCCGGCGCGGCGGCCTGCTCCACCAGCGCGGCGTTCTGCCGCGCCACCTGATCCATCTGCGTCATTGAATTGTCGATCTGCCCGATGCCATTGGCCTGCTCGCTGCCGGCGTTGCTGATCTCGGCCATGACGGCGGTCACGCGGCCGACGCGGCCCACCAGCGCTTCCATCGTGCCGCCGGCCTGGCTTGCCGCGAGCCCATGGCAACGCCAATCCGCAGCGCCATTCATCTAGTTGAAGTTTAAAATATATTTTCGTTTTTCATTCCAAATCACAACAAAAATTGCGTTGAGGACTGAGAAAACGTTTACACTTCCGACTGATATGTACGGCCATTTACATGCCGGGATGAAGACGACCACGAAAAATGAACCAGGCATTCTTAGAACACAGAGCAAAGTACCGGGAAATTGTTGCCCGCCGATACAAAGTCACTCCTGAAATGTACGACGAAGTGACGCGCATGCTGGCGCCGCTGGCGGTGGCGGTGAGCCTGCGCAAGGGCGAGTATTTGCAGCGCATCGGCAGCTTGGCCAGCAGCGTCGTCTGGTTGCACAGCGGCGTGGCGCGCACCGGCTTCATCACCGAGACCGGCAACGAGGTGACGTTGCACTTCCTGACCGACGGCGAACCGGCGGCCGCGCACGACGACCTGCTGCGCGCGCGCGACGACGAGCCGGCGCTCAACTTCGTGGTGGCGGAGACGGCGGTGCACGGCTATCGGCTGGACTGGCTGGAGATCAGCAAGCTAGCGCACAGCAACAACCTGTTGCGCGATTACTATTTGAAGGTATCGGAGCGCGGCATCATCGACCAGAGCCGGCGCCGCTACCTGAGCGCCTCGCCGGCGCAGGGACGGCTGAGCGCGTTCCGCCGCGAGTATCCGGGGCTGGAGCAGCGCATCTCGCAGAAGGTGGTGGCATCGTTCCTCGGCATCACGCCGCAGTACATGTCGCAGCTGCTGCGCAACGACGGCGCGCCATCCAAATAAAATCGGGGTCAAGTCTGACATTCGGACACGAGCTCTGCCGTAGCGCTTGATTACGGCAGAGCTCGTGTCCGAATGTCAGACTTCGTATATTGAGCATACCGCATCTCCGTCGGATAATAAGGAGGTA
>NZ_JBXALQ010000026.1:0-57791 GCF_058799615.1 Duganella sp. GW822-FHT06D06
GTTCGCCATCCAGTTTGAAGACCGGGTGCCGCAGACTTAAACGAAAACCCGTTTACACAGAATCCAGTACACCCCCCAGAAAGAAGGATACGAAAATCACGCCAGTACCAAGCAGGTGACCGACCAGACCGATCACCGATTCCGCATAGGATTTCCGGTTCTCATGCGAAAGATTCGATCTGAATCGTCGAAACATGGCGGCGTCCATTCCAACCGGTTGCGTACAACATCAATGATTTTACTTTTTCAACACTTCCCATCTGTTTTGCGTCAACAATCGGGCTAGACTGCGCTTCCAGGCCCCGCCGTCCGGCAGCGGTGACCCCGCTGCGGCAAACCAGTATAATTACCGCTGTTTGGCCGGTGCCAGAGTGCCGGCCGTTTTCGCTTTCGGATGTATTCAACCACGCGGTTCAGCCGCCATTTTGCTCATGCTCGCCCAACAAAAACAAGATATCACCGCCCTGTTCCAGGCCGCCCTCGCACCTATCCTGGCCGGAACCGACGTTTCCGCCAACGTTGTGCTGGAGCGACCGCGCGACCCGTCGCACGGTGACGTGGCTTGCAACATCGCCATGCAACTGGCCAAGCAGCTGAAAATGAACCCGCGTGAGCTGGCCACCAAAGTGGTCGACGCGCTGCTGGCCAATCCGGCCGGCAAGGGCCTGGTCGAAGCGGCGGACATCGCCGGCCCGGGCTTCATCAACCTGCGCGTGAGCGACGCCGCCAAGCAGGCCGTGGTCAAGGCCGTGCTGGCGCAGGGCGCCTCGTTCGGCAGCGCCACCGCCGGCGCCGGCAAGAAAGTCATCATCGAATTCGTCTCCGCCAACCCGACCGGCCCGCTGCACGTGGGCCACGGCCGCCAGGCGGCGCTGGGCGACGCGCTGTCCTCGCTGTTCGGCTCCCAGGGCTACGCGGTCACCCGCGAGTTCTACTACAACGACGCCGGCGTGCAGATCCAGACCCTGGCCAACTCGGTGCAGGCGCGCCTGCGCGGCCACAAGCCGGGCGACGCCGAGTGGCCCGAATCGGCCTACAACGGCGACTACATCGCCGACATCGCCGCCGACTTCCTGCTCAAGAAAACCGTCTCGGCCTCGGACGGCACGCCGGCCACCGCCTCGGGCGATATCGAAGACATCGAATCGATCCGCCACTTCGCCGTGACCTACCTGCGCAACGAGCAGGACATCGACCTGCAGGCCTTCGGCGTCAAGTTCGACAACTACTACCTCGAATCGTCGCTGTACGCCGACGGCAAGGTCGACGCCGCGGTCGACATGCTCAACAAGTCCGGCAAGACCTACGAGGAAGAAGGCGCGCTGTGGCTGCGCACCGAAGACTACGGCGACGACAAGAACCGCGTGATGCGCAAGAAGGACGGCACCTACACCTACTTCGTGCCGGACGTGGCCTACCACATCGTCAAGTTCCAGCGCGGCTTTACCCAGGCGATCAACGTCCAGGGTTCCGACCACCACGGCACCATCGCCCGCGTGCGCGCCGGCCTGCAGGCGGTCAACGTCGGCGTGCCGCAAGGCTTCCCGGACTACGTGCTGCACAAGATGGTCACCGTGATGAAGGGCGGCGAAGAGGTCAAGATCTCCAAGCGCGCCGGCTCCTACGTGACCGTGCGCGACCTGATCGAATGGTCGGGCGGCGGCGACATCGAAAAAGGCCGCGACGCGGTGCGCTTCTTCCTCATCTCGCGCAAGGCCGACACCGAATTCGTATTCGATGTCGACGTCGCGCTGAAAACCTCGGACGAGAATCCGGTGTATTACGTGCAGTACGCCCACGCGCGCATCTGCCGCATGCTGGAACAGTGGACCGGCAACCAAGCCGACCTGGCCAACGTCGACCTGTCGCCGCTGACCGCGCCGACCGAAGCGACGCTGCTCGCCACCCTGGCCGCCTACCCGGAAACGCTGGCGCGCGCGCAAGCGGAGCTGGGCCCGCACCAGATCGCGTTCTACCTGCGCGACCTGGCCGCCAACCTGCACAGCTTCTACTTCGCCGAACGCGTGCTGGTGGACGACGAGGCGCTGAAGGCGGCCCGTATCGCGCTGATGGTGGCCACCCGCCAGGTGCTGCGCAACGGCCTGGCGCTGATCGGCGTCTCCGCTCCCAACAAAATGTAATTGCGAAGGACATCCCGCACAATGAATTTCCGCACCAGCCCTCGCTCCACTCCACGTTCGCGCCAGCACGGCAACACCATCATCGGCATCGTCATCGGCCTGGTCATCGGCCTGGCGATTGCCGTCGTCGTCGCCCTGGTGATCAACAAGGGCTCGACGCCGTTCACCGACAAGGGGCGTACCAGCAAGGTTGCGGAACCGACCGCGGGACAAGCCGCCGATCCGAACAAGCCTATGTACGGCAACAAGGAAGCGGTGCGCGAAGCGGCCAAGGACTTCGCCAAGGAACCGCCGAAGGCGCCGCCTCCGGCCGATCCGCTGCAAGCGGTGGTCGACAAGATCCAGGCCGCGCCAGCGCCAGCGCCGGCGCCGGTTGAAAAGCCCAAGGCCGCGGCGCCAGCCGTCCCTGCCGCCGCCAACGTCGCACCGACGCCTGCCAAGCCGGCCGCCGCCGACAATGGCGACGACAAATTCATCTACTACCTGCAAGCCGGCGCCTTCCGCGAAGTCGCCGACGCCGAAAACGCCCGCGCCAAGCTGGCCTTGTTGGGCTTCGAGGCCAACCTGTCCGACCGCGCCACCGACACCGGCGTGTTGCACCGCGTGCGCCTCGGCCCGTTCAACCAGGTCGAAACGATGAACAGAGTTCGTAGCAAGCTGTCCGAAAACGGCATCGACGTCGCCGTCGTGCGGAATCAGAAATAAGCAAAAACAAGCCAGGAGTATTCAGATGCGATTCATGAAATTCGTAGTCGGTGCATTGATGTTGAGCGTTGCAGCCCTGTCGTCGGCCTCCCCGGCCGATCCGAAGAACGGCGTCGAATACAAGACGCTGCCGACGCCGCAAGCCGTCGATAGCGGAAAGAAGGTCGAAGTCATCGAGTTCTTCGACTACGCCTGCCCGCATTGCTTCGCTTTCGATCCGTCGCTGACGGCCTGGGTCAAGAAACAGGGCGACGCCATCGTCTTCAAGCGCATGCACATCTCGCGCAGCGGCACCGACCTGCCGCAGCAGAAGCTGTTCTTCACGCTCGGCGCCATGGGCCTGCTGAACGACGCCATGCAGACCAAGATCTTCACCGAGATGCACGTCAACCGCAACCGCATGAACCGCGATGAAATGGCGTTCGACTTCGCCGCCAAGCAGGGCGTGGACCGCCAGAAGTTCATCGAGGTCTATCGCGGCCTGGGCGTCGCCGGCAGCGTGCGTCGCGCGACTTCGATGATGGATGCCTACGGCGTCGATTCGTGGCCGATGATCGCCATCGACGGCAAGTTCATCACCTCGCCGACCATGTCCAACGAAGGCACCAAGGCCGCCACCACCGAAGCCGAACTGCACGCTGGCGTCACGCAAGTGATGGACATCCTGGTCGCCAAGGCGAAAGCGGAAAAGAAATAAAGATGAGCAAACAGGGCGCCGGGCCGGAGCGGGTCTTCATCACCGGCGCCTCAAGCGGCCTGGGTGCGGCCCTCGCCGCCGAATACGCGGCGCAAGGCGCCACACTGGGCCTGCTGGCCCGCCGCAGCGAACTGCTGGACCAGCTGATCGCCACCCTCCCCAACCCCGAACGCCACCGCGCCTACGCGGTCGATGTGCGCGACCATGCCGCCATCGCCGCCGCCGCGCAAGCCTTCATGGCGCACGCCGGCGGCATCGACGTGGTGATCGCCAACGCCGGCATCTCGGTCGGCACGCTGACCGAGTTCGCCGAGGACATCCCGGTATTCGAAGCCGTCATCGCCACCAACGTGGTGGCCACCGCCGCCACCTTCGCGCCGTTCATCCCGGTGATGAAAGCGCAGCAGGCAACGCAAGCGCGACCGGCGCGGCTGGTCGGCATCGGCAGCGTGGCCGGCATCCGCGGCCTGCCCGGCGCCGAGGCGTACAGCGCCTCCAAGGCGGCCGTGATCAGCTACTGCGAATCGCTGCGGCTGGAGATGAAGCCCTACGGCATCCGCGTCGTCACCCTCTGCCCCGGCTACATCGACACGCCGATGACGCAGGTGAATCCCTACCCGATGCCGTTCCTGATGGCGCCCGCCACCTTCGCCGCCAAGGCCGCGCGCACCATCGCCGCCGGCAGCAGCTACAAGGTGATCCCGTGGCAGATGGGCATCGTCGCCAAGGTGCTGCGCATGCTGCCCAATCCACTCTACGACCTGGCCTTTGCCAAGGCGCCGCACAAACCACGCAAGGCCGCGCCATGATCACTCTCGCTGCGGACGCCATCCAGCGCCACTGCGCCACCAGCGCCGCGCACGTGGCGATAGAAACCGTGGCAGAAACCGGCTCCACCAACGCCGACCTGCTGGCCCGCATCGACACGCTCGAAGGCCCGGTGCTGCGCATCGCCGGCAACCAGACGGCGGGTCGCGGCCGCGCCGGCCGCAGCTGGCTGTCCGCGCCCGGCGCCGCGCTGATGTTCTCGCTGGCCTGGCGCTTCAAGGGCCCGCTGCACAGCATGTCCGGCCTGCCGATGGCGGTCGGCGTCGCGCTGGCCGAGACCATCGCCTCGCTCGGCGTGCCGGTGCAGATCAAGTGGCCCAACGACCTGCTGCGCGACGGTAAAAAACTGGCCGGCATCCTGGTCGAAACCCAGGCCGCCCGCAAGGACGGCGATGGCGCCATCTGGGCCGTGATCGGCGTCGGCATCAACCTGCTCATGCCGGACCAGCTGGAAGCGCAGATCGGCCGCGAAGTGGCCGCCGCACCATGGCTGGCCAAGATGGACCGCAACCAGCTGATGGCCGCGCTGCTCAGCCGCCTGGCCGCCGTGCTGGCCGAATTCGACGACACCGGCTTCGCCCCCTTCGCCGAGCGCTGGAACCTGCTGCACGCGTGGCAGGGCCGGGAAGTCGTCATCCTCGACCAGGGCAAGGTGCTGCAACAAGGCCGCGCCGCCGGCGTCGACGCCATCGGCCGCCTGATGCTCGACACGGAACAGGGCCGCGCCGAAGTGCTGTCCGGCGACGTTTCGCTGCGCCTGTCGTCAACTATCGCTTCTTTGATCGGACTAACATGATTCTACTGATCGACGCCGGCAACACCCGCGTCAAATGGGCATTGGCCGAACCGGGCACGGAACTGGGCGCATGGATCGCCCACGGCGCCGTCATGCACGCCGACCTGCAACAGCTGGAGCTGCACCTGAGCGAGGCGGTGGCAGACCGCGGCGTCGACCGCATCCTGATCGCCAACGTGGCCGGCGGCGCGCTGCGGGTGCAGCTGGAATACGTGTTGCAGCGGACCTTCCCGGCGATGATCCTGCCGCAGCAGGCGATCGAATGGTTCGCCTCTGTGCCGGCATTGGCCGGCGTGAGCAACGGCTACCGCAATCCGGCGCAGCTGGGCTGCGACCGCTTCGCCGCCGCCATCGCCGGCCACGCGCTGGCGGCCGGGCGCGAAGTCATCGTCGCCAACTGCGGCACCGCCACCACCATCGACGCCATCACGGCCGACGGCATGTTCCTGGGCGGGATGATCCTGCCGGGACTGGGCCTGATGGCCAGTTCGCTGGCGCGCAACACGGCGCAGTTGCCGCAAATTGCGCAAGACGGTAAGCTGCCGGACGGATTCGCCGACAATACCGACGACGCCATCCTGAGCGGCTGCCTGGCCGCGCAGAGCGGCGCCATCGAGCACGCGTACGCGCGCCACGGCGCCAGCGAGTGCATCATCTCCGGCGGCGCGGCGCCGTATATCGCGCCGATGCTGAAGGTGCCGTACCGTATCGTCGACAATATCGTGTTAATCGGTTTGCATGCTGCCGCCGGCAGCGCCGACTAAGGTTGCAAGGGAAGCTACGTGCTGAAGTTTATTTTCTGGTCGCTGGTCGCCATCAATGCCGCGCTGTTCGCGTACGGCAAAGGGTATCTCGGCCATTTCAGCGGCAACGAGCGCGAACCGGAGCGCCTGCTCAATCAACTCAACGCCAGCAAACTGGCCATCATCTCTCCCGAGAAGGCCAACGACGCATCGGCCGCGACGGCCAGCGCCGCCGCCAGCGCCAAGCCGGCGCCGGAACTGCTGGCCTGCGTGGAAATCGGCAGCTTCGTGCTGGCCGAAGCGCGCCGCTTCGAAACCCAGCTGGCGCCGCTGAACCTGGGCGACCGCCAGTCGCGCCACAACCTGCCGGGCACCGAGGTATCGAGCTATATCGTTTATATGCCGTCGCAGGGCAGCAAGGAGGGCGCCGACAAGAAAGCCGGCGAACTGCGCGCGCTGGGCGTGACCAACTACTTCATCATGAACGACAACTCGCCGCTGCGCTGGGGGATTTCGCTGGGCGTGTTCAAGACCGAAAGCGCGGCGCAGAACCAGCTGGCGATCGTGATGAAGCAAGGCGTGCGCAGCGCGCGCGTGGCCCCGCGCATGAGCGGCAGCAAGCTGCTGGCCTTCCAGTTCCGCGATGTGGACCCGGAGCTCAAGACCAAGCTGGAACAATTCCGCGCCGGCTACCCGAACGCGGAAAGCCACGCCTGCAGGTAAGCGTCAGGCGCCGAAGCCGCCGTCGATCGTCAGGCTGGCGCCGGTGATGTAGCCCGCTTCCGGTCCCGCCAGATAGGCGACGAAGCTGGCGATTTCCTCCACCGTCCCGTAGCGCGGCAAGGCCATCATGGCTTTCAGGGCGCCGGCGAAATCGCTGCCGTCCGGGTTCATATCGGTATCGACCGGACCTGGCTGCACGTTGTTGACCGTGATGCCGCGCGGGCCGAGGTCGCGCGCCATGCCCTTGGTCAGGCCGACCAGCGCCGCTTTGCTCATCGCGTAGGCCGCGCCGCCGGCGAACGGCATGCGGTCGGCGTTGGTGCTGCCGATGGTGATCACACGCCCGCCCTGTCCCATGTGGCGCGCCGCCTCCTGCGTCGCCACGAACACACTGCGCACGTTGACGGCCAGCGTGCGGTCGAAATCCTCCAGCGTGAATTCCTCCAGCGGCGCGATCGCCAACACGCCGGCGTTGTTGACCAGGATGTCGATACGGCCGTGGGCTTCGGCCGCGTTGCGGATGGCCGCTTTCAATGCGGAGGCGTCGGCGCTGTCGGCCTTGACGGCTTGCGCCTTGCCGCCGGCGGCTTCAATCTCCGCCACCACTTGCGCGGCCTTGTCGGCCGAGCTGGAATAGGTCAGCACGACGGTGGCGCCGTCGCGCGCCAGCCGTTTTGCGATGGCCGCGCCGATGCCGCGCGAGCCGCCTTGTACCAATGCGATTTTACCGTTGCTCATGTGTAGCTCCTGGTTGGTGATTTGGAGCCTGTAGTATCCGCCGATGATTATGTCGCGACTAGACGGTAATCGCTCTAAGCAGTTGATCCAATTGGTTTAAAATGAAAACCATGGAAACCATGACCAGCATCGAATGCTTCGTGCGCAGCGCCGAAGCGGGCAGCTTCTCGGAAGCGGCGCGCCGGCTCGGCCTGACGCCGGCCGCCGTCGGCAAGAACATCGCCCGGCTGGAGGCGCGGCTGGGCGTGCGCCTGTTCCAGCGCAGCACGCGCAGCCTGTCGCTGACGGAGGCCGGGCGGCAGTTCCTCGATGAAGTGGGCGGCAGCCTGTCGACGATACAGAACGCGGTCGCCAACCTGTCCAGCGCCGGCGGCCAGCCCGCCGGCACGCTGCGGGTCAGCATGCCGACCAATTTCGGCCGCAAGTACATCGTGCCGATGCTGGGCGATTTTTTGCAGCGCTATCCCGCCATCGCGCCCGACTGGGCGTTCGACAACCGTCCGGTGGACCTGATCGCGCAGAGTTTCGACGCCGCGCTGGGCGGCGGCATCGACTTGTCGCCCGGCGTGGTGGCGCGCAAGCTGGCGCCCGCGAACCGGGTGCTGGTGGCGTCGCCGTCATACCTGGCCGAACATCCCGCGCCGAAGTCGCCCGCCGACCTGCATCAACACGACGGCATCCTGATCCGCTCGCCGCAAACGGGCCGGATACGCCCGTGGGCGCTGGTCAATCGCGGCAAGCAGCAGGCGCCCGTCACGCTGCGCGTGCGCATGACGATGAGCGATCCCGGCGCCGCCTGCGACGCCGCGGCACTGGGCCTGGGCATCGCCTTGATCAACTACTCGGAAACGCTGGCGCACCTGGAAGCGGGCACGCTGGTGCGCGTGCTGCCCGGTTGGCATGTGGATGGCGGCTCCGTATCGATCTACTATCCGGCGCAGAAACTGCTGCCGGCAAAGACGCGGGCCTTCGTGGAATTTGTCGTCGAGCGCTTCCGCACCGAGCGGCTGGCGCAACTACTGTCGGCGGATTAGCGCTGGACGACGATGGGCGCGGCACTCAGCGCGTGGCGATGATGATGATGTCGGCGTCGCAGTTGCGGTAGTGGATGACGATGACGATGATGCGTCGCAGCCGGGCCGCCGACGCCAACCCCAGCTCCGTCGTGGCGCGGTCGGCGCGGTTTTTCATCGTCAGGTCCACGCGCGATTCGGCGCTGACCGGAATATTCATCGCCTTGAGCGCCGCCTTGGGATTGGCCATCAGCGTCAGCGCCGCATCCGGATCCAACTCGGCCCGGTGGATAGACTCCACTTCGCCCGAGTCGGGATTCATCTCTGCGAACAGCTTGCGCAGTACATCGGTATCGTCCTGGATTTCCATGATTTCCTCCATTGATAGTGGAAATCCAGTTTAGTCAGCGAACCCATGTCCCCCATTGATGTAGCGCATGGATAGGCCGCGCCGGTCGGACGTCAGCGCTGGACGACCATGGGCTTGAGGTTCAATGATGAAGGCAGGCCTTGCGCCGCCTGGAGCGCTTCCTGGCGGGTGGCGAACGGGCCGGTGAACAATCGGTGCACGGCGCCGCCCTGCACCACTTCCAATCCATTCAGGCCCTTGCCGGACAGCTTGTTGCGCACCACCTCCGCATTCTCGGCGCGCGAGTAGGCGCCCAGTTGCAGGTAGAAGCCGCCCCTGGCGGTGCTGGCCGCCAGCGCTTCGCTGTTGGCCGGCGCGCGGTCGGTCAGCATCAGGGCTTCCGCTTCGGACGATGGCGCGGCCGGCATGGCCTTCGGCGCCAGCACCAGCGGCTCGCTCAGCGTCGTCGATGGCATCAGCAACAGCGGACCGCCGCCGTTGTTGTTGCCCAGGCCGCCGGTGGACGCCTTCCGCGGCGAAGACTGCGACTGCAAGCGCGGCGCCACCGTGCCCGACACGCCGGCGCGCGTGGCCAGCATGCGGTCCACCTCATCGGGCAGGATGCGTTCGATCTGGAGTTCATGGCTGCCCTTGCCCAGCAGGCCCAGTTTCAGCGCCGCCGTGTACGACACGTCGATGGCGCGGTTGGCATGGAACGGCCCACGGTCGTTGATGCGCACGATGACCACCGCGCCGCTCACCAGGTTGGTCAGGCGCGCGTAGGATGGAATCGGCAGCGTCGGATGCGCGGCCGTCATCTTGTACATGTCGTAGATCTCGCCGGACGAGGTGCGCTGGCCGTGGAACTTCTTGCCGTACCAGCTGCCGACGCCGATCTGCGTGAACGGCTGGTTGCCGCTGATCGGCGTGTAGGTCTTGCCGAAGACGACGTAGGGACGGTTGGAGTACGGCAGCAGCGGATCGTTGCGCACATCGGCGTCCGGCACGTTGGCCAGGTTGGATGGCGGCGCGTCGCCGGGACCGTCGTCCTGGTAGTAGCCGCCGCGTCCCGAATTCGCCGGCGGCAGCACCGGCAGGCTGGTATCCGGCTTGCCGCTGGACGGCGCCTTGATGACCGGGCCGGAGGTACGGGGCGCCTTGGGCGTGGTGCTGGTATCGGTCACTGTCGGCGCAGTGCCGCAGCCGACCAGCGCCAGCAAGGCCAGCCCGGTGCAGACATTCAAAATACGGCTACGGTTCATCCCCATCACTTCTTCCTTACGGTTTCTTCGGCACCGGCGGCACCGGCGGCACTGGCTGCGTCGGCGCGCGCCGCTCGAATTCGGCCGCTGCGGCTTGTTCTTCCAGCGTCTGCCCTTCGACCGGCAGCACCGTTTCGGCATCTTCCTTCGGCACCTTGGTGGTGTCCTTCCCGGCCGGGCGTTTGCCCAGCAGGTAGTAGTCCAGCGCCTTGCGGGCGATAGGCGCGGCTTCGGCGCCGCCCTTGCCGGCGTTTTCCACCACCAGCGCCAGCACGATGCGCGGCTTGTCGGCCGGCGCAAAGGCCGTAAACAGCGCGTTGTCGCGCAGGCGTTCGGCCAGGCGCGCGGCGTTGTACTTCTCGCCCGAGCGGATGGTGATCACCTGCGCGGTGCCGGTCTTGCCGCCCACCGTGTAGCCGGCGCCGGCGAAGGCGCGTACGCCGGTGCCGCCGGCCTGGGTGGTCACGCCGACCATCGCATCCTTGATAAAGTCGATATTCTCCTGCTTGAGCGGAATCCGATAACTCTCCTTGGGCACGGTCAGCGTGCGGGCGCGCGTCTTGCTGTCCTCGACGATCTTGACCAGGTGCGGCTTCATCACCACGCCGTTGTTGGCCAGGTTGGCCACCGCGTGCGCGATCTGCAAAGGGGTGTAGGCGTTGTAGCCCGAACCATTGCTAACCGAGATGGTATCACCCCCCACCCACTTGCCCGCCGCACCCTTGAAACGCTTGCGCTTCCATTCCTGTGACGGCAGCACGCCGGTCTTTTCGTTTTCCAGGTCGATGCCGGTCAGCTGGCCGAAGCCGAACGGCTTCATGAACCCGCTGATGGCGTCGATGCCCATGTCGTGGCCCAGCGCGTAGTAGTAGGTATTGCAGGAGACGACGATCGACTTGTGCATGTCCACCGAGCCGTGGCCGCCCACCACGTCGTCGTTGAATTTGTGGCCGCCGAGGTAGTAGAAACCCGGATCGTAGGTCGTCTGGCTGGGCGTGCGCTTGCCCAGCTCCAGCGCGGCCAGCGCCATGAAGGGCTTGAAGGTGGAACCCGGCGCGTAGGTGCCGGACAGCGGACGGTTCACCATCGGCCGGTCGAGCGAGGTATTGAGCTCGTTCCAGCTTTGCGTGTCGATGCCGTCGACGAACAGGTTGGGATCGTAGCCGGGCCGCGACACATAGGCCAGGATGTCGCCGGTCGACGGTTCGATCGCCACCAGCGCGCCGCGCCGCTCGCCGAAGGCTTCCTCCACCACTTTTTGCAGCTCGATGTCGATCGACAGGATCAGGTTGCTGCCCGCCACCGCCGGCGTGCGCGACAAGGTGCGGATGGCGCGGCCGCCGGCCGACACTTCCACTTCCTCGTAGCCGGTGGCGCCGTGCAGCTGCTTCTCGTAGCTTTTCTCCAGGCCTTCCTTGCCGAGATGGTCGGTGCCCTTGTAGTTGGCGGCATCGTCGGTGTCTTCGATGGCCTTGGCCTCGGCGCGGCTGACGCGGCCGATGAAGCCGATCACGTGCGACGCCGTCTCGCCCAGCGGATACTGGCGGAACAGGCGCGCCTGCACCTCCACGCCGGGGAAGCGGAAGCGCTGCGCCGAAAAGCGCGCCACCTCCTCGTCGGACAGGCGGGTGCGCAGCGGCACGCTCTCGAAGCCGCGGGATTCCTCCAGCAGCTTCTTGAAGCGCTTGCGGTCCTTGACCTCGATCTCGATCAATTTGGACAGCTCGTCGATGGTTTCATCCATCGTCATGACCAGCTTGGACGGCGTGATCTCCAGCGTGAAGGCAGAGTAGTTGCGCGCCAGGACCACGCCGTTGCGGTCCAAGATCAGGCCGCGATTGGGCACGATCGGCACGATGGCGATGCGGTTCTCTTCCGCCTTGACGGCGAAGTCCTTGTACTTGACCACTTGCAGCCAGATGAAGCGCGCCAGCAGCAGGCCGAAACAGATGAACACCAACGCCCCCAGCACCGTGACGCGGCTGCGGAACTGCTGGAGCTCGCGCTCCGTGTCCTTAATCTCCATCATGCCGCCGCTCCCCAGGCACGGGTGGAGGCGCCGCCGCGCACGCCGCGGCTGTGGTGCTGGATGCTCATCAGGATGCCGGCGCCCAGGCCCAGCGTCAGCAAGGCGGTGCCGCCGTAGCTCATGAACGGCAACGGCACGCCGACCACCGGCACGATGCCGCTGACCATGCCCATGTTGACGAAGGCGTAAGTGAAGTAAATCATGGTGATGGAACCTGCCAGCAGGCGCGTAAAGAAGGTGGAAGCGTTGACCGCGATATTCAGGCCGCGCACGATCAGCAGCAGGTACAGCGCCAGCAGCACCAGGTTGCCGGCCAGGCCGAACTCCTCGGAGAACACGGCGAAGATAAAGTCGGTGGTGCGCTCGGGGATGAATTCCAGGTGGGCCTGGGTGCCGTGGGTCCAGCCCTTGCCGGCCATGCCGCCCGAGCCGATGGCGATCATCGACTGGATGATGTGGAAGCCTTTGCCCAACGGGTCGTGATATGGATCGATCAAGGTCAGCACGCGGTCGCGCTGGTAGTCGTGCATCACGGACCACAGCACCGGCAGGCCGGCGCAAGCGGTCGCGCCCAGCGCCGCTATCGCCTTCCACGACAGGCCGCCGAGGAAGATCACGCAGGCGCCGGCGGCCACCACCAGCAGCGCCGTGCCCAGGTCGGGCTGGCGCGCGATCAGGCCGACCGGTATCGCCAGCAGCAGCGCCGCGATCAGGTAGGAATGCCAGCGCAGTTGCCCCTGCTGCCGCTGGAAGAACCAGGCCATCATCAGCGGCATGGCGATCTTCATGAATTCGGACGGCTGCAACTGCACGCCCAAGGTCAGCCAGCGGCGCGAGCCGCCCTTGATGGTGCCCACCAGCGCCACCGCCACCAGCAGCGCCACGCCCAGCGCATAGGCCGGCACGGCGATGCGCATCATCATCTGCGGCGGCGTATTGGCCGCCATCCACATCACCAGGAAGGCCAGGAAAATATTGCGCAACTGGTCGGCCACCTTGCCGGGAATCGCGATGCCGGCCGAATACAGCGTGACCAGCCCCACCGACAGCAGCATCAGCATGATGATGGCCAACTGCGCGTCGAACACGGTGAAATAAGGCCGTACGCGCTGCCACAGCGTACGCCCGTCATGCATGCGCATCAGGTCTGCACCAGTTTGCGGTGGCGCTGGATGCTCATCAGGATGCCCGCGCCCAGGCCCAGCGTCAGCAGGGCGGTGCCGCCGTAGCTCATGAACGGCAGCGGCACGCCGACCACCGGCAGGATGCCGCTGACCATGCCCATGTTGACGAAGGCGTAGGTGAAGTAAATCATCGTGATGGCGCCGGCCAGCAGGCGCGTGAAGAAGTTGGGCGCGTTCCCGGCGATCATCAGGCCGCGGCCGATCAGCAGCAGGTACAGGAACATCAGCACCAGGTTGCCGGTCAGGCCGAACTCCTCGGAAAACACGGCGAAGATAAAGTCGGTGGTGCGTTCGGGGATGAACTCCAGGTGGGCCTGGGTGCCGTGGGTCCAGCCCTTGCCGGTCATGCCGCCCGACCCCACCGCGATGGTGGACTGGATGATGTGGAAGCCCTTGCCCAGCGGGTCGGAGGTGGGATCGATCAGCGTCATCACGCGTTCGCGCTGGTAGTCGTGCAGCACCGACCAGACCACCGGCAGGCTGGCGGCGCCGGCCACGCCCAGCGCGATCAGCGCCCTCCATGCCAGGCCGGCCAGGAAGATCACGCAGAAGCCGGCGGCCACCACCAGCAGGGCGGTGCCCAGGTCCGGCTGCTTGACGATCAGGCCCACCGGAATCGCCAGCAGCACGGCGGCGATGCCGTAGTCCTGCCAGCGCAGATGGCCGGCGCGCTGCTGGAAGAACCACGCCAGCATCAGCGGCATGGCGATCTTCATGAATTCGGAGGGCTGGATGTCGATGCCCACGTGCAGCCAGCGCCGCGCGCCCAGCTTGATGGTGCCGAACAGCGCCACGCCGACCAGCAGCGCCACCGCGACCACATACGCCGGCACGGCGATCCGCATCATCATCTGCGGCGAGACATTGGCGACGAACCACATCACGACGAAGGCCAGGAAGATGTTACGCAGCTGGTCTTCGACCTTGCCGGGAATGCCGATGCCGGCCGAATACAGCGTGACCAGGCCGACCGACAGCAGCGCGCAGATGATCAACATCAGCGGCAGGTCGAAAACGATGAAGTACGGGCGAAGGCGGCGCCACAGGGAACGCCTTTCGTTGATGCGCATGCGTATCCTTTATTCCTTGTTGCCGGGGGTTTCAGCGCCCGGCTTCTTCTCGTCGCTGACGCCCTGCTCGGCCTGGACGTCCTGCACGGAGCGCAGCTCGGCGTCTTCCTTCGGCACGCGGGTGGTTTCCTTTTCGTGCGGGCGCTTGCCCAGCAGGTAGTAGTCCAGCGCCTTGCGCACGATGGGCGCGGCCACGCTGGCGCCGAAGCCGCCGTTCTCCACCACCACCGCGATGGCGATGCGCGGCTTGTCGGCCGGGGCGAAGGCGGTGTAGAGCGCGTTGTCGCGCAGGCGCTCGGCGATCAGGTTGGCGTTGTACTTCTCGTTCTTCTTGATCGCCACCAGCTGCGCGGTGCCGGTCTTGCCGCCCGAGGTGTAGCCGGCGCCGGCGAACGCGCGCGCCGCCGTGCCGCCGGTGGTCACGCCCACCATGGCGTTCTTGACGATATCGATATGCTCCTGCTTGAGCGCGATGCGGTAGCTTTCCTTGGGCACCGTCAGCTTGCGCGCGCGCGTGACGCTGTCTTCGATGATCTTCACCAGGTGCGGCTTCATGACGACGCCGTTGTTGGCCAGGTTCGATACCGCGTGCGCCATCTGCAACGGCGTGTAGGTGTTGAAGCCGTTGCCGATGGCGATGGAGATGGTGTCGCCGCCGACCCACTTCTGCGCCGCCAGATTCTTCTTGAAGCGGTTGCGCTTCCATTCCTTGGACGGCAGCACGCCCTGCTTCTCGTGTTCCAGGTCGATGCCGGTCAGCTGGCCGAAACCGAACGGTTTCATGAAATCGCTGATGGCGTCGATGCCCAACTCGTTGCCGAGGATGTAGTAGTAGGTGTCGCAGGATTCGACGATGGACTTGTACATGTCGACCGTGCCGTGGCCGCCCGGTTTATCGTCGCGGAACTTGTGGCCGCCCAGCGTGAACGAGCCCGGATCGAAAATGGTCTGGCTCGGCGTGCGCTTGCCCAGCTCCAGCGCGGCCAGCGCCATGAACGGCTTGAAGGTGGAACCCGGCGGATAGGTGCCCGACAACGGACGGTTCACCATCGGCCGGTCCAGCGAGGTATTGAGTTCGTTCCAGCTTTGCGTATCGATGCCGTCGACGAACAGGTTGGGATCGTAGCCGGGCCGCGACACATAGGCCAGGATGTCGCCGGTCTCCGGTTCGATCGCCACCAGCGCGCCGCGCCATTCGCCGAAGGCTTCCTCCACCACTTTTTGCAGCTCGATGTCGATCGACAGTATCAGGTTGCTGCCCGGCGTGGCCGGCGTGCGCGACAAGGTGCGGATGGCGCGGCCGCCGGCCGATTTTTCCACTTCCTCGTAGCCGGTGATGCCGTGCAGCTGCTTCTCGTAGCTTTTCTCCAGGCCTTCCTTGCCGATATGGTCGGTGCCGTTGTAGTTGGCGGCGTCCTCGGTGTCGGCGATGGCCCTGGCCTCGGTGGTGTTGATGCGGCCGATGTAGCCGATCACATGCGAGGCGATCTCGCCCAGCGGATACTGGCGGAACAGGCGCGCCTGCACTTCCACGCCGGGGAAGCGGAAGCGCTGCGCCGAAAAGCGCGCCACTTCCTCGTCGGACAGGCGGGTGCGCAGCGGCACGCTCGCGAAGCCCTTGGACTCCTCCAGCAGCTTCTTGAAGCGCTTGCGGTCCTTGGTCTCCACCGTGATCAGCTTGGACAGCTCGTCGATGGTTTCATCCAGCGTCATGACCAGCTTGGACGGCGTGATCTCCAGCGTGAAGGCAGAGTAGTTGCGCGCCAGGACCACGCCGTTGCGGTCCAAAATCAGGCCCCGATTGGGCTCGATCGGGACGATGGCGATGCGGTTCTCTTCGGCCTGGGCGACGTAGTCGCTGTGCTTGTAGACCTGCAGCCAGATGAAGCGCGCCAGCAGCGAGGCGAAACAGAAGAACACCAGCACGCCCAGCACCGTCAGGCGCAGGCGGAACTGGTGCAGCTCGCGTTGGTTGTCCTTGAGTTCAGTCATGGTGTTCAGTCACTGCCCGGCCGGGGCGTCAGATCGGCCGGGTGTGGTCGCGGTCGACCGCGCGGCGCTGCGGCGCCAGCAGCAACCAGGTCGCCAGCGGCCACAGGGCCACGGCGATCACGCTTTCGACAAAGTAGAACCAGCCGGGGAATTTGCCGGACACGAAGAAGCGCACCACCAGCTGCACCGACTGCGCCATCAGCAGCAGCGGGAACACGTGCATGGCCTGCGTCAGCAGCGGGAACCACAGCACCCGCCGGTGCAGCATGATCGCGAAGTAGGACAGCAGCGTGTAGGCCAGCGCATTCTCGCCCAGCAGCGTGGAGTCATGCACGTCCATCAGCAGGCCGAGGAAGAAGGCGGTGCCGATGCCGACCTTGCGCGGCTGGTGCACGCCCCAGAACACCAGCACCAGCGCCACGAAATCGGGCACGCCGACGAAGTTCCCCCAGGGGAGCAGGTTCAGTAGAAACGCGCAGAACAGGCTGAAGGCGATGAACAGCGGGCTGACCGGCAGCAGGATATAGTGGGGACGGTTCATCGTGCCGGTTCCTTCGGTGTGGTGGCTGCAGGCACAGGCTGGGCGGCCGCGGCGGCCGGTGTCGCGGTTGGTGCGGTGGCCGGCGTGGCGGCGGCCGGCGCCGGCTTGGGCGCGGGCGGCGGCATCACCGGCATCAGGCCGGGCGGGCCGGCCGGCGCAGGCGCAGGCGCGGCGGCGGGTGCCGGGTCGACGCCCTCTTTCGGCGCCTCCTTGATCGGCGCCATCTTGTTGTTGTGCTTCTTGAGCGCGCGCAGCTCTTCCTCCGGCGGGCGCGGAGGCATCTCCGGCGTCGACATCAAAATCAGCAGCTGCGTATTGTTGGCGATGCCGGCCAGCGGCTGGCACACCACGCCGCCGAAGGAACCGGCCGCGCTGTTTTCCACCTGGCTCACGCGGGCCACCGCCAGGCCGGCCGGGTAGACCCCGTCCAGGCCCGAGGTGACGACGATGTCGCCCACCTGGATGTCCGCGTTGGGCGCCGTGAAGCGCAGCTCCAGCGCGCCGGACTTGCCGCGGCCATACGCCACGCTGCGCAAGCCGTTGCGCAGCAGCTGCACGGGGATGGCCTGCTCCTTGTCGGTCAGCAGCGTCACTTCGGAGGTAAACGGGAACACGCGCGTGACCTGGCCGACCACGCCCTGGTTGTCGATCACCGGCAGGCCGAGCGCCACGCCTTGCTGGGTGCCGCGGTCGAGGATCACCTTGCGGCTGTTGACGTCGCGCGCGTCGTACAGGATCTCGGCCAGCATCGACTTCACCGGCAGGTGCTGGCGGGCGTCCATCAGGCGGCGCAGCTGGCCGTTCTCAGCGGTTTGGAGCTGGGCCTGCTGCAGCACCAGCGCGCCGGCGATCTGCTGGCGTTTGAGCTCGCGCACCTGCTTTTCCAGCGACGACAAGGTGGAGAAATAATCGCCGACGCCGTAGATGGCGTCGCGCGGCAGCAAGGCCGCCATTTGCAGCGGATACAGCACGGTGGCCGCCCCTTTGCGCACCGTGGTCAAGCTGTGCATGCGTGAATCGATCAGCAGCAGTGCGATCGATATGCACGCGAATACCGTCATCTTGACGCGGGCGGAGGCGCCTTGCTTGAAAAGTGGCGGAGGACTGTATTCCATGACTTCCAATAATCCGGCGCTCGCGCGCCAACGAGACTGTCAACTCATCCCAATGCATCGGGGCCGCTGTTTCGCGGCCCCGTCTTTGTCAGATCACTCGTAGGAGAAGATCGAGCCCAGCTGGTCCATCCGCTCGAGCGCCATGCCCGAGCCGCGCACCACGCAGGTCAGCGGATCTTCCGCCACCAGCACCGGCAGCCCGGTTTCTTCCATCAGCAGGCGATCGAGGTCGCGCAGCAGCGCGCCGCCGCCGGTCAGCATCATGCCTTTTTCCGCGATGTCGGCGCCCAGTTCCGGCGGCGTTTGTTCCAGCGCGTTCTTCACGGCCGAGACGATGTTGTTCAGCGGGTCGGTCAGCGCTTCCAGGATCTCGTTGGACGAAATCGTGAACGAGCGCGGAATGCCTTCGGACAGGTTGCGGCCCTTGACTTCCATTTCCTTCACTTCCGAACCCGGGAAGGCCGAACCGATGGCCTTCTTGATCGCTTCCGCGGTCTGTTCGCCGATCAGCATGCCGTAGTTGCGGCGGATGTAGTTGACGATGGCTTCGTCGAACTTGTCGCCTCCCACGCGCACCGAACCTTTGTAGACCATGCCGCCCAGCGAGATGATGCCCACCTCGGTGGTGCCGCCGCCGATGTCGACCACCATCGAACCGGTGGCGTCCGACACCGGCAGGCCGGCGCCGATCGCCGCCGCCATCGGCTCTTCGATCAGGTACACTTGCGAAGCGCCGGCGCCCAGCGCCGATTCGCGGATCGCGCGGCGCTCAACCTGGGTCGAACCGCACGGCACGCAAATGATGATGCGCGGCGAAGGACGGAAGAATTTGGAGTCGTGCACCATGCGGATGAACTGTTTCAGCATCTGTTCGGTGACGGTGAAGTCGGCGATCACGCCGTCTTTCATCGGGCGGATCGCCTCGATGTTGCCTGGGACCTTGCCCAGCATCTGCTTTGCTTCTTTACCAACTGCCTGGATCGTCTTCTTGCCGTTAGGGCCGCCTTCCTGGCGGATCGCGACGACCGACGGTTCGTCCAGGACGATGCCCTGGCCGCGAACGTAGATCAGAGTGTTGGCCGTGCCCAAGTCGATGGCCAGATCGGTGGAAATATACCTGCGTAAAAAACCAAACATGTGTGTCCTGTGGCGCGACTGATGTGCGCGTAAGCCGTTAGAAAGAAATCCTGTGGTGACGCGGCGGCTGCAATGATTCAGCGCCGGCAACGCATCAACCCGCCATTCTACCTTATAATTTGAATGCGATTTGCCGAAAATCCCGCCAAAAGTGTATCGGTTGAGTCCGCGAGTTAAGCGGTAATCCTTTGCTTTTGCCAGCGAAAAGGCAGTATTTCCAGTTTTTTATCAATATAACAATTAAACCTTGCGCGGCCCATCCGCGCCATTCGCCATGTCCCTGACCCTATCCGACGTAACACGCATTGCCAAACTGGCACAACTTGAGATGAGCGAGCAGCAGAGCGCCACCGCGCTGGACCAGTTGAACGGCATTTTTGCGCTGGCCGAACAGATGCAGGCGGTCGACACCGACGGCGTCGCCCCGCTGAGCCACCCGCTGGCGGCGCACATGAACAACATCGCCCTGCGCCTGCGCGAAGACGTGGCCACCGAGGCCAATCGCCGCGAAGACTACCAGGCCGTCGCGCCCAAGACCCAGGACGGGCTGTACCTGGTGCCGAAGGTGATCGAGTAAGGACCGTTGTGTCCCGCCCCCTTCCCGATCACCGAATCTGAATTGAAACGCCATGCACACCAAAACCATTAAAGAGCTGTCCGCGCTGCTGCAAAGCAAAGCCATCACCGCCACCGAGCTGGCGACGCACTTCCTCGACCGTATCGAAAAGAGCGACCTGAACGCCTTCCTGCACGTGGACCGCGCGCTGACGCTGGCGCAGGCGGCCGAAGCCGACGCCCGCATCGCCGCCGGCACCGCCACCCCGCTGACCGGCGTGCCGATCGCCCACAAGGACATCTTCGTCACCCGCGACTGGCGCTCGACCGCCGGCTCGAAAATGCTGGCCAACTACGTCAGCCCGTTCGACGCCACCGTGGTGGAGAAGTTCCGCGCGGCCGGCATGGTCACGCTGGGCAAGCTCAATTGCGACGAATTCGCGATGGGTTCGGCCAATGAAAACTCGGCCTTCGGTCCGGTGAAAAACCCGTGGGACAAAACCGCCGTGCCTGGCGGCTCCTCGGGCGGTTCCGCCGCCGCCGTGGCCGCGCGCCTGGCGCCGGCCGTCACCGGCACCGACACCGGCGGCTCGATCCGCCAGCCGGCCGCGTTCTGCGGCATCACCGGCATCAAGCCGACCTACGGCCGCGTATCGCGCTTCGGCATGATCGCCTTCGCCTCGTCGCTGGACCAGGGCGGCCCGATGGCGCAAACCGCCGAAGACTGCGCGCTGCTGCTCAACGCCATGGCCGGCTTCGACGAACGCGATTCGACCTCGCTGACGCCTGAGATGGGCGGCATCGACGAAGACTACACCCGCGAACTGGGCCAGCCGCTGGCGGGCCTGCGCATCGGCGTGCCGAAGGAATACTTCGGCGAAGGCCTGGCCAAGGACGTGGAGGACGCCGTGCGCGCCGCGCTGGCGCAATACGTGACCCTGGGCGCGACTTTGGTGGATATTTCGCTGCCGAACACCGCGCTGTCGATCCCGGCCTACTACATGATCGCGCCGGCCGAAGCCTCGTCCAACCTGTCGCGCTTCGACGGCGTGCGCTACGGTCACCGCACGTCGGAGTACAAGGACCTGTCCGAGATGTACCGCAAGACCCGCGCCGAAGGCTTTGGCGCCGAAGTCAAGCGCCGCATCATGGTCGGCACCTATGTGCTGTGCCACGGCTACTACGACGCCTACTACCTGAAGGCGCAAAAGATCCGCCGCCTGATCGCGCAGGATTTCGAAGCGGTGCTGAACGGCCCGAACGCCGTCTGCGACGTCATCATGGGACCGGTCGCGCCGACCGTGGCCTGGGACCTGGGCGACAAGTCCGACGACCCGGTGGCCGCCTACCTGGCCGACATCTACACGCTGTCCACCAGCCTGGCCGGCTTGCCAGGCATGTCGATCCCGGTCGGCTTCGGCGCCAAGAACCGCCCGGTGGGATTGCAGATCATCGGCAAGCATTTCGGCGAAGCGAAACTGCTCAACGTCGCCCACCAGTACCAGCTGGCGACCGACTGGCACACCCGCGCACCTGCCGGCATCTAATACACCAAATACAGCGAGAACAATATGGAATGGGAAGTCGTCATCGGTCTTGAGAACCACGTGCAGCTCACGACCGAATCTAAAATTTTCAGCGGATCGCCGATCAAGTTCGGCGCCGAGCCCAACACCCAGGCCAGCCCGGTGGACCTGGCGCTGCCTGGCGTGCTGCCGGTGATGAACAAGCAGGCGGTGGACCGCGCGATTCGCTTCGGACTGGCGGTTGGCGCGAAGATCGCGCCGGCGTCCATCTTCGCCCGCAAGAACTACTTCTATCCCGACCTGCCGAAGGGCTACCAGATCAGCCAGTTCGAAGACCCGGTGGTCATCGGCGGCTCGCTGACCTTCGGCTACGAGAAGGATGGCGAATTCGTCACCAAGACCGTCAACCTGACGCGCGCCCACCTGGAAGAAGACGCCGGCAAATCGCTGCACGAAGACTACGCCGGCATGAGCGGCATCGACTTGAACCGCGCCGGCACGCCGCTGCTGGAAATCGTCTCCGAGCCGGAAATCCGCAGCGCCGCCGAAGCCGTGGCCTACGCCAAGGCCCTGCACTCGCTGGTGATGTGGCTCGGCGTCTGCGACGGCAACATGCAGGAAGGCTCGTTCCGCTGCGACGTCAACGTCTCGGTGCGTCGTAAAGGCGACGAGAAACTCGGCACCCGCTGCGAGATCAAGAACCTGAACTCGTTCCGTTTCATCGAAGAAGCCGTACACGTTGAAGTGCGCCGCCAGATCGAGTTGATCGAAGACGGCGGCAAGGTGGTGCAAGCCACCCGCCTGTACGATCCGGACCGCAAAGAGACGCGCGAAATGCGCAGCAAGGAAGACGCGCAGGATTACCGCTACTTCCCGGACCCTGACCTGCCGCCGCTGGTCATCTCCGACGAGTGGATCGCCCAGGTGAAAGCTTCGATGCCGGAGCTGCCGGCCGCCATGCGCGAGCGCTTCGTCAACGAATACGCGCTGCCGGAATATGACTCGCTGGTGCTGACCGCGTCGAAAGCGATGGCGACCTACTTCGTCGCCGTGGTGGACAAGGCCGGCAAGGAAAACGCCAAGGCCGCCGCCAACTGGCTGATGGGCGACGTCGCGTCGACCTTGAACCGCGAAGGCGTGGATATCGCCGACGCACCGGTCTCGCCGGCGCAACTGGCGCTGATGCTCAAGCGTATCGCCGACGGCACCATCAACAACAAGACCGCGAAAGAACTGTTCAGCGACATGTGGGCGGCCAAGTCGGCCGACGACAACCTGGTGGACGTGCTGATCGACACCAAGGGCCTGAAGCAGATCTCCGACACCGGCGCGCTGGAAGCGATCGTCAACGAGGTCATCGCCGCCAACGAAAAATCGGTGGAACAGTACCGTGCCGGCAAGGAAGCGGCGATCAACTCGCTGATCGGCCAGGCGATGAAAGCCTCGCGCGGCAAAGCCAACCCGGCGCAACTGACCGAGCTGTTGAAGGCCAAGCTGGCCGGTTAAGCGCTGTATTCCTTCAAAAACCGTCTGCCTGAACGCGCTCAAGATCGCGTTCGGCGCAGACGGTTTTTTTATCTCCATCCCCCATCCGTGAGAATGCGCGAGTATTCACGGATCGTAAACTGCTATCCTGTTCAACCCTACGACTGAAGACAAATTCAATGACCGATACGAGAATACGCCTGGCGGTTCCTGAAGACGCACCCGCCATCGCCGCGATGGCCGTGGCGCTGACCGAAGAAATCTCCCAGCGCCTGGGCGTGAAGACCTTCAACCTGGATCCGCAAAAAACCGCCAGCTTGTGCCACTTGCTGCTGCGCGAAGAAAAATACCTTGCGCTGATCGCGATCGCGGAAGGCGAAACGATCGGCTTCGTCGGCATCTCCGAAGGCCGCGCGCTGTACGCGGAGGGCGCGCTGGCGACCATGCAGGAATTCTTCGTCGCCCCGCCGTTCCGCGCCAACGGCGTCGGCGGCCTGCTGCTGAACGCCGCCTCCGAACTGGCGCGCAAGCGGCGCTGGAACCGTCTGGAAGTGTGCACGCCGCCGCTGCCTGAATTCGACCGCAGCCTGGCGTTCTATGAGCGTCACGGCTTCGAAATCACCGGCGGCCGCAAACTCAAGCGTCTGTTTACGGAAGCCCAATGAAAAACCTGATTGCCCTGCTGGCACTGACGCTGTCCATGCTGGCCCACGCCGCCACGATCGACTGGCCGTTGAGCTACGAGGGCAAGTCGAGCAACGCCTTCATCTGGGACAAGCGCGCCAAAGCGCTGATCGAGACTCGCCTTCCCGGAAAATTTTCCAGGGAAGTGTTGACGGGACTGGGCGGCCCGCCGGACCCGGTGTTTGTGGTGGATAAACGCTACGTCAGCGTATCGGCCTGCGAGGCGCACGCCTGCCCGTTCAAGGGCTTCTTCTGGATTGACACCCAGACCGGCCAAGGCCTGGGCGCGAATATCATCGACGGCGAACTACGCCTCGGCTCCAACAGCCTGTCCGCACAACAGATTCCAGCGGCGGCACGCCGCGCGCTGATCGACTGGATGAGCGCAAACGACGTTGCGCCCGTCAGCGTAGTATTCGTCGACCGCGCCGGCGCCAGCGCCAACATGGACGCCGCACAATTCAAGCCGACGGCACGCTTCGAGCCGGCAGCCGACGGTCCGTCCTACGATTGCAAGGCCGCCGCCACGAAGGTTGAAAAAACCATCTGCGCCGATGCGGCATTGGCCAGGCAGGATCTGGCGCTGGCCAAGCTGGTCAAGGAACTGCGCCAAGGCCACGACACCGTCGACGCCCGCAACCAGCTACGCGACTTCCAGCGCAAATGGCTGAAAGAGCGCGACGCCACCTGCGCCACCGCCGCCGACATCAGCGCCTGCCTGGGCAAGCAGTACCAAACCCAGAACGACCGGCTGATGAACTGGGTGCCGACACATTAAACAATGGGGTCAAGTCTGACATTCGGACACGAGCTCTACAGTAACGCCCCTATATGGCCGAGCTCGTGTCCGAATGTCAGACTTGACCCCATCAATATTGGCGGCGGCGTCAGCGATAGGCCAGCAGGTCCAGCACGACGCTGCCGTTCTCGCCGACCAGTTGCAACGCGGCGGGCGCGGTGTCGGCCGATGCCAGCGCCAGGCCTTTGTAGTTTCCTTCGGCGGAACTGCCGCAGCCGCTGGCGATCAACGTCAGCGCCGCTGCGCCGCCGTAGGTGGAGCTGAAGTCCACCTTGCCGGACAGTTTGCAGTCGCTGCTGCCAGCGCTGATAGCGCCGTCGGCGGCCACCGTGAACAGCACCGGCTTGCCGTCGATGAGCACCTGGTAGCTGCCGGCCGCATTGGCGGCGGATAGCGCGTTCAGCGCCACCGCCTGCGTGCGGTCGTATGCCAGCGTCACCATGCCGCTGCTGGCCACCGGTACGCGCCGGCCTTTGCTGCCATCGACCACGTGTATCACCGTCGCTGCGCCGTCGCCATCGGCCGACAGCAGCACATAACCCTTGCCGTCCTTGTTGGTGTAGATGCTGGCGCCGGACACTGTGTCGCCATTGGCATAGCCTTGCAGCGCGCCCTCGGCCAACACCGGCACGCTGCTGGTCGGCGCCGGCTCGCTGGTGGTCGAGCCATTGCATCCCGCCAGCCCGGCAACCACGGCCAGCAAGGCCGCCTTCATCGAGTTGTTCATTGAGCGATCCCGTTCAATTTGATCTTCATCGCGTCCTCAAAGGCGCGGCGCGCTTGCGGCACGCCTTCGACCGGAGAAATCGTCACCGCGGTCTTCGTGCCGATCACATTGTCTTCCGATGTCGCGGCGGTATCCTTGGGCAGCGTCACGCCGCTCGGCAGCACCGTGCCGCCGGTGGCCAGGCTGATGCCCGGCACCGGGAAGTTGACGCCGGAAGCCACGGCCAGCGGGCTGTCCGACAGCTTCTCGTAGAACGCCGGCAGGTAGCTGCTGGCTTTACCGATACGGGTGAAGCGGTACGGCAGCGCCGCGCCGGCGCCGGCACTGAAGTCCGGCACGTTGACGTTCAGGCCCACGCCTTCCGGCATCAGCAGTCCGCCGGCCTTGGTCTTGTTGGCGATCAGCGTATCCACCAGCTTGACCACGATGCCGGCCACTTCATACACGCGATGCGATGCAGGCAGCGCGCCGCTCCAGGTCACCTGGGTGGTGGTGGCGTCGCTGACGGCCATTGCCGGCAAGCCGCGGTTGATCATGTAGACCAGGTTGTTGAACGTGCCGCTGCTGGCGTTGATCGCACCGGTGTTGTTGCCTTCATTGGGCCCGGAGATCACCAGATCGGGCGCAGCGCCCCACTTCTTCTTGGCCAGCACATCGACGCCGTACAGGCAGGCCGCAACCGGCGTGCCGTTGACGTAGGAGACATCGGCATCGCCGGCATCGACGCCGACGCCGGGAGCGCCGGCGGCCAGGCCCAGCGCCACCGCGCCGCGCTCCTTGCCGGTCAGCGCGCCGATCGGGGTCAGGAAGGCGATGTAGCCGCCGCGCCCCGATTGATTGTCGATGGGCGCTGCCACCGCCACGCTATGTCCAGCGGCGATCAGCTTCGATTTCAGCGCGCGCAGGTTGGCGGCAGTGATGCCGTCATCGTTGCACAGCAGGATGTTCAGCGCGGAGGCCGGTGCGGCAGGCAAGGCAAAGACGCCGCACAAGGCGATGGCGCGCGCGGCGCTGTTGAAGCGGGAGGATGGCATGGCACTTCCTGTCGAATGAATAAGAACGCGGAAGTGTATTGATGCCGTGTTACGACAGCGTGACACGATCGCCAGCCATGCCTATACCCGCTATAAAGACGCAGCCACGATATGATGTGTGTTTCAATCCCATCAGGGCTGGCACACAATGAAATCGTCCTCGCTGGAGCAGGACCTGCGCGACCTGGTCCATTCCTCGGCGGAGCTGATGGCCGCGCTGTCGGCCGCCCGCAGTCTTGGACTCGATAGCTGGTGCATCGGTGCGGGCGCCGTGCGCACGCTGGTGTGGGATGCGCTGCACGGCCACGCCAGCCCTACGCCACTGGCCGACGTCGACCTGGTCTACTTCGCGCCGGGCGCGCCGCCGCAGCGCGACGCGGAACTGGAAGCACGGCTGCGGCAGCTGATGCCGGCGCTGGCGTGGGAAGTGACCAACCAGGCGCATGTCCACGCATGGTTCATGCGCGAATTCGGCCGCGAGGTCGCGCCGCTGCTGTCGCTGGAAGAAGGCGTGGCGACCTGGCCGGAATACGCGACCTGCGTCGGCGTTTCGCTGGACGCGAACAATACCATCCACGTGGTCGCTCCGCACGGACTGGAAGATCTGTTCGGACTGCGCGTGCGCCACAATCCGGCCCGCGCCGATGCCGACACCTACCGGCGCCGCGTCGTTTCCAAAGCCTTTGCGCAGCGCTGGCCGCTGCTGGCTATCGAATCACTCGAGTAGCGCGGCAATCGCCAGCGGGGTGCTGCTGGTGACGATCTGCCCCGCTTCCGGCAGCGCCGCAAAGCGATAGACGAACACCCTGAAAGTGGCGACCACATCGCCAGCAAAAGCCGGCCCCTCTTTCGCGGCCAGCATGGTGACGGCGCCGCCGGCCGCATGGAACTGCACCTGCGAGCTGTCATTCTTCGGATACGACAACTGCACGCCGGCGCAGCTTTTTCCCGCAGCCTCGCCGGAGTAGCGCAGGTAGGCCAGCAATTGATCGCAGGCGGTGCGCAGATCGGCGGCCGCGTAGACACCGTCCGGCCGCGTCACGATCGATACCCAGGCACCGGACCTGAGCTGTCCCGCCTTGCGGTTCACCGTCAGTTCCGCGTTGTCGTCATACGCCGCTTTGGAAAACGGGAACAGCGCGCGCCCCAACGCATCGAGCGGCAGCGCCAGGTGCGTGGCCTTGCTGTTGAGCGTCAGCCGCAGGCCGTCCGTGGACACGCTCTTGTCGCGCGGCCGGATCCGGAAGTGATTCTGCAAAAACTGTTTGGGCTTGCCATACTTCTCGAACCAGATCATCTGGCGATAGGCGTCCCGATACTCGACCCAGTCGGAGTCCTCCTGCGCGCTGGCGAACGCCGGCAGCAAGGCAAGACAGAGCAGGAGGAGTTTAAACATGGCGTTTAAAACCGGTAAGCCAGTCCGCTGGACCAGGTGATGAAATTGCGGCGACCGACGAAGGGTGCCTCGGCCGGTCCGCTGCCCAGCAGCGTGCCGGTCAAGGAGCTGTTGACCAGCCATTTGCTGCTCATGGCCCAGTTCCAGTTGACGCCGGCATTCACAGCCGACACGCCGCCGGACGGCCGGTAATCGCGCACGCCACCGGCGGCGATGCTCACTTCATACTGCTCGCGCATCACCGGATCGCTGGCCAGCGAAACGGCGGCCGACAACGACACCGTATGGTGCGGCGCCGGCGACGGCAAGGTCTTTTGCAAGCCAAGCTGGCCACGGAAGCCGCGCGCGCTGGTGTCGTATATCAGGTTCGAAGTCAGGCGGGCCTGATCGCCAAGGTAGTAGTTAAAAAAACCGCCGACATCGGCCGAACCCCGGATCGGATGCGTGCCGCGCAGGCGCCTGCTGTCGCCGGGGTCGCGCGTATTGCTGCCAACGATCAGCGGCCCATATTCCACGCCCGTCGTTCGCGACAGATGCATGCCCAGCACCCCGTTGGCCGACGCAAATATCCCGTTGCTCCACTGGATCTGGAACAACGGACGCAGCATCACCTGCCGCACCTCGCCCTCCTCCACCGCCGTCTTGGTGCTGAAGGCCACCCCCGCATACATGTCCTTGCTCCCATCGGGCATCATCAACTCGGTGGTGTTCTCGGCCAGCGCCGGACCGCACGCGGCCAGCAGCAAAAATAACGGGGATAGCTTTTTCATGTATTCCTTAAAATCCGAAGCGCACGCCCGAGGCGATACGATTCGTGTTGGCGGTAAAGCCGTCGTGTTTGAGTTTGGCGGTGCGTTCCAATTCCAGCTGCAACGCCACGTCCTTGCTGATCAGGTAGGAAGCGCCCACGCTCAGGTACAAGCCGGTCTTGTGCTCCGACACACCCGGCGGAGCATCCTTGCCACTGACATTCATCTTCATGCGCCCCTGCGCCAGGCCCGCCTTGCCGAACAGGGACCAGTCTTCGCTCAGCTTCCACGTGCCACGCGCCGCCAGATAGGCCGTGCTGACGCGCGTCTTGAGCTGGTAGCCGGGGGACAGGTCGAAGGCGGTCGAGTTGCTGTCGGTGCGATAGCCGGCTTCCAGCGCCCACAACGGCGACAGCTCATATCCCGCAAACAGACCCAATGGCGTCGCCTTCTTGACCTCGCTGCGACCGGTCGTTACGCCGTTCTCGGTGAATTTGACATTGCCATTGGTCTGCGGGCTGATATTGGCGCCGACATACAAGCCTTCGGCATGCGCCAGCGAGCTTGCGGCGAGAGCGATCAGGGCACTGCATACAATCTTTTTCATGTTCGGATTCCAGGTTGAAGTAAGAGCCTCCAATGGTAGGCACCCTACGCTGCGGAATCCGCCTCGGTCTGTCGTTGAATTGTCCTCAATTTGTAGGCGGCATTTGTATAGAAAGTGTACGAATGTGTACCCGATTGTCGAAAATGCCACTTCGACGCCGCGCTCCACTACAATACCTGCGAAATGGAGGCGCGATGCAGCGAGTAATGCTGGTGGAAGACGATGCGCGGCTCGCCGCGCTGGTCAAGGAATACCTGGACGAATACGATTACGTAGTCGACGTGGTGACACGCGGCGACCGCGCGCTCGACCACTTCCGCGACACCCAGCCGGACCTGGTGATACTCGACCTGACCCTGCCCGGCGTCGACGGCCTGGTAGTGTGCCGCCAGTTGCGCCAGCTGAGCGCCGTGCCGATCCTGATACTGACGGCGCGCGAAGACAGCTTCGACGAAGTCTCCGGCCTCGAACAGGGCGCCGACGACTACGTCAACAAGCCGGTGCAGCCGCGCGTGCTGCTGGCCCGCCTGCGCGCGCTGCAACGACGCGGCAGCGGCGCCGCCAACAGCGACATCGTCATCGGCCAGCTGCGCATCTCGCGCGAGAACCGCGCCGTCTACTGGCGCGACAGCGAAGTGGCGATGAACAGCGCCGAGTTCAAGCTGTTCGTGATCCTGGCCGACGCCTCGGGCAAGGTCATGTCGCGCAACGACATCCTGGTCAAGATGCGCGGCATCGAATTCGACGGCCTCGATCGCAGCATCGACAACTGCATCTCGCGCCTGCGCCGCAAGTTCGGCGACGGCGGCGCGGAACGCATCAAGACCGTCTGGGGCGAAGGCTATCTGTTCAGCCCCTCAGCCTGGGAATGAACCGTCTCTTCTGGCGCTTCGCACTGCTGGTGATGCTGGCCATCACGCTGGCGACCTGCGCGATCTACTTCACCTTCGGCCGCCTGTTCGGCGATCCGCTGGAGGAGATCGCGCGCCGCCAGGCGGCCGGCCAGATCTTCCTGCTGGAGCAGTACATCGACCAGGCGCCCAGCGACGAATGGCTGCCGCGCCTGAACAAGGTGCGCGTAGTGTCCGAGGCCACGCTGGAGCTGCAACCGCTGCCAGCGGTGCTGGCAGCGCTGCCCGCCTCCAAACGCGAGCAGCTGCTGCAAGGCGCAGTGGTTATCGACGTCGGCGGCAAGGCGTTCTACCGCCGGGTCGACACCACCGGTGCGCGCTACATCGGCAGCGACGAAGACGTGATCCACGCCCAGCGCCTGCCGATCGACATCGGCCAGGCGCTGGGCATGGAGGCGATCCGCTTCGGCGTGATCGCGCTGTTCCTGCTGGTGCCGATAGGCTGGTGGACGCGCCGGCACTGGCGCGGTTTGCTGGCGCTGTCGAAGGTGGCCGACGATTTCGGCCAGGGCAACCTGGCGGCGCGGGCGGCGGTGCGGCCGGCGTCGAGCATCGCGCCGCTGGCCGGCCGCATCAACGACATGGCCGAGCGTATCGGCCTGCTGATGGAAGCGCACAAGAACCTGCTGCGTTCCGTATCGCACGAGCTGCGTACGCCGATCGCGCGGCTGGAGTTTGGCCTGGAGTTGCTGCGCGAGCGCCATGCGGCCGACGACCCGGCACTGCAAAAGCGCATCGTGGCGATGGAGACCGATGTCGACGAATTGAAAACCCTGGTCAACGAGCTGCTTGGCCTGACGCAGCTCGACCAGGCGCAGTCCATGCCGCGCCAGCTGTTCGCGCTGGCGCCGCTGCTGCAGGGCTGCGCACCGCCGCAAGCGTCGGCGCAGCAGTTCAGCACCAGCATTCCCGACGATTTGGGCGAGCTGCAAGGCGATGCCCGCCTGCTGGCGCGCGCCGTCAACAACCTGCTGGGTAACGCCGCCAAGTATGCGGCCTCGCGCATCGTGCTGTCGGCCGAGCGCGATGGCGCCGCCGTGCGCATCACGGTGGAGGACGACGGCCCCGGCATCCCGCCCGAGGCGCGGGAGCGCGTGTTCGAACCGTTCTACCGGCTGGCCCGCGAACAGGACTACGCCGCCAGCGGCTACGGCCTGGGTCTGGCCATCAGCGCCAAAGCCGTGCAGCTGCACGGCGGCGCCATCGCCATCGACGGTTCGCCGCTGGGCGGCGCCCGCATCACCATCACCTTATAGCTCAGTGCTTGGCGTCGAGCCCCATCCAGTCCAGGATGTCGGCAAAGATCTGCTCGCGATTGAGCTCATTGAAGTTCTCGTGGTAGTTCTGCGGATGCCGCTGATAGGTCAACAGCGCCGGCCGCACCGATTTCAGCATCCGTTCCGCCGCATCGGCGTCGGCCAGCTTGTCGTCGCCGGCCACCACCGCGAACAGCGGATGCGTCCAGCCAGCCATGCGCGGCGCCAGCCCTTGCTGCGCATGGGTCAGCGCGTTGCCGAAGCGGACCGTGATCTCGGTGGCGCGGATGCCGTCGCGTTCATCGTCGTGATGGCGGGCGGTGATGGCGCGGTCGTGGGTCAGCATATCGGTCAGCGGCGCCAGCGGCACTTTCATGCGCGGCGCCAGCGCGCCCAGTACGCCGGCCAGCGCCAGCAGCACCGGCGACACCTTGATCGCGTTCACATAGTACGGCGACGACAGGATGAAACCCTTGATGGCGGCATCGCCGGCGAAGTGGCCCAGGCCCAGATGGGTGGCGATCAACGCGCCCATCGAATGGCCCATCACATAAACGGGTAGGCCCGGATACTGCTGCTTGACCCACTGGAGGAAGGCCACGCTGTCGTCCAGGAAGACGCCGAAGCCGGGAATGTCGACCCGGCGCGCATCCTGGTGGCCGCACAAGTCGTAGGCCACGGTGGCGATGCCGTGCTGGCGGAAGTACAGCGCCGGCGTGACATAGTCGCCGGCGTGCGCCATGCCGCCGTGGATGGCCAGGATCACCGCGCGCGGCGCGGCCGGTTCCCAGATGTGGACGCGGCGCTCGGCCTGCGGACCGGCGCGGAAGCTGGCCAGGCGGTCTTCGGAAAACCGCATCAAGCGGTGATGCTCAGGTTGATGCCCATGTCGACCAGCAGCTTCAGGTCGGCCAGCGTGAAGTCCAGGCTGGGGGTCGCTTCGCCGCGTTCGGTGGTGAAGGAGATGCGCAGTTCGGCCGCCACATCGGAGCGCTCAAAGTGGATGCCGCGCGCCTGGCACTCGGCCAGGTAGTGGCGGATCTGCTTGAGCAGCTGGTCCGGGTTCAGGTCGGCGCCGACGGCCACGTAGAAACCCGAATCGATGCGTACCCGGCCGTCGGGCTTGACGTCGCCCTTTTCCCAGTCGCTGTCCGGCTCGGTCGGCAATCCGTCGCGGATGTCGTACAGGCCGTCGTCGTCGCCGTGCACCTTCAGTGTTGCGATGTTCATGGGTTTGCCCCTAGTCTCCGGTATACCGGATAAGGTTACATCAAAGAAATTTCAAAGTCTAGCAATATGGCTAGTTAGGCAATGCCATAACGGCTGCGGTAGGCGGCCACGGCGTCCTTGTACTGCAACAGTTGCGGATCGGCGCCTGCGCCGTTCAGGTAGCTGAACAGGTCGTCCAGGTTGCCGATCGAAATGACCGGGATGTTGTAGGCCTTGGCCACTTCCTGCACCGCCGAGCTGGGCGACAGCTGGTCGTCCTTGCCGGAGCGCTCCATGCGGTCCAGCGCGATCAGCACGGCGCACGGTTCGGCGCCGGCGGCGCGTATCATGTCCACCGATTCGCGCACCGAGGTGCCGGCCGAGATCACGTCGTCGATGATGACGACCTTGCCTTGCAGCTTGGCGCCGACGATGGTGCCGCCTTCGCCGTGGTCCTTGGCTTCCTTGCGGTTGAAGGCGAACGAGGTGTTGCGGCCCTTGCCGGCCAGCGCCACCGCCGTGGCCGAGGCCAAGGTGATGCCTTTGTAGGCGGGGCCGAACAGCATGTCGAACTCGATGCCGGAGTCCAGCAGCGTCTGCGCGTAGAACTGGGCCAGTTGGGCCAGGGTCGCGCCGTCATGGAACAGGCCGGCGTTGAAGAAGTACGGCGACTGGCGCCCGGCCTTGGTGGTGAAGTCGCCGAAGCGCAACACGCCGGTCTGGACCGAAAATTCGATAAATTGCTGGCGCAGGGGGTTCAGTGGATTCGTCATACTGCCTCATTTCTGTAAAGTGCCTGTATTTTAACGCTACACTAGCGCATTCCAAAATTTACGCATCGAATCGACCATGCCAAAAATCATCTCTGCCAATCTGAACGGCATCCGTTCCGCCAACACCAAGGGCTTTTTCAAATGGATGGTCCTGCAGGACGCCGATTTCGTCTGTGTCCAGGAATTGAAGGCGCAGGCGCCGGACATGACGCCGGAATTCCTCAATCCGGGCGGCTACCACGGCCACTTCCACTATGCCGAGAAAAAAGGCTATTCCGGCACCGGCGTCTACAGCAAGATCGAGCCGGACCGCGTGGTGATCGGCTTCGGCGCGCCGGAGTTCGACGCCGAGGGCCGCTACGTGCGTTGCGATTTCGGCAACCTGACGGTGATTTCGGTGTACTGCCCGTCCGGTTCGTCCGGTCCGGAGCGCCAGGAAGCCAAGTTCCGCTTCATGGACCTGTTCCTGCCGCACCTGCAAGCCTTGCACGCCGAAGGGCGCGAAGTGGTCATCTGCGGCGACTGGAACATCGCCCACAAGGAAATCGACCTGAAGAACTGGAAGGGCAACAAGAAGAATTCCGGCTTCCTGCCGGAAGAGCGCGAATGGATGACGCGCATCTTCGACGAAGTCGGCTACGTCGACGTGCACCGCGGCCTCGATCCGCGCGAAGAGCAGTACACGTGGTGGAGCAACCGCGGCCAGGCCTACGCCAAGAACGTCGGCTGGCGCATCGACTACCACGTCGCCACCCCGGGCATCGCCGCCAAGGCCACCACGGTGGCGATCTACAAGGAAGAAAAGTTCTCCGACCACGCGCCGTTGACGATCACCTACGCCTAACCCATTGGGGGTCAAGTCTGACATTCGGACACGAGCTCTGCCGTAGCGCCGCTTATGGCAGAGCTCGTGTCCGAATGTCAGACTTGACCCCACCGGTTTAAAGGCTGCGGCGGCTGCTGAATTCGCGGCGCTCGCCGCTCAGCGGGTCGGTGAAGGCGATGCGGCGCGCCAGCAGCTTCAGTGGCTGCGAGACGTCGTCCTGCTTGCACGGCAGTGCCACCGGGTAGAAGGCGTCGTTGATGATGGGGATGCCCAGCGACGCCAGGTGCAGGCGCAGCTGGTGCTTGCGGCCGGTGTGCGGATGCAGCCGGTACAAGGTGCAGTCGGCGCGGTGCTCGATGACGTCGATCCGCGTTTCAGAATTCGGCTCGCCCGCCGCCTCCTTCATGATGAAGAACTTGTCGCCGTCGACCATCCGGCTGCGGTAGGTAAAGGGGAAGTCGCGGCCGTGCAGGCGCGGCGCCAGCGCTTCGTACTCTTTCTCGATCACGCGCTTCTGGAACATCGACTGGTAGGCGCCACGGCTGTCCTGCCGGCGCGAGAAGATCACCACGCCGGCGGTTTCACGGTCCAGCCGGTGGATCGGCGTCAAATCCTGCTCGCCCAGCTTTTTCTTCAGCCGCACTAGCAGCGTCTCGTGCAGGAAGCGGCCGGTCGGTATCATCGGCAGGAAGTGCGGCTTGTCGACCACAACCAGATGCTCGTCCATGAACAGCACCTCCTCCTCGAACGGAATCGGCGTCTCGGCATCCAGCTCGCGGTAGTAGAAGATGCGCATGCCGCGCTGGTAGGCGCTGTTCGGTGCCAGCGCGTTGCCGTCGCCGTCCATCACCTCATGGCGCGCCATGCGGTCGCGCCACGAGGCTTCCGTCACGTCGGGATAGCGCGCGATCAAAAAGGTCAGCAGGTCCGGCCACTGCCCTTCCGGCAGCCACAGATAGCTGGGCGCGACACCGTCGCGCATCGGCAGCGGAGCACGCGACATTATGTACGCGGCAGCGCCAGCGAGTGATACGCCGGCAGCGCGTTGGGATTGAGCCCCTTGGCGCGCGCATACACCGGCAGCACCAGGTGCATATTCTTGTTCATGTCCTCGATGCGCTTGCTGCCGCTCGGGTGGGTGGACAGGAAGGGCAGCGGCTGGCTCTTGTTCACCGCGCTCATTTTCTGCCACAGGGCGATGCCGGCGCGCGGATCGTAGCCGGCGCGGGCCGCCAGGTCCAGACCGACCAGGTCGGCCTCGCTCTCGTCGCCGCGCGAGAAGCTCAGCGCGGCGCCCTGCGCCACCATGCCGGCGGCGGCGTCGCCCAGGCGCGGGTCGACGCCGAAGTAGGCCGAGCCCACCGCGCCAAGGATGCGCGTGCCGACCGAGGTGATGGTGTTCTTGCCGGCCTGCTCGCGCGCGTGCTCGCGCAAGGCGTGGGCGATCTCGTGGCCCATGACCATCGCCACTTCGTCGTCGGTCAGGTTCAGTTTGGTCAGGATGCCGTTGTAGAAGGCGATGCGGCCGCCCGGCATGCAGAAGGCGTTCACCGTCTGCGAGTTGAGCAGGTTGACTTCCCACTTCCAGCTGGCGGAGTCGGGATTCCAGCGCGCGGTGAACGGGATCAGGCGCTTGGCGATGGCGCGCAGCCGTATCAGCTGCGGATTGCGCTCGGTGGCGACGGCGTCCTTCTGGTGGGCCTGGGCCAGCATCTGGTCGTATTGCAGCTTGGACTGCTGGTCGAACTGGCGGGCGTCGCCGCCCAGGCCGCGCAGGCGCGACATGCTGCTGACGGGGATGCCGTCGTCCTGGCCGCCGGCGGCGACCGGCGTGATGGCGCCGGCGCAGCAGACCAGCGCCAGCAAGGCGGCGTTTAATTTAAGCTTTTTCATTGCTGGTATTCCATGGGGCGATTTTAGGCAGCATCATCATGGCAGGAAACGCCAGGATGAAGCACACAATAAAGAACCAGAACCATCCGGTTTCCGCCACTATATACCCGACCGAGGAATTGATGAATGTGCGCGGCACCGCGGCCAGGCTGGAAAACAAGGCGTACTGGGTGGCCGTGTAGCGCGGATCGGTGGCGCGCGACATGAACGCCACCAGCGCCGCCGCCCCCAGCCCCAGGCTGGCGAAGGCTTCGAAGCCGAACACGGCGCTCAACAGCAGCGGATCGGGCCCGGTCCGGGCCAGCCAGGCGAAGCCCAGGATGGCGACCGCCTGCAACACGCCGAACACCCACAGCGCGCGGTTGATGCCCAGCTTGATCATCCAGATGCCGCCGACGGCGCCGCCGGCCAGCGCCGCCCACCAGCCGGTGGCGTTGGCCGCCAGGCCGATCTGTTTGGTGGTGAAGCCGATATCGAGGAAGAACTTGGTCGACAGCGCGGTCGCCATGCTGTCGCCGATCTTGTAGAGCAGCACGAAGCCGATGATCAGCAAGGCCTGGTTCCAGCCGTCGCGCTGCACGAACTCGCGGAACGGCAGCACCACCGCTTCCTGCAGGTTCTTCGGCGGCGCGCCATACACGGCGGGCTCCCTGGCCAGCAAGGTGCAGACGAAACCGGGCAGCATGAAGGCGGCGACGATCCAAAACACCGCCTGCCACGACATGCTGTCCGCCAGCACCAGCCCCAGCGCGCTCGGAATCAGGCTGGCGGCCTTGTAGGCGTTGACGATGATGGCCGCGCCCAGGCCCTGCTCGTTCTCGGCCAGGATCTCGCGGCGGTAGGCGTCGATCACCACGTCCTGGCTGGCCGACAGGAAGGCGATCACGAACACGCAGCCGGCGATCAGGGTCAGCTCCAGCTTGGGATCCAGCATGCCGAGACCGCCGATCACCAGGAACAGCGACAACTGCGTCAGCGCCATCCAGCCGCGCCGCCGGCCCAGCGAGCCGATGGCGTAGCGGTCCATCAGCGGCGCCCACAGGAACTTGAAGGTGTACGGGAAGGTCACCAGCGCGAACAGCCCCAGCGCCTTCACGTCCAGCCCGGACTTGGCCAGCCACGCCTGCATCAGGTAGATCAGCGTGTACAGCGGCAGGCCGGAGCTGAAGCCCAGGAACAGGATGGCGACGGTGCGGCCGTTCAGGTAGGTGCGCCAGCCGGGCGCGCTCGTTGGCTGTTCCTGGATCGTCATCAGTGGCTGACCTTTTTACGCAGGCGGAACACGGCGAGGTCGCCGCGCAGGTTGGGCAGGAACGAGACGCGCTGGCCTTCGGCCAGCGCCACGCAATCGATCACTTCCAGCCCGCACTCCTCGGCCAGGTCGCGGAAATCGGTGATGGTGGCGCAGCGCATGTTCGGCGTGTCGTACCACTCGTAGGGCAGCGATTCCGACACCGGCATGCGGCCCTTCAGCAAGGCCACGCGGTGCGGCCAGTAGGCGAAGTTGGGGAACGAGACGATCGCCTCCTTGCCGACGCGGACGATGTCGCGCAACAGCGGCTCCACGTGCTTCATCATTTGCAGCGACGACAGGCACAGCACCGTGTCGAAGCTGTTGTCGCCGAACAGGGCCAGGCCGTTCTCCATGTCCTGCTGGATCACGCGCACGCCGCGCCTGGTGGAGTCGAGCACCTTGTCGTCGGCGATCTCGATGCCGTAGCCGCTGCACCGCTTGTCGCTTTGCAGATAGTCCATCATCACGCCGTCGCCACAGCCGACGTCGAGCACGTGTGCATGCTCCGGCACCCAGTGGGCGATGAAGGCCAGGTCCGGCCGGGCGCTGCTTAATTCGCTGAAGTTCATGCTGCCACTTTCTTGTCAATGTCGTTCCACACCTGATCGTAGTAGGCGCGTACCAGGTTCATATAGCGCGGGTCTTCCAGCAGGAAGGCGTCGTGGCCGTGCGGCGCATCGATTTCCGCGTAGGTGACCTGGCGGCGATTGCAGATCAGCGCCTTCACGATCTCCTGGCTGCGCTCCGGCGAAAAGCGCCAGTCGGTGGTGAACGAGGCCAGGAAGAACTTGGCCTTGGTGCCCGCCAAGGTCTTGGCCAGGTCGCCGCCGTGCGCGCGCGCCGGGTCGAAGTAGTCGAGCGCCTTGGTGATCAGCAGGTAGGTGTTGGCGTCGAAGTACTCGCTGAACTTGTCGCCCTGGTAGCGCAGGTAGGATTCGATTTCGAAGTCGACGCCGAAGCCGAACTTGTAGTCGCCCGCCTCGGCGGAATCCCGCAACTTGCGGCCGAACTTCTCGGCCATGTCGTCGTCGGACAGATAGGTGATGTGGCCGACCATGCGCGCCACGCGCAGGCCGTTCTTCGGCACCACACCGTGTTCGTAGAAGTCGCCGCCGCGGTAGTCGGGATCGGACAGGATGGCCTGGCGGGCGACGTCGTTGAAGGCGATGTTCTGCGCCGACAGCTTGGCGGTGGAGGCGATCACCACGCAGTGGCGCAAACGGTCCGGGTACATGATGGACCAGGCCAGCGCCTGCATGCCGCCCAGCGATCCGCCCATGACGGCGGCGAACTGCGTGATGCCCAGTTGGTCGGCCAGGCGCGCCTGGGCGTGGACCCAGTCCTCCACCGTCACCACCGGGAAGGCCGCGCCGTATGGCTTGCCGCTGGCGGGATTGATGTGCATCGGCCCGGTCGAGCCGAAGCAGGAGCCGAGGTTGTTGATGCCGATGACGAAGAAGCGGTCGGTGTCGAGCGGCTTGCCGGGGCCGACCATATTGTCCCACCAGCCCTGGCTTTTCGGCTGGCCTTCGTATTCGCCGGCCACGTGATGGGAGGCGTTGAGCGCGTGGCAGACCAGCACCGCGTTCGATTGGTCGGCGTTCAGGGTGCCGTAGGTTTCATACATCAACATGTAGTCGTGCAGCGATGCGCCGCTTTGCAGCGGCAGCGGCTGCGCAAAATGCATGGTTTGCGGAGTAACGTATCCTAAGGATGGCATGTGGTTTAATTTTTATAGGGGTCGGCCCCGCGGGCCATCTATCAAGGTGGGACCGCGAGGATGGGTCCCACCACTTACTATAACAACTGCAATTGTTCGACCGCGTCTGCAATTACGTTGGGTTCCATCGAGCGCATGATCTTGCGGGTTTGCGGCACCAGCCGCGCAAGGTCGCTGTTCAGGATTTCCTGCTTGACCGACAGCAGTTGCGCCGGGTGCATCGAGAATTCGCGCAAGCCCATGCCCAGCAGCAGGCGCGTGAGCTTGATGTCGCCCGCCATTTCGCCGCACACGGCGACGTCGATCCCGGCTTTATGCCCGGCCGCAATCGTCATCGAGATCAATTGCAGCACAGCCGGATGCAGCGGATTGTAAAGGTGTGCGACCTCATAATCAACCCGGTCGATCGCCAGCGTGTACTGGATCAGGTCATTGGTGCCGATCGACAGGAAGTCCATGCGCTTGACGAACATCGGCAGCGCCAGCGCGGCGGCCGGGATTTCGATCATGGCGCCGACGTCGACCTCGTCGTCGAACTTGATGTTCTGCTCGCGCAGCTCGGCCTTGGCCTGGGCGATCATCGCCAGCGACTGGTCGATCTCGAAGGCGTGCGCCAGCATCGGGATCAGGATGCGCACCTTGCCGAACACCGACGCGCGCAGGATGGCGCGCAGCTGCGTCAGGAAGATCTGCGGCTCGGCCAGGCAGTAGCGGATCGCCCGCAGGCCCAGCGCCGGATTGAGCGCCGTGTGCTCGGTCTGGTCGAGCGGCTTGTCGGCGCCGATGTCGAGCGTGCGGATGGTGACCGGCCGGCCCTTCATCGCCACCACGGCCTTTTTGTACTGTTCGAACTGCTCGTCCTCGGACGGGATCTTGCTGTTGCGGCCCATGAACAGGAACTCGGAGCGGAACAGGCCGACGCCGTTGGCGCCCGCCTCCATCGCCGAGACGCAATCGTCCGGCAGCTCGATGTTCGCCATCAGCATGATCTCGACGCCATCCCTGGTGATGGCCGGCGTCTTCTTCAGTTTATTGAGCTTCTTGCGCGCGCGGGCGGCGGCGCCCTGGCGTTCGCGGTACTGCTCCAGCACCAGCGCGCTCGGGTTGGCGATCACCACGCCGGCGTCGCCGTCGATGATCAGCCAGTCGTCCTGCTCGATCAGGGTCGAGGCGCCGGACATGCCGACCGCCGCCGGGATGTCCAGGCTGCGGGCGACGATGGCCGTGTGCGAGTTCTGGCCGCCGACGTCGGTGACGAAGCCGATGAAGGAGCGGTCGCGGAACTGCAGCATGTCGGCCGGCGAGATGTCGTGCGCGACGATGATCATCTGCGCCTGGAAGCCGTCCTCGCCGGTGGTGGCGGGCAGGATCTGGGCGGTGCCCATCAACACCTTCAGCACGCGCTCGGCGACCTGCTGGATGTCGGCCTTGCGCTCGCGCAGGTAGGGGTCTTCGATTTCGTCGAACTGCGCCGACAGCTCGTCGATCTGGGTCAGCAGCGCCCACTCGGCGTTGTAGTGGCGGGTGCGGATGATGTCCAGCGGCGCTTCCGAGATCATCGGGTCGGACAGGATCAGCGCGTGGACGTCGATGAAGGCGCCCAGTTCGGTCGGCGCATCCTTCGGCAGTTCGTTCCACAGCGTCTGCAGCTCCTTGTGCACCTGCACCAGCGCCTGCTGCAGGCGCGACACTTCGGCTTCCAGGTGCTCTTCCGCCACCAGGTAGTGCTTGACGTCCAGCGCCGCCGGCGCCAGCTTGTGGGCGCGGCCGATGGCGATGCCGCGCGACACCGGGATGCCATGCAGCGTGAAGGATGCCATGGCCGGGCCGGTGGGGGTGCGGGGACGGCTGCGTTCCGCGGGCATTACTCGCCTTCGCCGAACTTGTCGTTGACCAGCGCCGTCAGCGCGGCGATGCAATCGCCCTCATCGGCGCCGTCGGCTTCCAGCGTGACCTTGGCGCCCTTGCCGGCGGCCAGCATCATCACGCCCATGATGGACTTGGCGTTGATGCGGCGCGCGTTGCGGGTCAGCCAGACGTCGCTTTGAAATTTTGCTGCCAGTTGGGTGAATTTGGCGGAGGCACGCGCATGCAAACCAAGCTTGTTGATAATCTCAAGTTCTTGTTGAATCATTTTTCTTTTGTCTCAATCAGAAATGCGCACTGCAAAAAATAATTCCGGAGTCAGGATTGCCCGACCCGGATTCGGTTATCGACGCGCACTGCCCCACTCTGCGCGCCGGCCAGGGCCATTTCCACCACCACGTCCAGCGCGTCGCGGCGGTAGGTGATGGCGCGCAGCAGCATCGGCAAACTGATGCCCGCGATCACCTCCACCCGGCCGGCGTCCGCCAGGCGGTTACAACAGTTGGCGGGCGTGCCGCCTTTGACGTCGGTGATGACCAGCACCCCGTCGCCGTCGTCGAGACGCTTGATCGCCGCCGCCGCCAGTACCTGGACTTCGCCGAGGTCCTGGTCGGCGATCACGTCGATCGCCTCCAGCCGCTCGGTGGGACCACGGAACACATGGGCGCAGGCGGCAATGAAGGCCTGTCCCAGTGGTGCGTGCGTCATAAGCAGTATGCCAACCATATTCTTAAACCGCCAGTAAGCGCGGACGTTTTTTTAACGTCCGCGCGTGTGTGTGTGAGTTATTTGCCCTGCGCGGCCGCTTCGACGGCGTCGACGAACAGCGCCGCCACCTGGAAGCCCGTTTGCTGGGTGATTTCCTGGAAGCAGGTTGGGCTGGTGACGTTTACTTCCGTCAGGCAATCGCCAATAACATCTAATCCTACCAGCAAGAGGCCACGGGCGGCCAGTATCGGGCCCAGGGTGTTGGCAATTTCATAATCGCGCTCGGTCAGCGGCTGAGCCACGCCGATGCCGCCGGCCGCCAGGTTGCCGCGCACTTCGCCGTTCTGCGGGATGCGCGCCAGCGCGAACGGCACCGGCTTGCCGGCGATCACCAGGATGCGCTTGTCGCCCTTGACGATCTCGGGAATATAGCGCTGCACCATGATGGTGCGGGCACCGTTGTCGGTCAGCGTTTCGATGATGGCGCCCAGGTTCATGCCGTCGGCCGCCACGCGGAACACGCCGGCGCCGCCCATGCCGTCCAGCGGCTTGAGGATGATGTCGCAGTGGTGCTTGTGGAAGGCGCGGATGCGCGCTTCGTCGGCCGTCACCAGGGTCGGCGAGGTGAACTGGTTGAACTGGGCGATGGCCAGCTTTTCATTGTGGTCGCGGATCGCGGAAGGCTTGTTGAACACCTTGGCGCCCTGCTTTTCGGCCAGCTCCAGCAGGTAGGTGCCGTAGATGTACTCCATGTCGAACGGCGGATCCTTGCGCTGGATGATGGCGTCGAACTCGCCCAGATTGGTTTCGTGGGCGGGCGCCGCGCGGTACCAGTCGTGGCTGTCGCCGGTGATGCTGATCGCGGCGGCGTTGGCGTAGACCACGCCGCTGTCCAGCGCCATGTCTTTTTGCTCGAAGGCGTAGACGGTGTGGCCGCGCTTGGCCGCTTCCACCATCATGGCGTAGGTCGAATCCTTGTAGGTTTTGAAACCGGCCAAGGGATCGGCGAGGAAAGCTATTTTCATGGGCGCATCCATTCTGGGTAATGCCTGATTTTAGCCGAGATTCGCCTGACGCACCGGGGGAGCGGACCAGTCCGCTCCCTTGGGGCTTAGTAGACTTCGGGGTTGGGATCGGTGCGTTCCATTTCCAGCGACGCCGCCAGCAAGGCCAGCCGCGCCACCACGCCGTAGACGTAGAAGCGGTTCGGCGCCGCCGTGCCCGGCTTGGCCTTCAAATCCGGCACCGCGTGCTGCTGGGCGAACGCCAGCGGCACGTACTGCGAACCGGGCGCGTTGAGGTTCTGGTCGATGCCCTTTTCCGCGTGCACGCGGTAGAAACCGCCCACCACGTAGCGGTCGATCATGTAGACCACCGGCTCGGCCACCGCGTCCTTGATGCTCTCGAAGGTCGGCACGCCTTCCTGGATGATGAAGTCGGTCACTTCCCTGCCATCCTTGATGACGATCATCTTGTCGCGCTGGGCCTGGCTCAAGTCCTTGATTTCACCGGAATCCTTGATCGTCAGGATGCTGGTGCCGTAGGTTCCGGCGTCCGGCTTGACGATCACGAACGGCTTCTGGTCCTTGATGCCGTATTCCTTGTACTTCTTCTTGATCTTGGACAGCAGCGCGTCGATATTCGCGGCCAGGCAGTCGTAGCCCTCGCCGGTGCGGAAATTGACGGCGTCGCACTTGGCGTGGAACGGGTTGAGCATCCACGGATCGACGCCGATCAGCTTGCCGAACTTCTTGACCACCTCGTCGTAGGCGTTCATGTGGTTGCTCTTGCGGCGTACCGCCCAGCCGGCGTGCAGCGGCGGCAGCAGGCTTTGCTCGTGGATGTTCTGCAAGATCTCAGGAATGCCGGCCGACAGGTCGTTGTTCAGCAAGATCGTGCAGGGATCGAAATCCTTCAGCCCCACGCGGCGGCCGTTGGCCGAGCGCACCAGCGGCTCGACCACCAGCATGTTGCCATCCGGCAGGGCCAGCGGGGTCGGCTGGGTGATCTCCGGCGACAGCGAGCCCAGTCGCACGTGCAGGCCGGTCTGGCGGAAGATCTGCATCAGCCGGGCGACGTTCTGCCAGTAGGTCGGATGGCGTTGGGTCACTTCCGGGATCAGCAACAGGTTGCGGGCGTCCGGGCAGTACTTGTCGATCGCGGCCATGGCGGCCTGCACCGACAGCGGCAGCATTTCCGTGGCCAGATGGTTGAAGCCGCCGGGGAACAGATTGGTGTCGACCGGCGCCAGCTTGTAGCCGGCATTGCGCATATCGACCGAGCAATAGAACGGCGGCGTGTGCTCCTGCCACTCCAGGCGGAACCAGCGCTCAATGGCTGGCGTTGCGGCCAGGATCTTTTCTTCGAGGTCGAGCAGCGGTCCGGTCAGGGCCGTGACAAGATGGGGAACCATGATTACTTCCTTAAATGATGCGGGAGGACGACCCTCCAGGCACGCAGAACATCAGATATTACCGTGCAGATACCCCAAATCGGGGCGAAAACCCTATTTTAAAGGCGGGAAATAAAAAAAGCGCCTCTTTTGGAGGCGCTTCTCGATGGGCCCGCCGTGGCGGGTCCACACAACATTAGCAATTATGCATGGTAGGCCGACTCGCCATGGCTGGTGATGTCCAGGCCTTCGCGCTCCTCTTCTTCCGGCACGCGCAGACCGATGACGATGTCGACCAGCTTGTAGGCGATCAGCGACACCACGGCCGACCAGATGACCGTGGTGCCGATCGCGGTCGCCTGGGCGGTGACCTGGGTGACGATCGAGTATGGATCGGCCGACATCTTGTTGGTGACGTAGTCGAAGATGCCCTGGCCGCCCAGCGATGGCGAAGCGAACACGCCGGTCAGCAGCGCGCCCAGGATACCGCCGACGCCGTGCACGCCGAACACGTCCAGCGAGTCGTCCGCGCCCAGCAGGCGTTTCAGGCCGTTCACGCCCCACAGGCAGATGACACCGGCCAGCAGGCCCATGATCAGCGCGCCCATCGGACCGACGTAGCCGCAAGCCGGGGTGATGGCCACCAGGCCGGCGACGGCGCCCGAAGCGGCACCGAGCATCGACGGCTTGCCTTTGACGATCCACTCGCCCAGCAACCAGGACATGGTGGCGGCGGCGGTGGCCAGCAGCGTGTTGACGAAGGCCAGCGCGGCGACGTCGCCCGCTTCCAGTGCCGAACCGGCATTGAAACCGAACCAGCCGACCCACAGCAGCGAAGCGCCGATCATGGTCATGGTCAGCGAGTGCGGCGCCATGGATTCGCGGCCGTAGCCGACGCGTTTGCCCATCATGTAGGCACCCACCAGGCCGGCAACGGCGGCGTTGATGTGCACCACGGTGCCGCCGGCGAAGTCCAGCGCGCCTTTTTGCCACAGGAAGCCGGCCTTGGCGGTTTCGGTCACCAGCGTCGCGGCATCCTTGATCGCGTCAGGACCGGTCCAGAACCAGACCATGTGGGCCACTGGCAGGTAGGCGAAGGTGAACCACAGCACGACGAAGGCCAGCACCGCGGTGAACTTGGCGCGCTCGGCGAAGGAACCGACGATCAGGCCGCAGGTGATGGCGGCGAAGGTCGCCTGGAACACCACGTACACGAACTCCGGGATGACCACGCCTTTGCTGAAGGTGGCGGCGGTGGAGAAGGTGGCCTTGGCCGGATCCCAGATACCGTTCAGGAACAGGCGGTCGAACTTGCCGATGAAGGCGTTGCCTTCGGTGAAGGCCAGCGAGTAGCCGTACACGCACCACAGCACGATGATCAGCGCGAAGATGGTGAACACTTGCAGCAGGATGGACAGCATGTTCTTGGAACGGACCAGACCGCCGTAGAACAGCGCCAGGCCGGGAATCGACATCATGATGACCAGGATGGTCGAGACCATCATCCAGGCGGTGTCGCCTTTATTCGGGACGGGGGCGGCGGCCGGGGCGGCCGGGGCGGCTTCCGCCGGCGCTACGGCGGCTGGTGCAGCGGCTGGCGCGGCGGCCACCGGGGCCGCTTCAGGCGCCGGGGCGGCCGCTGCGACAGCGGAGGCGACCGGGGCCGAAGCAGCCGGTTTGGCATCCTCGGCGTGCACCGGCGCCGACAGCGCGAACAGGATGGATACCCCAGCGAGCAACGTTGTTATAGTTTTCTTCATCAAGCTTCCCCTTAAAGAGCTTCGTTGCCGGTTTCGCCGGTACGAATGCGTATGACTTGTTCCAGGTTGTACACGAAGATTTTGCCGTCGCCGATTTTGCCGGTGCGGGCAGCGCCTTCGATCGCTTCGATCGCTTGCTCGACGATGGAATCGTCCACCGCCGCTTCGATCTTGGTCTTGGGCAGGAAGTCCACCACGTATTCCGCGCCACGGTACAGCTCGGTGTGGCCTTTCTGGCGACCGAAGCCTTTGACCTCGGTGACGGTGATGCCTTGCACGTTGATCGCCGACAGGGCCTCGCGGACCTCGTCGAGCTTGAACGGCTTGATAATGGCGGTAATCATTTTCATGCTGGCCTCGCTTAAAAGGTTTTGGAAATGGTCAGGACAGCCCCGGTTTTGGCCAGGTTCTTCCCATTCGGTCCGACGTAGGCTTTCGTGTCGGCATAGATCGCCGCCAATGCCACCGTCACGACGCCGAAATCCTTGGTCACGCCCAGCTTGTAGTCGGTGTAGCTGGAGGCGCCGTTGTGCTTGACGTTCTGGTGGCCGGCGTGCGCGTTCAGCACATAGCCGTCGGCCAGCTCGAAGTTGCCGGAGGCGTCGAGGTAGCCGCTGTTCTTGCTGTCGGCAAAGCCGAACAGGTTGGTCGTCGATTGCGAGTATTTCAGCGTGACCGGGCCGTAGCCGATCTGGCCGTACAATTCGAAGGTGTTGGCGCTAGGGTGCAGGCCATTCGACGGGTAGAAGTAGTACAGGCCGCCGACGTCATAGCTCACATCCTTGACGATCTCGCCGCGTTTGCCTGCGTACAGATCCCATTCGACATCGCCGTCGCCGCCGGCGTCCTTGGTCCACTTGATGGTGGACAGCCAGGTGCCGGCGTACAGGCCGGTAGGATTGTTGATGTAGTCGGCGCCGCCCTGCAGTGCAGGTTTCAGACGGGTTTGCGATACGCCGCGATAGCGGTAGTCGCTGACAATGGCCGCGTTGAAGCTGACTTCATTGTCCGGTTTCGCTTCCGCCGCGGGTGCCGCGTCTGCGGCGCGCGCCACGCCGGCGCTCATGGAGGCGAATGCTAAAGTCAACGCTGCGACCAGGGTGAAGTTCTTGCTCAAGCTTTTCATCGTTGTTTTCCTTGTGTAGTTGAACTTATTTAGCAGTTGCGGTTTAAAATCCTGTGTGTAGCGAAGCGGTGAATGCTTTCATAGCTTCTGTAGCAGAATGCGTGCCAGCTAATGTTGTCGTGGTGATAGCCGCCGTATCAACCAAGGCAACGGGACCGCATTTGAAAGAATGTGAGAATGGGATGGGTGCGGCGGTGATTTTGCCGATTTTCGCACCACATTAAGGCTGGAGTGCACTGCAATGGTGCAGTGCATTGCTGGCGAGATCAAGGAATATTATGGATATGAACACTTTTTTTAACGACTTGCAAAGCAAGATCAATCAAGCCATCGAAAACTCACCAGCAAAGGACATCGAGAAGAATGTGAAGTCGATGATGACCCAGGGTTTTGCCAAGCTGGACCTGGTGACGCGCGAGGAATTTGATGTGCAGGCGCAAGTTCTGGCCAAGACCCGCGCCAAGCTGGAAGCGCTGGAAGCGCGCCTGGCGGAACTGGAAGCCAAAGCCGGTCAATAAAGCAGGTCCGCGCCGCGCCCGTTTGGGCTAGCGCAAAGCACCACAGCGGGCCTGGGCTACGCTGGCGGCTGGTCTCCCCACTGGTCGTCCGCTAACCCATGAGCCTAGCCGTACTCAAAAGCCGCGCCCTGGCGGGCATGGAGGCGCAGGAGGTCAGCGTCGAAGTGCATCTGGCCAACGGCTTGCCGGCCTTCACCATCGTCGGCCTGGCCGACACCGAGGTCAAGGAAGCCAAGGACCGCGTCCGCGCCGCCATCCAGAACGGCGGCTTCGAATTCCCCGCGCAACGCATCACCGTCAACCTGGCGCCGGCCGATCTCCCCAAGGAATCCGGGCGCTTCGATTTGCCGATCGCGCTGGGCATCCTGGCGGCCTCCAAACAGATCCCCTCGTCCCGCCTGCATCAATACGAGTTTGCCGGCGAGCTGTCGCTGTCCGGCGAGTTGCGGCCGATACGCGGCGCGCTGGCGATGTCGCTGGCCACGCGCCGCGACGGCGGCACCCTGGCCTTCATCCTGCCGCTGGCCAATGCCGACGAGGCGGCGCTGGTCGGCAACGCCGCCATCTACCCGGCGCAATCGCTGCTGCAGGTGTGCAGCCATTTCGCGGCCAGGTCGGTCGAGTCCATGCTGTCGCGCCACGACTCGGCGCCGCTGGTGGCGCCGCTGGAGTATCCCGACTTTGCCGACGTCAAGGGACAGGTGTTCGCCAAGCGGGCGCTGGAGGTGGCGGCGGCGGGCAATCATTCGGTTTTGCTGGTCGGTCCGCCAGGCGCGGGCAAGACCATGCTGGCGGTGCGCTTCCCCGGCCTGCTGCCGGAGATGGCGGACGAGGAAGCGTTGGAAGCGGCCGCCGTGCAATCGCTGACGGGCGCCTTCCGCATCGAGCAATGGAAGCGCCGTCCGTTCCGCTCGCCGCATCACACTTCATCCGGCGTGGCGCTGGTTGGCGGCGGCAGCGTGCCGAGGCCGGGCGAGATTTCGCTGGCGCATAGGGGCGTGCTGTTTCTGGATGAATTGCCCGAGTTCGCGCGCAGCGTACTGGATGTGTTGCGCGAGCCGTTGGAGTCGGGCCGCATCACCATTTCGCGCGCCGCCCGGCAGGCCGACTTCCCAGCGCACTTCCAGCTGATCGCCGCGATGAATCCCTGCCCTTGCGGCTACGACGGCCACATCAGCGGCATCTGCCGCTGTTCGCCGGACATCATCCAGCGCTACCAGGGCCGCATTTCCGGTCCTCTGCTGGACCGCATCGACATCCAGACGGAAGTGGCCGCGGTCGATCCCGACATCCTAGCGGCGGACGCCAATGGCGAACCGTCACGCGTGATCGCCGCCCGCGTGCAGGCGGCCACCAACCGCCAACTGCAACGCCAGGGCAAGCGCAACCAATACCTGAGCACGCGCGAGATCGACCAATACTGCAAACTCGACCGCCCCGGCAAGGCCAGCCTGAAACAGAGCATGGAACACTTCCAGTGGTCCGGCCGCGCCTACCACCGCATCCTGCGCGTGGCCCGCACCATCGCCGACCTGGCCGGCAGCGAACGCATCCTTGAACCGCATGTCCGCGAAGCGGTCCAGTACCGGCGGGCGTTGCGCGACCGCTGATAACGCGACCGTGCTAAATTCTGCCGATCCCGGCGCTAAGCATCACCTCTTTGTTGGCCGTGCTGCTATATTGCTCGATGCCACACAACCTGCCGGGAATTCGATGACACGCCTGCCCCTCTACCTTGCCGCCAGCGCCTTGCTGGCCGGTTGCGCCACCAGCCAGCTGCCGCTGACCGACTTCACCGCCAACTCCGGCAACCCGCGCGCGCCGGAACAACTGGCCGTCACGTTCGAGCAGGCCGACCTGGCGCTGCGCGTCGATCCCGCCACCCGCAGCATCAGCGGCGACGCCGCGCTGACCTTCCTGGCCAGCGCGCCGCTGACCCGCATCGCGGTCGAGCTGGACCGCAACCTGCCGATCGATTACGCCAGCGTGGACGGCGTGCAGCTGGCGCCGTCGGCGATCAACAACCCGGACGGCCGCCTCTACCTGACGCTGCCGGCGCCGCTCGCCGCCGGCGCCCGCACCACCGTGCGCATCCGCTACCACGGCGTGCCGCACGTGGCCTCGCGCGCGCCGTGGGACGGCGCCTTTATGTGGAGCAAAACCGAAGACGGCCAGCCGTGGATTTCCACCACCGTCGAAGGCGAGGGCTGCGACCTGTTCTGGCCGTGCATCGACCATCCGCAAGGCAAGCCGAAACTGATCGACCTGCACATCAGCGTGCCGTCGCCGCTGGTGGTGGCCGGCAACGGCGTCGCGCTCGGCATGGACGAGAAGGACGGCTGGCGCACCTACCACTGGCGCGCGCAGAACCCCAGCACCTACGGCGTCGCCCTCAACATTGGGCCTTACGAGCTGCTGTCCGGCGAATACGACAGCCGCTACGGCAACAAGGTCCCGCTACGCATGTGGTATCTGAAGGGCCACGACAAGCAGGCCCAGGGCCTGTTCGCCGAGTTCGCACCGATGCTGGATTTCTTTGAAGCGCGCATCGGCCCCTATCCTTTCGGCGACGAGAAAATGGGCGTGGTCGAAACCCCGCACCTGGGCATGGAGCACCAGACCATCAACGCCTACGGCAACGGCTACGCCAAGTCGCCGTTGGGCTACGACTGGCTGCTGCACCACGAGCTATCGCACGAATGGTTCGGCAACCAGATGACCAACGCCGACTGGGACGATATGTGGCTGCACGAAGGCTTCGGCAGCTATATGCAGCCGCTGTACCTGGAGCACCTGCGCGGCGACAGGGAATTCCAGGCCGAGCTGTTCACCCAGCGCAAATCGCTGCTCAACAAGGTGCCCGTGGTCAGCGGCAAGTCGAAGCGCATCGAAGACGTCTACGACGACAAACGGGGCGGCCCCGGCAACGATATCTACACCAAGGGCTCGCTGATCCTGCACACGCTGCGCAAGCTGATCGGCGACGACGCCTTCTTCCGCGCCACGCGCCGCATGGTCTACGGCACCGAGACACCCAAGCCGGGCAGCTTCACGCCGCGCTACAGCAGCACCACCGAATTCATCGCCATCGCCAACCAGGCCAGCGGCCGCGACCTGGGCTGGTTCTTCGACGCCTACCTGTACCACGCGGCGCTGCCTGAGCTGGTCGAGGAGCGCAGCGGCAAGCAGCTCAAGCTGAGCTGGTTGCTGAAGGACGGCGGCGCCTTCCCGATGCCGCTCGAAGTGCGCGTCAACGGCCGCATCGAAACACTGGCCATGGCTGACGGCAAGGGCGAACTGACGCTGCCGCCGCAAGCGCTTTACACCATCGATCCCAACTCCCGCGTGCTGCGCCAGCAAGTCCATATCGACGACTGGAAACGCCAGGAAGAACAACGTAAAAAGAAAGCCAAATCCTGATGAAAAAAATCTCCCTGGCGCTGCTGCTGGCGGCCGCCCTGTCGGCCTGCAGCCCGCAATACGATTGGCGCGACTACCGCAGCACGGACGCGCCCTACGCCGTGCTGTTCCCCGGCAAGCCGGCCAGCCAGACCCGCAACATCCAGCTCGATACCCTGTCGGTGAACATGACCATGACGGCGGCCGAAGTGGACGGCGTCATCTTCGCGGTCGGCAGCGCGCAGCTGCCGGACGCGGCCCAGGGCGCGGCCGCGATCGAGGCCATGAAGACCGCGCTGGTCAACAATATCGGCGCCACCGTCACCAGCGCCAAATCATCCGGCGACGGCAAACAGGCCACGCTCGATGTCGAAGCCAAGGGCAGCAAGAACGGCGAGGCGATGCGCCTGATCGGCCACTTCGTCGCCAGGGACAAGCGGATTTACCAGGTCATCGTCATGGGCCGCGACAAGCATATCGTGCAGGACCACGTCGAAACCTATCTCAGCTCCTTCAAACTGAACTGAGACGCTGGCGCAGGCTTAGAAAATGCTTAATCCGATGTGCGCTAGCGCTCATACAGATCGACTTGCCTCTTGTATAGTGACCTTCAGGCCTGATGTCTGGAATACGGTGACCGCTACAGCAAGAAACGGTGCACCGTGCTATCGTTCCAACTACAAGATTAAGAAAGCACGCCATGTTAATTTCCTTCAAATCGAAGTCCAGTCCGGAAGTCCTGATGTACCAGGAACATGCCCAACGCATCTTGGACTTGCTGCACAAGAATCCTACGCGCGGCGTGATCACGGCGGAGGAAGCGGCCCAGGCGCTGTCCCTGCTCGAAGGGGAAGTTGCTGCGAGTAAATTACATCCGGAAACCGACGTCGAGCACGACGCCCACACCCATGAAAAGGAAGACGGCGAATCGATGGAACACGCGGTGATGCAACGGGTCGGTTTTGCCGCCCGCGCCTTCCCGCTGCTGGAAATGCTGCGCTCTGCCAAGCAGGAAAACGAGAGCATCATCTGGGGCATCTGAGCCCCGCTAATTAGTCGCCCAACAGCGTAGCGTTGAGCGGCAAGTCCAGCGTAAACCGCGTACCCACGTCGAGCGCGCTGTCGACCCGGATGGTGCCGTCCAGCAGCGAGGTGACGATGTTGTAGGTGATGCTCAGCCCCAAGCCGTTGCCGCCCTGCCCCAGCTTGGTGGTGAAGAAGGGATCGAAGATGCGCGCCTGGTGTTCCAGCTGGATGCCCTTGCCGTCATCCTGGAACACGATGCGCACCTGGTCCGGCCCCAGCCGCACCGCCCACAGCTTGATGACGCCGCCGCTGCGTCCCTCGAACGCATGCAGCAGCGCGTTGTTGATCAGGTTGATGATGACCTGGCCATACGGACCAGGGAAGCTGTCCATCTGTATATCGTCCGGCATTTCCAGCTCCACCTGATGGCCGGCCTTGCGGATCTGGTTCTTCATCGTCGTCACGATTTCCTGGCTGGCCTGGTGCAGATTGAAACGACGCCGCTTGGCGCTGGCCTGGTCCACCGCCACCTGCTTGAAACTGTTCACCAATTCCGCCGCGTTGCGCAGGCTGCGCATCAGCAGCAGCGACGCTTCGCGCGCCGCCTCGATGAAGCTGGTCAGGTCGGAGCGGCGCAAGGTGTTCTGCGCCTGCCGCAGGTCGATCTCCGCCGTCTTGTCTTCCAGCGTGCTGGCGATCACCAGGCTGTTGCCGATCGGCGTGTTCAGCTCGTGCGCGACACCCGCCACCAGCGCCCCCAGCGCCGCCAATTTCTCGCGCTCCACCAATTGCTGCTGCGTGTCCTGCAGTTGGCGGTAGGAATCGGCGTTGGCGAACGCCACCGCCACGTAGGAGGCCAGCGTGGTCAGCATGTCGAGGTCGATGCGCTGGTAGGCGTTGGCGCGGTAGCTGTGCACCGTGATCACGCCGCGCACCTGGCCGGCCACCGAGATCGGCACATAGATCAGCGAGCGCGGCTCGGTCGGCAGCGAGCCGTCTTCCAGCGTGCCCATGTCGTCGGCGCCGGAGACCAGTTGCAGATGGTCGATGTAGCGCTGGTACTCATGCTCCAGGTCGTTGATGAATACTTCCTGCGCGTGCGTGATGCACCACACCGCCAGCTGGTTGGGCTCGCGCATGCTGCGGGTGTAGGGCGTGTAGCGCTTGCCCTTCTCCATCGCGAACGGATACTCGATCACCTCCTCCTTGGGCCGGTAGATGCCGATGCCGAACACGCTGGCGTCCATCAGCGCATGCACCTGCTGGTACAGCATCGACATGATGGCTTCGCTGTCCAGGTTGGCCGTGATGCGGCGGCCGATATCGGACAGCAGCGAGATATTCCGGTGCGCCAGCTCCACGCTTTCCTTCTGGTGCTCCACTTCGCGCTTTTGCCGCTCGACCGATTCCTTCTGCTGCACCAGCTCGCGCGTGCGGTTGCCCACTTCCGCCTCCAGCGCATGCTTCTGGTTCACCAGCATGCGGATGCGGATGCGGAACAGCAGGTAGACGCCGCCCAAGGCCAGGCACAGCAGCGCAAGGCGGAACCACCAGGTCTTCCACAGCGGCGGCGCGATGATCACTTCCATCGCCACCGGCTCGCTGCTCCAGACCCCGTCCTTGTTGGCGGCCTTGACGCGGAACACGTAGCGGCCGGCGTCGAGATTGGTGTAGGCGGCGAAGCGTTTGCCGGCGTCGGCCGTCACCCACTGCGGATCGAAGCCCTCCAGCTGGTAGGCGTAGCGGTTGCGCTGCGGATCGGCGTAGTGCAGGCCGGCGAACTCGAACGAAAAGACCGCGTCGCGGTAGCCCAGCCTGAGCGACTTCGCTTCGTAGATCGGTCCCTTGTCCAGCACGTCGCTGCGCGCCTGGCCGGTCAGGATGGACTGGTTGAAAATCGAGAAATCGGTGATCGACACCGGCGGCGCATGCGGGTTGTCGTGGATGCGCGACGGCTGGAACGCGGTCACGCCGGACAGGCCGCCAAAGAACAGCGTGCCGTCGGCCGCCTTGTAGCCGGAACCGATGAAGTAGGAGCCGTCGATCAGGCCGTCGCGCGAGGTGTATTCCTTGAACACGCCGGTGTCGGGATTGAGCATCGCCAGGCCGGAGGTGCTGCTGATCCACAGCCGGCCGTGGTCATCGCCGAGGATGGCGCCGACCGGGTCCGGCGCGCGGCCGCTGCTGGTCGGATAAAAGCGGAAATGCAGTGCGCCGTCGACGCCCGGCTCGGCGCGGCACAAGCCGGCCGCCGTGCCGATCCACAGGCGGCCCTGGTCGTCTTCGTAGGTGTAGTGCACGCGTTTGTGGCTGAGACTGTCCGCCTTGCCGGGCTCATGGCGATAGTGACGGAAGGTGCCGCTGGCGCGCTCGAAACGGTCGAGGCCGTTTTCCGTGCCCACCCACAGCACGCCGCGGCTGTCCTCCATCAGCGAATAGATGCGGCCGCCCAGGCTGTTCGGATCGGCGACGTCGTGGCGCCAGGTGCTGACTGCGCTGGTGTGCGGATCAACCCGGTGCAAGCCGGCGCGCGACGCCACCCAGATGACGCCGCCACGATCGACCACGATGCGTTGTATCGTCGCCGCCGCGGGATCGGCATCCAGCACGACCCGCGTGAACGGGCCGCCGGCCGCATCGCGCCAGGCCAGGCCGGTGATGCTGCCGACCCACAGGCGGCCGCGGCGGTCGGTCTGGAGCGCCTGGATCTGGTCGCCCGGCAAGCTGGCCGGATCGCGCTCGTCATGATGCCAGACCTCGGTATCGCCCTTGGCGGTATCGAGCAGGGTCAGGCCATTGCCGGTGCCCAGCCAGATCTTGTTGGGCCCCGCGCCGGTGATCACCCGCACCTTGTTGTTGCTGATGCTGGGCATCACGCCGGGATATTCGGTGTAGCGCTCGAAGCCGCCGCTGGTCAGGTCCACCCAGTCCAGGCCGGTGTACCAGTTGCCCACCCACAGCGTGCCGGTGCGGTCCTGGTACAGCGCGCTGATCTGGTTGTCGCCGACGCCGTGGCGGTCCTGGCTGTTGTGGCGGTAGGTGTAGAACCGCCGCGTGGCCGGATCGCGCCGTTTCAAGCCGTCGCTATAGCTGCCGGCCCACAGCACGCCGTCGCTGTCGTGCAGCAGCGCCGTGATGCGCAGTTCGTGCAAATCATCGGCCGCCGCCAGCGGCATGCGCTCGGCGCCATCGCCGGCCAGGCGCCATGCCTGCAAGCCCTGCATGGTGCCGGCCCACAGCACGCCGTCGGCGCCGATCGACAGCGACAGAATATGGCTGGACGGCGCAGCGCCATCGCGCGCAGACCAGTGCTTGAACTTGTGGCCGCCGGCCTTCAACATTTCCAGGCCGCCGGCCGTGCCCACCCACAGGTTGCCGAACGAATCGCGCGCCAGCGGGCCGATGCGGTCGTCGCCCAGGCTGTCGGCATCGGCGGCCGCGTGGCGCAGCGTCCGCACCTGGCCGCTGGCGATGTCGAGATGCTGCAAGCCTTCGCTGGTGGACAGCCAGAGTCCCTGCGCGCCGTCGCCGACGATGCTCAACACCGTCAGGTTGCCGCTCCGGCGGAGCTGGTGGACAAACGACTGGGTGGCGGGATCGTAGCGGTCCAGTCCGCCTTTACTGCCGATCCAGATGGTGCCGTTGCCGTCTTCATACAGCGCATGGATGTAGTTGTCGAGCAGGCTGTGGGGATTGGCCGGATCGTTCTTGAAGGCGGTGGTGCGGTAGCCGTTGTGGCGGTTCAGGCCAGCCTGCGTGCCCAGCCACATGTAGCCGTGACGGTCCTGCAATACCGCCGTGACGGATTCCTGGGTCAGTCCCTGTTCGATGCCGAGGTGTTCGAACCGCAGGCTGAGCGGCGCGGCGCGCGCAATAGGTGCGAGCGCCAGCAAGAGCAAGCCACATAAAAGGATGGAACGGGTTGCGTAACCTGGCATAGGGCTGCGTCTCCTGGATGCAAGCCATTCTAATGCACAAAGTCAAAAAACCCCACCAATTCAGCGGTGGGCTTGGCAAGGGCTAAAGCTCAGTAAAGATATATTCATGCTGACCGTCGCGTACCGTCAACGTCGGCTTGCTGAGGTACGGCCGGCCCCCCGTTCCAGAACGGCAAGGGCGTCGCGCAGCTAGGGATGGCGCGTTGCACCCCGCCCTTGCCAGGCGCGGAACGCGTAGTACGCAAGACGAAGCGCCTGCACCGGCCGCTTCGCCTTGGTGGGGGACAAACCCTATCTTGGCGTTGCCTGCGCCAGCTTTGCCTGCTGTTCGGCGGCAAAATGCGCACCGATCATCAAGTCGCCATCGTAGGTCAAGTGATTATTGTCGCGGTACAGCAATTTGCCATCTTGCATAGCGCGGCAACTTGACTGACTACACAAATACGGCACCGGGTCGAAGGTTTGCAATCCTGGGAATTCGCTCAGGACCTGCTTCAAGTTCGCGAAGTGCACAGCGTTAGCGGTTTCGTGGGTGGCGCGCGGCATTTCGCACGAACTCCTGGTTTGCGAGCTGGCGATTCCGGCCCGCTTGATGCAGGATCGCGGATCGAAATCAATCCTGGGAATGTCGAAGGCCAGAATGACATTCTTGCCCGCTTCACGGAAGCGCTTCAGCGTCAAGCGCAAGCCATCGACCATGACACCGTCGTTCAGCTTGGCGATAGTCGAAATGATGACTGTGTGCGCGCTCTCGGTCTTGAGCGCAATCTCAAGCATGCGCGGGGTCGCTTCCTGATATTTGTCGCCCGTCGCAAAGCCCACGAACGGTATATTCGTTGCAAGCAACAGCAGATTTTCGCCTTGCGCACTGTAATATTTGGTCAGGCCTGCCAGCAGATGGTAAGCATGGCTGTCGCCGATCAAGATCACCGTGGGCGCCTGGTCGATCTTGGCTAGTTGACAGTACTCCCACAACGTTTCGAAACCATAGCGTTGCTTGCAGGCTGCGGCATTCGGCTTGTCTTCGACCGTGATCAGCGCCTTCGTATGTGCGGCGCTCTCGATGATCGCTGCACGAAGCGGCAAGCCGTCGCGCATCGATGTGTAGGATCCGGCGACGGCCAGCAGCAGCATCATGGCTGACAAGGCGCCCACCTTACCGTTCCATTTCAAGCCGAAACGCAGCGGCTTTTCAATCAGCCGATAGGTCAGCCATGCCAACACGAAAGCCAAAAGCAGGGCGGCGGCGCGAATGGCAGGCGCGGGCGTACCGGATTCGATGATCTGCGCATACGACAGCAAAGGCCAATGCCACAGGTAGAGCGGGTAGCTGATCAGGCCGATCCATACCGCCAGGCGGCTCGACAGCACGACCCGGTTGAACCAGGCTTGCGGTCCGGCGGCAAGAATAAGAACCGCGCCACATGTAGGCAGCAGTGCCCACCAGCCTGGGAAAGCCGATTTTTTTGTCAGCAGCGTCAACGCCAACAGTATCATCCCGAAGCCAATCAGGGACACGACTGAGTCGGTGCCGCTGCCGGCGCGGCGGCGCAAGCTGCCCAGCATGTCGCGGCCCTGCAGCGACATGCAAGCAAGCATGGCGCCCAGCCACAATTCCCAGGCACGGCTGGCTGGTGAGTAGAACGTGGCGGAAGAAAATTTATGAACTCCGCCGACATTGAGCAGGAACGACAGCAAGCACAGGCCCAAGATAATCTTCAGCACGCTGATGCGACGCCCGAACAGTACCAACAGTACCGGCCACAGAATGTAGAACTGCTCTTCTATCCCCAGCGACCAAAGGTGCAATAAGGGCTTGGTTTCGGACGCGGTATCGAAGTAGCCGACTTCGTTCCAAAGCACGATATTGGAGACGAAACCGGCGCCGGCGACGATATGCTTGCCCAATTGTTTGAATTCATCGGGAAACAGCGCAAACCAGCCGAAGGCATAGCACGCAAGAAGCACGACCAGCAATGCTGGAAAGATGCGCTTGATGCGGCGGGCATAGAAAGTAGCGAAGCTAAAGCTGCCTTGCTCGACGCCGGCCAAGATAATCGACGATATCAAGAAACCGGAAATGATGAAGAAGATATCGACGCCGACGAAGCCGCCCCGTAGCCATTCGGGAAAGGCATGGAAAGCCAGCACCGACAACACTGCCAGTGCGCGCAAGCCGTCGATATCGCGCCGATAGCCAGGATGGTCGGCAAGGGCCGCCTGGTGAGCCGCAGGATTGGAATCACTTGGGGATATATGCATAAAAAGACGCGATCGCGGCGCCGCTCATATTTAAAAAGGTGAATTGATTGACATGCCAGGCGCATCGGCATGTTGCGCCGCGCAATTCTAAACCATTACCCCTGCGATCGAAAGTTGATCCGGCAAAATTAGTTTGATCCGGCCTGGCTTGCACTTGATTAAATGCGGAACGAAAAAAAGCCCCGACCAAATCATTGGAAGGGGCTTTTTTAATATAACTAGCCTGACGATAACCTACTTTCACACTGGTTGCAGCACTATCATCGGCGCAGAGTTGTTTCACGGTCCT
>NZ_JBXALQ010000027.1:0-53652 GCF_058799615.1 Duganella sp. GW822-FHT06D06
GCCGCGGCCGATGCGTCCGGCGTGGCGGCGGCCGGCGCGGCCTTTTGCAGCATCTCGATCTTGGCGGCCGCGCGCAGGCGCTTGAGCTCGACGTCGGCCGCGTCCTTGGCTTTCTTGTTGGCCAGGAACTGCTCGATCTGCGGCGCCGCCGCCTCCAGCGCGACCGGGCTGTCCTTGGTGTCGGCGATCGCGTTCACCAGGCTGCGCTCGCCTTCACGGATGATGAACAGCTGGCCCTTGCCCAGCGAGGTCAGCTTGGAAGCCAGCTGCGGCGGCAGGTCCGAGGTAGCACGGCTGAGCTGGCTGCGCGCGTACTTGATCTGCTGCGCATCGAACAGCGCCGCCACCTCGTCCACGGTCTTGACCTTGTCGATCGCGGCGCGCATGGCGTCGTCCAGATCCTTGCTGGCGAGTACCAGCTGGCGCACGTCGAAGATCTTGCGCTGGGCGAAGAACTCCGGGTGGGCCGTGTAATATTCCTGCACCTCTTCCTTGGTGGGCTTGACCGGCGTGCCGATCTTCTTCTGCAGATAGAACTGGGCCACGATCAGCGCCTTGGCGCGTTCAATCGACTGCGCCACCTTGGGATCGCGATCGAGCTTATCCTTGAGGGCGGCGTTGAGCAGCAGCTGGCGGTCGATCAGCGACTCCAGCAACTGCTTGCTGGCCTGCTGCTGCTGCTGCTGCTGGACGCCGGCGCGCTGCAGCTCTTCGTTCAGCTGCAGCACGGTGATTTCCTCGCCGTCCACGCGCGCCAATGACTGTCCCGGCTTCTTGTCGCTGGCGCCACCGCAGGCGGCCAGGCTGGCCGCCACCAGCAGCGCGGCGGCGTAGGTCACACGGCGGCCCGGGCGCTGGAGGCTGGCCAACTTCAATCGCGACAGTTTAGATTGGTTCAAAATAAGGGTTCCTAACGAGTTTTCTATCCGCCTGGAAGCGTATGCCCCCAAGCCCCACCACGCGCAAGGACGTGGCATAACGTTGCAAATATTGACAGGAATAATACAAATTTGCAATAGCCGCACGGCGCCGGCGCGGCGCGGTCATGCCGCGTCACCGCCGATATTTTAGGCGTTCCCGCGGCCGATCGCGCACTTTATTCAACCGTGCCGATGTCATTTAAGCAAAAGCTAAGTCAATGCGCGTTTTCGCGCTTGAGCACCACGCCGACGGTCTTGAAGATAATCACCAGATCGAGCAGCAGCGACCAGTTACGCAAATACGACAGATCGTACTGGATCCGCGCCTCCATCTTGTCCAGCGTCTCGGTTTCCCCGCGCATGCCGTTGACCTGGGCCCAGCCGGTGATGCCCGGCTTGACCTTGTGGCGCAGCATATAGCCCTTGATCAGCTTGCGGTACTGCTCGTTGTGCGCGACCGCGTGCGGCCGCGGACCGACGATGCTCATCCGCCCCTGCAGGACGTTCAGGAACTGCGGCAGCTCGTCGAGCGAGCTGCGGCGCAGGAAGGCGCCGATCCGGGTGACGCGCTGGTCGTTCTTGCTGGCCTGCACGATGGTGCCGCCGTCGTCGACCGTCGTCATCGAGCGGAACTTGTAGACCACGATCTCCTCGCCGTACAAGCCATAGCGGCGCTGGCGGAAGATCACCGGCCCCGGCGAGGTCAGCCGCACCGCCAGGGCGATCACCAGCATCAACGGCAGCAGCAGCGCCAGGATCAGCACGCCCAGCAGGAGATCGCTGGCGCGCTTGACCATGCTGTTAATGCCGGTAAACGGCGTCTCGCAGATGGCCACCACCGGCATGCCGCCCATGCTGTCGAAGCGCGCCTGCATCAGGTCGAACACATAGATATCCGGCAAGAAATACACCGACGCCGTCGTGTCCTGCAGCTCGTCGAGCAGGCGGCGGATGCGCGGCTGCGCCGAGATCGGCTGGCTGATGAAGATCATCTTGACGTTGTGCTCGCGCACATAGGCGCTGACCTGCTCCATCTTGCCCAGCATCGGATGCCGCAGGCCGGCCGGGTGGCGGTCGGCGGTGCGGTCGTCGAAGAAGCCCAGCATCTCCATGAACAGGTTCGACTGCTGGTCGCAGGTGTCGGCGAAGCGCAGGCCGACGTCGTTGGCGCCGACGATGATCGCCGAGCGCATTTCATGGTTGCGGTTTTTTCCGACCAGCAAGCGCCAGACCGCGGCGCGGCTCAGCAGCGACAGCAGCGGCGCGGCCACGCTCCAGCACAGCAGTACAGCCGGGCTGAAGTAGCCGCCCAGGCCGCTGACCATGCCGATCAGGCCCAGGATGGCGGCCGTCAGCACCCAGCTGACCAGGGTGTCGCGCATGTAGGCGCCCATGCGCCCGCTACGCCAGGTGCGGTAGGGGTCGATGTAATTGGCCACCGCGCTGGAGATAAAGAAGGCCAGTATCATCAGCACCAGGTAGTAGCCGGTGAAACGGTGGTTCAACAGCACGCAGCTGCCGTACAGCGATCCCATGACGATCAGCGGATCGGAAACCCGCTGGACGAACGGGACTAAGGGAATGTCATTCAGGGCCATATTCAGAACTGCGTATTGGCATTAATCGAGAAGCCGGTGGCTCGGTAAGCGCCCAGGCCGAACAAGGCGGCGCCGTTGCGGGCGTCGCGGTACAGCGATGCGCGCAACTGCACCGCGTCGGCCGGCACGAAGGTGACGCCGAGCGTGCTGTGGCGGGAGGTGTCGCCGCTCGCGCCGAAGGCGGCGCGGTTGACCAGGTTGAAGTCGCGTTTTTCATAGCGCAGGCTGGCGTCGAAGCGCAGCTTGGCGGTGCGCGCCCAGACCGCGTTGAAGCTGGCGCCGCGGTTCAGGCTGTAGCTGACCAGCGAACTCTCGATCGGCGAGAACTCGCGCCAGGCCGCCGCCGTCAGGCTGACCGCCGAGGTCGCGGCCCAGTTGGCGGACAGGCGCGTGTTGAAGCCGCTGGTGTCCTCGTTGCTGGCGTACAAGTGGGTGCGCCGGGCGCGGCCGCCGAGGAACTGGGCGTCGAAATTCTGGTTCAGGCGCCAGACGATCCGCGCCTTGAGCTCGTCCTGGTTATAGCTGCTGTCGAACACCGTGTGGGCCAGGCCGCCCTGCAGGGGATAGCGGCCCTCGGTGCGGCGCGCCACCAGGCCGACCGTGCTGCCGGTGCCGACCGCGTAGTCGAGGCCGGCTTCGTAGCTGCTGTCGATGCGGTTGACCACCTGCTGGCTGGCGACGTCGTACGACGATTTTTCGCGCGCATAGCCGCCGCGGACGCGCCAGCGCGGATGGAAGCGCCAGCCGCCGTCGACATAGGTGCGCTCGCGCTGCCGCAGCACCCGCTCGTTGCTGCGCACATCGGCGTAGGACGCCAGCGTGTCGCTGTAGGTGGCGCCGGCATGGCCGTCGACATTGCTGCCCAGATACCAGCTCAGCGCGGCCTGATAGTCCTTGCCGTTGTAGTTGAGCTGGCTGAACCGATTGTAGCGCACGTTGTTGAGGTTGCCTTGCAGGGCCAGCACCTGGCGGCCGAAGGTTTGGTTGTAGCTCAGGCCGACCGTGGCCTGGCGCCAGGAATCGCCGCGTTGGCCGCCGTAGCCGGGGGCGTCGTCGGCCAGGCGAAACAGGTTGTTGTCGTGCGCATAGGTCAGGCCGCCGCTCACTTGCAGCGGATCGGCGGAGTTGGCGTGCGCCAGTGAACAGGCCATATAGCCGAAAAAGAGGAACCAGCTACCTGCAGGGCAGGCATATCGCGAGAAACTGAGCATTGTTGATCGTCGTTTGATAGTGTCAGACAGTTAATAAATGATCATACTACCAATAGCGCCAACTGGCAGTATAAATAATCCACCCCCCCAGCACGCCATTGGTGACGGCGTGCGCCAGAATGGGGACCCATAAGTTGCGCGTGCGCATGTACAGCAGACCGTAGACAGCCCCGGCAACCATGCCTGAGAGCCACAAGTCATGTTCGACAGCGAATAATATCACCGTAACAACAAAAGCTCGCCACTTTATGTGTGCGGGGTCTAAACCGGCGAAATCCGGGCGCTCCAGCCAGCGCATCAGGAACGCGCGCCAGAACAGTTCCTCCATCACCGGCACCACCAGCGCCGCGCCGCCCAGGCGCAGCGCGGCCAGCACCCAATCGATGCGGCCATCGACCAGCGGCGCGTAGCCGGTGGCGCTGCCCAGCCGCATCCACGGCGCGGTCAGCGTAATCCACAACCCGAACACCACCACGCCGGCCAGCAGCGCCAGCGCGACGGCGGCGGCGCCCGGCCAGCCCTGGCGCAACTCCTGGTAGTCGCGCCGGAAATACCACAGCACCAGCACGACGGCGCCGATCTTGGCCGGATACAACCAGTGCAGTTGCCCGGGCGCCCAGCCCGCCCTGCCCAGCAGGTCGGCCAGCAGCACGAACGCCATATACACCAGGAACGGCAACGTCCGCGCCACGGCGGCGCGGCTGAAGGAAGGCAGCGGGTAACGGTTGCGGACAGCGGACATGAGACCTTTCAACGAGTGGTGGACGGGCATCGACGGCGCGGCGCGGCGCTCACTCCCGGGCGCGCGCTTCGATCGCTTCCCATTTTTCCAGCGCCTCCAGCAACAGCCCGTCGATCTCGGCGTAGCGCTGGTTGATGCGCTTGGACTCGGCCGGATGCTGCTTGTAGAAGTCGGGCGCGGCCAGTTGGGCGCTGATGGCCGACTGCTCGTCCTCGAGGCTGGCGATCAGCAGCGGCAACTCCTCGAGTTCGCGCTGCTCCTTGTAGCTGAGCTTTTTCTGCTTGGCCGCCGCGGCCGGCGCCGCGACTGCCGGCGCGACGCTGACGGCCGCGCCCCGGCCCGCCTTGGGCTTGGCCGCCGCCACCGCCTGGACCCGCTCCCAGTCGGTGTAGCCGCCGACGAATTCGCGCCACATGCCGCCGCCCTCGGCCACCACCACCTGGGTGACGACGTTGTCGATGAAGGTGCGGTCGTGGCTGACCAGGAACACCGTGCCGGTGTAATCCTCCAGCAACTCCTCCAGCAGTTCCAGCGTATCGATGTCCAGATCGTTGGTCGGCTCATCGAGCACCAGGCAGTTGGCCGGCTTGGCGAACAGACGCGCCAGCAGCAGGCGGTTGCGCTCGCCGCCCGACAGCGATTTCACCGGCGAGCGCGCGCGCTCCGGCGCGAACAGGAAGTCGCCCAGGTAGCTCATCACGTGCTTGCGCTGGCCGTTGACCTCGACCCAGTCGCTGCCGGGGGCGATGGTCTCCATCAGATTGGCCTCTTCGTTGAGCTGACTGCGCATCTGGTCGAAATACGCCACCTGCAGCTTGGTTCCCAGGCGCACGGTGCCGCTGTCGGCGCTCTCTTCACCCAGTATCATTTTCAGCAAGGTGGTCTTGCCGGCGCCGTTGGCGCCGATCAGGCCGACTTTGTCGCCGCGCAGGATGGTGCCGCTGAAGTCCTGCACGATCACTTTGTCGCCGTAGCGCTTGCAGACATTTTCCAGGTCGGCCACGATCTTGCCCGAGCGCTCGCCGGACGACACTTCCAGCTTCACCTGCCCCTGCTGTTCGCGGCGCGCGGCGCGCTGCACGCGCAGCGCCTCCAGGCGGCGCACCCGGCCTTCATCGCGCACCCGGCGCGCCTTGACGCCCTTGCGTATCCAGACTTCCTCCTGCGCCAGGAATTTGTCGAACTTGGCCGCCTCGACCTCTTCGACCTCCAGCTGTTCGCTCTTGCGGGTCTGGTAGGCGGAGAAATTGCCGGGATAGGACAGCAGCTTGCCCCGGTCCAGCTCGACAATACGCGTGGCAACATTATCAAGGAAGCTACGATCGTGAGTGATAAACAACACGGAGCCCTTGAAATCGCGCAGCAAGCCCTCCAGCCACATGATGGACTTGAAATCGAGGTGGTTGGTCGGCTCATCGAGCAGCAGCACGTCCGGCGCCGACACCAGCGCCACGGCCAACGCCACGCGCTTCTGCATCCCGCCCGACAGCGTGCCCATGGCCGAATCGGCCGCCAGGTTCAGGCGGTCCAGCGTGGTTTCGACCTTATTGGCCAGGCCCCAGGCGTCGGCGGCGTCGAGCTGCACTTGCAAGTCGTGCATCCGTTCCAGCAGCGCGTCGTCGTCGCCGTTGCCGAACTGGCCGGTCAGCGCCTCGTACTCGGCCAGCATTTGTTGCTGGGCGCCAAGACCGGACGCCACCGTGTCGAACACCGTGCAGAGCGGGTCGAACTGCGGCTCCTGCTCGACATAGGCGATTTTCACGCCCTGTTGCATGACCAGCAGGCCATCATCGAGCTTGAAGCGGCCGGCGATGATTTTCAGCAGGGACGATTTACCGGTGCCGTTGCGGCCGATCAGGCCAACCCGTTCACCAGCTTCAATCGACAATTCTGCGTGATCGAGCAGTGCCACGTGACCGAACGCTAGTTGCGCGGACGAAAAAGAAATAACAGCCATAGTTTATAATCGTGTGCAGCCGCGGCACCAGGGCGATGCAGCGAAAGAGAAGCAAAAAAAATGGTACCGCCAGCGGGAATCGAACCCACATCTACCCCTTAGGAGGGGGTTGCACTATCCATTGTGCGATGGCGGCACGTGCGAAGAGCCACTATTGTACAGGTTAGCAATTGAACCGCTCAAGGAAGCTGATGTTAAATTCGCAGATCCCGACCACGCGCCAGCGCGGCGCGGCATTGCTGGTGCTGTTGGCGATCTCGGCTTTGGGCGCCGGCGCGATCCTGATCGGCACTTTCAGCCACACCGACCTGACGGGGCGCCGCGAGCGGCAGACCCGGCAAACCCTGGCCGAGGCGCGCGAAGCCTTGCTGGGCTTTGCCATGACCCAGGGCCGGCTGCCGCGCCCGGCGATCTCCGCCACCGACGGCCGGGAAGATCCGAGCCCCTGCGCCGACGAGCGCAGCTGTACCGGCCTGTTGCCATGGGTGACGCTGGGCGTCGGCGACATCGACGGCTGGTCCAAGCATCTGCGCTACAGCGTGACCCCGGCCTTCACCGTCGCGCCGGTCGATCCGCTGCAGGTGACGCCGAACAAGGTGGTGCTGGGGCGTTACCACAGCGGCGAGCAGTTCTATCTGCAGGGCCAGGCGGCGTGCAGCATCGTCAACCCTTGCCTGGCCGCGGTGTTGGTTTCTTTTGGGAAACGCAACTTCGGCCTCAGCGCCGACGGCCTCGCCCAGGCCAACAACGGCACCGGCAACGCCGACGAAGCGAGCAACCACAGCGTCCACAACCGCTTCATCCTGCGCGCCTCGACCACCGACGCGGCCGCTCCCGGCGGCGAATTCGACGACGCCGTGCAATGGATCACGGTGAAAAAGCTCTACACCGCCATGAACTCCGCCGGCCAACTGCACTAGCGCGGCGGCTCGACCGGCACGATCGCCGTCACCTCGATCTCCACCCGCGCCCTGTCCTCGACCAGCCCGGCCACCTGCACCGCCGTCATGGCCGGGAAATGCAGGCCGATCAGCTCGCGGTAGGCCGCGCCGACTTCCTTGTAGGCGCCGACGTATTCCTTTTTGTCCAGCACATACCAGGTCATGCGCACGATGTGCTCGGGCCGCGCGCCGGCCTCGGCCAGCACCTCGACCGCGTTGCGCAGCGCCTGGCGCACCTGGCCGGCGAAGTCGTCGGTGTGGAACACGCCCTGCCCGTCCCAGCCTATCATGCCGCTGACGCACACCGTGCGCCCGCTGGCGGCCACGCCGTTCGAATAGCCACGCGGCCGCACCCAGCCCGGCGGTTGAAGAAATTCCATCATTGTTCCTTGGTGTTTGCCGCGCGCAACAATTCGCGCGCGATGATCAGTTGCTGTACTTCGGTGGCGCCCTCGTAGATGCGCAGCGCGCGGATCTCGCGGTACAGCCGCTCGACCGGCTGCTCGCTGACCACGCCCAGGCCGCCGAACATCTGCAGCGCGGCGTCGATCACCTGCTGCGCCGTTTCGGTGGCGGCCAGCTTGGCCATCGCCGCCTCCTTGGTCACGTTGCGGCCCTGGTCGCGCTGCCAGGCGGCGCGGTAGGTCAGCAGCGCGGCGGCGTCGATGCCGGTCGCCATCTGCGCCAGCTTGGCCTGCGTCATCTGGAAATCGGCCAGCATCTGGCCGAACATCTTGCGCTGCATGGCGTGCGCCAGCGCCTCGTCCAGCGCGCGCCGCGCGAAGCCCAGCGCGGCCGCCGCCACCGAGGTGCGGAACACGTCCAGCGTGGACATCGCCACCTTGAAGCCCTGCCCCGCCGCGCCGATGCGCTGCGCGGCCGGCACGCGGCAATCGCGGAACACCAGCCGCGCCAGCGGATGCGGGGCGATCACCTGGATCCGCTCGGCGATCTCGAAGCCCGGCGTAGCGGCATCGACGATGAAGGCGCTGATGCCGCGCGCGCCAGGCTGTTCGCCGGTGCGGGCGAACACCACGTAGAAATCGGCGATGCCGCCGTTGGAAATCCAGGTCTTCTCGCCATTGAGCACATAGTGCTCGCCATCCTGCACCGCCGCGCACTGCATGGCGGCGACGTCGGATCCGGCCTGCGGCTCGGACAGCGCGAAGGCCGCTATCGCCGCGCCGCGCGCCACGCGCGGCAGATAGGCCTCGCGCTGGGCCGGCGTGCCGTGCAGGCTGATGGCCCCCGAGCCCAGGCCCTGCATGGCGAAGGCGAAATCGGCCAGGCCGTTGTGGCGCGCCAGCGTCTCGCGGATCAGGCAGATGGCGCGGGTGTCGATGCCCTCCCCGGCCGCGCCGGCGATCGCATGCCGCAGCCAGCCGGCGTCGCCCAGCTGGCGCACCAGCCGGCGGCAGGCGGCATCGACGTCGGCCTCGTGCTGCTGCGCGATGTGCTGCGCGGCCCAGGCGTCGAGCTCGCGCTCCAGCACCACATGGCGTTTCTCGAAGAACGGCCATTCCAGATAGGTTTTATCGCTCATCAGTCGCCTTCGAATTCAGGTTTTTGCTTGGCCACGAAGGCATGGTAGGCGCGGTGGAAATCGTTGGTCGCCATGCAGATCGCCTGCGCCTGCGCTTCCGCTTCGATGGCTTCGTCGACGCCCATGTTCCATTCCTGCTGCAGCATCTTCTTGGTCATGCCGTGGGCGAAGGTCGGACCGTCGGCCAGGCCCTGGGCGAAGGCGTGCGCCGCGGCCAGCAACGCCTCCGGTTCCTGCAGGCTGTTGAAGTAGCCCCAGCGTTCGGCCTCCGCGCCGGACATCGAGCGACCGGTGTACAGCAGCTCGGCCGCGCGGCCCTGGCCGATCACGCGCGGCAGCAAGGCGCAGGCGCCCATGTCGCAGCCGGCCAGGCCGACCCGCGTGAACAGGAAGGCGGTCTTGCTGCGCGCCGTGCCGAGCCGGATGTCCGAGGCCAGCGCCAGGATCGCGCCGGCGCCGGCGCAAATGCCGTCGACCGCCGCCACGATCGGCTGCGGGCAGGCGCGGATGGCTTTCACCAGGTCGCCCGTCATGCGCGTGAACGCCAGCAGGCCGGGCATGTCCAGCCTGGTCAGCGGGCCGATGATGTCGTGCACGTCGCCGCCGGAGCAGAAATTCTCTCCGGCGCCGGTGATGACCACGGCCTTGACGTCGTCCGCATAGGCCAGCGCGCGGAACAGCTCGCGCAGCTCGGCGTAGGAATCGAAGGTCAGCGGGTTTTTGCGCTCGGGGCGGTTCAAGGTCAGCGTGGCGACGCCGCCGCTGACTGCAAACAGAAAATGGCTGGCCTGGTAGTCGGCCAGCGCGGTGCGGTTGCCGGGCAGTCGCTGGGCTTCGCCGGGAAGATATCGCATGGTGTGGTTCCTTATTTTTCGTCCGGGGCGTTCAGGTGCTGCTTCATCTGCGACAGCAGGTCGATCATCTGGCTCTTGTCGGCGCCGGACAGGCCTTGCAGCAGCTCGGCGATCCAGCCTTCGTGTTCGGCGGCCATGGTGGCGAAGGCCTTGCGGCCGGCCGGCGTCAGCTTGACGCTGTAGGCGCGGCCGTCCTTCGGGTCCGGCACGCGCACCACCAGCTTCTCCTGCTCCAGCTGGTCGGTGATGCCGGTGATGTTGCCGCCGGTGACCATCATGCGCTTGGACAGCTCGCCCATGCGCAGGCCTTGCGGATAGCGCTCCAGCTGCGCCATCAGGTCGAAGCGCGGCAAGGTGATGCCGAAGCTGGCGCGCAGCCGGCTGCGGATCTCGTTCTCGATCCGGACGGTGCAGGACAGCATGCGCAGCCACAGCTTGAGCGACTGATGATGGTCCTGCGTCAGGCGGCTGGCCAGGTCCAGCACCGGCGCATCCTCGTCGTCGAGCGGGTTCTGTTCGTGTTCGTTGTCTGAAAATGGTGGCATAGTTTCCTTGTACTTCACATGACTTCGCCGCCGGCGACGGCGACGGATTGTCCATTCATGGCGCCCGCTTCGGGCAGGCAAAGCCAGGCCACGGCGCTGGCGACTTCCTCGCTTTGCACCAACCGCTTCTGCGGATTGCCGGCGGCCAGCTCGGCGCGCGCCTGGTCCTCGCTGCGGCCGGTCCTGGCGACGATGTTGGCGACCGCCTCGCGCACGATGTCGGTTTCGGTGTAGCCGGGGCAGACGGCATTGACCGTCACGCCCTTGGCCGCCACTTCCAGCGCCAGCGCGCGCGTCAGGCCGATCACGCCGTGCTTGGCGGCGACGTAGGCCGACACGTAACGATAACCGACCAGCCCCGCCGTCGACGCAACGTTGACGATGCGGCCCCACTTCGCCTCCAGCATGCCGGGCAGCGCGGCCTGGGTGCAGTGGAAGGTGCCGGTCAGGTTCACGTCCAGCATGCGCTGCCACAGCGCGGCGTCGGTCTTGCCGAATGGCGCGGGCACGGCCTGGCCGGCGTTGTTAACCAGGATGTCGATGCGGCCGAAGCAGGCGACGGCGGCGGCGAAACCGCTGCGCACCGATGCCTCATCGGTCACGTCCAGCACCTGCATGGCGACCGCGCCGCCCAGCGGCTGGGCGATGGCGTTCATGGAATCGACGGCGGCCAGCAGCGCCTGCGCATCGCGGCCCGCCAGCGTCACGCGCGCGCCGCGCAGCAGCAAGGCCTGCGCGCAGGCGGCGCCGATGCCGCGCGCGCCGCCCGTCACCAGCGCATGCTTGCCCGCCAGCGGCAGGTTCGCGCCAACCGGGGCCGAACCTGGCGCCAGATAGGCCGCGCGGGATTTGTTGGTGGTGTTCATCGGCTCATCCTTCCAGCAGCCTGGCCGCGACCTGCTGCGGCGTGAGGCCGCTACTGGCCGCCGCCAGCTGGCGTTCGCGTTCGAGATTGCGCTCCAGCTGCTGCTTGGCCGGCAGGTACTGCTTGGGCCAGGCGATGGCGGAATAGCCGATCTTGGCCGCTTCCGCCAGCGTCCACGCCGGATTGGCCAGGTGCGGGCGGCCGACGGCGCACAGGTCGGCGCGGCCGGCGGCGATGATGCCGTTGGCGTGGTCAGCCTCGAAGATCGAGCCGACCGCGATCGCGGCGATGCCCGCCTCGTTGCGGATGCGGTCCGCGAACGGCGTCTGGAACATGCGGCCGTAGACCGGCTGTTCCAGCTTGCTGACCTGGCCGGACGAGCAGTCGATCATGTCGGCGCCAACCGCCTTGAACAAGCGGGCGATGTGCACCGCGTCGTCCGGCGTGATGCCGCCTTCGACCCAGTCATGGGCGGAAATGCGCACGCTCATCGGCTTGTGCCGCGGCCAGGCGGCGCGCATCGCCGCGAACACGCGCAGCGGATAGCGACAGCGGTTTTCCAGGCTGCCGCCGTATTCGTCGCCGCGCTCGTTGGTCAGCGGCGAGATGAAGGACGACAGCAGGTAGCCGTGGGCGCAGTGCAGTTCCAGCCAGTCGAAGCCGGCCGCGTCGGCCGCCTGCGTGGCGCGCACGAAGTCCGCTACGATGCGGTCCATGTCGGCCAGCGTCATGGCGCGCGCGGTCTGCGATATGCCGGCCAGGTATTGCTGCGGCGAGGCCGAGACCAGCGGCCAGTTGTTCTGGTCCAGCGGCTGGTCGATGCCGTCCCACATGGCGCGGGTCGAACCCTTGGCGCCGGCGTGGCCCAGTTGCAGCGCGATCTTGGCGTCGCTGTGCTGGTGGACGAAGTCGACGATGCGCTTCCAGGCCTGCGTGTGTTCCGGCGCGTACATGCCGGGACAGGCCGGCGTGATGCGCGCATCGGCCGACACGCAGGTCATTTCGGCGAACACCATCGCCGCCCCGCCCAGCGCGCGCGCGCCGAGGTGGGCCAGGTGATAGTCGCCGACGACGCCGTCCACCGCGCTGTATTGCGCCATCGGCGAGACGACGATGCGGTTTTTCAAAACGATGTCGCGCACCTTGAACGGCGTGAACATCGGCGGCGCGGCCTTGGCCGGCGCCAGGCCGGCCTGTTCGCCGGCGCGGGCGGCGAACCAGCGCTCGTAGTCCGCGACATAGGCCGCATCGCGCAGGCGCAGGTTTTCGTGCGACAGGCGCTGGCTGCGGGTCAGCATCGAATAGGCAAACTGCGGCGCTTCCATCGCCGTGTAGCGGTCGACGTTCTCGAACCACTCCATCGAATTGCGCGCCGCGCTTTGCAGCTTGATGACCTCCACCGCGCGCGCCGACTGGTAGGCCGCCAGCGCAGCCTTGGCATCGGCATGCTGGCCGAAGCAGCGCGCCAGCTCGATCGCATCCTCCAGCGCCAGCTTGGTGCCGGAGCCGATCGAGTAATGCGCCGAGTGCGCGGCGTCGCCCATCAGCACCACCGGCGTATCGCCGTTCCAATGCACCCACTGCCCGCAGACGATGCGCGGGAACTTGATCCACATGCCGGAGCCGCGCAGGTGCGACGAATTGGACATCAGCTCGTGCCCGTCCAGCTGCTCCGCGAACAGCTGCTCGCAATAGGCGATCGACTGTTCCGCGCTCATCTCCTCCAGCCCCGCCGCGCGCCACACCGATTCCGGCGTCTCGACGATGAAGGTCGAGGTGTCGCCGTCGTACTGGTAGATGTGGGCCTGGAACCAGCCGTGCTCCGTCTGTTTGAAGGCGAAGGTGAAGGCGTCGAACTTCTTGCGCGTGCCCAGCCACACGAAGCGGCACTGGCGCGCTTCGATCTGCGGCTGGTAGCTGTCGGCGTAGCGGGTGCGGATGCGGCTGTTCAGGCCATCGGCGGCGATCACCAGCTGCGCGTCGTAGCGGGCGGCGATCTGCTGGTCGTCCAGCACCTCGGTCTCGAACACCAGCGACACGCCCAGCTCCTCGCAGCGCTGCTGCAGGATGTTGAGCAGGCGCTTGCGGCCGATGCCGCAGAAGCCATGGCCGCCGGACGTGACCTTCTCGCCCTTGAAGAAGACGTCGATATCGTCCCAGTGGTTGAACGATTGCAGGATGGCGCGCGCGGTCGCCTCGTCGGAGTTCATCAGGTTGCCCAGCGTCTGGTCGGAGAACACCACGCCCCAGCCGAAGGTGTCGTAGGGACGGTTGCGCTCCACCACCGTGATCTGGTGGGACGGGTCCTGCTGCTTCATCAACAGGCTGAAATACAGGCCGGCGGGGCCGCCGCCTATGCACACAATATTCATACGACTCTCTTCATTCTGTACGCAGCTTGAAACGCTGTAGTTTTCCGGTTTCGGTGCGCGGCAGCGCCGTCAGGAAGCGGATCGCGCGCGGATATTTGTACGGCGCGATCTGCCCTTTGACGAACTCCTGCAACTGCGTCGTCAACTCCGGCGACTCCTCATAGCCCGGCTTGAGCACCACGTGCGCCTCGACGATCTGGCCGCGCTCCTCGTCCGCCCGGCCGATCACGCCGCATTCGGCCACGGCGGGATGGCGCAGCAGCGCGTCCTCCACTTCCGGGCCGGCGATGTTGTAGCCGGCCGAGATGATCATGTCGTCGGTGCGCGAACGGTAGTAGAAATAACCGTCGGCGTCCATCTCGTAGGCGTCGCCGGTCAGGTTCCAGCCGTTGAGCACATAGTCGCGCTGGCGTTCGTCCGCCAGGTAGCGGCAGCCGGTCGGCCCTTTCACCGCCAGCCTGCCGATCACGCCCGGCCCGACCGGATTGCCGTCGTAATCGAGGATGCAGGCCTGGTAGCCCGGCACCGGCTTGCCGGTGGCGCCGGGCCGTATCTGGTCGCCCGCCGCCGAAATGAAAATGTGCAGCAGCTCGGTCGCGCCTATGCCGTCTATCATCGCCAGCCCGGTGGCCTGGCGCCAGCTCTCGCGCGTCGCCAGCGGCAGCGCCTCGCCGGCGGAGACGGTCTTTTGCAGGCTGCCGATGTCGTACTTGTCGGCCAGCGGCGCCATCTGCCGGTAGAAGGTGGGCGCCGTGAAGCACACCGTGGCCCGGTATTGTTCGATCGCCTTGAGCAGGGTTTCCGGCGTCAGTTTTTCCAGCAGCACGGCGGTGGCGCCGACCCGCAGCGGGAACAGCAGCAAGCCGCCCAGGCCGAAGGTAAAGGCCAGCGGCGGCGTGCCGATGAAAACGTCGCTGCGCTGCGAAGCCAGCACCGAACGCGGGAAGCAGTCGCAGATCGCCAGCACGTCGCGATGAAAATGCATGGTGCCCTTGGGGATGCCGGTGGTGCCGGAGGTGAAGCTGATCAGGCACACATCGTCGGCCGCCGTGTCCACCGCGTCGAAGCTGGCCGGTTGCTGCGCCATCAGCGCTTCCAACGTGCCGCCGGCGCCGCCGAACCACAGCGTCCTGGCCTGCACGGCGGCTGGCAAATCCACCGCTTCCATCTCGGCGCGCAAGCCGTCCGCGCACAGCACGGCGTTGATCTCGGCCTTGCCGGCGATGGTACCCAGCTCGCGCGCGCGCAGCAGCGGCATGGTCGGCACCGCGATGCAGCCGGCCTTCAGCACCGCCAGCACGCAGGCCGCCATCATCGGGTTGTTGGCGCCGCGCAGCAGCACGCGGTTGCCCGCCTCCAGCCCCAGCGGGCCGCGCAGCACATGGGCGATGCGGTCGATCTGTTCCAGCAGCTGCGCGTAGGTCCAGCTGAGCTGCTCGCCGCGCACCGCGACGCGCTCGGCGGCGCCGCCGGCCAGCGCGCCGTCGAACAGCTCGGCCACGCAATTGAGACGCGGCGGATATTGAAGCTCCGGCAGGTCGAAGCGCAACTCGGGCCACTGCTCCGGCGGCGGCAGGTGCTCGCGCGCGTAGCGGTCGGTATGCGCGCTGTCGCCGTTGGTAACGGAAGCGCTGTCAGAACTGGCTGTCGGTCTGGTCATGGTCGCCCTGAAGTTGAAGGTCGTTCGGTATCCGCTGCTCACCCAGCAGATACTTTAAACCTAAACTATCTCAACATCAAGTGCTATCGCTCAGGCGGAGACGCCCTGCCGCACCAGGCCGGATTGGTGGATCACGGCGCGCACCACCTCGGCCAGCACCGCTTGCACGGCCTCGTTGCTCAGGCCGCCCGGATCGAAGCCCTTCAGCGCGACCGCCGCGCCGTCCAGCCCCAGCGTGACGCAACCGGCGTGCAGCCGGTCGATGCGCGCCTGCGCCTCCGGCTGCTGGGCCTTGGCCAGCAAGACCTCCAGGTCGCCGCTGGCGGCGGTCAGCTGGTTCTGGAAACCGCTCAGGTAGACCAAAAGTCGCTCGGCGTTGATGCCCAGGCGGCGCATGGTGGTGACGGGATCTTCGGCGTGGTGGTCGTAGCCGGTGGCCGCCTGGTCGAGGAAATTCACCAGGTGCACGCGCACCTGCTCGGCCTGGAATGGTTTGACGATGTAGCCGGCCGCGCCGGAATTGGTGGCTTCCTGTACCGTATCCTTGTCGTTGGCCGACGTCACCAGCACGAAGGGCATGGTGTTGATTTCCGCATGCCCCTTCACGCGCTGGAGCAGCTCCATGCCGGACAGGCGCGGCATGCGCAGGTCGCAGAAGCAGATCGCCGGACGCAAGCCGGCTTCCAGCTGCTGCCAGGCGTCGGCGCCGTCTTCCGCTTCGACGATATCGAACTTGCCGCAGCTGTCGATCAGGTGCATCAACACCATGCGCGAGACGACATCGTCGTCGACTACCAGAACTTTCATGAGACTCCCTGTGCCCTTAACAACTACTTTTGTGTGACCTCAGTACGGCACTTAGCAACGATATTACATGAAAAACCGCGCTTGTACGTCCTGGACAGACAAGGATTTATACGAATTGCCGCAGCTTACAAAGTGCTAGCCGCGCCGGCGCGCAGCAGCAAGCCGCGCAACTGGGGCATGGCTTCGACGATGCGCGGCCAGTTGCCGTGATCCGCGTCGAGCTCCAGTTCCCCGCACAGCGCCTGCAATTCCTGCTCCTCCAGATAGCCGGCGCTGCCCTTCATGCCGTGCAGCAGACGGCTGGCGACATCGGCGTCGGCCTGCTCGACCGCGCGTTCCAGTTCCGCCAGCCGCAGCGGCGCATCCTGGCGGAAGGCGCTGCGCAGGCGCAGCTTCAAGTCGCTGCCGCCGCTGTGCTGCGCCAGCCGGGCCGGTTCCTCGGCGGCCGGCGTCACGCCGAACAGCGAGTCCAGCTCCGGCGTGCCCAGCGCCGGGTTGTGGCGCACCTCCATGCGCGGCAGCTTGACGCCCCGTTGCAGCTGGCGTTCGATCGCGCGGCTGAGCTGGAAATGCAGCTTGTCCTCGTCGATCGGCTTGGTCAGGAAATCGTCCATGCCGGCGGCCAGGTAGCGGCTGCGGTCTTCCTCGCTGGCGTTGGCGGTCAGCGCGATGATCATCAGTTCCTGGTCGCGCACCGGAGCCGCCTCGGTGCCGCCCGACCGTATCATGCGGGTGGCGCTGGCGCCGTCCATTTCCGGCATGCGGCCGTCCATCAGGATCAGGTCATAGCGCGTCAGCGAGCAGGCCTTGACCGCCAGAGCGCCGTTGGCGGCGATGTCGACCTTGTGGCCCAGGTCTTCCAGCATCATGCGAATGATGATCTGGTTGGTCGGGAAGTCTTCCGCGCACAACACCTTCAGTTGATGGCTGTGCGGCTCGCGCGGCACGTGCGGCACCAGCGGCGGCGGCACGCCGTTGGCCAGCGGCAGCTCGAACGAGAAGGTGCTGCCCTCGCCCGGCGTGCTGACGGCGTTGATGCCGCCGCCCATCAGCTCGACCAGCTGGCGGCAGATCGCCAGTCCCAGGCCGGTGCCGCCGTAGCGGCGCGTGGTGGAGGCGTCGGCCTGCTCGAACTGCTGGAACAGGCGCGGTATCGCTTCCGCCTCGATGCCGATGCCGGTGTCGGTGACGCTGAAGCGGATCCGGTTGAGCGCTCCCTTGAAGCCGGCGCGGGCCCGTTCGTCGTCCTCCTGCGGCACGCGTTCGACCCGCATCAGCACCGAACCGTGCTCGGTGAATTTGAAGGCATTGCCGACCAGGTTGACCAGCACCTGGCGCAGCCGGGTCGGATCGCCGACCACGAACTGCGGCAGGCCGTCGCCGAACTCCAGGCTGAATTGCACGCTGTGCGCGGCGGCCTGCTCCTCGAACAGGCTGACCACGTTCTCCACCGCCGACGACAGCGAGAAGTCGATATTCTCGATGGTCAGCTTGCCGGCCTCGATCTTGGAGAAATCCAGCAGGTCGTTGATGATCGACAGCAGCGACTGCGCGCTGGCCTGGCCGCGCAGGATCTGCTCGCGGGTGCTGACCGCCAGCCGGCTGTCGCGCAGCGCGAAGCCCAGCATGCCGATCACGCCGGCCAGCGGGGTGCGCATCTCGTGGCTCATATTGGCCAGGAATTCGGATTTCTGGCGGGTGGCGTCTTCCGCCTTCTGCTTGGCCAGCCGCAGGCGCTCGTCGTTTTCCTGCAAGGCGCGGTTGGCCAGCGCCAGCTCCTCGGTGTGCAGCCGCACCTGGCGCTCCTGTTGCAGCAACTGCGCCTGGGTCTGGCGCAGGGTTTGCAGCGTCTCCTCCAGCTGCTGGTAGGCGCGGGCGTTCTCCAGGCCGGCGGCGGCGTGCGAGGCCAGCGTTTGCAGCATGTCCATGTGCACCTGCTGGTAGCGGTGCTTCTCGACGCTCTGCACGCACAGCAGGCCGACCACCTTGTCGTTGGCCACCAGCGGCGCGTACATCATCGATTGCGCCACGGCGGCCGGCAGGCCGTCCTCGCGCAGGCAAGGCACCAGCGTGTCCAGGCCCGATTCGTCCATGTAGTTGCGGAACTCGGCCTTGAAATCGTTGATGAACACCGGCTTGCGCTGCCTCAGGCACCACACGGCCAGCTGGTTGGGTTCATCCAGGCGGCGCTGGTAGGGCAAGGTGCGCACGCCGGCGTCGATGGCGAACGGGAAGTCGATCACGCCCCGCTCTTCGCGCACGAAGCCGATGCCGAAGATCTGCGCATCCATCAGGTGATGCACGTGGCGGTACAGCGTGCGCATCGAGGTTTCCATGTCCAGCGTGGCGCTCATCTCGCGACCCAGTTCGCTCAGCACCGAGATGTTGCGGTGCGCCTGCTCGACGTTCTCCTTCTGCCGCTCGACTTCCTCCTTCTGCCGCTCGGTGTCGACCCGGCGCTGCTCGGCCTCGGCGCGCTGGGCTTCCGCCTCCAGGCGGCGCTGCTCCAGTTCCTGCTTCTGCTGTTGCAGCAGCAGGTTCTTTTGCTCGACTTCCGCCGTGCGCGAGCCGACCAGTTCCTCCAGCCGCTGCTGCTGGTGGTGCAGGCTGCGCACGCGCGCGGCGTAGGCGGCATAGGCGGCGCCCAGCAGGGCCAGGCCGAACAGGCCGCGGAACCACCAGGTTTTCCAGAACGGCGGCAGGATGGTGATCTCCAGCGTGGCGGCGTTGTCGTTCCAGATGCCGTCCTTGTTGGCGGCCTTGACGCGGAAGGTGTAGCGGCCCGGATCGAGGTTGGTGTAGGTGGCGAAGCGCTTGGTGGAGTCGGTGACCACCCAGTCCTCGTCGAAGCCCTGCAGCTGGTAGGCGAAGCGGTTGCGCTGCGGCGCCGCGTAGTGCAGCGCCGCGAACTCCAGCGAGAACACGGAATCGCTCTCGAGCAGCGTCAGCGCATTGGTGTATTCGATCGCCACCTTGAGCACGTCGGGATGCTCGCCCTGCCCCGGCTTGAGCGACTTGTTGAAGATCTGGAAATCGGTGATGGCGACGGTCGGCGCCACGCTGTTCTCGCGCACTTCCGGCGGCGCGAACGCGGTGATGCCGTTGAAGCCGCCGAAGTACAGCGTGCCGTCCGCCGTGCGCAGCGCGGCGCCGTCGAAGTAGGCGCCCTCGATGGTGCCGTCGGCGCCGCTGTAGTTGCGCACCAGCCCCGTGCCGGTGTTCAGGCGCGACAGGCCGCTGTTGGTGCTCAGCCAGAGGTTGCCGGCGTCGTCCGGCAGGATGGAGGCGATGGCGTCGTCGGCGATGCCGTCCTTGCGCAGGTAGCGGCGGAAGCGGATGCCGCCGTCGGCCGCCACTTCCATCTTGTTCAGGCCCGCCGCCGTGCCGACCCAGATGGTGCCGCGGCCGTCCTCGTACAGGTAGTGCACCTCGTCGTGACTGAGGCTGAACGGGTCGGCCGGGTCGCGCCGGAAGTGGCGGAACCTGCCGGTCTTGCGGTCCAGCAGATCGAGGCCGTTGAAGGTGCCGATCCACAGCTGGCCGTTGCGGTCCTCCAGGATCGGGCGCACCACGTTGTCGGACAGGCTGTTCACGTCGGACGGATCGTGGCGGAAGGTGCGCACCTCCATGGTCTGCGGGTCGAGCCGGTGCAGGCCGCCGCGCGAGGCGATCCACAGGATGCCGCTGCGGTCGCCGACGATGTTGCGGATGGTGTCGCTGGCCGGGTCGCCGCGCACGAAGGACAGCGCCTTGATCGCGCCGCTCTCCACGTTCAGGTGGTTGACGCCGGCCCGCCCGCCGATCCACATATTGCCGTTCTTCTCGCGCCACAGCGCGGTGACCTGGTCGTCGCTCAGGCTGTTGGCGCGCCGCGGGTCGTGGCGCCACACCCTGCCCTCGCCGCTGACCGGGTCGTACAGATTCAGGCCGCCGCTGCTGCCCAGCCACAGCTGGCCGCGCGCCTCGGCGACGATGGCGCGCACCTTGTTGTCCGACAGCGTGTTGGGGATCTCGGCCTGGCGCACGATGCGGGCGAAGCCGCCGCTGCCCAGGTCGACCCGGCTGGCGCCGTCGTTCCAGGTGCCGACCCAGAAGGTGCCGACGCGGTCGCGGAACAGCGCAGAAATCTGGTTGTCCGCCACGCTGTGGCTGTCGCTGAATTGATGTAGATACTGCACCAGCCGGTTCTCCGACGCCAGCCAGCGCAGCAGGCCGTCGGCCTGGGTGCCGACCCAGACGTTGGTTTCGGCGTCGACGTACAGCGTGGTGATGCTCATGCCCGGCTTCATGCCTTCGCGCAGGCCGAGGCGGCGGCGCTGCGGCTCCTTGCCCAGCAGGCGCCATTGTTCCAGCCCGCCCAGGGTGCCGACCCACAGCGTCTGCGCGCTGTCCACCTGCAGCGCCAGCACCGCGTTGTACTTGCTGTCGCCGCTGGCGTCGATCGTGAAGTGCTGGAAGCGCGAGTCGCCCGGCGCCAGCATATCGAGGCCGGTGGCGGTGGCCACCCACAGGCGGCCGGCGGCGTCGCGCGCCAGCGCGTTGACCTGGTCGTTGGCCAGGCTGCCGGCATCGGCCGGGTCGTGGTGCCAGCTGGTGAAGCGCTTGCTGGCCGGGTCGAAGTGATGCAGGCCGTCGGCGCTGGCCAGCCACAGGCCGCCCTTGCCGTCGTCGGCGATGGCGCGCACGTGGCGGTTGCCGTTGCCGCGCTGCGGCGATTCGTGCGGCAGGTAGTGGGTGAAGCTCTTGGTGGCGGCGTCGTAGCGATCCAGGCCGCCGTCGGTGCCCACCCACAGCTGGCCGTCGCGGTCCAGGTGCAGCACGCGCACCCAGTTGTCGGCCAGGCTGCGCGGATCGGAGACGGCGCTCTTGTAGGTGATGGTGCGGTAGCCGTCGAAGCGGGTCAGGCCGGCCTGGGTGCCGAGCCAGACGAAGCCCTGCTTGTCCTGGGCGATGGCCAGCACCGATTCCTGCGCCAGCCCGTGCTCGACGCTGAGCTGCTCGAAGCGCAGCGTGCGCGGCGGCGCCCCCGCCCATGCGGCGGCTCCGCCCAGGCCCCACAATAGCAGGACGGGCAGCAGCAAACGGCTACAGAGGCGTATTAAGAACAGCAAGGGAAGCCCCGTTTATCCAGATATCGCGCGCACGTCAGGACTCGAAAAAGGCCAGTACGTCGTCCTTGCGCGCTTGCGTGTCGCGCTGACCGAGGCGGATCAACTCGCAAGTATATGTCGATTCGAACAATAGGTACGACGCAAGTGCGGCGCCGCGTGTCTCGGTGGCGCCTATCCCCGACAGCATGGTGCGGATCGGCGCCGGCAAACTGGCGATGTGGCGGCTGGCGATATCGTCGAGCCGCTCGGACGGCGCGATCACCAGCAGCTGCACCGGCTTGAGCGGGGTTTTCTCCAGCAGCTCCGGCGGCAGCATGGACAGCGTCTTGTTGATCCGTTCCAGCCGTTCGATGTCGACCGCCAGGCTGTCGAGGAAGATCGACGACATGGCGTGGCCGGCGATCTGCGCCAGGCTGGGATAGCGCGCCGCGCTCTTTTCGGCGGCGCTGCGGGCCGGCTCGGTCAGGCGTCCGGCGCCGACCACCAGCACCTTGCTGGCGCCCAGGTGGATCGCCGGCGAGATCGGCGCCAGCTGGCGCATCGAGCCGTCGCCGCAGTATTCGCGGTGGCCGCCCATGTACAGCGGCGTGGCCGGGAAGATGAACGGGATCGCCGACGACGCCAGCAGATGCTCGACGCCGATCTGGTCCTGCAGGGCCACGCGCTGCATGCGTATCCACGGCGCGATGTCGGCGGCGGTCTGGTAAAAGGTCAGGTGGTTGCCGGCGGTGTAGGACGAGGCGGTGACGGCCAGCGCGTGCAGCAGGCCTTCGGACAGCACCGAATCCAGCCGCGGCAGATCGAGCATGCGGTGCAGCAGGCCGACCAGCGGCGTATTGTCCAGCAGCGAGGCGGGCGGCGCGGCGCGCCACTTGCGCAGCAGCCAGCCGAACGACAGCAGCGACAGCCAGCGCGCGCCGGAGCGGATCACGCCCAGCGAATCGGCGCGGTAGACCTGTTCCACCTCGATGTTCTGCCAGACGTCGAGCAGCTTCTGCACGCCCTCGCCGAAGTTGTCGGCGCGGCAGGCCAGCGCGGTGGCGTTGATGGCGCCGGCCGAGGTGCCGCAGATGATGTCGAAGGGATTGCGCGCGGGCGGCCAGCCCGCTTCCCACAGTATCTCGGAGATCGCCTGCAACACGCCCACCTGGTAGGCGGCGCGGGCGCCGCCGCCCGTCAGGATCAACCCTGTTTTCTTTTGAATTCCCATACGACAAGATTAGCAGGGTCTGCCGGGTTTGGGGAGCGTTTGGCGCCTTTAATCGCCTAATACGACACCTTCGCGCCGGGGATCGGCGCCGCCAAACCACTCCTGCCTGCCGTTGACCGTGCGGCGCTGGATGCCTTGCAAGCCGGAATTGAGATCGAACTCGCGCACCTGGTGGCCGCGCGCCTTGAGCTGCTCGACCACCGCCGGGCTGATCCGCCCCGCTTCCAGTTCGGTCGGGCCGTTGCGGCTGCCGATGTTGGGCAGGCCGATGGCCTGCTGCACGTCGAGCTTCCAGTCCAGCGTGCCGACCAGCACCTTGGCCACGTAGTTGATGATGGCCGAGCCGCCCGGCGAGCCGGTGGCCAGCACCAGCTTGCGCGTGCCCTTGTCGAACACCAGCGTCGGCGACATGGCGCTGCGCGGGCGTTTGCCGGCCTGCACGCGGTTGGCGATCGGGCCTTTCTCGTCCTGCGAATCGAAGGAGAAGTCGGTCAGCTGGTTGTTCAGCATGAAGCCGTCGACCATCTGGCGCGCGCCGAAGGCGTCTTCCACCGAGGTGGTCATCGACAGGCCGCCGCCGAAGGCGTCCACCGCCACCAGGTGCGAGGTGGAAGGCTTGTCGATGGCGGTGTCGGCGCCCCACGCCACCTGCATGGTGGCCGGCACGCCGTAGCTGGCGCGGCCCATGGACTTCTCGCCGATCAGCGCCGCGCGCTGCTTCAGGTAGCCCTTGTCCAGCAGCGCGGCCACGCCCTTGCCGGGCAGCGGCACGAAGTCGGTGTCGGCGGCGTAGCGGTTGCGGTCGGCGTAGGCCAGGCGGCCGGCCTCGGTGAACAGGTGGATGGCTTCGGCGGTCAGCGCGCCACCGTTGAGCTGCGGTTTGTACGGGCTGATGTCCTTCACTTCCAGGATGCCCAGCATCTGCGCGATGGCGATGCCGCCGGACGACGGCGGCGGCGCGCCGCACACGGTCCACGCCTTGTAGTCGCTGCAGATCGGGGTGCGCTCCTTGGCCTGGTAGGCGGCGATGTCGGCGGCGCTCAGCTTGCCGGGATTGGTCGGATGCGCGGCCACCTTGGCGGCGATGTCGCGGGCGATGCGGCCCTGGTAGAAAGCGTCGGCGCCGCCGTCGGCGATCTCGCGCAGCGTGCGCGCCAGTTCGGGGTTCTTCAACAGGTAGCCGACCGGGCGCGGCTTGCCGTCCTCGCCGAAGAAGTAGGCCTTGGCGACCGGGTCGCGCGCCAGGTAGCGGTCGTAGCTGAGCAGCGCGTTCAGGCGCGGGCTGACGTTGAAGCCGTCTTCGGCCAGCTTGATGGCCGGCGCGAACAGCGCTTTCCAGGCCAGCTTGCCGTGCTCCTTGTGCGCCAGTTCCAGCATGCGCAGCACGCCGGGCGCACCGACCGAACGGCCGCCGATCACGCCGGTCTCGCGCGAAACGGCCTTGCCGTCCTTGTCCTGGAACAGGTGTTCGTCCGCCGAGGCGGGCGCGGTTTCGCGGCCGTCGTAGGATTGCACGCGCTTGCCGTCGGAGTACAGCAGGAAGGAACCGCCGCCGATGCCGGACGATTGCGGCTCGACCAGGGTCAGCACCAACTGGGTGGCGATGGCGGCGTCGATCGCGCTGCCGCCCTGCTTGAGCATCTGGTAGCCGGCCTGGGTGGCCAGCGGATTGGCCGCCGCCACCATGAATTTTTGCGCGGACTTGCCGGCTTTTTCGGTGTAGCCGGTGGCGATTTCGGGCGCCACGTCGGCGCCGGTGCGTTGTGCGTAGGCCGGCGCGTGCAGCAGCGCAAGGGACAGCGCCAGGCTCAGCGCCAAAGGCTCGATATGAAACTTGCAGAACATGGACTCTCCAAAATAAGAGGCGCGCGGCCAAGGCCGCGCGCCCGATCACTTTGGCATCCTACACGAAATCGAGTAAACCGTTTACGTGCCGCTTACTTCGGCTGCATGCGGATGGCGCCGTCCAGGCGGATGGTTTCGCCGTTCAGCATGGTGTTCTCGATGATGGCCTTGGCCAGGTGGGCGTACTCGTCCGGGCGGCCCAGGCGCGGCGGGAACGGCACCATATTGCCCAGCGCGGTGCGCACTTCTTCCGGCATGCCCATCAACATCGGCGTTTCGAAGATGCCGGGGGCGATGGTCATCACCCGGATGGCGCTGCGCGACAGGTCGCGCGCCATCGGCAAGGTCAGGCCGGCGACGGCGGCCTTGGAGGCGGCGTAGGCGGCCTGGCCGATCTGGCCGTCGAAGGCGGCGACCGAGGCGGTGTTGATGATCACGCCGCGTTCGCCGCTGTCGGTGGCGGCGGTCTTGCCCATCGCATCTGCGGCCAGGCGGGCCATGTTGAAGGTGCCGACCAGGTTGATGTTGACGGTGCGCTGGAACACGTCGAGCGGGTGCGGGCCGTCCTTGCCGACGGTCTTGACGGCCGGCGCCACGCCGGCGCAGTTGATCAGGCCGCGCAGCGTGCCCAGCGCGACGGCGGCGTCGACCACGGCCTTGCCGTCCGCTTCCGAGGTGACGTCGCACTTGACGAAGACGGCCTTGAGTTCGGCGGCCAGCGCCTCGCCCGGTTCCACCTGCACGTCGGCCAGCACCACCTTGCCGCCCTGCTCGGTGATCATGCGCGCGGTAGCGGCGCCCAGGCCCGACGCGCCGCCGGTGACGATGAATACATTGTTCTGAATTTGCATGTCTGTCCCTATCTCGTTTTTATTTGACGTTTACGTTAACGTCACATCGCAATTGTAGCTAATTTTTCATCTTCGAGTAAGTCGTTTGCTGCACCGTTTTTTCCGGCCGCACGCGTCCCTGAATCGCCTGCTCGACAGCCATTGCGGCAAGCACGATCAACAAGGGCATAATCGGCTCCCGGTAGCGATAAATCACGTAAAACAACATGTGCACGGTGGTGTAGCACAGGACCGCCAGCCAGAGCAGGCCGGTATTTTTATTGCGCAGCCGCCGATCAACAACGCCGGCCAGCGCCGCGCCGCAGATCAACAGATATTGTGCGAGCCATGCCAGCCGCGTCAACGCCTCGCCCCTGGGCTGGGGGCCTTCGCCCTCGTGTACCGGCGGCATCCAGAACAGAACAACTTTCCTCAATGCAAGAGTGACAAACTGTGCCGGATGCTGCTTGATCCAGGCGATCGCTTCGTGTTTCAAGGTGTCGTTTGCGACGACCTCGCCTTGCTTGCGCAACTGTTGCCAGGTGGCGCCTCTTGGTGTGTCGGCAATGGAGACAAACATGCCGTCTGCCGAGGAATTGTTGCCTATGTAGAGATTAAAGCCTCCATTGGTATTTAAGACGGGGGCGCCTACGACCTGGTAGTTGCGTATCAGCCAGGGCGCCACCACCAGCGCGGCCACCAATCCGGCCAGGCCCAGCGTTGCCAGCTTCCGGGGAAGCGGCCAGGCTGTCGTCATCAACGCGATCGCCAGTATCGGGGTAAGCGCCAAACCGGAATTTCCTGTGATTGCAAGCAAACCAAGAACCGCGCCAACCGAGATCGCGATCCGCGCCGACGGACGGGATGTGCATCGCATGGAAAGCAGGACAACGCCGAGCATCAGCGGCGTCATGAGATTTTCCTTGGAAAGATATGCCGCATATATCCACGACGGCAAGTACACGGCGTACAGGCCGGCACTAAGCAGCCGCCCCGCCTTGCCGGCGCCGGCCTCCCGCGCGATCAAATAAATCAGCCATGCGCTGACGGTGCACAGCAAGGCGTTGGCCAGTAGCGCCGCCAGCAAATGGTGGCCGAAGATGGCAAACACCGGCGCCAGAACAAACAAAGGGTAGCCGGCGCTCAGAAATGCGGCATTTCCGCCATCAACCAGACCCTTGCCCGCCAACAGGCTCACCGCCATGCGTTCGTATCCGGCATAGTCGCTGACCGGCTGGAATTGAAAAGCAAACGCTGTCGCGATCCGCGCCAGAAACGCGACCAGCAAAATCAACACCAGCCACTGCTTTTCACGCATAGCTATCCCCTAGTTCAGCACGAAAAAGTGTGCGATCAGCATCGTGACACCCATGACGATGATGACGCTCCGGCTTCCACCGTCTTTGATCGCATAGATCACGGGATCGTCGTGCATCTCTCCGCGCCAGGTCTTGATCCACAGCCGGCCTAGCCAATAAATCAATCCTATGGCCACCAGCCACAGTAAATCTGGTGTCGCGTAGCGGGATTGGGTATCGGGGGAGTTGATGAAAAGCCCGAACACAACGACCGCGGACATGGCGGACGCCAACCCCAGCGGCGATAACACTGCCAAGTCCGTTACCCGGTAATCGCGGCCACGGGCGGCTGCCTTCCCCATCTGCTCCAGCGAAATCAGTTCAGAGCAGCGTTTCACCAGTGCCAGGCTCAAGAACATGAACACCGAAAAGGCCAGTAGCCAGGCACTGGTGACAACGGCGATGGCCACGGAGCCGGCCAGGATGCGCAGGGTGTAAAGAAGGGACAGCATGATCACGTCTATCAGCACGTATTCCTTGAACAGCCAGCTGTAGGTGCTGGTCAGAATGACGTACAACAGCAACATGAAAACGAAGGCCTGGGAGACCACCAGCGCCAGCGCAAACGCCAGGATGAGCAAGCCGCCGGCGACAGCGAGTCCGGCAAGTATCGGTATCCTGGCGCTGGCAAACGGGCGATTCTTTTTTCGTGGATGCGCCCGGTCGCTTTCCAAGTCCCATAAATCGTTGACCACATACGTTGCGGACGCGGCCAACGAAAACGCCAGGAAGGCGATCGCGATGGTCGCAAGCTTGGCACCATCCATGAATGAAAAAGCGGTCAGCAAGGGAACGAACAACAGCAGGTTCTTCAGCCACTGGTGAACCCGTAGCGCCTTCACCCATGTGGAAAAACCGATAGTCTCCCTGGGGAATTCTTGCTCAACCGTGTTACGGCGTCGGACGGACTTGCTCAAGCCGACCGAGGCCCCAACCAATACAGCTGCCTGCGCCGCATTCCAGATGGGAATGTCCGCGCGACTGTCGCCGGCATACACAAACTCGGTTCCGACCTCTTGCTGGATGGCTGCCAGTTTGGTGTTGCCCTTGAGGTTGTTGCCCATGTCCGTCGCAAGTACCTGGTCAAACAACGCCAGGTGGTCAGACACGTCATGGGCGATTGACCGGTGCGCCGCGGTGGCCAGGATGATCCGGCGCCCCTGGTTTTTTTCGTTGTAGAGATACGCCAGAAAGGCCTCGCGATAAGGCAAGTGGGCTGCCGAGATCGATGTTTGGGATGCGACCGTTTCCTTGAATGCGGCACGACCTTTCAATAGCCAGAAAGGCAGGCGCAGTAAATTGACGGGAGATTGCTTGACGAGCTGAATGAGCGACTCAAGCAGCGTATCGGTTGGCGTCAAGGTGCCGTCGAGATCGACCACCAATGGACAAGCGGCGGCTGCGTTGGCCTGGGCTAAGTCGTTGACTTCTTGCGCTTGGCTCAAGTCGATGGTCATGGGAGTTCTTGATAGTCCTGGGTTTGACAAACCAGCTCTATCACTATGGCATTGACGTCAGGTGCCGATGTCGAATGCGTCAAACAAACCCGTCAATTTTGTGCGCGCTTGAAACGCGGCGGCACCGCCTCAGCGGTTGATGACAGCCACCAGTTGAGACGCACGTTTGGCTGACTTGGCATCTGTCGCGGGGAGATGCAGCCTGAACGACAGGACCTGCGGCGGTGCGTTGTCGGCGCTAAGGTTCAATTCGTAAAACACCGGCTGCCCGTCGCTGGCGGTAGACGCGTAGCGGACTTGAACAAACCTCTGGACTTTGAACGGGAGATTTTTGTGCAGGGGAACTTCCAACTTGATGCTTTTCCCGTCAGGCAGCGCCGCGACCGGATGGATCGTCGAAAAACCGCCAAGGCTATCGTCGACGCGCTTCAGGGCACGCTCGGTCGTCCCGGCTTTTTGCGTTGGCTCCGGCGCGAACAGCGCCGCCGCGTCCTTGTACCGCTGATGCTGTAGCGCATCCACGAACCTGTCGGCGACCATGACCGGGCTCACGTCGCCAGCGGCGGCGGCATGGGAAACGACCGACGTGCAGACCAGAAGTGCGCCAAGGCCGACTAAGTTGAACTTCATGTGCGCTTGGCCCGTATTCATTGACAAGCACACAGGATACTTGATCACAGGGTACAAAAGTTACTCACATTGTCACAACAGGCAAGCCAGCCAGGCACTAGCATTGCAACCAGACGCCATTGCGACTGCAGACCTTGCCGGAGGGTGAAATCGCCGCGCCGGGACCGGCGTTGTTGATGCGCGCGCCGCTGGCGTCGTTGCAGCCGGTGGGGTCGCAGTTGTTGAGCGCCTTCGGCGCGTTGGGCGGATCGAGCAAGGTTTGCAGCGACGGCGATGGCGGCGCGGCGGGCATCGCCACCTGCGGCGCCGGCTTGACTACCGGCATGCTCTGGATGATCTGCGTGACGGCACGGCGCGGCATTGGCTTGCGCGCCGGCGCGGTGCGGCAGGGTTCGACGGCCAGCCGCAGGCCGTCGGCACTCAGCGTGCAGACTGGCAGTTTGGCGTATTCACGCAACTCGGCGCTGGCGGAAGCGGCGATCCTGGCGGCAGCCGACGCCGGCGCCTGGGCGGCGGCCTGCGCCCAGGCATTGGGACTGATCAGCATCCCCAGCAGGAAAACCAGCGTCAGCGCCGGTTTCAACATATTCATGGCGTCCCCTCGCGAAGTGCTACACCTTTCATTAATAGCAGGTGTAGCACCGGAGGGAAGTGAATGAAACAATTGGTAACGCTTACTTGCCTGGCGGTGGCGCAGCTGGCGGCTGGTCGGCTGGCGCGCCCTGGCCCGGTGGCGGACCTTCGGTCATCGGCGCTCCGGCCGGTGGCGGTGGCGGCGCATCGGCCGGCTTCATCAGGGCGTCGCTCGGCGACACCAACATCGTCGGCGACGGCAAGGTGAACGCCGCGGCCGGCGGCGACACGGACACCGCCAGCCAACCCGAGGCCGGCAGCAATGGCACCAGCAGCAAGGCCACGATGTTGATGATCTTGATCAGCGGATTGACCGCCGGACCGGCCGTGTCCTTGTACGGATCGCCCACGGTGTCGCCGGTCACGGCCGCCTTGTGCGCGTCCGAACCCTTGCCGCCGAAGTGGCCGTCTTCGATGTATTTCTTGGCGTTGTCCCAAGCGCCGCCGCCGGTGGTCATCGAGATCGCCACGAACAGGCCGGTGACGATGGTCCCCATCAGCATGCCGCCCAGCGCGGCCGGCCCCAGCAGCATGCCGACGATGATCGGCACCACCACCGGCAGCAGCGACGGGATGATCATTTCCTTGATCGCCGACGCGGTCAGCATGTCGACCGCCTTGTCGTACTCAGGCTTGGCCGTGCCTTCCATGATGCCCTTGATGTCGCGGAACTGGCGGCGCACTTCCACCACCACGGCGCCGGCGGCGCGGCCCACGGCCTCCATCGCCATCGCGCCGAACAGGTAGGGAATCAGGCCGCCGATGATCAGGCCGACGATCACCATCGGGTTCGACAGGTCGAAGGTGATGCTCTTGCCGGTCGATTCCAGCGCGTGCGTGTAGTCGGCGAACAGCACCAGCGCGGCCAGGCCGGCCGAGCCGATCGCATAGCCCTTGGTGACGGCCTTGGTGGTGTTGCCCACCGCGTCCAGCGGATCGGTGATCGCGCGCACCGATTCCGGCATGCCCGACATTTCGGCGATGCCGCCGGCGTTGTCGGTGATCGGACCATAGGCGTCCAGCGCGACGATGATGCCGGCCATCGACAGCATCGCGGTCGCCGCGATCGCCACGCCGTACAACTGGCCCAGCTGGTACGACACCAGGATCGCCGCGCACACCGCCAATACCGGGTAAGCGGTGGATTTCATCGACACGCCCAGGCCGGCGATGATGTTGGTGCCGTGGCCGGTGGTCGAGGCTTCGGCGATATGCTTGACCGGCGCGAAATCGGTGCCGGTGTAGTACTCGGTGATGTAGACCATCAGCCCGGTCAGCACGATGCCGACCACGGTGCAGCCCATCATCTTCATGCGCATGGCCTCGTCCGGCCAGATCTGCCAGGTCACCGCGGCGAAGCCGATCAGCGACAGGCCGGCCGCCCACCACAGGCCGGTGTACAGCGCCGACATGATCTTCTTGCCCGGCTTGGCCTTGACCATCGAGCAGCCGACGATGGAGGCGATGATGGACACCGCGCCCAGCAGCAGCGGATAGACGATGGCCGAGGTCGGCGCCGAGGTGATCAGCAAGGCGCCCAGCAGCATGGTGGCGATCAGGGTCACCACATAGGTTTCGAACAAATCGGCCGCCATGCCGGCGCAATCGCCGACGTTGTCGCCGACGTTATCGGCGATCACCGCCGGGTTGCGCGGGTCGTCCTCGGGGATGCCCGCCTCCACCTTGCCCACCAGATCCGCGCCGACGTCCGCGCCCTTGGTGAAGATGCCGCCGCCCAGACGGGCGAAGATCGAAATCAGCGACGCGCCGAAGGCCAGGCCGATCAGCGGCTTGATCACATCGTGCGGATTGAGCGGCGGATTCGGCGCGCCCGGCGAAGTCCCAGTCAGGAACATATAGAACAGCACCACGCCCAGCAGGCCCAGGCCGACCACCAGCATGCCGGTGATGGCGCCGCCCTTGAAGGCGACGTCGAGCGCCTCGTTCATGCCCTTGGTGGCCGCCTGCGCCGTGCGCACATTGGCGCGCACCGAGACGTTCATGCCGATGAAGCCGCAGGCCCCGGACAGCACCGCGCCGATCAGGAAGCCGATCGCGGTCTTCATGTCGAGCAAAGCAGCAATGAGGATGAGCAGCACCACGCCGACGATCGCGATGGTGCGGTACTGGCGCGCCAGATAGGCGGCGGCGCCCTCCTGGATGGCCAGGGCAATTTCCTGCATGCGGGCATTGCCCGCGTCCTGACGCAAAATCCAGCTTCTTGACCATAAGCCGTAAATCACGGCGATAACGCCGCACGCCACTGCAAACCAAAGACTAGCTGCCATAGTGTCCCCTTATTTTTATTGATCGAGCCTACAAACCCACACTTCAGAAAACCAACGCCCGCCGGGTAGGCAAGCGCAGCCAACTAAACCTGCGAACTGCAACACTTCATAAAACGGGATGGCATCGAGCCGATGTCGGGCGCAAAAAAAGCGGACACTCGGTCCGCTCTACTTTAACGCTTAATCCGCCAGCGCGGCAAACGCGCTGTCGCGAATTTGCTCGACCGGACCGACGCCGACGATGCGGCGATACTTCGGCGCGCCCGGCTGACCGGTTTGCGCCCAGTTGTTGTAGTAGCTCAGCAGCACTTCGGTCTGGTTGTGATAAACGTCCAGGCGCTTCTTGACGGTTTCTGCCTTGTCGTCGTCGCGCTGCACCAGCGGCTCGCCGGTGACATCGTCCTGGCCTTCGACTTTGGGCGGATTGAATTTGACGTGGTAGACACGGCCCGAACCCGGATGGCAACGGCGGCCGTCCATGCGTTCGATGATCGATGCGTCCGGCACGTCGATTTCCAGCACGTAGTCGACCGCCACGCCGCTGTCCTTCATCGCGTCGGCTTGCGCCACGGTGCGCGGGAAGCCGTCGAACAGGTAACCATTGGCGCAATCCGGCTCGGCCAGACGGTCCTTGACCAGGCCGATAATGATGTCATCCGATACCAACCCGCCAGCATCCATTACCTTCTTGGCTGCCATGCCCATTTCCGTGCCCGCCTTGATCGCGGCGCGCAGCATGTCGCCGGTGGAAATTTGCGGGATGTTATATTTTTCTTTGATGAAATTAGCCTGGGTGCCCTTGCCGGCTCCTGGTGCTCCTAAAAGAATAAGACGCATGAAAAATTCCTAAAACAGATATGGATGGGTTAGTTGGTATCGGATCGTACGAAACTTACCACAAAACTTCGTCTCAACGCCAATTTGTGACGGCTTTGACCGTTCTTAGCTGGCGAAACCGGGGTACGGAGAGATATTCCGTATGAATATCGCACCGTTGTCTTCGTTATATCAGTTGTAACTGACTACTGGCTGACGCGCCTGTTTGATACAAATCAATAGAACTGCCGAACGCGCACCAGGTCTTCCGGCGTGTCTACCCCGGCCGCCGGGGCCGATTCGGTCACATGGACCGCGATCGGATAGCCGTGCCACAGCACGCGCAACTGCTCCAGCGCTTCGATACCTTCCAGCGGCGACACCTCCAGCGCCGGGTAGGCCTGCAGGAAGTCGTTGCGGTAGGCGTACAGTCCGATGTGACGGAGCGGCGGGTAACCATCCGGCAGCGTTGATTTAGACTGCGCAAAGGCGTCGCGGTTCCAGGGTATGGTCGCGCGCGAGAAATACAGGGCCCGGCCGGCCCTGTCCAGCACCACCTTGACCACGTTGGGGTTGAAGGCGTCGGCGGCGTCGTGCAGCGGGTGGGCGCAGGTGGACATCGGCACGTCGGCGTTGATGCGCGCGGCGGCGGCCTGCAGCAGCGCCGGGTCGATCAGCGGCTCGTCGCCTTGCAGGTTGACGACCACGGCGTCGGCTGGCAGGTTCAGCGCGCGCGCCACTTCGGCGATGCGGTCGGTGCCGGACGGATGGTCGGCGCGCGTCATGCACACTTCCACGCCGTGCAGCTCGCAGGCGGCGCGAATGTCTTCATGATCGGTGGCGACGATGATGCGGGTGGCGCCGGCCTGCTGCGCGCGCTCGGCCACGCGCACCACCATGGGCTTGCCGCCCAGGTCGGCCAGCGGCTTGTTCGGCAGCCGGGTCGAGGCCAGGCGGGCCGGAATGATGACGACGAACGGGGACAATGAGGACACCGCTTAGTCCGCCTTGTCTTGCAGGGTGCGCGCTTCGTCGGCCCACATGATGGGGATGCCGTCGCGGATCGGATAGGCCAGGCGGTCGCCCTTGCATATCATTTCCTGGGCTTTTTTATCGTACTCCAGGGGGCCTTTGCAGACCGGGCATACCAGGATATCAAGCAATCGAGCGTCCACGACATTTCTCCACAATTTGTTCGGCCAGCGCGCCATCGAGGTGCGCCGTCACCGGGACGACCCATAGTCGCGGATCGTCTCTGAGTTCTTCAATTTGCGCACATTTTACTGCATCCTTCTCGGTCATCAAGATCAGGTCCGCATCGAGCGCGGCAAACGGACGGTCCTGGAAGTCGTGATGGTCGGGCAAAGGCAGCTCGGTGATGCGCAGGCCGGCTGCCTTCAGCATGCCGAAGAAGCGCGCCGGATTGCCGATGCCGGCGGCGGCGGCCATGCGCAGGCCGGCGCCAGCGCTGCCCTTGTCTCCGTTGCTGGCTGCGGCCAGCTCGGCGAAGCTGCGGCGCTGGTTGCGGTCGCGCAGCTGCTCGGCGTGGGCGCCGGCCAGCGTCATCTGGATCGGCATGGCGGCGGCGCCGACCGATGCGGCCAGCTGCTGGCTCAACTGTGGTGTGTTGATGACGGTGAAGTCGCGCCGGCGCGAAACCGGCTCCCGCAGCGGGCCGGCCGGCAGCAGCCAGCCGTTGCCGGCGCCGCGACCGTCGAACAGGATGATTTCCACGTCGCGTTGCAAGGCGTAGTGCTGCAAGCCGTCGTCGGTCAGCAGGATGTTCACGTCGGGATGGGCGGCCAGCAGCGCGCGGCCGGTGGCGGCGCGGTCGCGGCCGACCATCACCGGGCAGGCGGTACGCTGCTTGATCAGCAGCGGCTCGTCGCCGACCTGCGCCGGCGTGGACGCCTGGGTCACCTCGCGCGCGTTGCCGCCGTCGCTGCCGTGGCCGCGCGAGATCACGCCGGGCGTCATGCCGGCCGCCTGCAGGGCCTGCACCAGCCAGATCGTCAGCGGCGTCTTGCCGGTGCCGCCGATGTAGATATTCCCCACCACCACCACCGGCACCGGCAGCCGCGACGACTTCAGCACGCCGGCGCGGAACAGGGCCGCCCGCACGCCGCTGAGCGCGCGGAACAGCAGCGACACCGGCCACAAGGCGCAAGCCAGCGGCCCGCGCCGCAGCCAGTTACGCGTCAGCGTCGATTCGAGCGCTGACGACTTGGAGGGAGAAGAAGTGGACACTTATTTTGCGGCACTGGTCTGCGCGGCAAAGGTCAGCTTTTCGTAGCCTGCGATGCGCGCCGCTTCCATCACGTTGATCACCATCTGGTGCATCGCGAACTGGTCGGCGTTGACGATCACCACCGGCGACTTGCCGCCCGCCCCGCCCTTGTCGGCAGCGTTCTTCATGGCCTGCGCGAAGCCGGCCACGTCGTGGAACGACACCGGATCGCCGTTGATGGTGTAGTTGCCCTTGGCGTCCACCGTCACGTTCAGCTCGAACGGCTTGTCGGTCGCCTTCTGCGCGTCGGCGGTCGGCAACGTGATCTGCAGCTCGGTGAACTTGCTGTAGGTGGTGCTCACCATCAGGAAGATCAGGATCACCAGCAGCACGTCGATGAACGGGATCAGGTTGATCTCGGGGTCCTCACGGTGCCGGCCTTTGCGGAAATTCATGCGGCGTCCTTACTTGCGCTTGCAGTGCACGACATCGACAAACTTCACCGCCAGCTGTTCCATCTCGATGACGAAGCTGTCCACCAGCGCGCGGAAGTGACGATAGAAGACCAGCGTCGGCATCGCGATCGCCAGGCCGAAGCCGGTGTTATACAAGGCCACCGAAATACCGTGCGCCAGTTGCGCAGGATTGGCGCCGGTCGCATTCTGCGCGCCGAAAATCTCGATCATGCCGACCACCGTGCCGAACAGGCCCATCAACGGCGCCAGGGTCGCGATGGTGCCCAGCGTGGTCAGGAAGCGTTCCAGCGTGTGGGCCACGGCGCTGCCGGACTCCTCGATGGATTCCTTCATCACGTCGCGCGGCGAATCGATGTTGCGCAGCGCGGCCGACAGCACCACGCCCAGCGGCGAACTTTTCTCCAGCTTGTCGATCACGTCGGGCGTGATATTGCCGCCGCGATAGACCTGCACCACTTCATCCAGCAACTTTTTCGGCAGGATCTTGCTGCGACGCAGATAGAGCAAGCGTTCGATGATCAGCGCTGTCGCAACGACCGATGCGACCAGCAACAACCAGATAGGCCAACCGGCAGCTTGTAAGATGGCGAGCAAAAGGAACTCCTGTCTAGATAAATACCTGAAGGCGCAATGTATCTTGTTGGGCCGTCCTCGGCAAGTGGTGGATGACTGCTGAACTGTTGCCGAAAAGAAGTCATCGTACAACATCAAGAGTTTTGCACATTTTCTGTGGACAATTGTGTGCGCAATGCCCATCCACCCCATCCAAGCCATTGATTTTAAAGAAGATAATTTCAAAGCTTAAAAATGACGCAGTTGACGGCCTCAGGCCCGCTTTTTGCTCAGCAAAAGTTGTGCCCGGTTATGCCCATATTCTGTTGATAAGATTGTGTGCAAGGCACGCCATGACTATCCAAGTCATTGATTTCAATCAAACTTATACCCTTGCGTAAAAATCTGGCATATGGCCGTATCGACGCCGTATGCGTTGCCTTTCCACCAATTTCAGCCACCAAAAGTGGCCAACGGCTGGGGTTGGCCAAGTTCTGCACAAATAATGTGGATAAGATTGTTAGCAAGGATCCCGACTGTATACAAAGCCATTGATTTATAACGATATTTTTACCATGCGTAAAAAAAGCGCAGGCAAAAACCGCCAAAAACGCCGGCCGTCGGCGCCGATTTGGCTGTGGACTTCTGCACACATAATGTGGATAAGATTGTGAGCAACGCCTTCCACATAGTGAAAGACCGTTGATTTATAAGGGAATTTTTGCCGTGAGTAAAAATAGTGCAGACCTCGGTTTTTGCCCCCTTTTCATAGCTTAAAGCTGGTTTTCCACCGGTCCGAACCCGTCCGCGACCGATAACGCCTGCCTATCGCCGGAAAGCGGACACTTCTGCACATTTTGTGTGGATAAGATTGTTAGCAAGGCTGCACAGTGTGGGCAAAGTCTTTGATTTATATCGTTTATATTGCCCTGCGCAAAAATGAAGCAAGCGCTTTTTTATCCCCAGCCTGGCGCGCCGCCGATGCGGAGGCCGGCCTGCCCCTCATTCACCGCCATACGTCGCCTGGGGGCAAGTCGGGAGTTTTGCACATCTTCTGTGGATAAAAGTGTGTGTAATACCCTGCCTCACTATCTAAGTCATTGATTTATCACAATATACTTGCTCTGCGTAAATTTTGAGCATGACAAAATAGACAAGAAGAAAATAGCTATCGGTCACAAAAGTTTCACACATCTTTTGTGGATAACTTTGTGCGTAACTGCTGGTGGCTGCGGCAAAGTGCTTGATCCGTAAGGGTTTTTCCTTGTTGCACGCAAATACGGCAGAAATGTTTACCCTTTAAAATCATATACCTACCTATAATACTTACCGCTTTAGATACTCTATGACCGCTGTGTTACAAAAATAACAAAGTGTGGATAGTTTCAATTTTTGAACTTTATGAACTTCGACGACCGTAACGACACCGCCCCTGCCGCCGCCCCTGTCATCAGCGTCACCGCGCTCAACCAGGCGGTCGCGCGGCTGCTGGAACGCAGCTTTCCGCTGACATGGATATCCGGCGAGGTGTCCAACTTCACCAAGGCCAGTTCCGGCCACTGGTACTTTACGCTCAAGGACGATGCGGCCCAGGTGCGCGCGGTGATGTTCCGCGGACGCGCCCAATACGCCGGCTTCATTCCGCGTGAAGGCGACAAGGTCGAGGTGCGGGCGCTGGTGACCTTGTACGGCGCGCGCGGCGATTACCAGATCAATGTGGAAGCGATACGGCGCGCCGGAGTCGGCTCGCTGTTCGAAGCCTTTCAGCGGCTCAAGGAGAAGCTGGATGCGGCCGGCCTGTTCCACCCTGAGCGCAAGCGCGCCTTGCCGCTGTTCCCGCGCACGGTGGGCATCGTCACCAGCCCGCAGGCCGCTGCGCTGCGCGACGTGCTGACAGCGCTGAAGCGACGCGCGCCCCATGTGAACGTGGTGCTGTATCCCACGCCGGTGCAGGGCCAGGGCGCGGGCGACAAGATCGCCGCCGCCATCGATACCGCCTCGCTGCGCAACGACTGCGATGTGCTGATCGTCTGCCGAGGCGGCGGCAGCATCGAAGACCTGTGGTCCTTCAATGAAGAAGACGTGGCCTACGCCGTGGCCAACTGCCGCATGCCGGTGATCTCCGGCGTCGGCCACGAGACCGACTTCACGATCTGCGATTTCGCCGCCGACCTGCGCGCGGCCACGCCCACCGCCGCCGCCGAACTGGCCGTCACGCCGCGCGCGGACTGGATGGCATCGCTGCGCGCCGACGTGATCGACCTGCGGCGCGCGATGCGGCGCAGCGTCGGCGAAGCGTCGCAGAACCTGGACAACTACACGCGACGCCTGCTCAGCCCCGGCGCGCAGATCCGCCAGCAGCGCCTGAAGCTGCTGGCGCTGTCGACCGCGATGACGCACGCCAACCGCGCCCCGCTGTCGCAGGCGCGCTTTCAACTGGACCGCTTGAGCGGCCGGCTCGGCGCGCGCAAGCCGGATGTGACGGCGGCCCGGTCGAAACTGTCGGACTTCCAGCACCGCGTGACGATGAGCGTCTCCACGCAGCTGGCGCAGCGCCGCGATGCGCTGGCGGCATTGTCCTCGCAACTGGAACTGTTGAATCCCCAGCGCACGCTGGAGCGCGGCTACGCGATCGTCACCGACGACCAGGGCGCCATCGTGCGCTCGCCGGCGCAAATCAAAGCTCGCGGCACGCTCAATTTGCGTCTGGCCGAGGGCAGCGCGCAGGTCAATGTGGAAGCGGTGCAGCCGACTGGCCGCAGCCCGGACTGACAACCGGCTGCTCAAAAGGGATGTAATTCATCCAGAACCACGGCAGGCAAGTCGAGCCGAATATGTGTTCCACCGCAGGGAAGAACATCCGATCGGCGTTGGAGCTGTTGCTCAACATGACGACGCCGCTTTGCGGCTGCAGGAAGCCGAGCGCGAAGTTGTTGGTGCCGTCGTCATTGCCTTCCTTGAAGAAGGCCGGTCCCAACGGCGAGTTGTACACCCGCCGCGCGCGCGCGACTGCGATGCTGGTGGGCGATGACCGCGCCATCGCGCCCGTAGTGCCTGACCTCACGGCCGGCGAAGTCGTCGCGCCACACCATGCTGGTATTGCGCATGTCGAAGCGTTCGAACACGCGCTCTCGCATCAAGGATTGCAGCGGCTTGCCGGTGCGCTCCTCCACCACGATCTGCAGGATCTGCAAACCCTCCCCCGAGTACGCATAGCGGCTGCCCGGCGGATACTTGAAATCGAGCTTGCCGTCCGGGTTGATGAAGCGCCAGTTCAGCAAGCCGCTGGTGTGGGACAACAGCATGCGCGGCGTCAGCAGCCGCCAGCGCGGGTCGTCGCGCAAGTCGGCGAAGGCGGGGTAATCTGGCAGCGGCATGTTCAGCAAGGCCGGCAACGGCGCATCGAGCGCCAGCACCTGTTCGTCCACCAGCTGCATCACCATGTAGGCAAAGGCGGCCTTGGTCAACGAGGCGCCGTACATGATGCTGTCCGTGCGCAGCGGCCGGCCTGCGGCCACGTCGGCGTAACCATACGCCTGGCGATACACGACCTGCCCATGGTCGATGACCGCCAGCGCCAGGCCCGGCACCTTGGCGGCCGCCATCAGGCGCTGCATCTCGACATCGATGGCAGGACCGCGGCGCGGCGCGGTGGCGCAGCCCACCAACAACAGCGCGGCAAGAATGATCGGCGATGAGATTTTCATGACTGGAGTGTAAGCCCGGCATGCTTGTTTCGGTGTTGCATTTGTGATACTTTCATGCCCCGCCACCGCAATTCTAAAAATGAAAAATTCGCATATCTGGTTGCATCTGCTGGGCGCGGCATTGCTGCCGCTCGCCGCCCACGCAGCAACGGTCGATGTCGACATCAAACTGGCCTCCGCCGATACCCTGGAAGTGAGCTTTGCGCTGCCCGAGCATTGCACCGCCCTCGCCTTCCTCAAGGACGGACGCGGTGGCCAGGAGATCCGCGCCGCATGGCAGAAGCAAAACGATTGCGCCATTCCGGAGGGCGATCTGCTGAAGAGTGCCGGCGCCTGCACCGCGCGCTTCCGCGTGCCGGCGACCATGCAAAAAATCAGCGGCTATCCGGGCGCCTTCCCCGCGCCCGGCGGCATGTACGTCCACAGCTCCAACTACGCACTGGCCGACAGCTGCGGGCCGGTGCGCTACCGCTACCTGGCGCCGGACATCGTCATGGACGGCCAGCGCTACCGCGACACGGCAAGCGCCAGCGCCGCCAGCGGCGGCGACACGCCAGCCATGCTGATGTTGGCGCCGCAGACTTCGGCCTCGCTGGATTACTTCGATCCGCGCCTGTCGGCGGCGACGGTGGCGCAGATTCGCGAGGTGGCCGACGGCACGATAGCCTATCTGAGCAGGCAACTGCCGCTGGCGCGCTTCACCCGGCCGGTGATTGCCGCCATCTCCGCCAGCGAACCAGGCGGCCCCAATATCGGCGGCGACGCCAGCAACATCCTGCGTCTGACCTTGTTCAATTGGCCGCAGGTGCAGGGACCGGACGAAAAATCCAAGTTGACGCTGCTGGTGTCACACGAATTCAGCCACCGCTTCCAGCTGCGCGACGCGGTCGACGTCTATCCCGACGCGCGCCTGATCAACGAAGGCGGCGGCGAGTTCCTGCGCTGGCTGACATCGGTGCAGCAGGGTTGGCTCACGCGCCAGGAAGCGGCAGCGCAGCTGGACAAGGCGCTGGCCGAATGCATCCTCTACACCGAAGGCAAAAGCTGGCGCGCGCTGACGCCGAACCAGATCGGCGGCCAGCGGCTTGAATACCTGTGCGGCCTGCCGGCCTACATCTACGGCCTGGCGGCCCGCCAGGGACACGGCACCGCGCTGGCGCGCTTCGACCGCTTCTACCATCAGCTGCGCCAGGGCCAGGTGCCCGACTTCGCGCAGGCGTTGGAATGCGGCGACACGCCGGCCTGCAAGCCGCAGGTGCTGCCGGCATTGCTGACCTCCACCGCGACCATGGAACAACAATGGAACGAGGTGCTGCCCAAGACCGGGCTGGCGACGCCGCGTCCGCCCAGCCAGGCCTTGCGGGACCGGATGGTACTGCGCGCCGTGGTCAAGCTGATGGTCGACGACTGCGCCGGCCGCAGCGGCACCACCGAGACGCCGGAAGGCATCATCCTCGACGGCATGGCGGTCTGCAAATCGATCCACAAGGACAGCTACGTGACCAGCGTGGAAGGCCATCCCATATTCGGCGACGCCGCCACCGGCCCGGCCATCACCAACGCCTGCCTGGCGCGGCACGAAGTGGCGTTCGGCCTGAAGGACGGCGGCAAGCTGGTCGTGCCCTGCCGGACGCCGTATCAGATGCGCACAACGTTCTACGCGATCGACATCGACAAAGCCTTGTCCCAGTTGCTGCGCGAATGAGCAAGGACATAAAGAAAATCGGATGCGCTGTGGGGTGCAAAGGGTTCATGCCACTCTCCAGCAGTGGAGAAAATAGTTGCGTACGCTTGTCGAAACTCAGTCCCCGCACTCGTCGTTGGAGTGGAGCCACTTGCCTGAACGGCTCCATCCGCACTGCAGCAACAACTGACATGACTGAAAGGATTCAACATGGCAACTCAAGAAGTGGTCAAAGGCCCGGCTTCCTACTTTCCATCCATCGAGAAAAAGTACGGCAAGCCTATTGCCCACTGGATGCAGGTACTTAAGCAAGCGGGGCCGCTCAAGCACATGGAGCTTGTCAACCAGCTCAAAGCCGAGCATCAGCTGGGGCACGGCCACGCCAACGCCTTGGTCGCTTGGTTCCTAGCCAAGAAATAGCCGCCAAGCAAGCCACCATCCCAGACCGCATGGCAATGCCTACCGCTTCCATCGAGGGGACGCCCAACAGCAGGCTTCGCCAGCTTTCGGCCGCACCTCATGTGCAGTGACAATGAATCAAAAGCGAGATAAGCAAACACCAGTCCCGTAGGATCACATTTACTTGACATTAGTATCTACTTGGATACAATCAGAGTATGTTCACCGTAAGGCAAACACAAGAATTCCAAGACTGGCTCGACGGTCTCAAGGACAAGAAGGCGCAGTTACGCATCGTCGCTCGGCTACGATTGGCCGAAGCCGGAAATCTTGGTGATTGGAAGCCTGTCGGAAGCGAATTGTCAGAGATGCGTATCGCCTTTGGCCCAGGCTACCGTTTGTATTTCACTAAACGCCAGAATGTCCTCATCGTCATGCTGGCAGGCGGAGACAAATCAACTCAGGCAAGAGATGTCAAACGGGCTCAAAAAATCTTGCATCAGCTGGAGCTTGAATAATGAATACTTCTAAGGCCAAAACAAAGCTGCTTCCATTCGATGCGGCTCGTTACCTCACGGATGACGAGGCAATTGCCGAATACATGACTGCGGTCCTTGACACCGAAGATACGGAACTTTTTCTTCTTGCGCTCAGTGACGTCGCACGAGCAAAGGGTATGGCACAAGTTGCCAAGGATGCGGGGCTCGGACGGGAAAGCCTTTACAAGGCGCTGGCGCCTGGCGCAAAGCCACGTCTCGAAACCATTCTCAAGGTCGCTCGTGCGCTCGGCGTTAAGTTTTCCGCACACCCTGCATGATACCGCGCTCCGATTTATCGACAAGACACGCTCAAGCTGACCTGGTCAATCGCCCAACCCCACACTCCAGCGGACCGCCTTTGGCTGCAGCTCAGCAAAACGTTAGATACTAAGGCCAACATGGCAAAATACGACGACGCAAGTTGGCACTCCGGCGGCGACTTCCCGGAGCACCAACCGGAGGAACACGGCGGCACCCACATCGCACTTTTCCTGAAATGGTGCTTCATCAAAGGATGGGCCGGCAAGCTTCACCTGGACGAGGAACCAGAAGCGGTAGCGGCTGTGATTTCCGGTGTTATGCCGGCGACTGAGTTTTTCTTTAAGTACTGCGACGGAAAGCTCATTGACGACATGTTGAACAACGGCGGGAACGCGTTCGCGGAGCGCTACTACGGCGACGACGGGCTTTTTCTGGGAGACTATGCGGCAGCGTTTGGGGAAAAAATGTACGTTGCTCCAGAATCAGAGCATGACTTTGGAAAGTTCGCGGCCATCCTTGATGCGCGTCTCGCGAGCGGTATCTTGACCAAGAAACAGTTCAAAGCAAAACCATGGTGGAAGGTATGGTGATACCTAACCTGACGCTCGTGCGAGCTCTTGTCAATCCGCTGGCGACCAGCCGCACAGTTTGAAAACGGTATAGACTGTTGGTGCTAGCTCCGGGGAGATTATCATGAATGACAAAGTGAAAGAACTCGCGCAGCGCGGCATAGCGCTATCGACCGACGATCGTTCGCGCCTCGTTGACCTCTTGCTTGAATCGCTCCACGAGTCACCTACCAACGAGGTGGAGGCGGCTTGGGCTATTGAGATTGAGCGACGCTTGGCTGCATACGACAGTGGAGAAGTACAGAGCGTCGCGGGGGAAGATATTTTTGTCAAAGCGCGAATCCTCGAACTGGTTACCTCTGCGGCAGCCGCAAGGAGATGAATCATGAATCTTGATCCCCAAAAAATCGACGACGCCATACTAGCGCTGCTGCAACTTGGGCTTCACGACGGCGACCGGGTTTGGAAGACCTTTGATTGGGACGCGATGAGTCGCCTTCATGCGCAAGGGCTAATTTCGGATCCGGTCGGAAAAGCGAAGTCTGTCGTACTTACTGAGCGTGGCATGACGGAATCCAGCCGCTTACTGGAACAGCTTTTTGGGGCGGATTGATGTGCGCCGACGGAGCACATCAATCCGCACGGACAACTCTTACGGCTTGAGCGTGCGAGCCTCCAGTTCGACATTGATGCTGGCCGCGCCGGCATCGGCTGCGCTGCGCGCCAGCAGCACCTTGTAGCTGCCCTTGGCCACGCGCCAGCTCTTGCTGCGGCTGTCGTAGGTCGCAAGCAGGCGCGGATCGACTGTCACGCTGACTTCCCTGCTTTCGCCCGGCGCCAGTTCCACCTTGTCCCAGCCGGCCAGGCGTTTCGGCGCTTCCCACTTCACACCCTGCGGCGCCACGTACAGCTGCGGCACGTCCTTGCCTTTGACCGCACCGGTGTTGGTCACCTTGAAACGCAGTTGCAGCTTGCCGTCCTTCTGGCTGGCGGCCAGGCCGGAATACGCGAACTGCGTGTACGACAAGCCATGACCGAACGGGAACAAGGGCTTCAAGCCCTTCAGGTCGAACCACTTGTAGCCGACCGCCGCGCCTTCGTGATAGGTGACGGCGAAGCGGGTTTTCTCGTCCTTCGGATCGCCGTCCAGCACCGGCCGTGGCAGCTGCGACGCCGACGCCGGATAGGTCGCCGGCAAGCGGCCCGACGGATTGACTTCGCCAAACAGCACGCGGGCGATGGCCTCGCCGCCGCTGGTGCCGGCGTACCACGCTTGCAGCACGGCGGCGCTCTGGTCCAGCCACGGCATCAGCACCGGACCGGAAGTCTCCAGCACCACCACCGTCTTCGGATTGGCCTTGGCGACGGCGGCGATCAGCGCGTCCTGGTTATCCGGCAGCGACAGCGAGACCGCATCGAGCGCCTCCCCAATCCACTGCTGCGCGAACACCAGCACCACATCGGCGTCGGCCGCTGCGCGGGCGGCGGCTGCGGCATCCAGGCCATCCAGGTAGACCACCTTGGCGCCCGGCGCGCGCGCCTGGATCGCCTTCAGCGGCGACGACGGATGGTAGACCACCGGACCCGGCCAAGTGGTCGGCGCGATGCCGGTGACGGCGCTGCCGCCGGCCGGATACACCAGCGACGATCCGCCGCCGGCCAGCACGCCCACATCCGCATGCGCGCCGATGACGACGATCTTCTTCGCCCCGGCCTTCAACGGCAGCACGCTACCGGCGTTCTTCAGCAGCACCATGCCGTCCTCGGCGTCGCTGCGGCTGACCAGCGCATGCGCGGCGAAGTCGATCGCCCCGCCCTCCGCCACCGGATGATCGACCACGCCCTTGTCAAACATGGTGCGCAGGATGCGGAATACCATATTGTCCAGGCGCGCCTGCGGCACATGGCCGTTGGCGACCGCTTCCTCCAGCGCGTTGCCGAAGTAGCGGCTCTTGTCGAACTCCCAGGCCGATTGCTGATCGAGGCCGTTGTTGGCCGCAGCCACGGTGCTGTGCACCGCGCCCCAATCGGACATGACGTAACCCTTGAAGCCCCAGTCCTTCTTCAGCACCTGGTTGAGCAGGTAGTCGCTCTCGCAGGCATACGCGCCGTTCAGGCGATTGTAGGCGCACATCACGGAACCGGGATCGGCCTGCTCCAGCACCAGCTGGAAGGCCAGCAGGTCCGACATGCGGTTGCTGGCGTCGTCGATACGGCTGTCGAGGATGAAGCGGCCGGTCTCCTGGTCGTTGACGGCGAAGTGCTTCATCGTCGCGATCACGTGATTGGATTGGATGCCTTTGATCTGCTGCGCCACCATGGTGCTGGCCAGCAGCGGATCCTCGCCGGCGTACTCGAAATTGCGGCCATTGCGCGGCTCGCGCAGCAGGTTCACGCCGCCGGCCAGCATGACGTTGAAGCCGGAGGCGCGCGCCTCGGCGCCTATCATCGCGCCGCCGCTGTAGGCCAGCTTGCGGTCCCAGGTGGCGGCGGTGGCCAGGCCGGATGGCAGCGAGGTGCGTTCGCGCGGCGTCTTGCCGGCCTGGCTGGCGACGCCCAGGCCGGCGTCGGTCTCGAACAGGGCCGGCAGGCCGAGGCGCGGCACGCCGGCGATATAGCCCGCCGATAAAGGCAGCGCGGCCGGATTGCGTTTCTTGTCGGCGAAGTCGTTGCCGAACCAGCCCATCACCCAGCCCAGTTTTTCCTGCTGCGTCATCGCTTGCAGCGCCAGCGTCGCGCGCTGGTCGGCGCCCAGCTTGGCGTCCAGCCAGGGACGGTTGGTCGGAACGGTATCGGCGGCGTAGGCCGGCAGCGCGCCGGCAAGCGCCAGCGCCATCGCCAGCAAACGAAGATTCAAAACAGATTTCAAAGTGTCTCCTTGTGGTCGGTGCAAAACCACGGCGTCCACCGACGCCGTGGCGCTCCGCGTTTAGTAGTTGATGCCGAGCCGCACGCCGACCGTGCGCGGTTCTATGTAGCCGGCCTGCATCTGGCCGCCGGTCGCCGAACCGCCCCAGGTTTTAGCCCAGGTATCGCTGACGTTGCGCACATAGCCTTCCAGGTTCCACTTGTCGTCCGGGCTGATCAGCTTGAGCGAGACGTCGCCCTTGGCGTAGCCCTTCTGCGACAGGCCGATATGCGGGTCGTCGAAGTTGAGCAGGTCAAAGTATATCTTGCTCTGGTAGCGCATACCGCCCCAGGCCACCAGCTTGTGGCCGCTGTCGAGATTGAAGTCCTGCGACAGGTTCAGGCCGAAGGTGTATTTCGGCGCGTTCGGCAGTGTGTGGCCTTCGAGGTTGCGGGCGCGGCGGCCGCGCAGGCGCGCTTCCGGTCCGCTGTACATCGCCGGGCATTGCGAGGCCGACTTGAACTCGATGCGCTCGTTGCACAGATAGCCGTCGTTGTAGGAATCGTAGTCGTGGATGGTCGGCTTGATGTAGCTGGCGAAGCCGCCCAGCTTGGCGCCGGCCCACGGCTTGTAGTCCCATTCGACTTCCACGCCGGGGATGTTGACCTTGGCCACGTTGACGGTCTGCCAGCCGTGCTGGATGTCGCACGCCGGATCGGAGGTACACGGGCTCTTCGGTATCACCTGGGCGAAGAAGTTGTCGCCGGTGATCTGCATGTCCTTGTAGCGCTGGAAGAACGCCACCACCGACAGGCCCAAACGGTTCTGCAACAGCTTGCCCTTGTAGCCCAGCTCGAAGTTGATGACCGTCTCCGGGCCGTACGGCGTGTACGTGATGTTGGGGGTCGGCCCGCTCACGCACACCATGCCGCCGCACAAATCGTGCTTGTCGCCGAAGCCGCCGGACTTGTAGCCTGTCGAAATCGAACCGTAGGCCATCTCCTGCGCGTTGATCTGCTTGCTCAAGCCCAGGCGCCAGGTGAGTTTGCGCCAGCTGTCTGCGTGGTCGTTCGGGGTCGGATCGCCGAAGCCGAGCAAGGCTTGCGGGCCGTTGTTCGGGCCCATCGCCGTGGTCAGGTCGTTGCCGTTGTGCGGACGCCAGCCGGGCGAACCGGGCACGCCGGGATTGATCAGGCCGAGGTAGTAGGCGTTCGGGAAGCCGCCGCCCCAGCTGCCGCCGCCGTAGTTCAGGCCGCCCTGGTCGGATTTGCTGTCGCGGCTGTAGCGGGCGCCGGCGGTGCCGGTCCAGCTCGGCGCGAAGGTCCAGTCGGCCTGCGCGAAGGCGGCCTTGGCGTCGATCTCACGGTCGGGCTGGGCGTAGTACTGCGAGATCGGCGCGCCGTACGGGCCGTAGACCAGGTTCTCCTGCGAGAAGTTGATCTGGTTTTTCTCGTGCATCCAGAACAGGCCGGCGACGTATTTGAGCGGGCCGAAGGTCTGCTTCAGTTGCAGCTCGTTGACGGTGGACTTGTAGCGCGAGTCATGGGTGCGGGTGGCGCTGTCCTTGACCGGCCAGGTGCCCCAGTTGCCGCCCGACGACAGCGGCAGGCTCGCTTCAATCTGGAACGGCAGCGGATGGAAGCCGTTGTCGTCGTCGTGCACTTGGCTGCGCTGCTGGTCGGCCCAGGCGAAGCCGTAGTCCAGCGTGGTGTTGGCGTTGACGTTCCAGGTGGCTTGCGAGCGCACGGTGTTGATCGTCATGTCGGTCTTGCCCGGCACGTTGATCAGCACATCCCACTGGCCGCGCGTGCAGGCGTAGCGGGTGCCGGCGGCCTGGTCGCAATCGCGCAGGTTGACGTAGCCGGCGCCGTTGTTCTGGAATTTTTCCGCCGTCAGCAGCCATTCGACATCGCGCCCGAACTTCATGCGCGCGGCCAGCCGGCCGGCCCATTCGTCCTGGTTGTTGTAGGCGTTGGCCGCGTCGACCTTGGTGTTGTAGCGCTGGTCCACCAGCGGCGTACCTGCCGGAAACACCGCGCCGAAGCCTTTGTCGGCGTAGCCGCTGAAGTCCTGCAACTGGTTCAGGCGGCTGTCCTTCTTGACCTTCATGAAAGTGGCGCGCAGGGCCAGCTTGTCGTTGACGGCGATGTTCTGGATCATGTTGAGCTGGCGCATGTGCAGGCTGCCCATCTCGTAGGAACTGCTGCCGTAGGTGCTGCCGAATTCCGGCTTGGCCGGAATGATGTTGATGCTGCCGGCGGTGGAGTTGCGGCCGAACAGCGTGCCCTGCGGACCGCGCAGCACTTCCACCTGCTCCAGGTCGAACATCAGCGCCTGCGCGCCCTGCGGACGCGGCGAGTACAGGCCCGCCACGTGCAGGCCGGCCGAGGGATCGCCGATCTCGGTGAAGTTGGTGGCGCTGATGCCGCGGATGGTGATCTGCACCGCCGAATCGTTACCCTCGCTCATCTGCACATTGGGCAGCTCGCCGGAAATGCCCTTGAGCGTGGTGATGCCCTGGCGGGTCAGCTTGTCCTGGGTGAAGGCGGTGACCGCCAGCGGGGTCTTCAACAGCGAGGTGGCGTAGCGGGTGGCCGATACCGTCACCTCCGGAATGCCGTCCTTGTCGGCGGCGTTGCCGGCGACTTTGGGCGCGCCCTCGGCGCCGTCCTCCGTTGCGGCATAAGCGTGCTGCGTCCCCAGGCCGAAGGCGCCGGCGATCGCCAGGCTCATCAACGTTTTCTTGGTCATCGAATGCAAAATATGTCTCCTGCTTTTATGGTGTAAAAAAGCCGGCCCCTGTGTCGAGGCCGGCAACTTCGCGGCGGGCGAAGCGATGAACTTGTTGCTGGCTGGTCCTTATTGGGCGATCAGCTTGAACGACTGGGCCGGTGTGCCGTTGCAATCCCATACTTGCAGTTGCACGCCGTTGGAGGTGGAGGCGGCCGGCACGTCCAGGCACTTGCCGCTGGCGCGGCCGACGAATTTGTAATAGCCGTCGCCCTGGTCGACCGCCTGCCATTGCTGGTTGCTGCCGCCGCCGTAGGTCCACAGCTGCACCGGCGAACCGTTGGCCGTGCCCCAGCCGGCCACGTCCCACGCCAGCGCCGGCGCCTGCTGGGTGCTGACGCGGTAGTTGCCGCTGTCGGTGGGCGTGAACTGCCACTGCTGGTTGGCGGCGCCGCGGCTGTCGCAAGCCCATTGCTGGACCGCCGCGCCGTTGCTGGTCGAGTAGCCGGCGTCGTCGACGCAGGAGCCGCTGTTCTTGTTGACCACGCTGTACCACTTGCCCGGGTCGATGCCCTTGACCGGGTCGGTGTGGAACTGCACGTCGAAGGCGCTGCTGGTGAAGCCGGCGCCGTTGCGCCAGATCTCGGTGCCGGCCTCGACATCGAGCAGGTACCAGTTGTTGTTGACCACGTTACGCCCGACCGAGTCGCGGAAGAACGGCACCAGGTCGAAGTTGACTTCGTTCACCGGCGAGGTGGCGACGTAGGAAATGATGTTCCAGCCCGGCCAGCCGCCCGGATTTTTCCAATCGACCCACACGTCCCAGTTCATACCGTTGAGGTTGACGTTGCCGGTCTTGCTGCCGGCCGGTTGCGCCGGGCCGTTGTGGTTAATCCAGATCATGATCTCGGCGCCGTCCGGCTGGCCGCTGGCCGGCGCGGTGGGGCCGGACGAGAACCAGATGTCGTAGGCCACGTCCCAGTTGCCGGCCGCGCCGGGCGCGATGCGCCAGCGGGTCGGCGCGTAGGTCAGCGCCTTCGCTTGCAGCGGCAGGCCGCTGTCCTTGGTGCACGAGCCCCAGTGGCAGCCCTTGAAGATGGCCGGATAGGAAGCCGGCGTGCTGTCCGGCGACGACGGCGCGCTGCTCAAGCTCCATTCGCCGGTGTCGGGGTTGACGTTGATGCACTGGGAACCGCTGGCCTTGTCGTTCCAGAAGTTGGTGATGACGGTGTAGGTTTCGCCCAGCACCGGATACGAGGCGTAACGCTCGCAGCTGGATGCGGCCATGCCGGGTGCGCTGTAGGCGAGCGTGATGGCTGCCGCGAGCGTCAATTTGGATAACGTGGTGAAGGTCATTTGCTTAGTCTCCATAATATTTTTGTAAGAGATCTCCCTGTCTGCAATGCCAAGCAACAACATTGCATACGGATAAAGCATAGTCAGATTGCCAGCCTTCCACCCGTTCAAAGTTGCGCAGCGTGGGGAGTGTCTTTTCAACCACAGCACATGTAACGGTGCTGGTCTTGCAAGAAAGAGATGACTATGATGGAAACGTTTCACTCGTCTTTATATATTAGCAGCATTTGCCATTTATCAACTAGCAGGACGGTACAAGTTTATGCATATGCCATCCCCCACGTCCCGGCCGCTGGAGTACAGGCTCAATCAGGTCCTGGACTACATCGATGGGCATCTGGGCCAGAACCTGAATCTCGACTGCCTGGCCGCGCTGGCCCATTTGTCGCGCTACCATTTCCTGCGCCGCTTCCAGCAGTGGAGCGCCGAGGCGCCGCACGCCTACGTGCGCCGGCGCCGGCTGGAGACCGGGGCCTCGCAACTGCTGTATTCGTCCGATTCGATCGCCGCGGTCGCGCAGAATTGCGGCTTCGACACCGCCGACGGCTTCGCCCGCGCCTTCCGCCAGTACTTCGGCCTATCGCCGTCGCGCTGGCGCGATCAGCGGCGCGACATGGCCGCCGCCAGCAGCCAGGGTCCGGTGGCCGGCCAGAACGGGCCGGTGCGCATCGTCCGCCTGCCGACCGCGCGCGTGGCCTACACGCGCCACTTCGGCCCCTACGACGAGGACAGCGCGGCGCAATGGTCGCAGCTCGACGCCTGGTGCCGCCAGCATGCGCTGCCGCCCTCGCCCCGCTACGGCATGGGGCTGGACGATCCCGACATCACGGCGCCGGAAAAGTGCCGCTACGACGTGTGCGTGGAACTGCCCGACGGCTTCGTGGCGCCGGCCGGCATGCCGATCAAGACCATCGCCGGCGGCGCGCATGCGGTGCTGCGGTTTATCGGCCCGAGGGTGTTGAGCAAGGACGCCTGGCACCGGCTGCTGCGCGACGGCGTGCTGTATGGCCGCTACAAGGCCGCCGCCCGGCCCTGCTTTGAACGTTACGAGCCGGATCGGCTCGACGCCTGCGTGGAGGCGCAGGATTGCGAGCTATGCCTGCCGCTGGAGCCGCAGATGGATTTATGATCAGCCGGCCGACAACATGGCCGACATGCCGATCAGGGTGGGATACTGTTCGGTGATGACGAAGGTGGGGATGTGCGACAGGTAGTCCGAGAAGCGGCCCTTCTGCTCGAAGCGCGCGCGGAAGCCGGAGCGTTCGAAGAACTCGCTCATCTGCGGCACGATGCGGCCGCCGATGTAGATGCCGCCCTTGGCGCCGAGGGTCAGCGCGACGTTGCCGGCCACGGTGCCGAGCATGTCGCAGAAGGCGTCCAGCGTCTCCTCGCACACGGGGCACAGGCGATGCAGGCCGCGCTCCATGATCTGCGCGGTGTTCAGGTCCTGCGGCTCGATGCGGGCGCGCTCGGCCAGCGCGCGGTACACCAGCGCGATGCCGATGCCCGACACCAGCCGCTCGCTCGACACATGCTCGTGATAGCGGCGCGCGTAGCGCAGGATGTCGATCTCGCGCTCGTTCATCGGCGCGAAGGTGCTGTGGCCTCCCTCGCTGTCGATGGCGATCCAGCGGTCGCCGGCCGGCACCAGGCCGGACACGCCCAGTCCCGCATCCGCGCCCACCAGGCCGATGGTGGCGCCGGCGCGCGCCACGCCGCCGCCGATCTGGCGCTTGTGGTCCGGCGCCAGGTAGGGCAAGGCGCTGGCCAGCGCGGTGAAGTCGTTCACCACCACCAGCGATTTCAAACTGAATTGCGAACACACCGCCTCGATCGAGAACGACCAGTGATGGTTGGTCATCGTCACCCAGTCGCCGTCGATGGGATTGGCGATGGCGATGCCGGCGAAGCGCGCCTGGTAGCCGCCCGCCGCCACCGTGGCTGTCTGCGACAGATAGGCCACCAGCGCCGCGCCCAGGGTCGGATAGGCCGCGCAATCGGTCACCCAGATCGCCTCGATCCGGTTGGGGGCCGTCTCCAGGCCGAAGCTGGCGCTGGTGCCGCCGATGTCGGCCAGCAGGCGCGGGCCGTTTGCGAGGTGCGAAAAAGCGTCGCGTTTCATGGTCTCATCCTTGTTTTTTCCGGCGGCTTGATTATATGCCACACTGCTTATGAAAACGTTTTCAAGCGCCGTTTTCATTAAATACCGTACGCGCATGAAAGTCAATGCGGGATCCAGGGTGGATTTGGCGGAAAGCCGCAAAATTTATGGTAATCTTCCGGCGAAAAGGTTTTCAGAAAAGAACAGGACACTCCTTGGCAGACACCCCCCACTCCTCCGGACCATCGACCCTGATGGATGTTGCACGCCAGGCGGGAGTATCGCCCAGCACCGTGTCGCGCATCCTCAACGGCACCGCCAAGGTGTCGGACGACAAGCGCCTGGCCGTGCTGGCCGCCATCGACAAGATGAAGTTCGCGCCCAACCAGATGGCGCAGGGCTTGAAAAAAGGCCGCTCGATGACCATCGGCATCGTGGTGCAGGACATCTCTTCCCCCTTCTTCGACGAAACGCTGCGCGGCGTCGACGACGGCTTGAAGGGCACCGGCTACGCCTCGGTGATCGTCAGCGGCCACTGGAACGCGGAAGAGGAAGCGGACCGCATGCGCCTGCTGCTGGCGCGCAAAGTCGACGGCATCATCCTGCTGTCGGGCCGCATGTCGGACCAGGCCGTGCTGGGCTTTTCCAGCCAGCGCCCGATCGTCTCCACCGGCCGCGCGCTGCACACCCGCAGCGCGCTGGGCTTCAAGCTGGACAACGAATCGGGCGCCTACCTGGCGGTCCACCACCTGATCGAACTGGGCCACCGCAGGATCGCCTTCATCTCCGGCCCGGCCAACAACATCGACGCCGCCGAGCGCCTGGCCGGCTACACCCGCGCGCTGGGCGAAGCCAACATCGAGCTGGACGCCAACCTTATCGTCGAAGGCAACTACCACGAGTCCAGCGGCATGCTGGCGATGAACCGCCTGTTCGACACGCACCAGCAATTTACCGCGGTCTTCGCCGCCAACGACCTGAGCGCGTATGGCGCGCGGCTGGCGCTGTACCGCAAGGGCATCCGCGTGCCGGACGACATCTCGCTGGTCGGCTTCGACGATTTGCCCGGATCCTCATATACCACGCCGCCTCTGACGACTATACGCCAGCCCTTGTATGACATCGGCCGCATCGCCACCCAGGCGCTGCTGCGCATCATCAACGGCGAGGAGGCACGGGGCGAAGTGCCGCCGCTGGAGCTGATCGTGCGCGAAACCACGCGGCGCGTGCGCTGACCGAAGTAGCCACACAGAAAACTGGTGTTTTCTGCAGCGAAGCCCCAACCGCTTTACAATGACGGACGTTTCGGCAAGAATCACCTCGATCTTTTAACATCGTCAAACCAACAAAAGGAAGAACAATGGAACATACCCTGCCACCACTGCCGTATGCAATCGACGCCCTGGCGCCGCACATCTCGCAAGAAACGCTGGAATACCACTACGGCAAGCATCATCAAACGTATGTGACCAACCTGAACAACCTGATCAAGGGTACCGAGTTCGAGAACCTGTCCCTGGAAGAGATCGTCAAGAAATCGTCCGGCGGCATCTTCAACAACTCCGCCCAGGTATGGAACCACACCTTCTACTGGAACGGCCTGACCCCGACCGGCAAAGGCGCACCGGACGGCGCGCTGGCCGATGCGATCAACGCCAAGTGGGGTTCGTTCGACAAGTTCAAGGAAGAGTTCACCAAGTCGTGCGTAGGCAACTTCGGTTCGAGCTGGACCTGGCTGGTGAAAAAAGCCGACGGTACGCTGGACATCGTCAACACCTCCAACGCCGCCACCCCGCTGACCACCGACGCCAAAGCGCTGCTGACCTGCGACCTGTGGGAGCACGCCTACTACATCGACTACCGCAACGTCCGTCCCAAGTATGTAGAGACCTTCTTCAAGCTGGCCAACTGGGACTTCGCAGCCGCGAACTTCGCCTGAGCTAGCTGAACTAACCCGGGGTCAGGTCTGACATTCGGACACGAGCTCTGCCGTAACGGTCAGTCTGTCTC
>NZ_JBXALQ010000028.1:0-48055 GCF_058799615.1 Duganella sp. GW822-FHT06D06
CGGCCGGTAGCTACACCAAACCCGCCGCGGCCGCCGCGGCGCCAGCTCCGGCTCCGGCCGCCGCTGCGCAAGCGCCGTCGGCGCCGTTGCCGGCCGCCGAGCTGGCCGCCGTGGTCGCCGCCGTGCACGCCGCCGCGCCGACCTCCAGCCCCGCCAAGCGCGAAGCGGCCGAAAAACGCGAAGAGCGTCCGCACGCCGCGCCGGCCAAGGAAGAATCGATCCGGGTCGACGCCGTCAAGCTGGACGCGCTGCTGGAAGTGGCCGGCGAATCGGTGCAGGCCGCCAACCAGGCCGCCGTGCTGCTGGAGCGCCTGCTGCAATTCAAGTTCGAAGGCCAGGCCCAGACGCTGATGGCGACCTTGGCGGAAACGCTGGAGCGCGCCTCGCGCTACTCCACCGAACTGCAGCGCGCCACCCTGGCGACCCGCATGCAGCCGGTCGGCCGCCTGTTCCAGAAGTTCCCGCGCCTGGTGCGCGAACTGGCGAAAGACCTGGGCAAGGACGTCGAGCTGACCATCGAAGGCGCGGAGACCGAAGTCGACCGCGTGGTGGTGGACAGCCTGTACGATCCGCTGGTGCACATGCTGCGCAACTCGCTGGATCACGGCGTCGAATCGCCGGAAGACCGCCTGGCGGCGGGCAAGCCGGCCAAGGCCTATATTTCGCTCAAAGCATGGCAGGAAGCAAATAGCGTTATGATTGTGCTTCAGGACGACGGCAAGGGCATGGATCCGGTGGTGCTGCGCACCAAGGCCCAGCAAAAGGGCCTGATCTCGGAATCGGTGCAGCTGACCAACGATGAATGCTTCCAGCTGGTATTCTTGCCGGGTTTCTCGACCAAGGAAGTCGCTTCCAGCGTGTCCGGCCGCGGCGTCGGCATGGATGTGGTGAAGACCGCGGTGGAGAAGAACCGCGGCGCCATCCACATCGAATCGGCGCTGGGCAAGGGCACCAAGTTCGCCATCCGCCTGCCGATCGAGCTGTCGATCGTGCCGACCATGCTGGTGTCGACCTCGGGCGCCGCGCTGGCGCTGCCGATGGCCGTGGTGCAGCGCGTGGTCGAGCTGCCGGAAGTGTTCATGGAAGTGGGCGGCGCGCCGGTGCTGAAAGACCAGGGCCGGCCGTTGCCGGTGCGTTCGCTGGCCGATTCGCTGGGCTACGAGAGCTGCCGCGAGAAGGTCGGCATTGTTGTCGCCGCACCACAGCCATACATCCTGGCGGTGGAAGCGGTCGACGGTACCGCCGACCTGGTGATTAAACCGATGACCGCGATTAGTGTCGAAGGTATTACCGGCACCGCGCGTTCGGCCGAGGGCGAACTGGTGCTGGTGGTGGGCCTATCGTTCCTAATGGACGGATGTCGAGGGAGTGTACGCATGGCGGCTTAGTCTCAGCACTGAGCCAGATAGACCAAAAGCCTGCGTTCAAGCAGGCTTTTTTTATTTGTATTTCCGAATTTAGCAAAAGGAGTCATAAAAAGTGTATCGGTAGGCGGAACTGCATCGGCTCACGAGGCCGGCCAGCGGCGGCCGCTACCGCATTGCACAATATGGCATAATCGAAGTGGATCACTCACACAGGCAGCAGCAGTACTCATAAATTATGATGAAGACGCTTTACGACAAACTCTGGGAATCCCACGTGGTCAAGGCCGAAGAAGACGGCACCACGATCCTCTACATCGACCGCCACCTGGTGCACGAAGTCACCAGCCCGCAGGCCTTCGACGGCCTGCGCGAAGCCGGCCGCGCGCCGTGGCGCGTGTCCGCCAACCTGGCGGTGGCCGACCACAACGTGCCGACCACCGGCCGCGCCGACGGCATCGCCGACCCGGTCTCGCGGCTGCAGGTGGAAACGCTGGACAAGAACGCCAAGTCCTACGGCCTGACCTACTTCAACATGAACGACAAGCGCCAGGGCATCGTCCACGTGATCGGGCCGGAGCAGGGCGCGACCCTGCCGGGCATGACCGTGGTCTGCGGCGACTCGCACACCTCGACCCACGGCGCCTTCGGCGCGCTGGCGCACGGCATCGGCACCTCGGAAGTGGAGCACGTGCTGGCGACCCAGACGCTGCTGCAAAAGAAATCCAGGGCCATGCTGGTGCAGGTCGACGGCGCGCTGCCGGCCGGCGTCACCGCCAAGGACGTGGTGCTGGCCATCATCGGCAAGATCGGCACCGCCGGCGGCACCGGCTACTGTATCGAGTTCGGCGGTTCGACCATCCGCGCGCTGTCGATGGAAGGCCGGATGACGGTCTGTAATATGGCGATCGAGGCCGGCGCGCGCGCCGGCATCATCGGCGTCGACGACGTCACCATCAACTACGTCAAGGGCCGGCCGTTTTCGCCGGCCGGTCCGCACTGGGACCGCGCGGTCGACTACTGGCGCACGCTGCATTCGGACGCCGGCGCCAAATTCGACCTGGTGGTCACGCTCAACGCCGCCGAGATCAAGCCGCAGGTGACCTGGGGCACGTCGCCGGAAATGGTGGTGGCGATCGACGGCCGGGTGCCGGACCCGGACCAGGAAAAAGACAGCGTCAAGCGCGACGCCATGGAAAAGGCGCTGGTCTACATGAACCTGAAGCCGAACACCGCGATCGAGGACATCCGCATCGACAAGGTCTTCATCGGCTCCTGCACCAACTCGCGCATCGAGGATTTGCGCGCCGCCGCCGAAGTGGTGCGCGGCAAGCACCGCGCCTCCAACGTCAAGCTGGCGATGGTGGTGCCGGGCTCCGGCCTGGTGAAAGACCAGGCCGAGAAGGAAGGCCTGGACCGCATCTTCAAGGACGCCGGCTTCGAATGGCGCGACCCGGGCTGCTCGATGTGCCTGGCGATGAACGCCGACCGCCTGGAACCGGGCGAGCGCTGCGCCTCCACCTCGAACCGTAATTTTGAAGGACGCCAAGGCCAGGGCGGACGCACCCATCTGGTGTCGCCCGCGATGGCCGCCGCCGCCGGTATCGCCGGCCACTTCGTCGATGTACGCGCTTTACGCTGAGCGTTGCGTTGATTTTTCTTTTTGATACTACGAGTACGCCAACATGAAAAAACTATTCGCGCTGTCCATCATCGCGCTGATCCTGACCGGTTGCAACACCGTCAACGGCTTCGGCAAGGACGTCAAAAAGGTCGGTGAGTCGCTGGAAGGCGCCTCGACCAAAAAATAAACCGCAGCACGGCGGGCCGCGACGGTCCGCCGTCGCACAACCCGAACGAGAATCATGGATAAATTTACGATCTACGAAGGACTGGTGGCCCCGCTGGACCGCGCCAATGTCGACACCGACGCCATCATTCCGAAGCAATTCCTGAAGTCCATCCACCGCACCGGCTTCGGTCCCAACCTGTTCGACGAGTGGCGCTACCTGGACCACGGCGAGCCGGGCCAGGACAACAGCGTGCGTCCGCTCAATCCGGAGTTCGTGCTCAACGAAGCGCGCTACCAGGGCGCCTCGATCCTGCTGACCCGCAAGAACTTCGGCTGCGGCTCCTCGCGCGAACACGCGCCGTGGGCGCTGGACCAGTACGGCTTCCGCGCCATCGTCGCGCCGTCGTTCGCCGACATCTTCTTCAACAACTGCTACAAAAGCGGCTTGCTGCCCATCGTTTTATCCGAAACGCAGATCGACCATCTGTTCAATGAAGTCAAGGCCTTCCCCGGTTACCGTCTGGTGGTCGACCTTGAACAGCAGCGCATCTCCACCAGCAATGGCAGCGTCTCCTATCCCTTCGAGATCGACGCCTTCCGCAAATACTGCCTGATGAACGGGCTCGACGATATTGGCCTGACGCTGCGTCACGCCGACGCTATCCGCGGCTTCGAAGAGCGCCATCTGGCAACCCAACCTTGGTTGGCCAACGTCATCTAATCTCGAAAAGTAACCATGAAAATCGCTATCCTCCCGGGCGACGGTATCGGCCCGGAAATCGTCGCACAAGCCGTCAAGGTCCTCAATGTGCTGGGCGAACAGTTTGAGCTGGAAAGCGCGCCGGTCGGCGGCGCCGGCTACGCGGCCCACGGCCACCCGCTGCCGGAAGGCACGCTGGCGCTGGCCAAGGCGGCCGACGCGGTGCTGTTCGGCGCCGTCGGCGACTACCAGTACGACAATCTGGAGCGCGCGCTGCGCCCGGAACAGGCGATCCTGGGCCTGCGCAAGCAGCTGGGCCTGTTCGCCAACCTGCGTCCCGCCATCCTGTACCCGCAGCTGGCCAACGCCTCGACCCTGAAACCGGAAGTGGTGTCCGGCCTGGACATCCTGATCATCCGCGAACTGACCGGCGACATCTACTTCGGCCAGCCGCGCGGCGTGCGCGAGTGCCCGGACGGCGCCTTCAAGGGCCAGCGCGAAGGCTACGACACCATGCGCTATGCCGAAGGCGAAATCCGCCGCATCGCCCACGTGGCGTTCCAGGCCGCGCAGAAGCGCGGCAAGCGCCTCACCAGCGTCGACAAGGCCAACGTGCTGGAAACCTTCCAGTTCTGGCGCGACATCGTCACCGACGTCCACCAGGAATATCCGGACGTCGCGCTGGAGCATATGTACGTCGACAACGCCGCCATGCAACTGGTGCGCGCGCCGAAGAAGTTCGACGTTCTGGTCACCGGCAATATGTTCGGCGACATCCTGTCGGACCAGGCTTCGATGCTGACCGGTTCGATCGGCATGCTGCCGTCGGCCTCGCTGGACGCCAACAACAAGGGCCTGTACGAGCCGTCGCACGGTTCCGCGCCCGACATCGCCGGCAAGGGCATCGCCAATCCGCTGGCGACGATCTTGTCGGCCGCGATGATGCTGCGCTACTCGCTGAACAAGGCCGAACAGGCCGACCGCATCGAGCACGCCGTCCAGCAGGTGTTGTCGCAAGGCCTGCGCACCGCCGACATCTACGAAGCCGGCACCACCAGGGTGGGCACGGAACAGATGGGCGACGCGGTGGTCAAGGCTTTGGTATAAATCGTATAAATCATTAGAGGGAAAGAAAATGAAACTCGTAGGCTTGGTAGGTTGGCGCGGCATGGTTGGTTCGGTCCTGATGCAGCGCATGCAGGAAGAGGGTGATTTCGCCCACATCGAACCGGTGTTTTTCACCACCTCGAATCCGGGCGGCGACGCCCCGGCGATGGCGAAGAACGAAACCAAACTGAAAAGCGCGACCGACATCGACCAACTGAAAAAGTGCGAGATCATCATCTCGTGCCAGGGCGGCGACTACACCACCGAAGTGTTCCCCAAGCTGCGCGCGGCCGGCTGGAACGGCTACTGGATCGACGCCGCCTCCACGCTGCGCATGGAGAAGGACGCCGTCATCGTGCTCGATCCGGTCAACCTGCACGTCATCAAGGACGCGCTGGGCAAGGGCGTGAAGAACTACGTCGGCGGCAACTGCACCGTGTCGTGCATGCTGATGGGCCTGGGCGGCCTGTTCCAGCACAACCTGGTCGAGTGGATGACTTCCATGACCTACCAGGCGGCATCGGGCGGCGGCGCCCAGCACATGCGCGAGCTGCTGACCCAGTTCGGCACCATCAATTCGTCGGTGAAAGCGCTGCTGGACAATCCGGCTTCGGCGATCCTGGAAATCGACCGCCAGGTGCTGGCCACCCAGCACGGCCTGAGCGCGGAAGAGACCAAGCAGTTCGGCGCGCCGCTGGCCGGCAACCTGATCCCGTGGATCGACAAGGACCTGGGCAACGGCCAGTCGAAGGAAGAGTGGAAGGGCGGCGCCGAGACCAACAAGATCCTGGGCCTGGGCGCGGACTTCGGTTCGAAAGCCATCCCGGTCGACGGCCTGTGCGTGCGCATCGGCGCCATGCGCAGCCACTCGCAGGCGCTGACCATCAAGTTGAAGAAAGACGTGCCGATCGACGAGATCCACGACATCATCGCCGCCAACAACCAGTGGGTCAAAGTGGTGCCGAACACCCGTGAAGCGTCGGTCAAGGACCTGTCGCCGGCGGCCGCCACCGGCAGCCTGACGATCCCGGTCGGCCGCCTGCGCAAGATGAGCATGGGCGACGACTACCTGTCGGCCTTCACCGTCGGCGACCAGCTGCTGTGGGGCGCGGCCGAACCGCTGCGCCGCATGCTGCGCATCGTGCTGGACAAGTAACAAGCTTTCCGGCAATTGTTAAAGCAGAAGGGGTTTTCTCTATGAGTTCTCATAGGGGAAATCCCTTTTTTTGGTTTAAAGTAGGCATAGACGTTACACATCCTCATGTATCACTAGAGAAACATCGTGCAAAGCTTGCATGCTCTGGAGCATGATGATATGTTGATATATCTGGGAAAGTAACATTTTCCCTCTGACAACCAGATGCCGCCCACTATGCACGTACCAACTCGCTCCAGCATTGTTTCCTTCGCGTTGAAGACGCTCACTGGGGCTGTCGCCAGTGCGGTGTTAGTGGCGTCCGCCAACGCCGCCGGGCTTGGCAAGCTGACGGTTTTATCGTCGCTGGGGCAGCCGCTGCGGGCGGAGATCGAACTGACCGCGGTCTCGGCGGACGAAGCGGGCGCGCTGGTCGCCAAGCTGGCGCCGGCCGAAGCCTTCCGCACCGCCAACATCGAGTTCAATCCGACCCTGCTGTCGCTGCGCTTCGAAGTCGAACAGCGCAATGGCCGCCAGTTGATACGCATAACGTCCAGCCAGCCGGTCAACGAGCCCTTCGTCGACATGCTGCTGGAGCTGAACTGGACCGGCGGCCGCATGGTCCGCGAATACACTTTCCTGCTGGACCCGGCCGACATGCGCGCGACGCAAGCGCCGCAAGTGGCCGCGCCGGTGGACCTGGGCCGCACCGCCGCGCCTTCCGCACCCGCCGCCGCTCCGGTGGCAGCGGCACCGGCCGCCGCGCCGGTGGCGCCAAGCACGCCGGCGCCAGTGCGCCAGCCGGCCGCACCGGCCAAGCCTGCCGCCAATGAATACACCGTCAAGGCCGGCGACAACCTGACCCGCATCGCCAACCAGGTCAAGCCGGTCGACGTCTCGCTGGACATGATGCTGGTGGCGCTCTACCGCGCCAATCCGGAAGCCTTCTCCGGCAACAATATGAACCGCCTGAAGTCGGGCCAGATCCTGGCCGTGCCGGACGCCGAGACGATCCGCAACAGCGCGCCGGAAGGCGAGGCGCGCGGCGTGGTGGTCGCGCATGCGGCCGACTTCCACGCCTACCGCGCCAAGCTGGCCGGGCAGGTGGCCAACAGCACCCCGGCCAGGGAGCCGGACGCCAGCCAGAACGTGTCGGGCAAGATCACCGCCAAGGTGGAAGAAAAACCGAACGCCGTCAACGCCGCCAAGGACAAGCTGACCCTGTCGAAAACCACGTCCGGCGCGCCGGTCGCCGGCAAGACCGGCATGGCGGTGGAAGACAAGATCGCGCACCAGAAGGAACTGGACGAGGCCGCCGCCCGCACCAAGGAACTGGAAAAGAACGTCCACGACCTGGAAAACCTGATGGCGGTCAAGAACAAGGCTGGCGCGGACGGCGCGAAGCCATCGGCTTCGGCGCTGGCCTCGGCGCCGGTGCCGGCTTCGGCCCAAGTGGAGGCGTCCGCGCCGGCCAAGCCCAAGCGTACGCTGGTGGTGCCGCCGCGGCAGTTGACCGAACCCAGCCTGTTCGAAAAGATGATGGACAATCTGGAATACGTCGGCCTGGCGGCTGCGGCCCTGCTGGCCGCCGTCGGCGCGCTGATCGCTACGCGCCGCCGCAAGAAGTTCGAGGTGCCGAAGGAAGAGGGCAGCATCCTGGGCGACACCGCGATCCCATCGCAGGCGCTGATCGCCGAAGCGGGCGGCCAGAGCGTCGACACCAACAACAGCGTGTTCAACTCCAACTTCGCGCCATCTGCCAGCCAGCTCGACACCAATGAAGTCGATCCGGTGGCGGAAGCCGACGTCTACATCGCCTACGGCCGCGACGCCCAGGCGGAAGAAATCCTCAAGGAGGCGTTGCGCAGCCATCCGGAGCGCCATGCGGTGCGCCTGAAGCTGCTGGAAATCTACGTCACCCGCAAGGATGCGCGCGGGTTCGAGAGCCAGGCCTCCGAGCTGTATTCGATGACGCGCGGCCAGGGCGATGAGTGGGCGCAGGCCGCCGCCATGGGCCGCACGCTGGACCCGGGCAATCCGCTGTACTCCGAAGGCGGCGCCGCCGCCGACAGCATGTTCGCCGCCGCGCCGGTCGTGGCCGCTGCCGGTGTCGCCGCCGGCGCCGCCGCGTTCAGCGCATCGGACTTCAGCAACGACTTCGACGCCCCGGCCCCGGCGCCGACGCCGGCCGCCGCAGGCCTGGACCTGGACTTGGGCTTCGATGCCCCGCCTGCCGCCAGCGACAGCAATCTGATGGATTTCGGCAGCGAGATGGACACCGCCTTGCCGCAGGCCGCCGATGCCTCCGTGTCGCCAGCCTCGGTGGCGGCGGAAACCGATAATCTGATGGACTTCGACCTGGGTGGCCTGAGTTTCGAGCCGGCCGCCGCCGCGCCGGCGCCGGCTGCTGCGGCCGAGCCGGAAGCCTTGCCGGAAGACGCCTTCAACCTGGCCTTCGACGCGCCAGCCGCGCCGGCGCCAGAGCCCGCGTCGGCGCCGGTGGAAGACCTGAGCATGGACTTCGGCCTGGACCTGCCGGCCGAGACGGTGGCGCCTGGCTTGCCGTCGGCCAGCAGCGATCCGCTGGATCTCGACTTGATGAACTTTGAAATTCCGGAATTGCCGGCCGCGCCGGCACCAGCCCCGGCGCCGGCCGCCGAATTCGACGCCGGCGACTTCGGCGATGCGCTGCAAGGCGCCGAAGAAGTCACGCCGGCGCCGGCGCCGGCCGCCCAGGAGTTCGACCTGTCCGGCATCGACCTCGACCTGGATACCGCACAGGGTGGCTCCGGCGCCCCGGCCGCGGCAGATTCCGCGCCAGCCCAGGGCCGCGACGACACGCTGTCGGCGCACCACATGGAAATGGACACCAAGCTGGACCTGGCGATCGCCTACCAGGAAATCGGCGACAAGGAAGGCGCGCGCGAATTGCTGGACGAAGTGCTGCGCGGCGGCAGCGACGACCAGATCGCCAAGGCCAATGCGATGCGCGCCCAATTGGGGTAATCCCGCTCCGTATATAATGGCTGACTCTGACACGACATCGGGCAGCAATTGAAACGGATAGCAATCGGCGTCCAGTACGACGGAACCGCGTGGAACGGCTACCAGAAACAGGCGGACGGCCACACGGTCCAGGATAAGCTGGAACAGGCGCTGGAGAAATTCGCCAGGGTGCCGCTGGCCACCACCTGCGCCGGCCGCACCGACACCGGCGTGCACGCCCTGGAACAAGTGGTCCACTTCGACACCGGGCTGGTGCGCGACACCCATTCCTGGGTGCGCGGCGTCAATGCCTTCCTGCCGCCGTCGATCGCGGTGCGCTGGGCCAAGCAGCTCGACGGCGACCCCAGCGTCAACGACTTCTTCCACGCCCGCTTCAGCGCCCGCGCCCGCACCTATCACTACGTGCTGTACAACAATCCGACCCGCTCGCCGCTGCTGGAAGGGCGCGCCGGCTTCTGCTTCCGCCCGCTGGACGTGGAACTGATGCGGCAGGCCATCCCGCCGCTGCTGGGCTGGCACGACTTCACCGCCTTCCGCGCCGCGCAATGCCAGGCCAAGTCGCCGGTCAAGCTGATGCACGAGATCCAGATCAAGCGCCACGGCGAGCTGGTGGTGTTCACCATCACCGCCAACGCCTTCCTGCATCATATGGTGCGCAACCTGGTCGGCTCGCTGGTTTATATTGGCACCGGGCGGGAACAGCCGGAATGGCTGGGCCGGCTGCTGGAAACCAAGGACCGCCACGCCGCCGCGCCGACCTTCATGCCGGACGGTCTGTACCTGGCGAAAATCGACTACGACCCCAAATGGGAATTGCCGCTGGAGACCAGCAGCGCCTTGCCCTGGTTTTAAAGGATCAACATGGCACGCACACGTATCAAGATTTGCGGTTTGACCCGTCTGGAAGATGTGCAAGCCGTGGTGGCGGCCGGCGCCGATGCGATCGGCTTCGTGTTCTACCCCAAGAGCCCGCGCTACGTGACGCCCGAACAGGCCGCCGAGCTGATCCGCGCCGTGCCGCCCTTCATCACCTGCACCGGCCTGTTCGTCAACGCCACGCCGGAAGAGGTGGCCGCCACCTGCAAGGTGGCGCCGATTTCGCTGGTCCAGCTGCACGGCGACGAGACGGTGGAGCAGTCCGCCGCCATCGCGGCGGAGGCCGGGCGACAATTTATGCGGGTGTTCCGCGTCAAACCCGACACACTTCCGGCCGATTTGCTAGAATACGAGCAGCTATGCCGCGCCGCCAGTCCCTTGTTCACCAGCCTGTTGCTGGATACCTATGTGGATGCCTATGGCGGTGCAGGAAAGGGTTTTGATTGGTCTCTCATCCCAAAAGATCTCGCGCCTCGGGTCGTTTTAAGTGGTGGCTTGAGCGTACACAACGCGACTGACGCGGTGGTCGGTGTACGCCCCTACGCCGTCGACATCAGCAGTGGTGTCGAAGCGTCCAAGGGGATCAAGGATGCCCGCAAGATCGCCGCCTTTGTCGCGGCGGTGCGGGCCGGAGATACCATGAATGAAAGCGAAATCCACCATGATGAACGCCCCAGCGAAGCCGCTGTTCCACGCTAAAGACTACAACCTTCCCGATACCAAAGGCCATTTCGGCCCCTACGGCGGCTCCTTTGTCGCCGAGACGCTGACCTACGCCCTGGCCGAGCTCAACGAAGCCTACGAGCGCTACAGCAAGGATCCCGAGTTCCTCGACGAGTTCCGTTACGAGCTCAAGCACTTTGTCGGCCGGCCGTCGCCGATCTACTACGCCAAGCGCTGGTCCGAGCTGGCCGGCGGCGCGCAGATCTACTTCAAGCGCGAAGACCTGAACCACACCGGCGCCCACAAGATCAACAACGTCATCGGCCAGGCCTTGCTGGCCAAGCGCATGGGCAAGCCGCGCATCATCGCCGAGACCGGCGCCGGCCAGCACGGCGTCGCCACGGCCACCATCTGCGCCCGCTTCGGGCTGGAGTGCGTGGTCTACATGGGCAGCGAGGACGTCAAGCGCCAGGCGCAGAACGTCTACCGCATGAAGCTGCTGGGCGCGACCGTGGTGCCGGTGGAGTCCGGTTCCAAGACCTTGAAGGACGCGCTCAACGAAGCCATGCGCGACTGGGTCACCAACATTGAAAACACCTTCTACATCATCGGCACCGTGGCCGGCCCGCATCCTTATCCGATGATGGTGCGCGACTTCCAGTCGGTGATCGGCGAGGAGTGCCTGGTGCAGATGCCGGAAATGACCGGCCGCCAGCCCGATTGCGTGGTCGCCTGCATCGGCGGCGGCTCCAACGCCATGGGCATCTTCTACCCGTATATCGACCAGAAACAGGTGCGCCTGATCGGCGTCGAGGCGGCGGGCGAGGGGCTGGACGGCGACAAGCACGCCGCGTCGCTGACCAAGGGTTTCCCGGGCGTCCTGCACGGCAACCGCACCTATCTGCTGCAGGACCAGAACGGCCAGATCATCGAGACGCATTCGGTCTCGGCCGGGCTCGACTATCCGGGCGTGGGGCCGGAGCACGCCTACCTGAAGGACATCGGTCGCGCGGAATACGTGTCGATCACGGACGAGGAGGCGCTCAAGGCCTTCCACGATTGTTGTCATATCGAAGGCATCATCCCGGCGCTGGAATCGTCGCACGCGCTGGCCTATGCCGCCAAGCTGGCGGCAACCTTGCCTAAAGATCAGATTATTTTGGCCAACCTGTCGGGTCGGGGCGACAAGGACATGCATACGGTGGCAGAACGTATGGGTTTGAACTTCAACTAAGGAAAACGACATGTCCAAAATCGCAGCTACTTTCAGCGCCCTGAAGGCGCACAAAAAAACCGCGCTCATCGCTTTCATCACCGCCGGCGATCCGTCGCCGGAATCGACGGTGCCGCTGATGCACGCCATGGTGGCGGGCGGCGCCGACATCCTGGAACTCGGCGTGCCGTTTTCCGATCCGATGGCCGAGGGCCCGGTGATCCAGCGCGCCTGCGAGCGGGCGCTGGCCAACGGCGTCGGCATCCACGACGTGTTCGGCTACGTGGCGGAATTCCGCAAGACCAACCAGAGCACGCCGGTGGTGCTGATGGGCTATGCCAATCCGATCGAGCGCATCGGCGCGGCCACCTTCATCGCCAAGTCCAGGGCGGCGGGGGCGGACGGCGCCATCGTGGTCGATTACCCGCCGGAAGAGTGTGAAGAGTTCGCGGCCGCCATGCGCGCCGCCGAGCTGGACCTGATCTTCCTGCTGGCGCCGACCTCGACCGAAGAGCGCATCGCGCAGGTGGCCAAGGTTGGTGGCGGCTTCAGCTACTACGTCTCGCTGAAGGGCGTGACGGGCGCCGGCAATATCGACACGGTGGAAGTGGCGGAGCGTTTGACGGCGATCCGCAAGCATGTGCAGTTGCCGATCGGCGTGGGCTTCGGCATCCGCGACGGCGCTACCGCGCGTGCCGTGGCCGAGGTGGCCGACGCGGTCGTCATCGGCAGCCGCATCATCCAGGAAATCGAAAACGCCGGCAAAGACGGCGCCGTCGCCGCCGTGCAAACCTTCGTCAGCGGCATCCGCGCCGCGCTCGACGCCTAAACCCGCGCCGGCGCCCTTAGCCGGCATCAAATCCCGACCGCTCACCTTGATACATAGTTCAGTACTGGCTATGTTGAAGGAGAGCGGCCGTGCGTTTCGAATGGGCCTTTATCCATGAGGTGACTTATATGTGTGACGAGGAGCTGGATGTGGCGCGTTATGTCTCCGTACCCCATCCTTTAGCGAAGCTAATGGGAAGGCCTGTGACCATCGGATTGGCCCATTCAGATATCGAATACTTTAAGAAGATAGGGGACGAAATCGGCTTGTCAGCAGAACATGTGATGGAAATCTATCTCCGGAATATTGTCTATACTGGTTATAAAATCCACATCGACTTGCCCCCTAAACAAGATGAAAAATCGTCCTTTGCAGTAGGTGATTCCCTCTAAAAACCCGCCAATTTCATGACGAACCTTAAAAATTGTTGTACAGCAAAGTTCGACAGAGGGGCGAGAAACGGCTACACTTCGGCCACAAGTTAGCTGCAAGGAGAATTTATGAGTTGGTTGGAAAAACTGCTGCCCCCACGTATCCAGCGTTCCGACGCTGCCGCACGCAAGACCATGCCCGAGGGCCTGTGGGTCAAATGCCCATCCTGCGAAGCCGTGCTGTATCGCACCGATCTGGAATCGAACCTGCACGTTTGCCCGAAATGCGACCATCACATGCGCATCCGCGCCCGTGAGCGCCTCGACAGCCTGTTCGACGCCGGCGGCCGCTATGAAATCGGCATGGACACCCTGCCGGTCGATACGCTGAAATTCAAAGACAGCAAGAAATACCCAGACCGCCTCAAGCAGGCGATGGAAGCCACCGGCGAGACCGATGCGCTGATCGTCATGGGCGGCGCCATCATGAGCCTGCCTTGCGTGGTGGCCTGCTTCGAATTCGAATTCATGGGCGGCTCGATGGGCTCCGTGGTCGGCGAGCGCTTCGTGCGCGGCGCGCAAGTGGCGCTGGAACAGAAAGTGCCGTTCATCTGCATCACCGCCACCGGCGGCGCCCGCATGCAAGAGGGCCTGCTGTCGCTGATGCAGATGGCCAAGACCACCGCCATGCTGACCAAGCTGTCCGACAAGAAGCTGCCGTTCATCAGCGTGCTGACCGATCCGACCATGGGCGGCGTGTCCGCTTCGTTCGCCTTCATGGGCGACGTCGTCATCGCCGAGCCGAAAGCGCTGATCGGCTTCGCCGGCCCGCGCGTGATCGAAAACACCGTGCGCGAGAAACTGCCGGAAGGCTTCCAGCGCGCCGAGTTCCTGGTCACCAAGGGCGCCGTCGACATGATCGTCGACCGCCGCAAGATGCGCGAAGAAATCGCCCGTCTGATGGCACTGCTGCAAAATCAAGCGGTAGAGGTACTGGCCTAAGATTCGCCCAGTTCCCCACGCTACGGCGCGCAATCGGCTATCATGCCGGCCTGCGCGCCGTTTTTCATTTCTGAGCCCCCATCATGCCGAATCTCCCAACTACTTTGCCCGCCTGGCTTGCACTGCTTGAGTCGCGCCACGCCGAAACCGTCATCAACATGGGCCTGGACCGCGTGCTCGCCGTCAAGCAGCGCCTGCAGCTGAGCTTCAGCTGCCCGGTCATCATGGTGGCCGGCACCAACGGCAAGGGGTCGACCTGCGCCATGCTGGAATCGGTGCTGATGCGCGCCGGCTACAAGGTCGGCCTGTACATCAAGCCGCACTTCCTGGACTTCAACGAGCGCGCCCGCATCAACGGCGAACTGGCCAGCGACGACGTGCTGGTGGCCGCCTTCAACGCGGTCGAGGCGGTGCGCGGCGATACGCCGCTGACGTACTTCGAATTCACCACGCTGGCCATCATGCACCTGCTGGCTGGCGCAGGCATGGACGTCGCGATCCTGGAAGTGGGGCTGGGCGGCCGCCTGGACGCGGTCAACATCGTCGATGCCGATGTCGCCATCGTCACCAGCGTCGATATCGACCATACCGACTATCTGGGCGACACGCGCGAAGCGATCGGCTTCGAGAAGGCCGGTATCTTCCGCTCCGGCAAGACCGCGATCTGCTCGGACCCGGTGCCGCCGCAATCGCTGATCGACCATGCCGAGGCCATCGGCGCCGACCTGTGGCTGATGGGGCGCGATTTCAACTATTCCGGCGACAAGCAGCAGTGGAACTACGGTGGCCGCTCGCAGCGCCGCAACTCGCTGGCCTATCCTAGCCTGCGCGGCGCCAACCAGATCCTCAACGCCGCCGCCGTGCTGGCCGCGCTGGAAGCGCTGAAGATGGAATTGCCGGTCGGCGCGCAGGAAGTGCGCACCGGCCTGGTGACGGTGGAACTGCCGGGCCGCTTCCAGGTGCTGCCTGGCCGCCCGACCGTGATCCTGGACGTGGCGCACAATCCGCACGCCGCCTCGGCGCTGAACCAGAACCTGGGCAATATGGGCTTCCACCCCTACACCTACGCCGTGTTCGGCTCCATGCACGACAAGGATATCGACGGCGTGATCGCAGCCATGGCCGAGCACGTGGACCACTGGTGCCTGACCAACCTGCCGTCGCCGCGCGCGGCCAGCGCCTCGGAACTGGCGGCCAAGGTGCAGATCGTGCAGGAAGAAAAAGCCGAACGCACCATCAATATCTTCGACGATCCGGCCGCCGCCTATGCAAATGCGATCAGCCGAGCCGGGGAGAATGATAGAATTGTGGTCTTTGGATCTTTCCTCACGGTCGCCGGTGTCATGGCGGCACGAAAATCCGCATTCCATTGAACGCACAGGACTGAAATCACGCATGGGCTTGTTCTCGAAACTCGGTAAAAACAAGCAAGAGACCGCTGGTCAGGACAGCGGCTATTACACCAGCGCAGATGACCAGGCCGCGTCGGAGCGCGCACGCTCCAAGCGGGCCTCGTCGGCGGATGGTTCCGCCAACTCCCGCCGCAGCAAAGACCGCGAAGCGGATGACCCGGTGTTGCCGGAAAAGAAACGCGCGCGCCGCCGCCTGGTGGGCGCCATCGCGCTGGCGCTGGGCGTGGCCATCGGCTTGCCGATGGTGCTAGATTCCGAACCTAAGCCGCTGGCGTCCGATATTGAAATCAAGATTCCCGCCAAGGACAAGCCGGCCGAGGCCGCTGCTGCGCCGGCCGCCGCCGCGCCGGTAGCGCAGAGCGCCGCGCTGGACAGCCGGGAAGAAATCGTCGAAGACGTCAAGCCGGCCAAGCCGGCCGCCGCGCCGCTGGTGGTGGCGCCGGTCAAGGTCGATAGCGCCAAGCGCGACGCCGAACTGAAGGCCGAAGCCAAGGCCAAGGCCAAGGCCGAGGCGGAATCCATCGCCAGACTCAAGGCCGACAACGAAGCCAAGGCCCGCCAGGACGCCGACTACAAGCTGGAAATCGAACGCAAGCAGGCCGAAGTGAAAGCCGAAGCCAAGGCCAAGGCGGAAGCCGAGCGCAAGCTGGCCGAAGCCAAGGCCGCCAAGCCGGCCGACAGCGCCAAGCCGGCGGCGACGTCGGAAGACGCCCGCGCCTTGGCCATCCTGGAAGGCAAGGGCGCCGCCAAGCCGGCCGCCGCCGCTGCCGAAACCGGCCAGAAATTCGTGCTGCAAGTGGCCGCGCTGAGCGACCAGGGCAAGGTCGACGAGCTGCGCGACAAATTGAAAAAGGCGGGCATCAGCTCCTTCACGCAAAAGACGCCGTCCGGTGACATCACCCGCGTGCGCGTGGGGCCGTTCACCAACAAGGAAGAGGCCGAAAAAGTGCGGGCCAAGCTGAGCGCCATGGGCCTGAGCGGCCGTCTCGAAACCGTCTGACCGAGCGGGCGCCCGACGTGACGATATTCGATTACCTGGTGATTTTTGTGTTGGCCGCGTCGGTCGTCATCAGCATGATGCGCGGCCTGGTGAAGGAAGTGTTGTCGCTGGCGGGCTGGGTGGTGGCCTTCGTGGTCGCCAACGCCTACGCCGCCGTGCTGGCGCCTATGCTGCCGCCGGTGGTGCCGGGCGAGGTGCTGCGGCTGATTCTTGCCTTTATTGCACTGTTTATCGGTGTGAAGATTTTGACGGGCCTGTTGGCCATGGCGCTGGGCGCCTTGCTCGATGCAGGCGGCCTCAGCCTGGTTGACCGCGCGCTGGGCATGGTGTTCGGCTTCGGTCGCGGCCTTGTAATTGTGCTGGCCGGTGTCATCCTGTGTGGGATGACCTCGATACCGCAACAAGCATTCTGGAAGGATGCGCTATTGAGTCCGTTCGCGGAGACCGGAGCGCATACGGTGAAAGCCTTGCTTCCCGCTGCCATGGCGCAGCATGTGAATTTTTGAATTCTTTAAATCAGTAGCACCCAGTCCAGGAGCAACATCATGTGTGGCATCGTCGGCGTCGTTTCTCATCAACCTGTCAACCAACTGCTGTATGACGCATTGCTGCTGCTGCAGCACCGCGGCCAGGATGCGGCAGGTATCGCGACCAATCACAGCAGCATGTTCGCCATGCACAAGGCCAACGGCCTGGTTCGTGACGTTTTCCGTACCCGTAACATGCGTACGCTGCAAGGCAATTCCGGCATCGGTCACTGCCGCTATCCAACCGCCGGCTCGTCGAGCGAGGAAGAAGCGCAACCGTTCTACGTCAACGCCCCGTTCGGCATCACCCTGGCGCACAACGGCAACCTGACCAACTGGGAACAGCTCAAAAAAGAAATGTTCCAGAACGACCGCCGCCACATCAACACCGATTCCGATTCGGAAGTGTTGCTGAACGTGCTGGCCCACGAGATCCAGAAAGCCACCACCGGTATCTCGATCGACGCCGACACGATTTTTGAAGCCGTGACCGTGCTGCATCGCCGCGTGCGCGGCGGCTACGCCGCCGTGGCGCAGATCGCCGGCGTCGGCCTGCTGGCCTTCCGCGATCCGTTCGGCATCCGTCCGCTGTGCCTGGGCATCAACGAAACCGAGCTGGGCGCCGAGTACCTGATTGCCTCCGAGTCGGTGGCGCTGGAAGGCATGGGCTTCCGCTTCGTGCGCGACATCGCGCCGGGCGAGGCGGTCTTCATCGACGCCGACAAGCAGCTGCATTCGCGCCAGTGCGCCGACAATCCGTCGCTCAACCCTTGCGTGTTCGAGTTCGTCTACCTGGCGCGTCCGGATTCCGTCATCGACGGCGCCTCCGTGTACGCCACCCGCCTGAAAATGGGCGAGTACCTGGCCGAGAAGATCAAGCGCGAGTTCAAGGACGGCGAGATCGACGTCGTCATGCCGATTCCGGATTCGTCGCGTCCGGCCGCGATCCAGCTGGCGCTGGCGTTGAACGTGGAATACCGCGAAGGCTTCATCAAGAACCGCTACATCGGCCGCACCTTCATCATGCCGGGCCAGGCCGCGCGCAAGAAGTCGGTGCGCCAGAAGCTGAACGCCATCGCTTCCGAGTTCAAGGACAAGGTCGTGTTGCTGGTGGACGACTCCATCGTGCGCGGCACCACCAGCCGCGAGATCGTGCAGATGGCGCGCGAAGCCGGCGCCAAGAAGGTGATCTTCGCTTCGGCGGCGCCACCGGTGATCTTCCCCAACGTGTACGGCATCGACATGCCTACCCGCGACGAGCTGATCGCCTACGGCCGCAGCACCGAGGAAGTCTGCCGCGAGATCACCGCCGACCACCTGGTGTACCAGGATATCGACGCGTTGAAGCGCGCCATCTCCGACGTCAACCCGGCGCTGAAGAACTTCGAGGCATCGTGCTTCGACGGCGTCTACGTCACCGGCGACATCTCCAAGGACTACCTGGACAAGCTGGAATACGCGCGTCACCATCCCAAGGCCGCCGGCCCCGAGGATGCCGGACGCTCGCAACTGAATCTGAATCTCGCGACCGCCGAAGGCTGATGTCGCGCCCGGTGCGGATGAGTCCGCACCGGGCTTTTTTTTTGACTGCTTGAACATGAACGACAAGAAAAACTACGGCTTCACCACCACCATCCTGCACAACGATCGCCAGAAGGGCATCGAGCACGGTTCGCTGCACAAGCCCATCCACACATCGGTCGCCTTCGGCTACGCCGACGCGCGCCAGCTGGCGTCTGTGTTCCAGGGCAAGGAGCCGGGCTTCCGCTACGGCCGCCAGGGCAACCCGACCATCTCCGCGCTGGAGGACAAGGTCAACCAGATGGAGCAGGGCGTCGGCACGATCTGCTTCGCCACCGGCATGGGCGCGATCGGCGCCGTGTTCCAGTCGCTGCTGCGCGCGGGCGACCATGTGGTGTCGTCGGCTTTCCTGTTCGGTAACACCAACAGCCTGTGGCAGACCACCATGGCGCAGGGCTTGGCGGTGTCGTTCGTCGACGCCACCGACGTCGCCAACGTGGCCGCCGCCATCACCGCGCAGACCCGCGTGGTGTTCGTCGAGACCATCGCCAATCCGCGCACGCAAGTGGCCGACCTCAAACGCATCGGCGAGCTGTGCCGGCAGCGCGGCATCCTCTACATCGTCGACAACACGATGACCACGCCTTATCTGTTCCGTCCGAAGTCGGTCGGCGCCGGGCTGGTGGTCAACGCGCTGACCAAGTCGATCGGCGGCCACGGCAACGCGCTGGGCGGCAGCCTGACCGACACCGGCGCCTACGACTGGACCCGCTTCCCGAATATCTACGAGAACTACAAGAAGGCCGCGCCGCTGCAATGGGGGCTGGCGCAGATCCGCGCCAAGGGCTTGCGCGACTTCGGCGCCTCGCTGGCGCCGGAAGCGGCGCACCACATCGCCGTCGGCGCCGAGACGCTGGCGCTGCGCATGGAGCGCACCAGCGCCAATGCGCTGGCGCTGGCCAGGCTGCTGGAGGCGGACGAGCGCGTGGCCGCGGTCTACTACCCGGGCCTGGCGTCGCACCCGCAGCACGCCATCTCCAGCGAACTGTTCCGCAGCTGCGGCTCGCTGCTGAGCTTTGAGCTGAAGGACGGCATCGACTGCTTCGACTTCCTGAACCGCCTGAAGCTGGCGATTCCGGCCTCCAACCTGGGCGACACGCGCACCTTGATCATCCCGGTGGCGCACACCATCTTCTTCGAGATGGGCGCGGAACGCCGGGCGTCGATGGGCATCGCGGAATCGCTGATACGGGTGTCGGTCGGCATCGAGGATACCGACGATCTGTTGGACGATTTCAGCTGCGCACTGGAAGCTTGCTGAGCATCGCGCCGAGTTGTGATAATCTAAGCTTTCAATTTTGCTAAGCGGGAGGAGGCGTTATGAAAGCAGCATGGGTACTAGCCTTGACCGTGCTGTCGAGTAGCGCCTGCGCCGACGAGCAGGCCCGCCGTCTGGCGCGGCAGGCCGAGATCGAGTACTACACCAGCCGCTACGACGGCGCCGACATCGCGCTGGCCCGCTTCAACTGCCAGGCTCCCAATATGCCGATGCGCCCGGCCCTGGCCGGCGGTGCTGCGGTGACGCAGGCGCTGGCCGCGTGGCGCAGCTGCTACGACCGCTTCCTTGCGAACTACAATGCCGCGCTCCCGGTCGGCAAGAGCATCCCGCCCGACCTGGCCGACCTGATGACCGATGATGAAATGGACGCCGCGCAGACCTTGATGAGCGAGGTGTTCGTGCGGGTGGCCGACGAGGCCAAACGCCAGGCGGACGCGGTCACGCTGGCGCAGGCTGCATGGGGAGGCCGGCGCGGCGACATCGCCTTGAGCGCGCGCGACCTGTCGCGCCAGCCGGAGACGGCGGGCAAGCGCTAGGCGCCTGGGGGGGGGATTACCCCGCCGCCAGCGCCGCCGGGGTAATCCTTAGTGCCAGCTGCGCATCAGGCCGACCGCCAGGCCTTCCAGCGCGAACTCGTCGGCTTCGGGATCGACCTTGATGATCTTGAAGTCCGGGTTTTCCGGCAGCAGTTCGACGAGCGAGCCGGTCTTGCGGTAGCGCTTGACGGTGACGTCGTTGCCGATGCGGGCCACGACGATCTGGCCGTTCTTGGCGCTGTCCACCTTTTTCACTGCCAGCAGATCGCCATCCATGATGCCGGCGTCGCGCATCGATTCGCCGCGCACCTTCAGCAGGTAGTCGGGGCGGGAAGAGAACATGGCCGGATCGACGCTGTAGCTGGTCTCCAGGTTTTCCTGCGCCAGCATGGGCGAGCCGGCGGCCACGCGGCCGATCAGCGGCAGCGACATCATCAGCGACAGCGGCACCTTGGAAGCGGCCGGTTCGGCGTGCACGCCCAGCAGGCGGATGCCGCGCGACGTGCCGGCGGCGATCTCGATCGCGCCCTTGCGCGCCAGCGCCTGCAAATGCTCCTCGGCCGCGTTGGCGGACTTGAAGCCCAGTTCGTTGGCGATTTCGGCGCGGGTCGGCGGGAAGCCGGTGTTTTCGATGGCATCCTTGATCAGATTGAGAATTTGTTCCTGTCTTGCGGTGAGCTTGATCATAGAGTGCTTTAGGCCTGTGTATATAGACAGTCTGTATTTTTGTACAGTGTGAAGCGAAATGCAAGGGAATTTGTTGCTTAGCACGAAATAATTTCATGCCGGGGTCAAGTCTGACATTCGGACACGAGCTCTGCCGTAATAAATGCTACGGCAGAGCTCGTGTCCGAATGTCAGACTTGACCCCGGTCAGGGGCTGGTCTTTTGGCGGCAAAGCTGCTATAGTCGCGGGCTTACCTCTTCCCACACCTGTCTTGACGCCAGGGTGGGCTATATTCACAGTCCTTAAGGGAGTTTGCATGCGTCACTATGAAATAGTATTTATCGTCCATCCGGACCAGAGCGAGCAAGTGCCCGCCATGATCGAGCGTTACAAAGCCTCGGTCACCACCCGCGGCGGCGCCGTGCACCGTGTTGAAGATTGGGGCCGTCGTCAGATGGCTTACTCGATCCAGAAACTGGCTAAAGCACACTACATCTGCCTGAACATCGAATGCGACAACGAGACCCTGGTCGAGCTGGAAACCGCCTTCAAATTCAATGATGCCGTGCTGCGTCACCTGACCGTCAAGATGAAGAAAGCGGAAACCGCTCCTTCGCCGATGATGAAGTCGGTACAACGTGAAGATGCAGCGAAATCGCATCGCACCGAAGCCCCAGCAGTCGCTGCTGCTCCTGCGGCCTAATTGTTCCCGGGAACCGAGCTGAATCAGCTCCAGTTTATTGCTTTGATCGCCGAACGGGACGCCTTGCGCTATACCCCGGCCGGCATGCCGATCGTCAGTGCTGTACTCCAGCACCGCTCGCAGCAAGTCGAAGCAGGCATCGCCCGATTGAGCGAGTTTGAAATTTCCGCGGTTGCCGCGGGCGAGATTTCAGGCCGCTTCAGTCAGGCGCCACTGGCAGGCATGTATCAGTTCACCGGTTTCCTGAACAAGAAGAATCGCAATAGCAAAAGCCTGGTGTTTCACATCATTGATTTTAGTGCTGTCCCAGACAGCTCAATTTAGATACAGGAGCCTAAAATGGCATTCGGTAAAAAGTTCGACAAAAACAAGCTCAAGCTGAAAGAAAAGCGCAAGCAACAGAATCCTTTGTTCAAGCGTAAGAAATTCTGCCGCTTCACCGCCGCAAACGTAGAACAAGTTGACTACAAAGACGTCGACACCCTGAAAGACTTCGTCCAGGAAAACGGCAAAATCATGCCAGCACGTCTGACCGGTACCAAGGCGCACTACCAGCGTCAAGTTGACACCGCAATCAAGCGCGCTCGCTACCTCGCGCTGCTGCCTTACACCGATCTGCACCACGCTTAATCGCGTCGTCTAGATAAGATCCTGGAGAAGAACTATGCAAATCATTCTGTTAGAAAAAGTCGTCAACCTGGGCAACCTGGGTGAAGTCGTTAAAGTTAAAGACGGTTACGCACGTAACTTCCTGATTCCGCAAAAAATGGCCCGCCGCGCTACCGCGTCCGCCGTTGCTGAATTCGAAGTCAAGCGCGCCGAACTGGAAAAAGCTGCTGCTGAAAAGCTGGCCGCCGCTCAAGCCCAAGGCGAGAAACTGAGCGGCATGACCGTGAACGTTTCGCAAAAAGCTGGTGTTGACGGCCGTCTGTTCGGCTCCGTCACCAACTTCGACATCGCTGAAGCGCTGACCAAAGCTGGTTTCGCAGTTGAAAAAGCTGCCGTGCGCATGCCTACCGGTCCGCTGAAGACCGTTGGCGAGCACCCGGTCAGCGTCGCTCTGCACACCGACGTGGTGGTGGAAGTGACCGTTGCCGTCGTAGGCGAAGCTGCCTAATACTTTTCTGGGCGGAAACGTCTGGTAAGTGTTGCAACACATTGAAAAAGCCGGGCTTGCCCGGCTTTTTTCTCGTCATAAATTTGTAATACGGCCCATGCAAGCAGGTATAATTCGCGCCATGAACGCCCCCTCCGATCCGCAAGTAGATTCACTCCGCGTCCCGCCGCATTCCATCGAAGCAGAACAGTCCGTCATCGGCGGCCTGCTGCGCGATAATGCGGCGTTCGACCGCATTGCGGATATGATGCATGCCGAAGACTTTTACCGCTACGACCACCGCATCATCTACGAGCAAGTCGTCAAGATGATCAACGGCTCCAAGCCGGCCGACGTCATCACGGTGTTTGAAACCCTGACCCAGCTGGGCAAGGCCGACGATGTCGGCGGCCTGGCCTACCTGAACGCGATGGCGCAGAACACGCCGTCGGCGGCCAACATCCGCCGCTACGCCGAGATCGTCCGCGACCGCTCCATCCTGCGCCAGCTGATCACCGTGGCCGACGAGATTTCCGGCCAGGCGTTCACGCCCCAGGGCAAGGAAGTCAAGCAGATGCTCGACGAGGCCGAGTCCAAGATCTTCGCCATCGCCGAGCAGGGCGCGCGCGGCGCGGCCGGCTGGATTCCGGTGCAGCCGCTGCTGACCCAGGTGGTCGAGCGCATCGACGAACTGTATTCGCGCGAGTCCGGCTCCGAGATCACCGGCGTGCCGACCGGCTGGATCGACCTCGACCGCATGACCTCCGGCCTGCAGCCGGGCGACATGGTGGTGGTGGCCGGCCGCCCGTCGATGGGCAAGACCGCGTTCTCGATGAACATCGCGGAAAACGTCGCGGTGGAAGAGGGCTTGCCGGTGGCCGTGTTCTCGATGGAGATGGGCGGCGTGCAGCTGGCCATGCGTATGCTGGGCTCGGTCGGCCAGCTCGACCAGCACCGCCTGCGCACCGGCAAGCTGAACGACGAGGATTGGCCGCGCCTGACGCACGCCATCCAGAAAATGAACGACGCCCAGGTCTATATCGACGAGACGCCGGCGCTGAACCCGATCGAGATGCGGGCCCGGGCGCGCCGCCTGTCGCGCCAGTGCGGCAAGCTGGGCCTGATCGTGGTCGACTACCTGCAACTGATGCAGGGCTCCACCCAGGGCGACAACCGCGCCTCGGAGATTTCCGAAATTTCGCGTTCGCTCAAAGGCCTGGCCAAAGAGCTGCAGTGCCCGGTGATCGCGCTGTCGCAGTTGAACCGCTCGCTGGAGCAACGCCCCAACAAACGTCCCGTCATGTCCGACCTGCGCGAATCCGGCGCTATCGAGCAGGATGCGGACGTCATCATCTTCTTGTATCGCGACGAGGTCTACAACCCGGATTCGCCCGATAAAGGAACGGCCGAGATCATCATCGGTAAGCAGCGTAACGGCCCGATCGGTTCGGTACGCCTGACCTGGATCGGCCAGTACACCAAGTTTGGCAACTACACCGGTAATCTGGCGTTGTACCAAGGTGACTAAGCTAGCACGACTAATCTTTACGCCGTCCTTATCCCGGACGGTGATCTGCAGTAATCAATGGAACGGAGAATAAAATGTTTGGACGTTTGATGCCCACCGAGGGCAAATTTTTTGACCTGTTTAACCAACACGCCGAGCTGTGCGTCAAAGGTGCAAAAGAAATGCTGGGCCTGATGTCCAATTTCGACGACCTGGAAAATCGCGTGCACGCGATCGAGAGCATCGAAAAGCAGGCCGACAAGATCACCTACGCCACCGTCGACCTGCTGCACAAGACCTTCATCACGCCGATCGACCGCGACGACATCCATAAGCTGATCACCCGCATGGACGACATCCTCGACCTGCTGGAAGACGCCGCCCAGACCGTCTCGCTGTACGACCTGCATTCGGTCACGCCGGAAGCCAAGCGCCTGGCCGAGCTGGTGCTGTCCTGCGCCGAGAAGGTGCGCGACGCCGTGGCCCTGTTGCACAATATGGACAATTCGCGCAAGATCGTCGCCATCTGCGAAGAGATCGACCGCCTGGAATCGGACGCCGACCACGTGATGCGCGCCGCCATGTCCAAGCTGTTCCGCGACGAACCGGACGTGCGCAACCTGATCAAGATGAAGGCCATCTACGAAATCCTGGAAACCGTGACCGACCGTTGCGAAGATGTGGCCAACATCATCGAAGGCATCATCGTCGAAAACGCGTAACGCATACATAACTACAAAAGAATAGTCCAATATGCATACCCTACAAATCAGCATCTACGTGCTGGTCGTCCTGATCACCCTGGCGCTGGTGTTTGACTTCATGAACGGCTTCCACGACGCCGCCAACGCGATCGCCACGGTGGTCTCGACCGGCGTGCTCAAGCCGCAGGCGGCGGTGGCGATGGCCGCGTTCTTCAACTTCACCGCGATCTTCGTGGTCGGCCTGCACGTCGCCTCGACGGTGGGCAAGGGCACCATCGATCCCGGCATCGTCGATCAATACGTGATCTTCGGCGCGCTGGTCGGCGCCATCGTGTGGAACCTGTTCACCTGGTACTACGGCATTCCTTCGTCGTCCTCGCACGCGCTGATCGGCGGCCTGGTCGGTGCCGCGGTGGCCAAGTCCGGCACCAGCGCGCTGGTCGGCGGCGGCCTGCTGAAGACGGTGCAATGGATCATCCTGTCGCCGCTGATGGGCTTTGTGTTCGGCTCCATCATCATGCTGATCGTGTCGTGGATCTTCGTGCGCTCGACGCCGCGCCGGGTCGACAAGTGGTTCCGCCGGCTGCAGCTGGCGTCGGCCGCCGCCTACAGCCTGGGCCACGGCGGCAACGATGCGCAGAAGACCATCGGCATCATCTGGATGCTGCTGATCGCGGTCGGCCAGGTGCCGGCCGGCGACGCCGCGCCGCCGCTGTGGGTGGTGATTTCGTGCTACACGGCGATCTCGTTCGGCACGCTGTTCGGCGGCTGGCGCATCGTCAAGACCATGGGCCAGAAGATCACCAAGCTCAAACCGGTGGGCGGCTTCTGCGCCGAAACCGGCGGCGCGCTGACCTTGCTGATCGCCTCGCACTTCGGCGTGCCGGTGTCGACCACGCACACCATCACCGGCGCGATCGTCGGCGTCGGTTCGGCGCAGAAGATGTCGGCGGTGCGCTGGGGCGTGGCGGGCAATATCGTGTGGGCCTGGGTGTTCACGATCCCGGCCTCGGCCTTCGTGGCCGCGCTGGCCTGGTGGGTCGGTCAGCACATCATGTAATAAACCAAGGGAGCTTCGGCTCCCTTTTTTAATGTCCGGATTTCGGCTTGATGCCGAGGCGCTGGTAAGCCTCGGCCATGATTTTCGTTCGTTCGGACTCAGGCAGGTCCGGGGGCAATACCACGGTAGTCTTCTTACCGGTTTTGCTTTGAATGACGTAGGTGTAATCGTCTTCCGGTTTGCGTGGGAAGAAGTGGCGTATGGCCCATGCAATCGCCAATGCAGCAGCCAAAGAGCCCAGCATCCATGAAGCGATCAAGATCAATCCGTCAAGGACTGCGCTCCAGTTCATCGTTTACCTCCCCGTAAGATATCGAATACGACTACGGTGACCCAAAGTATAGCGCCGATAAGAATTGAAGTGCGCCTGCGATCCAGGTCAACCAGTGTGTCGCTGCCATCTGTGAGACTGAGATACAGGCTAACGGGCCAAGCTATTAAGCCTACCCAAAGAGCGAGATTCGTAAGTTGCGCCCAGCGATCATCATTGCGGTCGAATGAAATAGTCTTACGTTTGATGGTAGTAGGCGGAATTTCTCTCGCTCGCGTGAAGGGCAGCATCATGCCCAGCACAGCGCCACCGACAGTCGGGCCAATGAAGGTAGTGGCGTCCGCTGCATGCAAGCTGGTGCGCAGCAGAAAATCGAGAACGGCCATCAGCCACGGAAAGGCCCAAGTCAGGATGCGGAGTGCCATGTCATCTGCGCCGGAGACGAAGTTATTAATTTAGGCTGATTTGCGCTGCGGCGAGTTGATCTGGATTGCAGTAGAATCGGAAATTCTCTTGCTGGGTATTTCATGTTGAAAATCGATTTTGCGCAACTGATGGTGTTGGCCCAGGTTTCCGCCGGCGTGACGGCGCCGTGCAGTTGCAGTACCGTGTCGCTGGCGGCCTGGCAGCGGCTGCCGACCTCGCTGGAGCTGGACCGCTTCGAGGAAGTCGGCACGCTGATGGACGATCCCTACGATGAGCCGACCTTCGCCGAATATCATCCGCACGGCACGCGCTACGACAGCGCCGACGCGCCGATCGCGCCGCGCTACTATCCGTGCAACCTGAGCCAGGTCGCGCGCTGCCTGAACTGCGGCCGCCACTACCTGCGCTACAACGAGGCCGGCGGCTACTTCACCGAACTGCGCATCCGCGCCTTGCAGCCGCAACTACTGGTCGACGCCGCCCTGTAGTCCCAGCATCCGCGCCGCCATCGCCCGCGCCAGCACGGCCGGCGCCGGGACTGCGATCGGCAAATCGGTGAACGCCTCGTCGATCGCCAGGTTGGCCAGGCCGTGCGCCAGGCTCCATCCGGTCAAGGCCAGCTCCGGCCCGCGTGCCGCGTCGAACCCTGTGGCCGCCACCACCAGCACATTGAACGCGCGCTCGGCCGCCTGCTTCAAATCCGGATGGCGGGATTTTTGCGCCAGCATCGGGCCGAACATCAAACGGAACTGCGCCGGTCGCGCGCGGGCGAATTCCACATACACCTCGCAGATATCCATCAGCCGTACGCCTTGGGCGCGGGCGCGGTCGCGGTCGGCCGCCGCCATGGCCGCGGCCAGCCCGGCGAAGGCGCGCGCCGCCACCGCCGCCAGCAATTGTTCGCGGCTGGCGAAGTGATGGTAGGGCGCCGCGTGCGACACGCCGGCCGCCTTGGCCACTTCGCGCAAGGTCAGCGCCTGCGCGCCGTCGCGGGCGAGCAGGGTGTCGGCGGCATCGAGCAGGCTGTCGCGCAGATTGCCGTGGTGGTAGGGTCTGGTGGTCATCAAGTTATCTTGACAGGAGAAAGATATCATCGCACTATACGCATCTTTCCAGTGTAAAGATTGGAGTCCGCCATGTACCACTTTATCGTTGGCCGCAAGCTGCGGCGTGCTTTTGGGGATATCAACGCCGGCGCCTACGAGCGGGTGCTGCCGCAGTTCGCGGCCGCGCACCGCCATGTGATGCACGGCCATCATCCGCTGGCCGGCGAGCGCCGCACGATGGCGTCGACCGCGCAGTGGTACGCGCGCCTGGCGCGGCTGCTGCCGGGCTTGCGCTTCGAGATCGACGCCGTCGCCGTCACCGGCTGGCCGTGGCGCACGGTCGCCACGGTGACGTGGAAAGACCGCTTCACGCTGCCCGACGGCAGCACCGGCGCCAACCAGGGCGTGCACGAATTCGAATTGCGCTGGGGCCGCGTGCACAAGCTGGAAGTCCACTGCGACACGGCGAAACTGGAGCACTACTGCCGCGGCATGGCCGCCAGCGGCATCGCCGAGGCCGCCGCCGCGCCGATCAGCGACACTTGATAACTTGCGCAGAGGCAGCCCTGGCGTCAAACGGCGCGACCGGCAGGGATCGGATGAGGGCGACCAAGTGGCGCCGTTGGCCAGCGCTGTCACTACTCGCCAGCACGCCGTATTCAAGTTCAGCTAATGTGATGGCTGAGATGACCACGTCTCCGACGTAGCAGAGGGCAAAGCGCCTGGCGATCTTTTCCGGCTGATTCTTCATTAAGTAGATGCACATGTTGGTATCCAGCATGTACAACGCCATTACAACTCCTCGCGTTCGCTTTGCTCCTGCGATCCTCGTCCAGCGACCATGAAGTCAGGGGAGAATCTCGCAAACTTTTTCAAGACGCCAGCCAGCGAGCGCCGTACCGGGCGTATTCGAAGTTCGTCGCCGACACGTTCAATTTCCAGCTCGATATCGGTGCGCGCGTATGCCAACTCGGCGGGAATGCGGACCGCTTGCGAGTTGCCGTTCTTGAATGCTTTCGTGGTATGCATTTCGACCTCCGTTCAAGCTCAATGTAGGTCGAAACTCCACCTATGTAAATCCATGTGTGTACATGAGTTGACCTGGCTCTAGTTGCCATGGATATGAGGCAGCCACATGGCCATGCTGGCGCCGAAGATCCCCACTCCCATCGCCAGCGTCAGCAGCGTCAGGCCGGCCGCCGCGGCCAGCTTGTGGGCGCCGCCGCCATCGCGCGCGCGCAGGTAGAGTTCCAGCAACGCCAGCGGCAGCAACGATTCGCCGAACACCAGGATGTTGAGCGCCGGGCCGGTGAAGGTCTTGGGATCGAAACCGACCGGGCCGCCGTTGACCAGGATCCAGAACAGCAGGCCGACGCGGAAGAACCAGCTGCCGCTCACCACCAGAAACAGCCGCAGCGCCCAGCGCCGGTGCAGGTCCAGCCGACGCGCCAGCGCGTGACGCACCGCCATCGCGGCGCACAGCGCGATCAGCACGGCGTTCAGCGTGGTGCCCCAGTGCTGGGTCATGTCGCCGGCCGCGTTGCGGGTCCAGACCATGTAGGCGCCGGCGATGGCGGTGAGGACGGAAACCGCCACGTAGATGCGCCCGTTCCAGCGATGGAACGCCGGGAAACGCGCGCGCAGCGCCGGGATCAGCTGCAACGGCCCGGCCAGCGTGACGAGCGCGGCGATCGCCAGGTGCGCGGCCAGCGCGGCGTTGCCCATGCGGTCGCCGGGAAGGTAGCCGACCGGCAGCACCTGGTTCCAGCGCATCCAGTCGCCCGCCGCGGCCGCGCCGCCATAGAACGACACGATATAGCTCACGAAGATCGCCTGGCCGGCGACCATCACCGCGAACCAGAACGCGGCGGCGGCCTTCAGCGCCTGGCCGGCGCGCACGCGCAGCTTGCGGCCATAGGGCAGGGCGCCATTCATCATCAGGGTATCCGACATCTCATTCCTCTTTGCTTGGGCTGCGCCGCAGTCCGGCGCCGCATCGGAATATGGCCGCAGGCGCCGGCGCGCACCAGCCGTATCCGACCAGGCACGCCCCCTTTTGGACGAGGCGCGGCCGGCGCCGACCAACGGCGATCCCATGAAACCGCGCGCAGCCGCCTGAAGCGGCGCCGGGATGTGTTGTCGGCAAGCCGCAGTCGGCTGCATTTATTTCGCCAGATGCAAGTCCGCCGCGCGCGGAGGTACAATGGCTTGCAGGCTGAAAGGCCGGCAACCACCGTGGAGGATGCATGACGGAGACGTCGCCGGCGGCAAACTTGCCATTGTTGCCATTAATGAAGGCCGACCGGCCGGCGCGCAAGCGCGCGCTGGTGCTCACCCTGGTTTCGGTGCTGGTGTTTTGCGCGCTGTTGCCTTACACCACAGTGCCATTGCCGGCGCTGGCGGCCTTCATCCCCATCTACGAATCGAGCCTGCTGCTCAACGACCTGATTACCGCCGCCATGCTGTTCGGGCACTTCAGCACGCTGCGCTCGAAATCGCTGCTGGTGCTGGCCGGCGCCTATCTGTTCACCGCCTTGCTGACCGTGCCGCACATGCTGACCTTCCCGGGGGTGTTCTCGCCCAGCGGCTGGCTGGGTGGGCATAGCCAGTCCACCGCCTGGCTGTATGTGTTCTGGCACGCCGGCTTCCCGGCCTGCGTGGCGGCCTACGCGCTGCTGAGCCATCGCGAGCGCCAGCAGCCGCAGCACCCGCCGCCGTCCCAGCTGGCCGCGCTGGGGGCGATCGCCGCCGCGCTGCTGGCGGCCGCCGGGTTTACCGTGCTGGCCACGCTGGGCCACGAGCTGCTGCCGCCGATCCTGGTGGCGGGCCACTACACGCTGGCCGGCCGCATCGTGCTGGCCTGCACCTGGGGCGCCAGCGTGGTCGCGCTGGCGGTGTTGTGGCGCTATTCCAACCGTTCGCTGCTGGACCTGTGGCTGGGCGTGGTGATGGCCGCCTGGTTGTGCGACATCGGCCTGTCGGCGGTGCTCAACGCCGGCCGCTACGACGTCGGCTGGTACGCCGGCCGCATCTACGGCCTGTTTGCGGCCAGCGCCGTGCTGATCGTGCTGCTATTGGAGAGCAACAAGTTGTTTGCCCGCCTGGTGGTGTCGCATGAGCAGGCGCTGCGGCGCGGCGCCGACCTGCAACGCCTGAACCTGCAAAACGAGCAGCGCGCCACCCAGTATGCCAAGGCGCTGGACGAGCTGCACCTCAAGGAAGAGGAAATCCGCGCGGTGGTGCACAACATCGCCGACTGCGTGCTCACCACCGACGCCGCCGGCGTGGTGATCAGCGCCAATCCGGCGCTGGAACAGGTGTTCGGCTACGCCGCGGCGGACGTGGTGGGGCGCCACATCTCGCTGCTGATACCGGAGCTGGCGGCCGAGCGCGCATCGGCATTCATCCGCGACGGCGAGGTCGAAGGCCTGCACCGCGACGGCCGCCAGCTGCCGCTGGAACTGGCGATGAACGACTTCGAGGTGCACGGCGTGCGGCAGTCGGTGGTGGTGCTGGCCGATATCAGCGAACGCAGGCAGTTCGTGGCCGAGCTGCGGCGCGCGCAAATCAACGCCGAGCAGGCCAACCAGGCCAAGTCGACCTTCCTGGCCAATATGAGCCACGAACTGCGCACGCCTCTCAACGCCGTGCTCGGCTTCGCGCAGATCCTGGCGGCGGACACGATGCAGGTGACGCCGGAAAAACGGCGCGAATTCGTCCAGCACATCCTCAAGGCCGGCAAGCACCTGCTGCTGCTGATCAACGAGGTGCTGGACCTGGCCAAGGTCGAGTCGGGCACGCTGTCGCTGTCGGTGGAGGCGGTCGAGCTCGATGAAATCATGAGCACCTGCCAGCAGATGATCGCGCCGCTGGCCGAGCAGCGCGACTTGCGCCTGCGCTTTGTGCTCGAGCCTGGCATGTACGTGCAGGCCGACCACACCCGCCTCAAGCAGGTGCTGCTCAACCTGTTGAGCAACGCGGTCAAGTACAACCGCAAGGGCGGGCTGGTCAGCGTGACCGGCGTCGCCCTGTCGCCCGAGCGCACCCGGATCGCGATCGAGGACGGCGGCGAGGGCCTCACGCCGGCCCAGCTTGCCCAGCTGTTCCAGCCCTTCAACCGGCTGGGGCGCGAAGCGTCGGGCGAGGAGGGCACCGGCATCGGCCTGGTGATGACCCGGCGCCTGGTGGAAATGATGGGCGGGACCATCGGCGTCAGCAGCACGGTCGGGGTCGGCAGCGTGTTCTGGATCGAGTTGAAGGCGGCCGCGGCGCTCCGCAGCGCGCCCGGGTTCGGACAGATCATGCCGGCGGCGCTGCTGGCCGCCAGCGGCGCCGCGCAGCGCACCCTGCTGTACGTGGAAGACAACCCGGCCAACCTGTTGCTGGTGCGCGAATTGATCGGCTTTCGCGGCGACCTCAGGCTGTTGACCGCCAGCGAGGCCGGCACCGGCCTGCGGCTGGCGCGCGAGCAACGGCCGGACGTGATCCTGATGGACATCAACCTGCCCGGCATGTCCGGCAACGAGGCGATGCGGCTGCTGGGCGCCGATCCGGCCACCCAGGACATACCGGTGATCGCGCTGTCGGCCAATGCGATGTCGCACGAAGTCGCGCGCAGCCGGCAGCAAGGCTTCATGGGCTACCTGACCAAGCCGCTGAACCTGGACGAATTTACCGCAGCGCTGAACGCGGCGCTGCGCTGCTCGGCGCAGCGCGCCAGCCGCAGCCTGTAGCCTGGCCCGCCGCCAGCGGCCGCCGGCCGGAGCCGTCCAAATAGGCTATCATGCCGCCTCTTTAGCCGTTTGATTGTTCTTCCCATGAAAGTTCCCCGCAGTAAGCATTTTTCACCGCACCGGAGCAAGCTGGAAGCGTTGGTGAATGTCGTCCTGATGGGGGGCGTGGTGAGCGCGTTGAGCTACCACTGCCGCTTGCACGGCCGCCTCGGCGTGACCCGCCACGCCATCGCGCTGGCGCCCGGCCAGCGCCTGCCGCGCCCGCTCAAGATCGCCTTCGCCTCCGATTTTCATGCCGGCCCGCCCACCCACGCCGGCATCTTCGACGATTTGTTCGCCAGCATCGCCGCCGAGCAGCCGGACGTGCTGTTGCTGGGCGGCGACTACGTGGCCGGCCCGGCCGCCAACGTCGCCGTGCTGTGCCCGGCGCTGGCGGCCTGCCGTCCGCCGCTGGGCAAGTTCGCCGTGCTGGGCAATCACGACCTGGCGACCGACGACGGCGAGATTTGCCGCCGCTTCGAGGCGGCCGGCGTGCAGATGCTGGTCAACCGCGCGCAGGCGCTGCCGGCGCCGTTCGCCCAGGTCGCGATCTGCGGCATGGACGATCCCTGGACCGGCGAGCCGGACGGCGCCGCCACCTTTGCCGGCGCCGCCGACGCCGCGCTGCGGGTGTTGCTGATGCACGCGCCGGACGGCTTGCTGGCGCTGGCCGGCGAGCGCTTCGACGTCGCCTTCGCCGGCCACACGCACGGCGGCCAGATCGCGCTGCGCGACGGCACGCCGCTGGTGCTGCCGGCCGGTCCGTTGTCGCGTCCCTATCATTATGGACGCTTCCCGGTGGCCGGCAACGGCGAGCTGATCGTCAGTCGCGGCGTGGGTTGCAGCCGGATTCCGGTGCGCATCAACGCCGATCCTGAACTGGTGATCTGTACTGTGCAATAATTTGCACACTATGCACACCGACATCCAACTCCAAACCGAAGACCCCACCGCCCGCGACTCCCTGCTGTTGATGGAGGAGTTGTCGACCGCGCTGGAAGCGATCACCGGCGACAGCGGCCGCTCCTCGTTCGACATCGACGACGTGGTCGGCCCGGCGGGCTGCTTCGTGGTGGCGCGCGACGGCGCCGGCCTGGCGCTGGGCTGCGGCGCGCTGCGGCCGCTGGAGCCGGGCGTGGCCGAGATCAAGCGCATGTACGCGCGCCATGGCACCAGCGGGGTCGGCAGCGCGGTGCTGCGTTTCCTGGAGGACGAGGCGCTGTCCCTGGGCTACCAGGCGCTGTGGCTGGAGACGCGTCTGGTCAACCGCCGCGCCGTCGATTTCTACGAAGCGCGCGGCTACCGCCGCATCGCCAACTACGGCAAGTACATCGGCAACCCGCTGGCGGTCTGTTTCGAGAAACAATTGCCGTCGCCGTGACAGGGCCCGCTGCTACTTGATGCAGACCGCCCGCACCATCTTGATGTCGGTGATGCCCAGCAGGACTTTCTCGATGCCGTCCATCTTCAAGGTCAGCATGCCGTCTTCCAGCGCGGCCGCCAGCAGCTGGGCGACCCGGGCGTGCTCCTGTAGCAGCTTCTTGACCTTGTCGCTGCCTATCATCAGCTCGTGCAGGCCGACCCGGCCCTTGTAGCCCTTGTTGCACTCGTCGCAGCCGAGCGCGCGGTACAGCGTGAACTTGCCGTCCTTGGCGTAGCGCTGGCGCCAGCCGGCCAGCACGGCGGCGCGGCCGGCGGCGCCGTCCCGGATGAAGCTTTCCGTGTTGAGCAACTCCTCGCAGAACTCGGTCAACAGCAGGTTCAGCTCCGCTTCGTCCGGATGGTAGGCTTGCTTGCAGTTGCCGCACAGGCGCTTGGCCAGCCGCTGCGCCAGGATGCCCAGCAGTGCGTCGGCGAAGTTGAACGGGTCCATGCCCATGTCCAGCAGCCGCACGATCGATTCCGGCGCGCTGTTGGTGTGCAGCGTGGCGAACACCAGGTGGCCGGTCAGCGAGGCCTCGATGCCCATGCCGACGGTTTCCTTGTCGCGCATCTCGCCGACCATGATGATGTCCGGGTCGGCGCGCAGGAAGGCCCGCATCACGGTGGCGAAGTCCAGCCCCGCCTTGCGGTTGACCTGCACCTGGCGCAGGCCCTTCTGCGTGATCTCGACCGGATCCTCGGCGGTCCAGATCTTGGTGTCGGGCGTGTTCAGGTAGTTCAGCACCGAGTGCAGCGTGGTGGTCTTGCCGGAGCCGGTCGGGCCGCAGACGAAAAACAGGCCGTACGGTTTCTCGATGGTGGCGCGCAGCCGTTCCAGGTTGAACGGCAGCACGCCCAGCTTGTCGAGCGGGATCGGTTCGCCGGCCGCCAGGATCCGCATGACGATGTCCTCGACCCCGCCGGCCGAGGGGATGGTCGCCACCCGCAGCTCGATGTCCAGCGGCCCGTATTTCTTGAACTTGATCTTGCCGTCCTGCGGCTTGCGCCGCTCGGAGATGTCGAGGTCGCACATGATCTTGACCCGCGCCACCAGCGCGCTGCGGTAGGAGGCCGGGATCTCGATGTAGGGCACCAGCGTGCCGTCCTTGCGGAAGCGGATGCCGGTCTTGCCCTTGCCGGGCAGCGGCTCGATGTGGATGTCCGACACGCCCTGGCGGTAGGCGTCGACGATGATCTTGTTGAGCAGCTTGACCAGTTCGTTCTCGACCGCTTCCGACACCTCGGCCGAACCGCCCTCGCTGTCGCCGTCGTCGTCGTCCATGCCCGACAGCAGCTCGCCGACGCTGCCGCTGTCGCCGGCGGCGCCGAAGAAGTGCTCGATCAGCATGCGGAATTCGCGGTTGCTGGTGACGCGGAACACCGGCTTGGCCTTGGGGAAGATCTGGTTGACGATGTGGGTGTTGGCCACCCGCTCCGGGTCCAGCGCCACCACCAGCATGCCGTCCTTGCCGTCCTCCAGCGGCATCCAGCCGGATTCCTCGATGTACTGGCGCTTCAGGTTACGCAGCAGTTCGACCGGCTTGATGCGGTCCGCCTTGTAGTGTTCGTACGGCACGCCGAAGTGCCGCTCCAGCGAGGCGCCGATGGCCGCCAGCTTGACCTGGAACTCGTCGATCAGCACATCCTCGATGTCGTGGTCCTTTTTGCGGGCCGAGCGCGTGGCCAGCTCCAGCTCGGGCGCCGACAGCACCGCGTCGGTCACCAGCCCGTCATATTTGGTGCGTACCATTTGCGGCGGTTTCAGGCGCTGGCTGAAGGCCACCGACAGCGTCTCGCACAGCTCCTTGACGCCGTCCTCGGCGATGGAGGAGAACGGCGCGCGGTCGCGGTTGTTGATGAACTGGACCACGCCCAGCAGCTCGCGCGACTGCACCGCGATCAGCGGCGCCACCAGCATCTGCTTGGTGCGGTAGCCGGTGCGCTGGTCCACGCCCTGCTGGAAGCGCAGCTCCGGCGAGTAGCGCGCCAGCTCGCTCTGGTCGTAGACGTCGGCGAGGTTGACGGTCTTGCGGGTCAGCGCGACGTAGCCGGCGATCGAGGCCGGCGTGACCGCCAGCTTGAGGTCGCGGAACGAGGTCAGCCCGGTCTTGACCTTGGAGACGATGTAGTCTTTTTCATGGTCCATCGCGTACAGCGTGAAGCGGTCGCAGTTGAACAGGTCGCAGAATTCCATGCCGAGGTCGAGCATGATCTCGTCCAGGTTGCTGGTGGCGTGGATCTTGGTGGTGACCGTTTGCAGCTTCTGGAAAAACGCCAGCCGCAGGTCGACATCGCTGGGGTGTGGACTGGGGTGGCCGGCGTCGTTCATGTGCGCTTTCGCTAGGTCAGTGGAACTTCCATGCCTTCGTAAGCGAGGAAGACCTTCAGGTCGCCCAGCAGCGGCGCGTGGCGCGCCATCACATCGGCGAACACGGCTTCGAGTTCGTCGTCGCTGCGGGTCGGTTCATGATGGGTGCAGTATAGCGCTTTGGCGCCGGCGCGCAGCGCCATGGCGAACGCGGAATCGAAAGTGCCGTGGCCCCAGCCCTGCTTGGCCGGATATTCCTCGCGGGTGTAGGAGCAGTCGACGATCAGCGCGTCGACCCCTTGCACCGCGGCGTCGATCGCGGTGTTGCGCTCCTCCATCCACTGCTGGTAGGCGGCGTGCTGCGGGTGGCCGGGCGGATGGATGTTGTAGTGCGGCTCGTGGTCGCCGGTGAAGAACAGCGACTTGCCGTGGCACTCGATGCGGTAGCCGAGGTCGGTCACCGGGTGGTTCATCACCACATTGTGCACGGTGGCGTCGCCGACCTGGATCGGCTCGCCGATGGTCAGGGTCTGGTACTCGATGGTGGCGTCCATCTGGGTTTCGCTGACCGGGAAATAACTGTTTTGCAACTGCACGCCCATCACGTGCTCGATGCCGTTGCCGGTCACCGGGTCGGTCACGCCGTGCAGGCGCACGCGGCTGTCGCGCACGAACAGCGGCGTGAAGAAGGGCAGGCCGTGGATGTGGTCCCAGTGGCTGTGGGTGATGAAGATGTTGGCGTGGACCGGCGTTCTTTTGTTTTGCAGCAGGGACTGGGCCAGCGAAAAGATGCCGGTGCCGCCGTCGATGACGATCAGGGTGTCGTCGTCGGTGCGCACTTCGATGCAGGTGGTGTTGCCGCCATAACGCGCGGTGCGCGGGCCGGGGGAGGGAATGGAACCGCGCACTCCCCAAAAAATAAATTTCATACTCAATCCCTGTTCTTTTTTTACTAAATACTGCGGTCGATGATAGCTTTTTTTCTCGACAACAGGGAAAAACCCGACACTGCCGGCGCTAATTTTGTGTCCTGCGTCATTTGCCGATGTACAACAGCTTGTGCTAGAGATACACTCCGAAAGTGCGCCTGAGCGCTTGAAGGCCAGCGCAAGCCCATACTACAGGTATTGAAAAAACAACCATGCAAGAGTTGAACCAAACGCAGATCTCACAGCGGCTCGACCAGCTGACGGAACTGAGCGTCCAGTTGGGCAGCAGCCACGACACCGATACGCTGCTCGAGCGCATCCTGATCGTGGCCAAGAGCATGACCAACGCCGACGGCGGCACGCTGTACCGCCCCAGCGAGGACAAACGCTCCCTCGATTTTACGATCCTGATCAACGACACCCTGAAGACCCATCAGGGCGGCGTCGATGGCGAACCGATCACGGCGCCGGGCGTGCCCCTGTTCGACGAGAACGGCGAAAAAAACCTGGCCTCGGTGGCGGCCTACGCGGCCCACTTCGGCCTGTCGGTCAACATCGAGGACGTCTACAAGGCGGACGTGTTCAATTTCTCCGGCATGGTCAAGTTCGACCAGCTGCGCCACTACCATTCGCAATCGTTCCTGACGGTGCCGATGAGCGACCACGAGGGCGAGCTGGTCGGCGTGCTGCAACTGATCAACGCCAAGGACGGCGACACCGGCGCGATCCGCGCCTTCAGCCAGACCGACCAGCGCTTCATCGAGGCGCTGGCGGCGCAGGCCGCCGTGGCGCTGACCCACCAGCGCCTGATCGCCCAGCTGGAAGAACTGCTGGAGTCGCTAGTCAACCTGATCAACATCGGCATCGATGAAAAGTCGCCGTACACCGGCCGCCACTGCCAGTTCGTGCCGGAATTGACGATGCTGCTGGCCGAGGCCGTGCACAGCACCGAGACCGGCCCGATGGCCGATTTCCGCATGAGCGACGCCGACCGCAAGGAGCTGTGGCTGGCCGGCCTGCTGCACGACTGCGGCAAGATCACCACGCCGGTGCACGTGGTCGACAAGGCCACCAAACTGGAAACCATCTTCGACCGCATCGCCGTCATCGACACCCGCTTCGAAGTGCTGCTGCGCGACGCCGAGATCGCCGCGCTGCGGCGCAAGCTGGCCGGCGGCGACCACGCCGCCATCGATGAGGAGCTGGCGCAGCTGCAGGCCACGCTGCGCGAGGAGCGCGACTTCATCCGCTTTGCCAACGTCGGCGGCGAGGGCATGAAGGCGGACGACCAGGAGCGCGTGCGCCGCATCGGCCAGCGCCGCTGGGTCGGCGTCGATGGCGTCGAACAGGACTTCCTCGACGCCGACGAGCTGATGAACCTGACCATCAAGTTCGGCACCTTGACCGACACCGAGCGCAAGGTCATCAACAACCACATCTCGATGTCGATCCGCATGCTGGAGGCGCTGCCGTGGCCCAAGCATCTGAAGAACGTGCCCGAGTACGCCGGCGGCCACCACGAGCGCATGGACGGCAAGGGCTATCCGCGCGGGCTGACCAAGGACCAGATGTCGATCCAGGCGCGGGTGATGGCGATCGCCGACATCTTCGAGGCGCTGACGGCCAAGGACCGGCCTTACAAGAAAGGCAAGATGCTGTCGGAGTCGCTGCGCATCCTCGGCAACTTCTCGCTCAACGGCCACATCGATCCCGACCTGTTCGACATCTTCATCCGCAGCAAGATCTACCTGGTGTTCGCCCACAAGAACATGGACGAAAAACAGATCGACGCCATCGACGAGTCCAAGATCCCCGGCTATACACCCTAACGCCCTGACGCCCTAACCCCCGGAAGGAGCGCGCGTGCGCCTGATCCCCGCCAAGTGGACCAAGTCCCTGCTGAAGTACGGCCCGCGCTGGCTGCTCGGCGTGCTCATCACGACGGCCGGCGTGCTGTACTCGCTGAGCATCTGGGACAGCGAGGCGGTGGCCCGCTTCGACAACCTGCTGGCCGGCGAACGCATGAAGCTGGAGGCGCCGGTGCTCGATGCGCGCATCGTCATCGTCGACATCGACGGCAAGGCGCTGACCGAGTTCGGCCGCTTCCCGTGGAGCCGCAACGTGCAGGCGCGGCTGATCTCGCAGCTGACCGGCCACTACCAGGTCAAGGCGGTCGGCTACGATATCTCCTTCCCCGAGCCGGACACCAGTTCCGGCTACGGCGTGCTGGAGAAACTGTCCAACCACGAGCTGCGCGACGTGCCGGCGCTGCGCCAGAAGCTGGCCGAACTGAAGCCGTCGCTGGACTACGACGGCCTGTTCGCCGCCGCGCTGGCCGGGCAACCGGTGATCCTGGGCTTCAACCTGTCGCCGGACCAGGTCAAGGGCGAGCTGCCCAAGCCGCTGTTCAGCGAGCAGGACTTGAACGGCCGCGAACTGACCGCCTACAACGCCCCCGGCTACGAGGCCAACGTGCCGGTGCTGCAACGGGCGGCGGCCGGCGGCGGCAGTTTTTCCGTCTCCACCGACCCGGACGGCATCGTCCGTTCGGCCTACCTGATCCAGCAGGTCGGCGACCAATACTATCCTTCGCTGTCGGTGGCCACGGCCGGGCTGTACCTGGGGGCGCTGGCGATCAAGCCGCTGCTGACGGAATCGGTGGACCAGCTGTCGCAGAACCAGCTCGACAGCGGCGGCTACGACGCCCTGACCATCCTGCTGCCGGACCGCAAGCAGCGGGTGATCCCGGTCGGCGAGGCGATGACCACGGTGGTGCAGTTCCGCGGCACCGGCGGCCCGGCCGGCGGCGCCTTCCGCTACGTGTCGGCGGCGGACGTGCTGACCGGGCGCGCGCCGGTTGAGCTGCTGAAGGGCACGGTCGTGCTGATCGGCACCACCGCGCCCGGCCTGGTCGATCTGCGCGCCACCCCGGTCAAGGCCGAGTATCCGGGGGTGGAAATCCACGCCAACCTCATCAAGTCCATCCTCGACAACCGCTTCAAGTCGCGGCCCTATTATGCGTTCGCGCTCGAGGCCGGGCAGATCCTGGCGATCGGCCTGGTGCTCAGCTTTGCGCTGGCCGCGCTGTCGCCGCTGCGCTCGATCCTGCTGGGCGTGCTGGTGCTGGCCGCCAGCTTCGGCCTGAACTACTACGAATACGCCGCGCTCGACCTGATCTACAACCTGGCGATGCAGCTGATCGTGGTGGCCGCCGTGTTCGTGCTCAACGTGGCCTGGGGCTATTTCTTCGAGGTCAGGAAAGGCCAGGCGCTGGTGTCGCGCTTCGGCGAATACGTGGCCCCCGAGCTGGTGGCCGAGATGGCCGACGATCCCGAAAAATACAATATGGACGGCGAAAGCCGCGAGCTGACCGTGCTGTTCGTCGACGTGCGCGGCTTCACCACCATCTCCGAAGGGCTGACCCCCAAGCAGCTGCGCGAATACATCAACCTGTATCTGACGGCGATGTCGGAAGACATCCGCGACAGCCACCGCGGCACCCTGGACAAGTACATCGGCGACGCCGTCATGGCCTTCTGGGGGGCGCCGGTGGCGTTTGCCGACCACGCCAGCCGCGCGGTCGCCACCTCGCTGCTGATGCAGGCGTCCGCCCACCGCCTCAACGACGAGTTCGTCGCGCGCGGCTGGCCGCCGCTGAAGATCGGCATCGGCCTCAATTCCGGCCTGATGCACGTGGGCGACATGGGCTCGAAGATCCGCCGCGCCTACACCGTCATGGGCGACGCCGTGAACCTGGGCTCGCGGCTGGAGGGCATCACCAAGGTGTACGGGGTCGGCATCGCGGTCGGCGCGGCCACCCGCGCCGCCGCGCCGGAGTACGCCTACCGCGAGCTGGACCTGGTGCGGGTCAAGGGCAAGAACGAACCGGTGGCGATTTTCGAGCCGATCATTCTGGAAAAAGACCTGGATCCGGCCACCCGCGGCGAGCTGGAGCGCTGGCATGCGGCGCTCGCTGCCGTACGCGCGCAACAGTGGGATCAAGCAATGGCAATAATTGTTGATTTAAAGACATTATTGCCTGACCGCAGCCTGTATTCCTTATATACTGAGCGGATCGCACACTACCGAGCTCATCCTCCCGGCGCGGACTGGGACGGCGTCACCACGTTTGAAACCAAATAGTTGAAAAAGCGCAATCATGAAGGCGAAATAATAAGGCGCAATCTAGCCACAGGCAGGAAAAAAACTGTCCTCCAGACGGGAAAAAAAGTGGCGGCCTGAACAAAGAAGGCTACACTGAGAGGAATATTAGTTTCCTAGTGGCTATTCTTTGCGCGTGTTTTCAGCCCTTCGGACCACCTACAATCTTAAGCAACACACTCGCGGCGCACCGGGGCGCGCGGGACCAGATCCACACCGGATAGAGGATGCCCTTATGAACGCCGAGACCAGCCGCTCCCCACAACGCCGCGCACACACCGCGCCGCTGCGCCGCAAACTGATCGCCGTGCTGGTGGCCGCTTGTTACACCGGCGCCCAGGCGGCGCCGGTCAGCCCGACCGTGGTGGCGGGGCAGGCCAGCTTCAACCTCCAGGGCAAGACCTATTCGATCACCAACACCCCCAACACCATCATCAACTGGCAGAGTTTTTCGGTGGCGGCGGACGAGATCACCCGCTTCATCCAGCAGAGCGCCGACAGCAAGGTGTTGAACCGCATCACCGGCCAGAGCCCGACCCAGATCCTCGGCTCGCTGCAATCGAACGGCAAGGTGTTCCTGATCAATCCGAACGGCGTGCTGTTCGGCGCCGGCGCGCGGGTGGATGTGAACGGCCTGGTGGCCTCCAGCCTGGCGATCTCGAACGCCGACTTCCTGGCCGGCAAAAACAACTTCAGCGGCGACGCCGCGGCGGGCAAGGTCAGCAACGCCGGCACGATCACCACGCCGGCCGGCGGCCAGATCTTCCTGGTCGCGCCGGCGGTGGAGAACAGCGGCGTGATCTCGGCGCCCAACGGCGATGTGGTGCTGGCGGCAGGCCATAGCGTGCAACTGTTCGATTCCAAGGATCCGAACGTGCAGGTGGTGGTGTCGGCGCCGGCCGACCAGGCGCTGAACCTGGGGCAGATCGTGGCGCAGGGCGGGCGGGTCGGCGTGTACGGCGCGCTGGTCAGCCAACGCGGCGGCATCAACGCCAACAGCGCGGTGCGCGGCGCCAACGGCCAGATCATCCTGAAATCGAGCGGCACCACGCTGGTGGAGGCGGGCAGCAGCACCACCGCCAGCGGCAGCAACCTGAACACCGGCGGCGACATTCGACTGCTGGGCCCAAAGGTGGGCCTGACCGGCAACGCCGTGGTCGACGCCAGCGGCGCGGCCGGCGGCGGCACGGTGCTGGTCGGCGGCGATTACCAGGGCAACAACCCGGCGGTGCAGAATGCATTGCAAGCGTATGTCGGCAAGGACAGCGTGATCAAGGCCGACGCCACCGGGAACGGCGACGGCGGCAAGGTGATCGTCTGGGGCGACCAGGCCACGCAGATGTTCGGCAGCATCTCCGCGCGCGGCGGCGCGGCCGGCGGCAACGGCGGCTTCGTCGAAACCTCCGGCCATTACCTCGACATGCGCGGCCAGGTCGACACCCGCGCGCCCAAGGGCGCGACCGGCAAGCTGCTGCTCGATCCCAGCGATGTCTATATCGCCGACGACGACAGCGTGTCCGGCGTGCCCAGTTCGGTGGGCAACCTCAATCTGGTGGCCGGCGGCGGGATCTTCCTGGAGTCCGGCAGCGTGCAGGATTCGCTGTTGCTGACCAGCGTGCTGCACACGGCGCTGCTGGCCAGCGACGTGACGGTCAGCACGGGCAACGTCAACGGCAGCAGCGGCGGCGATATCTCGGTGCTGAGCGAAGTCCTGTTGCCCTCCAGCCGGACCCTGACGCTGACGGCCGATCGCGACATCCTGCTGAAAGCCCCCATCACCGGCGGCAGCGGCGACCTGGTGCTGACGTCGGGCCGCAACATCACGCAAGTCACGGAACCGATCTCCGCGCTCACGCTGCACAACCTGACGGCGCTGGCGGCCACCGACATCACGCTCGACAACACCAGCAACGCCATCGGCGGCGCCGCGTCGCTGCAAGCGACCAGCGGCAACATCCTGGTGACGGGGAGCAGCGTCAATCTCGGCGCCAGCAGCGCCGGCGGCACGCTGACGGCCACCGCCGGCAACAGCGACCTGGTGGTCAGTGGCGCCGTCACCGGCGCCGGCAACCTCGTGCTGAGCTCGACCAAGACGAATGGACAGGTGACGATCAACAGCGGGGCGTCGCTGTCGTCCAGCACCGGCACTATTGCCGTGCAGGCCGATAACATTGCGCTGGGAGGCGCGCTCACCAGCGCGGGCGATATGACGCTGACCTCGACCAAGGGGAACGGCCAGATTACGCTCGACAACGGCGTGGCACTGTCGGCCACCGCCGGCAACATCGTCATGCAATCCGATAACATGGCGCTCGGCGGCACCATGACCACCGCCACCCAGCATGGCGTGCGGCTGACGCCCAGATCCGACGCGACCGCCATCCAGGTCGGCGTCGGCGCCACCGACGGCGCCGGCGTGCTGGGCCTGAGCCAGGCCGAACTGGCCGGCGTGCATCTGCCGGTCAACGGCTGGCTGAGCATCGGCGAACGGGCCGACGGTAACTCCGGCGGCAGCGGTACCGGCAGCCTGTCGGTGGTGGGCAATCTGGACCTGACCGGCGGCCAGAATGCCGGCAGTTTGACGTTCTACAGCCAGGGCGGCAACATCAGCGTCAATTCCGGCGCGGCGGTCAACGGCAGCGGCGCGATCAGCCTGATCACCCGTGCCAACGGCGCCTACCGCGTCACCAATGCCGGCAGCATCACCTCCAGTTCCGGCATCAACCTGTACGCCGGCAAGATGACCCTGGCCAACGGTACGCTCAACAGCAATTCGGTCAGCCTGGGCTCGACCAACGCCATCGACATCGGCGCCTCCGGCGATCCGAGCGACACGCTGGTGCTGAGCAGCGCCGACCTGGCCAGCGTCACCGGCAGCGCGCTGACCATCGCGAACAACAAGGCCGCCGCGGCCGGCGACATCGTCGTCAGCGGGGCGCTGACCCGCACCAACAGCCTGAGCCTGACGGCCACCGGCAGCATCGCGCTGCAAGCGGCGGTCAGCACCGGCGGCCTGACGCTGAACGCGGGCACCGGCGTCACCGCCACCGACAGCGTGGCCGTCAACGGTATCTTCGACCTGCAATCCGGCGCCTGGTCGCAGGTCGGCACCCTGCCGACCTTCAGCGCCACCGATTTCCGTATCTCCGGCGGCAGCTTCGTGCGCGCCGTCAGCGGCGACGGCAGCAGCAGCACGCCGTTCCACCTGGCCGATGTCCATGGCCTGCAGGGGATAGGGTCCTTGTCCACCGGCTATTACTACACGCTCGACAACGATATCGACGCCAGCCAGACGGCGTACTGGAACAACAACGGCAGCGCCGTCTACGCCGGCTTCAAGCCGATCGGCGGCACCGACTACGCCTACAACGGCACGTTCAACGGCAACTACAAGACCATCAGCGGCCTCTACATCAAAAACGCCGGCAACCATACCGGCCTGTTCTCGGTGCTGGGTTCGGGCACGCTGCAGAACGTCAAACTGAGCGGCGCCACGGTCGAGGGCAGCAACTACACCGGCGCGCTGGTGGGCACCATCAATGTCGGCGGCAGCGTCAGCGGCGTGGCGGTCGAGGCCAACGTGATCGGCAATGGTTATAAGGCCGGCGGACTGGCGGGCTACTCCAACGGCGCCGTCAGCAACGTCTACGTGCAGGGCAACGTGACCGGCACGACCTCCGACAGCACCGGCACTACCGGCGGCCTGCTGGGTGTCAACGACAGTTCCGGAACCATCAACGCCGCCTACAGCAGCGGCAGCGTCAAGTCCAATACCAACGACGTGGTGAATGCGCTGGTTGGCGACGGCGCCGGCGGCGGCGCGGTGACGGGCGGCTACTTCCTGACCACCGGCGCCACCAGCGACAGCGCCGGCGCCGTCGGCCTGAACGCGACGCAGATGAAGCAGCAGGCCAGCTTCACCGGTTTCGACGTCAACAACAATTCGTCGGCGTGGCGCATCTATGAAGGCCACACGCTGCCCATGCTGCGCGGCTTCCTGACGCCGTTGTCGGTGCATGTGACCGGCAGCGGCAGCAGCAAGGTGTACGATGGCCAAACGGCCGCTTTCGGCCAGAGTTATACGCCGCCGGCCGACGTCAGCGGCGCGCTGGGTTACGACGACGCCGTCAATGCCGGCACCTACAACGTCGGCGGCCTGTACTCGGGCAAGTACGACATCAGCTACGACGCCACGCCGCAGCTGGTCATCACGCCGCGCCACATCACCGCCACCGTCACCGGCGCCAGCAAGACCTATGACCGCCTGAGCGAGCTGGTGCTGGGGACCTCCGACGGCACCTACAGCTTCAGCTACGGCAACACCGTCAACGGCGACGCGCCCGGCATCACCGGTGAGCTGAGCTTTGTCGACAAGCTCGCCGGCAGCGGCAAGACCGTCACCGTCGCCAGTCCGACGCTGACCAACAACCCGTATGGCAACTACGTGCTCGATGGCGGTGTCAGCGGCACCGGCGCGATCCACCAGGCCAGCCTGTCCATCAGCGGCCTGAGCGTTGCCGGCCGCACCTACGACGGCTCCGTCAACAACCTCACGCTCAACGGCCCCGGATCGGTGACCCCGATCTACGGCGACGACGTGACGCTGACCGGTTCCGGCACCGCCACGCTGCAGACCAAGGCCGCCGGCGCCAGCAAACCGGTCAACCTGGCGCTGGGCACCCTGGCCCTGAGCGGCGACGATGCCGCCAATTACCTGCTGGTCTTGCCGACCGATCTGATGACCGAGATCGCGAAGGCGCCGCTGACGGTGGGCGGCACGCTGACCGCCAACAGCCGCGTCTACAATCTGGATTGGAACCCGGCCGCCGGCGAGTACGGCACGCTGGCGGCACTGAACGTCGCCAACGGCACACTGAGCGGAAAAATCGGCAGCGACGTCGTCACCCTGTCCGCTGGCAGCGGCACCTTCGACACCCGCCACGTCGGCAGCGGCAAGAGCGTGACGGCCACCGGCTTCACGCTGGGCGGCACCGACGGCGGCAACTATATGGTGACCAATCTGCCGACCGGGCTGACCGCCAACATCACCCAGGCCACGCTGACGGCGACCCTGGCCAGCCGCGAGTACAACAACAGCACCGGCGCCCTGGCCGAGGGCGCCACGCTCTCCGGCGTGTTGAGCGCGACCGATGGCCCGCACGACACGGTGTCGCTGTTCGTCAGCGAAGGCGCCACCCTCAGCTACGCCGACAAGAACGTCGGCGTCAACAAAACCGTCACCGCCAGCGGCGGCACGCTCAGCCTGACCGGCACCGACGCCGGCAATTACACGCTCAACACCAGCACCGGCGTCCATGGCACCATCACCGCGCGTCCATTGTCGACCTGGAGCGGCAGCGGCGGCGGCTTGTGGAGCGCCGCCGGCAACTGGGTCGACAGCATCGCGCCGGACGGCGCCAACGTGCTGGCCGCCACCATCGGCAGCAGCGCCGGCACCATCACCTACGACGCCACCGCCGGCAGCACCACGCTGAACCAGCTCACCGTCGGCAGCGGCAGCCAGCTGGCGGTGACCGGCGGCACGCTGACCGTCGGCGGCGCCGCCAACCTGAGCGGCGCCACGCTCAACCTCAACGGCGGCAGCCTGGTGCTGAACGGCGCCACCACGGTCAGCAACCTGACGCTGGCCAGCGGCGTGCTCAGCGGCACCAACAGCGCCGCCACGCTGACCGCCTACAACCTGACGCAAACCAACGGCAGCATCGACATGAGCGGCTCGTTCAACGTCTATGGCTACAGCGGCATCTCGGTTGGCAATGTGCGGGCGCAGAATGGCATCACGCTGAACATGAGCGAGGGCAGCGGGGCGATCACCCAGACCGGCGCGCTGACCACCGACAGCCTGCATGCGGTCGGCACCAACGGCATCACGCTGACGAACAGCGGCAACCATGTGGGCGCCTTCACCGCCAGCAACAGCCAAGGCAGCATTCTGCTGAATAACACCGTCAGCAGCGGCGAGCTGGCGCTGGGTACGCTGACCACCACCAACGGCAACATCGTCATCGACAACCACGGCGGCATCCATACCGGCGGCACCATCCACGCCTACAACGGCGGGGTGTCGATCACCGCGCACAGCCCGATCACCATCAGCGACATCCTGATCGGCGACGACATCGCGCTGTCGGCCAGCACCGACATCACCTTGCAGGGGGGCTCGCAGCTGACCGCGGCCAACTCGATCAACATGGTGGCGACCAATAACATCGTGCTGGGCGGGCTGTTGAGCGTGAGCTCGCCGAGCGGCAGCATCTCGGCGGTCGCCACCAACGGTAACATCACGGTCGGCAGCGCCACCACGATCAGCAGCAACGGCGCGCAGGTGGTGCTGGCTGCCCCCTACGGTTCGGTGAGCACCTCGTCGGTCACGCTGGGCAGCAACACGGTGCCGAGCATCGATTCCGGCAGTGCCGCCGCGGCCGCCGCCGCTGCCGCCGCCCAGGCCGCCGCTGAGGCCAAGGCCGCCGCCGACGCCGCAGCCAAGGCCATCGCCGACGCCGCCGCCAAGGCCGCCGCCGACGCCGCCGCCAAGGCCGCCGCCGACGCCGCCGCCAAGGCTGCCGCCG
>NZ_JBXALQ010000029.1:0-39644 GCF_058799615.1 Duganella sp. GW822-FHT06D06
CTGCGCGGCACCAAGCGTGAAGACGTACAGCGTGGTCAGGTTCTGGCCAAGCCAGGCTCGATCAAGCCGCACAACCACTTCACCGGCGAGATCTATGTTCTGTCGAAAGACGAAGGCGGCCGTCATACGCCGTTCTTCAACAACTATCGTCCACAGTTCTACTTCCGTACGACTGATGTGACCGGTTCGATCGAACTGCCAGCGGACAAAGAAATGGTTATGCCAGGCGATAACGTGTCGATCACCGTCAAGCTGATCAACCCGATCGCGATGGAAGAAGGTCTGCGCTTCGCAATCCGCGAAGGTGGCCGTACCGTTGGTGCTGGTGTTGTAGCGAAGATCATCGCTTAAGGAATACTGGTCGTACCACCAGGGGCGTCTCTGGTGGTATAATCGATATCCTTTGTAGTTTTACGTAGGGACGTAGCTCAATTGGCAGAGCGTCGGTCTCCAAAACCGAAGGTTGGGGGTTCGATGCCCTCCGTCCCTGCCACCGTTTTCAGGTGCAGGGCACCGAAAGTAAATATAAATGTCAAATCAATCCGTGCAGACCGTTAGCACGTCGAATGACAAGATTAAGGTTGCTCTGGCAATAGCCGTTGCAATCGCAGGTGTGGTCGGGTTTTATTACCTGTCAGACAAACCAGCTCTCGTACGCGCAGGCGCACTTGTAGCTGGTTTGGCTTTTGCCGTTCTGCTCTTGTGGACCTCGACGACTGGCCGTGAATTCCTGAATTTCGCCAAAGAAGCCGTGCGCGAAACGAAAAAGGTCGTCTGGCCTACTCGTCGCGAAGCTACCCAGATCACGGGCATCGTGTTTGCCTTCGTGCTGGTGATGGCGCTGTTCCTGTGGGGCACGGATAAGACACTTGAGTTCCTGTTGTACGACGTCATTCTGGGTATACGAAAATAATGAACGAAAATGTGCAAGATGAGGCGGCCGGCGAACCGGTGTCGGGCGAAGTTCCGGCACAGGAAGCTGTCGCAGCGCCAATCAGCGTACCAGTAAGCAACAAGCGCTGGTATGTTGTACATGCGTATTCCGGCATGGAAAAAAGCGTCCAGCGTGCGCTGACGGAGCGCGTCGAGCGCGCCGGCATGCAGGACCAGTTCGGCCAGATCCTGGTGCCGACCGAAGAAGTCGTCGAAGTCAAGAACGGTCAGAAGTCCGTCACCGAGCGTCGTTTCTTCCCGGGCTACGTCCTGGTCGAGATGGAAATGACCGACGAAACCTGGCACCTGGTGAAAAACACCAACAAGGTAACCGGCTTCATCGGCGGCAAATCGAACAAGCCGACCCCGATTCCAGCGCGTGAGATCGACAAGATCATGCAGCAGATGCAAGAGGGTGTCGAGAAGCCACGGCCGAAAGTACTGTACGAAGTGGGCGAGCAAGTCCGCATCAAGGATGGCCCGTTCACCGACTTCAACGGCAACGTCGAAGAAGTCAACTACGAGAAATCCAAAGTACGCGTGTCGGTCACCATCTTCGGCCGCGCTACTCCGGTGGAACTTGAGTTCGGCCAGGTCGAAAAAGTATAAGCAGCACCGTTCGCCAGAACGGGCGACGGTGTTAAAACCTACGCGCATCTGGCAAAGAGGAGCCCCGCCCTGCAACTGCGCATGGTGGGGCGCTACTACTCATATCCAAGATAGGAGCCATCATGGCAAAGAAAATCATTGGTTTTATCAAGCTGCAAGTGCCAGCTGGTAAAGCAAACCCATCCCCACCGATCGGTCCAGCTCTGGGTCAACGCGGTCTGAACATCATGGAATTCTGCAAAGCGTTCAACGCGCAGACCCAAGGTATGGAACCAGGCATGCCGATCCCGGTCGTGATCACCGCGTTCGCCGACAAGTCCTTCACCTTCGTGATGAAGACGCCTCCAGCAACCTTCCTGATCAAGAAGCACTCGGGCGTTGTCAAAGGTTCGCCGAAGCCACATACCGACAAAGTCGGTAAGCTGACCCGCGCTCAAGCTGAAGAAATCGCTAAATTGAAAACCCCTGATCTGACCGCTGCCGACCTGGATGCTGCTGTACGCACCATCGCTGGTTCCGCACGTTCGATGGGCATCACGGTGGAAGGTCTGTAATCATGGCAAAACTGTCCAAACGCGCTAAAGTTATCAAAGCCAAAGTTGATAGCACCAAGTCCTACGCATTCGACAACGCAGTCGCTCTGATCAAAGAACTGGCCACCGCCAAGTTCAATGAATCGATCGACGTGTCGGTACAGCTGGGCGTGGATCCTAAGAAGTCGGATCAAGTCGTTCGCGGTTCCGTCGTGCTGCCAGCCGGCACCGGCAAGACCGTTCGCGTCGCGGTATTCGCTTCGGGCGAAAAAGCCGAGCAGGCTAAAGCCGCCGGCGCCGACGTGGTTGGTATGGAAGACCTGGCCGAGCGCGTCAAAGCCGGCGACATGCCTTTCGATATCGTCATCGCTTCGCCAGACACCATGCGTATCGTTGGTACCCTGGGTCAGATCCTGGGCCCACGTGGCCTGATGCCTAACCCGAAAGTCGGCACCGTAACCCCTGACGTCGCTACCGCCGTGAAAAACGCGAAAGCCGGTCAAGTTCAGTACCGTACCGACAAAGCCGGTATCATCCACGCGACCATCGGCCGCAAATCGTTCGCTGATGCAGATCTGAAGAGCAACCTGGTTGCCCTGATCGACGCACTGAACAAAGCCAAGCCAGCTACCAGCAAGGGTGTTTACCTGCGCAAGGTATCGCTGTCGTCGACCATGGGCGCTGGCGTCCGTGTCGACCAGACCACCCTGGCGGCTTAATTCCCGGTGTTCCAGCTGCTGACACGCGTAGCGTGTTGGCGCCTGGCACCGCTAGTTACAAAATCAAGTCCCTGTGCCGTAAGGCGCGGGGCAGTTCTTTGGGCTGGTCGTTTCTTCGGGAACGGCCAGGCAATCAAAGACCGTTGGGCCGGATGCATCAGGTAGGCAACTGGTTAATTGAATTTTTCACCCAACGCAGATGGTGTACCCGATCAAGTTTCGTAGTCCATTGGACTCCTAAACCTCGGACGCCGTTGTTCGAACCGATGGCAGGCAGTTTGCCCGTCATCATTTAAGGAGGTTGACCGTGGGTCTCAATCTGAATGACAAAAAGGCCGTCGTCGCCGAAGTTTCCGCAAAAGTAGCAACTGCGCAAACTATCGTCGTGGCCGAATATCGTGGCATCCAGGTTGCTCACTTGACGCAACTTCGTGCCAAAGCGCGCGCTCAAGGCGTGTACCTGCGAGTGTTGAAAAACACCCTCGCACGTCGCTCCGTCGAAGGCACGCAGTTCGCCAACCTGGCAGACAGCATGACCGGTCCGTTGATCTACTCGATCTCGGACGATGCCGTTGCAGCAGCTAAAGTCATCGCTGACTTCGCTAAAACCAACGACAAACTGGTCATCACTGCAGGTAACTACGCAGGCAAGCAGCTGGATAAAGCAGCTGTTGCAGCGTTGGCGAGCATTCCTAGCCGTGAAGTTCTCATCTCGCAGTTGTTGGGCGTTATGCTGGCTCCGGTGTCGGGCTTTGCACGTGGTCTGGCTGCTCTGGCAGCGAAAAAATCCGAAGGTGCTCCAGCTGTTGCCGAAGTGGCCGCAGAAGAAGCGCCAGCCGCAGCGTAATTCATTACGCTGTTCCGGCTTCCGAGCCGGGGTTTTTTCTCAAGTACCAATCTGATGTATTAACGAATCAAAAAATTATTGGAGTTTCAAATGGCAATTAGCAAAGACGACATCCTGAACGCAGTTAGCGAAATGTCCGTAATGGACCTGAACGACCTGGTCAAAGCATTCGAAGAAAAATTCGGCGTTTCGGCCGCTGCAATGGCTGCTCCAGCAGCTGGCGGCGCTGCTGCTGCGGTTGCTGAAGAGCAAACCGAATTCAACGTTGTTCTGACCGAAGTCGGCGCAAACAAAGTTGGCGTGATTAAAGCAGTTCGCGAAATCACCGGTCTGGGCCTGAAAGAAGCCAAAGACGTGGTTGATGGCGCTCCTAAGACCGTCAAAGAAGCCCTGTCGAAAGCTGACGCTGAAGCCGCTAAGAAGAAGCTGGAAGAAGCTGGCGCCAAGGCCGAACTGAAGTAATCAAGTTGTACGGCGGCTAGTTAGTTAGCGCCACGAGCCAAAGCTGCGGATTTCCCTTGTTAAAGGGGGAAATCCGGCTTTGGCTCCTTTGTCGTCCTCGTCGTATTTGTAGCGTTTGTCCGACGCCGCAGTTTTATCGAATCAGCTGGAAATGGTAGAAGTTTCAGGTTTCGTCTGTGTGACATGCAGCCGATCTTGTTGCTGAAGTGGCTAATTTTGCACTGGCAAAACCTGAATTTTTTATCCTTTCTGTCACTCACGGAGTGTCCATGCACTACTCATTTACTGAGAAGAAACGCATTCGCAAATCATTCGCGAAGCGCGCCAACGTTCACCACGTTCCGTTCCTGCTGGCTACCCAGCTCGAGTCCTACCATAGTTTCTTGCAAGAAGACGTAGCACCGTCGACACGCAAGAACGACGGCCTGCAGTCGGCCTTTACCTCGATATTCCCTATCGTTTCGCACAATGGCTTTGCGCGTCTCGAATTCCTGTCGTATGTCCTGGGCGACCCCGCCTTCGACGTCAAGGAATGCCAACTGCGCGGCCTGACCTTCGCGTCGCCGCTGCGCGCCAAGGTGCGTCTGGTGATCCTGGACAAGGAATCGCCGACCAAGCCGGTCGTCAAAGAGATGAAGGAACAGGAAGTCTACATGGGCGAACTGCCCCTGATGACCACCACCGGTTCGTTCGTCATCAATGGTACCGAGCGCGTTATCGTTTCGCAGCTGCATCGCTCCCCTGGTGTGTTCTTCGAACACGACCGCGGCAAGACCCACTCGTCCGGCAAGCTGCTGTTCTCCGCGCGTATCATTCCTTACCGCGGTTCGTGGCTGGACTTCGAGTTCGACCCGAAAGACATCCTGTTCTTCCGCGTCGACCGCCGCCGCAAGATGCCGGTGACGATACTGCTGAAAGCGATCGGCATGTCGCACGAGCAGATCCTGGCGAACTTCTTCGTGTTCGACAATTTCAACCTGCGCTCCGAAGGCGCGGAAATGGAATTCGTCGCCGAACGCCTGCGTGGCGAAGTCGCGCGTTTCGACATCGTCAACAAGGAAGGCAAGACGCTGGTCCTGAAGGACAAGCGCATCAACGCCAAGCACGTGCGCGATATCGAATCGAACGGCATCAAGCACATCTCGGTACCGGAAGACTACCTGCTGGGCCGCGTGCTGGCCAAGAACATCGTCGATCCCGAGACCGGCGAAGTCGTCGCGTCCGCCAACGACGAGTTGACCGAAGACGTGTTGGGCCGCCTGCGCGAAGCCCACATCTCCGACATCCAGACCTTGTACACCAACGATCTGGACCAGGGCGCCTATATTTCGCAAACCCTGCGCATCGACGACACCGCCGACCAGATGGCCGCCCGTGTCGCGATCTACCGCATGATGCGTCCTGGCGAACCGCCAACCGAAGACTCGGTCGAAGCGCTGTTCAACGGCCTGTTCTACAGCCCTGACCGCTATGACCTGTCGGCCGTCGGCCGCATGAAGTTCAACCGCCGCATCGGCCGCGACGAGCTGGTCGGCGCCATGACGCTGTCGAACGAAGACGTGCTGGCCGTGATCAAGATCCTGGTGGAACTGCGCAATGGCCGCGGCGAAGTCGACGATATCGATCACCTGGGTAACCGTCGCGTACGTTGCGTCGGCGAACTGGCCGAGAACCAGTTCCGCGCCGGCCTGGTGCGCGTTGAGCGCGCTGTCAAGGAACGCCTCGGCCAAGCCGAAGCGGACAACCTGATGCCGCACGACCTGATCAACTCGAAGCCGATCTCGGCCGCAATCCGCGAGTTCTTCGGTTCGTCCCAGCTGTCGCAGTTTATGGACCAGACCAACCCGCTGTCGGAAATCACGCACAAACGTCGTGTCTCCGCTCTGGGACCCGGCGGTCTGACCCGCGAACGCGCAGGCTTCGAAGTGCGCGACGTGCACCCGACCCACTACGGCCGCGTGTGCCCGATCGAAACGCCTGAGGGCCCGAACATCGGTCTGATCAACTCGCTGGCGCTGTACGCCCGCCTGAATGAATACGGCTTCCTGGAAACCCCGTACCGCAAGGTAGATGGCTCCAAGATCACCGACCAGATCGACTACCTGTCCGCCATCGAAGAAGGCCGCTACATCATCGCCCAGGCGAATGCGACCATCGACAAGAGCGGCATGCTGAGCGACGAGCTGGTCTCGGCCCGTGAAGCCGGCGAAACCATCCTGGTATCCCCAGAGCGCATCCAGTACATGGACGTGGCGCCGGGCCAGATCGTTTCCGTCGCAGCGTCGCTGATTCCGTTCCTGGAACACGATGATGCGAACCGCGCATTGATGGGTGCCAACATGCAGCGTCAGGCCGTACCTTGCCTGCGCCCGGAGAAGGCACTGGTCGGTACCGGTATCGAACGCACCGTGGCAGTCGACTCGGGCACCACCGTGCAGGCGCTGCGCGGCGGTATCGTCGACTACATCGATGCGGGCCGTGTCGTGATTCGCGTGAACGATGACGAAGCGACCGCCGGCGAAGTCGGTGTCGACATCTACAACCTGATCAAGTACACCCGTTCGAACCAGAACACCAACATCAACCAGCGTCCTATCGTCAAGGTAGGCGACCGTGTGGCCAAGCGCGACGTGATCGCCGACGGCGCATCGACCGACCTGGGTGAATTGGCTCTGGGCCAGAACATGACCGTGGCCTTCATGCCATGGAATGGTCTGAACTTCGAAGATTCGATCCTGATCTCGGAAAACGTCGTCAAGGACGACCGCTACACCTCGATTCACATCGAAGAGCTGTCCGTGGTGGCACGCGATACCAAGCTGGGCGCGGAAGAAATCACCCGCGACATCTCGAACCTGGCTGAGAACCAGCTGGCTCGTCTGGATGAGTCCGGTATCGTCTACATCGGCGCGGAAGTGCAAGCGGGCGACACCCTGGTCGGCAAAGTGACGCCTAAAGGCGAAACCCAGCTGACGCCGGAAGAAAAGCTGCTGCGCGCGATCTTCGGCGAAAAAGCATCGGACGTCAAAGACACCTCGCTGCGCGTGCCATCGGGCATGATCGGCACCGTGATCGACGTCCAGGTCTTCACCCGTGAAGGCATCGTTCGCGACAAGCGCGCGCAACAGATCATCGACGATGAACTGAAGCGTTTCCGCCTGGACCTGAACGACCAGATGCGTATCGTTGAAGGCGATGCCTTCCAGCGTCTGGAAAAGATGCTGATCGGCCAAGTCGTCAACGGCGGTCCGAAGAAGCTGGCCAAAGGCGCCAAGATCACCAAGGAATACCTGGCGGATCTGGACAAGTACCACTGGTTCGACATCCGTCCATCGGAAGACGCATCGGCTACCGCGCTGGAAGCGATCAAGGAATCGATCAACGAGAAGCGCCACCAGTTCGACCTGGCCTTCGAAGAGAAGCGCAAGAAGCTGACCCAGGGCGATGAGCTGCAACCTGGCGTGCAAAAGATGGTCAAAGTGTATCTGGCCGTCAAGCGCCGCCTGCAGTCGGGCGACAAGATGGCGGGTCGCCACGGTAACAAGGGTGTGGTTTCCCGTATCGTGCCGGTGGAAGACATGCCATACATGGCCGACGGTACGCCGGCCGACGTGGTGCTGAACCCGCTGGGTGTTCCTTCCCGTATGAACGTGGGTCAGATTCTCGAGACCCACCTGGGTTGGGCAGCCAAGGGCCTGGGCATCCGTATCGGCGAAATGCTGGCGGTGCACACCAAGGCCGAAGAGATGCGCAAGTATCTGACCGTGATCTACAACGAAAACGGCCGTCCGGAAGACCTGGACCAGTTCGACGACGAAGAGATCATGAAGCTGGCGAACAACCTGAAGAAGGGTGTTCCGTTCGCCACGCCGGTGTTCGACGGCGCGCACGAATCGGAAATCCGCCGCATGCTGGACCTGGCTTACCCGGACGACATCGCTCACAAGCTGGGCATGACGCCGTCGAAGAATCAGGTCACCATGTACGACGGCCGCACCGGCGAAGCGTTCGAGCGCAAGGTCACCGTCGGCGTGATGCACATGCTGAAGCTGCACCACTTGGTCGACGACAAGATGCACGCGCGTTCGACCGGTCCATACTCGCTCGTGACGCAGCAGCCACTGGGCGGTAAAGCCCAGTTCGGCGGCCAGCGCTTCGGTGAGATGGAGGTGTGGGCACTGGAAGCATACGGCGCATCGTATGTGCTGCAAGAGATGTTGACCGTTAAGTCGGATGACGTGAACGGCCGTACCAAAGTGTACGAAAACCTGGTCAAAGGCGACCACGTGATCGACGCCGGTATGCCTGAATCGTTCAACGTGCTGGTGAAAGAGATCCGTTCCCTGGGTATCGATATCGACCTGGAACGCAACTAACACTCGCACGGGCCCCGCCGGTCGTTGCCGGCGGGGCAGTTTAAAGAATTCATCACTACCTGGAGTGATACATGAAAGCACTGCTCGATCTATTCAAGCAAGTACAGACGAACGAGACTTTTGACGCGATCAAAATCGGTCTCGCTTCGCCTGAAAAAATCCGTTCGTGGTCCTACGGCGAAGTTAAAAAGCCGGAAACCATCAACTATCGTACCTTCAAGCCTGAGCGCGACGGTCTGTTCTGCGCCAAGATCTTTGGCCCGATCAAGGACTACGAATGCCTGTGCGGTAAATACAAGCGCCTGAAGCACCGCGGCGTGATCTGCGAAAAGTGCGGCGTCGAAGTCACGCTGGCCAAGGTGCGCCGCGAGCGCATGGGCCACATCGAGCTGGCTTCGCCTACCGCCCACATCTGGTTCCTGAAGTCGCTGCCATCCCGTCTGGGCATGGTGCTGGACATGACGCTGCGGGACATCGAACGCGTGCTGTATTTCGAAGCATACGTGGTGACCGATCCAGGCATGACCCCGCTGAAGAAGTGCCAGATCATGTCGGAAGACGACTACGCCGCCAAGTACGAAGAGTACGGCGACGACTTCACCGCCTTCATGGGCGCCGAAGGTATCCGCGAACTGCTGCGCTCGATCGACATCCACCGCGATGCCGAGACCCTGCGCGTGGAACTGAAGGAATCGAAGTCCGAAGCCAAGATCAAGAAATACGCCAAGCGCCTGAAAGTGCTGGAAGCGTTCCAGCGTTCGGGCATCAAGCCTGAGTGGATGATCATGGAAGTGCTGCCGGTGCTGCCGCCGGAACTGCGTCCGCTGGTGCCGCTGGACGGCGGCCGTTTCGCGACCTCGGATCTGAACGATCTGTATCGCCGCGTGATCAACCGTAACAACCGTCTGAAACGCCTGATGGAGCTGCGCGCTCCAGAGATCATCACGCGCAACGAAAAGCGCATGCTGCAAGAAGCGGTCGATTCGCTGCTGGACAACGGCCGTCGCGGCAAAGCGATGACCGGCGCCAACAAGCGTCCGCTGAAATCGCTGGCCGAGATGATCAAGGGTAAGGGCGGCCGTTTCCGTCAGAACTTGCTGGGTAAGCGCGTCGACTACTCGGGCCGTTCGGTCATCGTGGTGGGTCCGCAGCTGAAACTGCACCAGTGCGGTCTGCCGAAGCTGATGGCGCTGGAACTGTTCAAGCCCTTCATCTTCAACAAGCTGGAACTGATGGGCTTGGCTACCACGATCAAGGCCGCCAAGAAGCTGGTCGAGATCCAGGAACCGGTCGTCTGGGACATCCTGGAAGACGTGATCCGCGAACACCCGATCATGCTGAACCGTGCGCCTACGCTGCACCGTCTGGGTATCCAGGCGTTCGAGCCGGTCCTGATTGAAGGCAAGGCGATCCAGCTGCACCCGCTGGTCTGCGCCGCATTCAACGCCGACTTCGACGGTGACCAGATGGCAGTTCACGTGCCGCTGTCGATCGAAGCACAGATGGAAGCCCGCACCCTGATGCTGGCTTCGAACAACATCCTGTTCCCGTCGAACGGCGAACCGTCTATCGTTCCTTCGCAGGATATCGTGCTGGGTCTGTACTACGCGACCCGCGAAGCGATCAACGCCAAGAACGAAGGCATGCTGTTCCAGGACGTGTCGGAAGTCATTCGTGCCTACGACAACAAGGAAGTGGAACTGACCACCCGCATCACCGTGCGTATCGTCGAGAATCCCAAGGATCCAGTGACGGGCGAATTCGTCCGCACCGTGACCCGTTACGAGACCACGATCGGCCGCGCGATCCTGTCGGAAATCCTGCCGAAAGGCCTGCCATTCTCCGTGCTGAACCGCGCGCTGAAGAAGAAAGAGATTTCCAAGCTGATCAACACGTCCTTCCGTAAGTGCGGCCTGCGCGCGACGGTGGTGTTTGCTGACCAACTGATGCAGTCGGGCTTCCGCCTGGCGACCCGCGCCGGTATTTCGATCTGTGTGGACGACATGCTGGTACCGCCTCAAAAAGTGACGCTGATTTCGGCCGCAGAATCCGAAGTCAAGCAGATCGAGCAGCAGTACGCTTCGGGTCTGGTCACCGCCGGCGAACGTTACAACAAGGTGGTCGACATCTGGGGCAAGACCTCGGATGAAGTCGGCAAGGCCATGATGGACCAACTGAAAGTGGAAGACGTCATCAAGCGTGACGGCACCAAGTCCACCCAGGAATCCTTCAACGCGATTTACATGATGGCCGACTCCGGCGCCCGCGGTTCCGCGGCGCAGATTCGCCAGCTGGCAGGTATGCGTGGTCTGATGGCGAAACCGGATGGTTCGATTATCGAAACGCCGATTACCGCGAACTTCCGCGAAGGCCTGAACGTGTTGCAGTACTTCATCTCGACCCACGGCGCTCGTAAAGGTCTGGCGGATACGGCACTGAAGACCGCGAACTCGGGTTACCTGACCCGTCGTCTGGTCGACGTGACCCAGGATCTGGTCGTCATCGCCGACGATTGCGGCACCACCAACGGCGCGCTGATGAAGGCGATGGTCGAAGGCGGTGAAGTGATCGAAGCGCTGCGCGACCGTATCCTCGGCCGCGTGGTGGTCAACGACGTCGTCAATCCGGAAACCCAGGCCACGCTGTACGAAGCCGGTACCCTGATGGACGAAGACATGGTCGAAGAGATCGAGCGTCTGTCGATCGACGAAGTCAAGGTCCGTACGCCGCTGACTTGCGACACGCGCTTCGGCCTGTGCGCCAAGTGCTACGGTCGCGATCTGGGCCGTGGCGTGCTGGTCAACGCCGGCGAAGCCGTCGGTGTGGTCGCAGCGCAGTCGATCGGTGAGCCGGGTACCCAGCTGACCATGCGTACCTTCCACATCGGTGGTGCGGCGTCGCGTGCGGCAGTGGCATCGTCGGTGGAAGCGAAGTCGAACGGTACCATCCGTTTCACCTCGACCATGCGTTACGTCACCAACGGCAAGGGCGCGCTGATCGTCATTTCCCGTTCGGGCGAAGTGCTGATTACCGACGACCACGGCCGTGAGCGTGAGCGTCACAAGGTGCCGTACGGCGCGACCCTGATCGTCAAAGACGGTCTGGTGATCAAGGCCGGTACGGCCCTGGCAACCTGGGATCCGCTGACCCGTCCGATCATTACCGAGTACGCCGGTGTGGTGCGTTTCGAGAACGTCGAAGAAGGCGTGACCGTAGCCCGTCAGGTGGACGAAGTGACCGGTCTGTCGACCCTGGTGGTGATCGATGCCAAGCGTCGCGGTTCGCTGACCAAGACCCTGCGTCCACAGGTCAAGCTGCTGAACGAAGAAGGCCACGAAGTGAAGATCGCCGGCACCGAACACGCGGTGGCGATCGGCTTCCAGGTTGGCGCGCTGATCATGGTGAAAGACGGCCAGGCAGTGACCGTTGGTGAAGTGCTGGCACGTATCCCGACCGAATCGCAGAAGACCCGCGATATTACCGGTGGTCTGCCGCGCGTTGCCGAGCTGTTCGAAGCACGTTCGCCAAAAGACGCAGGTATGCTGGCGGAAGTGACCGGTACTGTTGCCTTCGGTAAAGAAACCAAGGGTAAGCAGCGTCTGGAAATCACGGACATGGACGGCAACAAGCACGAGTTCCTGATCACCAAGGACAAGCAAGTGCTGGTCCACGACGGCCAGGTAGTGAACAAAGGCGAGATGATTGTCGACGGCCCGGCCGATCCACAAGACATTCTGCGTCTGCTGGGTATCGAAGCGCTGGCGCGTTACATCGTTGACGAAGTGCAGGACGTGTACCGTCTGCAGGGCGTGAAGATTAACGACAAGCACATTGAAGTGATTGTGCGTCAGATGCTGCGTCGCGTTCAGATCGTTAATGCCGGCGACACCAACTACATCGTTGGCGAGCAGGTTGAGCGTTCGGAACTGCTGGATGAAAACGACAAAGTCAATGCAGAGAATAAGATCCCTGCAACGTACGAAAACGTTCTGCTGGGTATTACCAAGGCATCGCTGTCGACCGATTCGTTTATCTCGGCCGCATCGTTCCAGGAAACCACCCGCGTTCTGACCGAAGCCGCAATCATGGGCAAGCGCGATGGTCTGCGTGGTCTGAAAGAGAACGTCATCGTTGGTCGTCTGATTCCAGGCGGCACCGGTCTGGCATTCCACCGCGCTCGCAAAGAGAAAGAGGCTTGGGAAGTGGAAGAGCGTCAAGCTCTGCTGCTGGCCGAGAAAGCCTCGATGTCCAGCAACGACGTGGAAGTCACCGAAACGGTTACTCCGCACGACGGCGAAGCGTAATTCAGCTTTTAGCCCCGTCAATAAAAACGGCACCTCCGGGTGCCGTTTTTTTATTGGCGGCGCGATTAATGAATTTCAATAACCGCCTGGCCAGCCGCAATCGCTGGATAGATATTCGGCATCGCTGATCTGAATTTCGCAAATCGGCCGCGAGCAGGTTTAATATGTCGCACACCCTGAGTCTCAGGTGGCGTATGCACGCTCTGCCACCGCACTGAGCCTTGTCCATAGTAATCCGCTCGTGTAGGTCTAAAGTCATGGCAATCTCCCCGGTGTATGTGCGGGTATTCAATATAGGCAAATTTTGACGGGCCGGTATTGATAGTTGGCGGTACGCCGGACTGATCCCTCACCCGGTCCGATGCAAGTTAGCCCGGAAACGCTACGTTAAACATGCCAGAGAGTAGTGCGTTCATGCTAAGATTTGGCTCATGATCGCTCAAGCACTCTTCACCCCTGCCCAGCAAAAGCTGCTGGGCTTGCTATTTGTACGTGTCAATCAAGGCTTCCACTTGAACGAGATCATGCGCCTGACGGGTTTGGGCAGCGCCTCGGCCCAGCGGGAGCTCAAACGGCTGCATGAGTCGGGCGTTATCGTGTCCGAGCGTATCGGCAACGTGCGACGCTTTAAACCCAACAAGGAATGCATTGTATTCGGGGAGTTAAGCAATCTGGTCAAGAAAACCTTCGGCCTGGTGAGCGTGTTGAATTCGGCGCTGGCGCCGTTGCAACACGTGTTGAATGTGGCGTTTGTTTATGGCGCCACGGCCAAGGAACACGAGGGCATGGACACGCCGGTGGAATTAATGCTGATCGGCGATAACACCAGCTACGGCGAGCTATTATCGCGCCTGCCGGTCGCCGAACGTTTATTGCGCCGTAAGATCAACCCCAACCTGTATTCGATTCCCGATTTCAAGCGCCGTCTGCGCGAGCAACAGCCTTTTATTCTCCAGGTATTGCGGGAGCAGAAGATATACGTGTTGGGCGATGAAACCGATCTGGATAAGATCAGCGGCGAGGAAGTCGCGGTGAATTAATCCATTACCCGCTCGGCATGCCAGGTCTGCTTTTGCGGAAATAATACCGAGAACCGGGTATAACGTCCCGCCTGGGATTCGCAATGTATCTTGCCGCCGAATGCGGTAATCACGCGCTGGCAGAATGCCAATCCCATGCCGGTACCGCCGACATTATGCCGGGTACTATAAAACGGCTCAAATACATGCGGCAGCACGTCATCCGGTATTCCCATGCCGGTATCGGTCACCAGTAATTGTTTGCTATTCCCCTGGGTAAAGAAGGCAATTTCCACTTCGCCCCGCCCCGCGGATTTAATCGCATGCAGGGCGTTTTTAAACAGGTTATATAAAACGTAGACCAGCAATACATCCGAACCAAAGAAGGTGAAATCCTCGGACGCTTTCACCACCACCTTGTCGCGCATCGAGCTTTCAAATGGATAACAGGCCAGGGCTTCGTCGACACATTTCTTGATTGAGTGATCGGCGAAGTCGTTGCGATCCAGGGTGCCCGCGCGGGCCGAGGCCAGCAACATGTCGACGATGAAATTGGAACGGTTGATCTCGGCCTCAATGTGCTGGGGGAGTTTGCTGAGGTAATTTAGTTGTGCCGGTCGCAACATTGGCTCGATCAGCCGGTTTTCCAGCGCGCACTGATAGCCGGCCAACAAATCCGGCAGGCATTTGGCGAGCACCCGCGACTGGTTGCGGATGGTCGCCAGCGGCGTGCGCATTTCGTGGGCGATGGTGGCGGCCACCTCCATCGGGTCGGCCAGCAGCTTGTGCCGCACCATCGCCTGGGCAATCAAGCCCAGGCTGGCCGCCACGAACAACACCCCCGGCGGGTAGAACTGCACGCCGTAATTGCCCAGATAGTCGACCGAGGCGAAGAAATAGATCAGCAGGCTGGCCAGGCAATAGCGCAGCCGGGTCTTCTCGGTCGACACGGCCCGTTGCTGGCGGCGGTAGAGCAGCCACAGGCCGCGCCCCGCGACCAGGCCGGTCTGCACCAGGTGCAGCGGGTGCAAAGGCCCGGCCTTGGGGTAGTAGCCGAAGAAATAGGGATAGAGGCCGGCGATCATCCAGTCCGTGCTCAGCAGGATGACGCCCAGCAAGCCGGCGATCGCATAGGACAGGTCCACCCAGCGGCGCTCGCTGCGTTGCGCCGTCAGTTCGGCGATGAAGTGGTACAGCGTGGTCGGCACGAAGAGGATCAGCAGGTAGCCCAGCTTGGCCAGCGCCAGCGCCTGGTACTGGTCGTGGACCTGGAACAGCACGGCCCAGGTGAATTGCCAGCAGAACGTGGTCGCGCACAGCAGGAAGGACGCCACGCTGATACGGCTGACCCCGCGCGTATGCAGCACGTAGGTGCCGAAACACAAGAACAGCAGGGAGACCACGGCGGGCAATAGGGAATGCATGCGCTCTTTCCAACGGACTTTGGATGGGTACCCCGCAGTATTGCGCGTGTTGATCTAGCTCGCTTGACTATCGAATAACTATTTGCGCCATATCAAACAAGCGCAGCGTAAGTCGGCGCCAAGGCTTCCGTCCCGTCCCGGAGCGCGGGCAGGCGGGCCAGCGCAGCCCGCCCCGGCGGTTTATTGTTGCGCGGCGATCCAGCGATCGACCTTTTCCTCCAGCAGCGCCAGCGGCAGGGTGCCGTCGCCCAACACCACGGCGTGGAACTTCGGCAGGCTGAACTTGTCGCCCAGCGCCTTGGCCGCGCGCTGGCGCAGTTCGACGATCTTCAGCGAACCGATCTTGTAGCCCAGCGCCTGACCCGGCCAAGCCATGTAGCGCTCGGTTTCGGTCTTGGCGGAGTTGTCGTAACCCAGCGTGTCGTGCATGTAGCGGATGCTTTGCTCGCGGCTCCAGCCTTGCGCGTGCATGCCGGTGTCGACCACCAGGCGGGTGGCGCGCAGCAGCTCGTCGTTCAGGTGGCCGAAGTACTGGGCCGGATCGTCGAACAGGCCCATCTCCTTGCCCAGCGTCTCCGCATACAGCGCCCAGCCTTCGGTATAGGCGTTGTTGCCGCCATATTTGCGGAAGTTAGGCAGATTTAGCTCTTGCATCAGCGCGATGTGGAAGTGGTGGCCGGGCTTGCCTTCATGCAGGAACAAGGTGGTCATGCCGGTATTGCCGTACTTGGCGGGATCGTTGACCACCGACCAGAACACGCCGGGACGCGAGCCGTCGCCGGCCGGCGCGGTGTAGTGGTCCGAGGCGGTGGCGCGGCTCAGCTCAGGCTCGAGGCGCAAGTCCAGCTTGGCTTTCGGCAGCAGCGTGAACATCTGTGGCAGCCTGGTGTCCAGCACATCGTTGAGCTGGTGATACACGGCCTGGACTTCCTGCTCGGTCTTGAACGGATAGAACTTCGGCTGCGCCGCCACCCATACCGGCAGCCCCGACGCCGCACCGGTGTAGCCCAGCTTGGGGCCCAGCAGTTCAAACTGGGCCTGGATGCGCGCGACTTCTTTCAAGCCGATGGCATGGATTTCGTCGGGTTTGAGCGAGGTTGTGGTGGCGCCGGCCACGCGCGCCTGGTACCAGGCGGCGCCGTCCGGCAGCGCGCCCAGGCCGGTCGAGCTGCGGCAGGCCGGCACGTATTCTTGTTCCAGGAAGGTTGCCAGGCGGGCCAGCGCCGGCATCACTTGCTCGCCGACGGCCTTGCGGTAGGCGGCGCTCAGGCGCGCCTTGTCGGCGGCGGCAAAGGCGGCCGGCAGCTTGGTGATCGGCGTGTAGAAGATATTGCTTTCCGGCGTGGCGCTGACCAGCTTCTGGAACTGCGGCAAGCCCGACTCCATGATCGCCTTCGGCACCGTGATGCCTTGCTTGATGCCGGCGCGCATATTGGCGATGGCCTGGTCTATCCAGGCCGGCAACTGGCTGATGCGCTGCAGGTAGGCGTCGTATTCCTTGACGGTGCCGATCGGCTGCGACGCTTCGCCGCCGGCGTAGTTGGCCAGGGTGACGGGCACGCTGTCCATCTGGTTGATCGGCAGCAGGTGCTCGGGATAGCGCTGCATCGCCAGCAACTGGTCCAGCTCGTAGACCAGGATGTCGTAGTTGATGCGGTCCTTGTTATCCAGCTGCGCGCGCGGGATCGTCTTCAGGCGGGTGGCGAACTGGCGGTACAGCTTGAACTGCTGGGCGCGCTTGGCCGGGGCGATGCTCAGGCCGAGTTGATCGTCGAAACGGTTGTCGCCGTTTTCCGTGGCGCCCAGCGGCTCGAAGCGGGCGATGGCGTCGTAGTACCGGTCGGCGATCGCCAGCAATGCCTTGTGCACGGGCGCGGCGCTGACCTGCGGCACGGCGGCGGCCGGTGCGGCGGCGTTGGCCGCCAGCGGCGCGAACGTCAGCACCACGGCGGCGGCGAGAGGGGCCAAAGCGGCAAAGGTGTTGCGGCGACGCGTCATAGTTCTTCCTCAGGATGTCACAAAATTGGCGCCTAGCATAAGCCATCGCGGGGCGGCGCTGGGACAATTTTTGTATCGGCGATACATTGTTCTTTTTGGGAAATTTTAGCTCCGGATTTGCAAATATAATTGTGCAACGCACATGTGAACCGGAGTATGCTGGAGACCAGCAAGAGTTCAAGTAGACTTCAAGAATAACAAAGCAGTACCGCCTGGCCGCTACCTTCGGGTGGCGGTTTTTTTTTGCTCAGGCCGCCGCTTCGGCGAAGCGGCTCTCATACAGCGCCGCCACCAGGTCCGACTGGGTGATGATGCCGGCGAAGCGCAGTTCCGCGTCGACGATGGGGATGTGGTGGAAGCCGGAATCGGCCATCAGCGGCACCAGGTCGACGATCGGCGTGTCCAGCCGCGCGGTGGTCGGGTGCTGGCTCATGATCTGGCCGACCACTTCGGCCTTTTCGGTGTGGGTTACGCCGCTTTTGCGTAGAAATCGCTGAAGTTGCTGACGGATGCCGCGATAGTCGTCCAGTCCGCCGTGCTCCAGGAAATCCGTCTGCGTGACGATGCCGATCACCCGCCGCGCGCGGTTGAGCACCGGCAGCGCCGCCACGCGGTGGCTGCGCATCTGCTGCCAGGCTTGTTCCAGGCTGGTGCCGAACTCGGCGCTGACGATGTCGCGCGACATGATGTCGGCGCAGCGGATGATGCCGAAGCGGCGCTGGTAGGCGCGCTGCTCGGTTTGCATGAACAGCGATTCCAGGTCGTCGCGGCTGATGTCCAGCACCTGGTTGTACTGCTTCAGCACGGCGTCCAGGTCTTCCGGCTTGAAGCCCAGCCGCACGGTCGGCACCGCATCCTTGGTCGCGTGCGGATTCGGGTGCGCGCCCTGTTGCGCATGGGGGTAGCGCCGTCCCGTCAGGTTGTTGTACAGCATCGCCATCAGCGTCAGCAGCGTGGTGTCGGCCAGCACCGTCACCAGCGGGAAGGCGAAGCCGGCCGCGTGGATCGCCGGGCCGCCGATCACCGCCGTCAGCGCCACCGCGCCGCCGGGCGGATGCAGGCAGCGCAGCGCGAACATGGCGGCGATCGCGGTGCCGGCGGCCAGCGCGCACAGCAGCGGCATGGGCAGCGTGTCGCCGAACAGGCGCATGCAGAGCACGCCCATCAGGCCGCTGACCACATTGCCGCCGATGGCGGCCCACGGCTGCGCCAGCGGACTGGCCGGCAGCGCGAACAGCAGCACCGAGGAGGCGCCGATCGGCGCGACCAGGAAGATGGCGCCAGGGGACAGGGTCAGGCCGAGCAGGGCGGTCAGCAGCAGGCCGAACAGGGCGCCGCCGGCGGCGCGCAACTGCTCGCTGCGGCTGGCGGTGGTGGGGCTGGGCAGCCAGCGGTCGAGGAATGCGCGCATGGGCTTAATCAAGTATTTGATATGGGACAATAATTATCCCATGCTCAGCCCGTCACTGCACTCTATTGGTGCGAAACCAGCTCCAGCGGCAAGGCCGTGGTGATCTTGATCTGCTCCATCGAAAACGCCGACGACACCCCGCTCAGCTGCGCGGACTTGATTAACTTCTTGTAAAACCGGTCATATCCTTCGATATCGCTCGTCACCACCTTCAACAGGTAGTCGATGTCGCCGCTCATGCGGTGGAATTCCTGCACTTCCGGCAAGGCGATCACGGCCGCCGCGAAGCGCGCCAGCCATTTGTCGTCGTGCTGGCTGGTGCGCACGCTGACGAACACCGTCACCGGCAAGCCCACCTTGCGGCGGTTGACGATGGCGACGCGGCTCTCGATATAGCCTTCCTCTTCCAGCCGCCGCACCCGCTTCCAGCACGGCGTCGAGGACAGGCCGATCCGCTCGCTGAGCTGGGCGATCGACAGCGTGCCGTCGCCCTGCAGGGCCGACAAAATTGCATAGTCGTAGCGATCAAGTTCATTCATTCTATTTTTCCTAGAAAGACAGCATGAAAATGCCATGTGGAGTGCGTAACAAGAGTATTTTAGTACATATATTTCGCCACGACTGAGTAAGCTATAGGTATCGATGACACAGGCACTATCATGACGACCGAAATCTACCTCGACGGCAACGCCACCACCGCCGTGCTGCCGGCCGCGATCGCCGCCGCGGCCGACGCTATGGGCCAGCGCTACGGCAATCCCAGCAGCAGCCACGGCACCGGCCTGAAGGCCAAGGCCCTGCTGGACCAGACCCGCGCCTGCGCCGCGCGCCTGCTGGGCGTGGGCGACGGCCGCCTGATGTTCAACAGCGGCGCCACCGAAGGCATCCAGACGGCGGTGCTGTCGGCGCTGGTGGCGCTGCGCGAACGCCGCGAGCGCGGCGAGGCCATCGGCAGCCTGCTGGTCTACGGCGCCACCGAACACAAGGCCGTGCCGGAAAGCCTGGCGCACTGGAACCGCCTGCTGGGCCTGAACCTGACCCTGCAAAAACTGCCGGTCGACCAGGACGGCGCGCACGACCTGGCCATGCTGCGGCAGTGGGCGCCGCAGGCCGCGCTGGTGTGCACCATGGCCGCCAACAACGAAACCGGCATCATCACCAACCTGGCCGCGATCGAAGTGCTGCTGGCCGAGTCCGGCAGCGCCGCCTACTGGCTGGTCGACTGCGTGCAGGCGCTGGGCAAGCTGGACCTGGACCTGGCCGGCACCCGCATCGACTACGCGCCGTTCTCCGGCCACAAGCTGTACGCGCCCAAGGGCATAGGCATGTTGTACGTGCGCGCCGGCGCGCCGTTCACGCCGCTGATCATGGGCGGCGGCCAGGAAAGCGGCCAGCGCTCCGGCACCGAGAACATGGCCGGCATCGCCGCGCTGGGCGCCGTGTTGTCCGCGCTGGAACGCGGCGACACCTTCCGCAGCCATCACCAGCTGGCCAGCTTCCGCGCCCGCCTGGCCGAGAGCCTGCGCACCGCCTTGCCTGGCCTGGTGTTCAACCACCCCTTCGACAAATCGCTGCCGACCACGCTGAACTTTTCCGTGCCCGGCCTGTCGAGCCGCGAACTGATGGACGTGTTCGACGCCGCCCAGGTGCGCGTCAGCTCCGGCAGCGCCTGTTCGGCCGCCAAGGCCGCGCCCAGCTACGTGCTGGACGCCATGCAGGCGCCGCTGTGGCGCAGCGCCGGCGCGATCCGCATGTCCTTCGGTCCGCTGGCCGACGCAGCGACCATCGCCGACGCCTGTCGCCGCATCGAGCGCTGCGGCGCCGCGCTGCGCGCCAGCTGTTTGATCCCGTCCGAACGCAGCGCCGTGCCGCACGACGGCTTGCTGCAACTGGGCGTCGAAGGCGCGTGCAGCTGGCTGGTGTTGGACGCCGCCAGCCGCAGCTGCGTGGTGATCGATCCCTTGCCGGACATGATTGCGCGCATCGTATCGTATGTGCGCTGCCAGGACTACCAGGTGCAAGCCGTGGTCGGCACCTTGGCCGACACCGAGCGCGGCATGCTGATCAGTGCGCTGGGCCGGCATGTCGATAGCCACGCCGCCACCGACGCCTATGGCTGGCCGGCCGCCGCCCACGCCATCCGGCTCGGCACGCAGACCTTGCTCAGCGTGACCGACGGCGCCGCCCGCCACTATCTGCTGGGCAACGCCGTCGATGCCACGCTGCCGCCGCAGGCGGTGCGCTTTGCCTTCAGCGCGCGGCCCGCCGTCGAAGCGCTGCGGGCGCTGACCTGCGCGCAGACGCTGCTGTGCCCGACGCGCGACGAGCACAACCAGTTCTGCGTCGGCATGGCCGCACCGGCCGCGTCGGTAACGCAAGCGGCGCTGCAACTCGACAGCGCCGCGCTGGAGGCCTTCCTGCAAGCCCATCCCGACACCGAGCTGATCGATGTGCGCGAGCCCTACGAGTTCGCCGCCACCATCGCGCCGGGAGCCGCCGGCCGCAGCGCCCGCAGCGTGCCGCTGAGCCGCCTGGCCGAGCACGCCAGCGCGTGGCTGCACGGCGACCAGGCGGGGGCGCCCGCCCCGCTGGTGTTCTTCTGCCGCAGCGGCAACCGCAGCCTGAAGGCCGCGCAGTTGCTGCGCCGCCTGGGCCACGCCCAGGCCTACAGCCTCAGCGGCGGATTGGCGCTGGCGCCGCTGGCGCACGCCGCCTAGGCTACCCGGCGATACAAGTTTTCTTCCTTTACAAGGCCGCGCATGCGGCCTTTTTTTTCGTGGAAATTCTGTATGTACGGCAGCGTACAGTCGCCAGCCGTGCGCCCCCGTAGGATGCCTAGGCAGATAATTTCCTATTCGCAGAATCAAAACGAGGTACACCGTTGAACAAGCCCGCCCCCCTCATGCCCGAGCTCACGCTGGGCTTCCGCGAATCTCCCTCCGGCTCCCTGCTGTCCGACGCCGACGACGAAGACCTGCCGCTGCGCGCCGAACTCTTCAGCGCGGCCCAGATGGCCGCGCACGGCAAGACGCTGGCCACGCATCACGAACTGAGCAAGCGCGGCGGCCGCGACCGCCTGCTGGCGCGGCTGACCGAGAACGCCGCCGTCATCGACGCCACCTGCGACGAGCTGACCGCCGCCGTCAAGGCCGGCCGCCAGATCACGCCCGCCTCCGAATGGCTGCTGGACAACTTCTACCTGATCGAAGACCAGATCCGCATCGCCCGCCGCCACCTGCCCAAGGACTACAGCAAGCAGCTGCCGCGCCTGGGCAAGGGCGCGCCGGAGGGCACGCCGCGGGTCTACAAGATCGCGCTGGAAATCATCTCGCACGGCGACGGCCGCGTCGATCCCGAATCGCTGTGCCGCTTCGTCGACGCCTACCAGGAAGTGGCCAGCCTCAAACTGGGCGAGCTGTGGGCCATCCCCATCATGCTGCGCCTGGCGCTGATCGAGAACCTGCGCCGCGTGGCCGCGCGCGTGGCCGACAACCGCAGCCACCGCGACCTGGCCAACAGCTGGGCCGACCAGATGACCGACGTCGCCGAGAAGAATCCCAGCGGCCTGATACTGATGGTGGCCGACATGGCCCGTTCCAATCCGCCGATCAGCAGCGCCTTCGTGGCCGAACTGGCGCGCCGCCTGCAGGGACAAAGCCCGGCGCTGACCCTGGCGCTGTCGTGGATCACGCACCGCCTGGCCGAGTCGGACCAGACCATCGAGCAGCAGATCCAGGCCGAGATCCAGCAGCAGGCGGCCGAGCAGGTCTCGATCTCCAACAGCATCGGCAGCCTGCGCTTCCTCGGCACCATGGACTGGCAGGAGTTCGTCGAGACCATGAGCGTGGTCGAACAGACCTTGCGCCAGGACCCGGCCGCCATCTACGGCCGCATGGAATTCGCCACCCGCGACCAGTACCGCCACGCGATCGAGAAAATCGCCAAGCGCTCGCGCTACTCGGAACTGGAAGTGGCGCAGCAAGCCTTGCAGCTGGCGCAGGCCCACTACGAAGGCGGCGACGCCCGCCACGGCCACGTCGGTTTCTACCTGATCGGCGGCGGCCTGGCCGCGCTGGAAAAACAGACCGGCATGCGCCGGCCGTGGCTGGAGGCCTTGCAGCAAACCTCGCGCGCCTCGCCGCTGACCTCCTACCTGGGCGCCATCGCCGCCATCGCGCTGGTGTCGACCGCGCTGCTGCTGGAACGCGCCGCGCACAACGGCGTCAACGGCGCGGTGATCGTGCTGCTCGGCGTGCTGGCGCTGCTGGGCAGCAGCCAGCTGGCGCTCAGCCTGGTGAACTGGATCGCCACCCTGGTGACCCGTCCCAACCCGCTGCCGCGCATGGACTTCCGCGACGGCGTGCCGGCCGAAGCCCGCGCCATCGTGGTGGTGCCGACGCTGGTCTACAGCCAGCAGAACATCGCCGACCTGTGCGAGCAGCTGGAGGTGCGCTTCCTGGCCAACCGCGATCCCAACCTGGTGTTCTGCCTGTTGACCGACTTCGCCGACGCCGCCGCCGAAACCCTGCCGGGGGACGCCGCGCTGGTCGAGCAGATGCACCGCTGCATCGGACAACTGAACCGCAAATACGCCAGCCATCCGAACGGCGACCCGGCCGCGCCGTTCCTGCTGCTGCACCGGCCGCGCCGCTGGAATCCGCAGGAAAACGTGTGGATGGGCGATGAGCGCAAACGCGGCAAGCTGCAGGAGCTGAACCGCTTCCTGCGCGGCGGCGCGCGCGACAAGTTCAGCGTGGTGGTGGGCGACATCGGCCAACTGGAAGGCGTCAAGTACGTCATCACGCTCGACACCGACACCCAGCTGCCGCGCGACGCCGCGGCGCAGTTCATCGCCACCATGCAGCACCCGCTGAACCAGCCGCGCATCGACAGCGCGCGCGGCCGCGTGGTGGAAGGCTACGGCATCCTGCAGCCGCGGGTGACGGTCAGCCTGCCGAGCGAGAACGCCTCGCTGTACGAAAAACTGTGCGGCGGCGAGCCGGGCATCGATCCCTACACCCGCACCGTCTCCGACGTCTACCAGGACGTGTTCTTCGAAGGCTCCTTCATCGGCAAGGGCATCTACGATGTCGACGTGTTCGAGCAGGTGCTGGGGAACCGCCTGCCGGACAACCGCATCCTCAGCCACGACCTGCTGGAAGGCTGTTACCTGCGCGCCGGCCTGCTGAGCGACGCCCAGTTGTACGAAGCCTATCCGGCCCGCTACAGCGACGACGTCAGCCGCCGCCAGCGCTGGATCCGCGGCGACTGGCAACTGGCCTCGTGGGTGTTCGGCCGCGTGCCGGCGCCGAACCGCAAGCGCGAACGCAATCCGCTGTCGCTGCTGTCGCGCTGGAAGCTGTTCGACAACCTGCGCCGCAGCCTGACCGCGCCGGCGCTGGTGCTGTCGCTGATCACCGCCTGGCGCTGGCTGCCGGACCCGTGGCTGTGGACCGCCGCCGTGCTGGCCGTGATCTTCGTGCCGCCGGTGGTCAGCACTCTGCACGACCTGCTGCGCCGCCCCGAGGACACCTTGTGGAGCCAGCACATACGGGCCGCGCTGCGGCGCGGCGGCATGCAGTTCGCGCACGCCATCCTGATGCTGGTGTTCCTGCCCTACGAAGCCTGGTTCAGCCTGGACGCCATCCTGCGCAGCGCCTGGCGCATGCTGGTCTCGCACCAGCACCTGCTGGAGTGGCGCGCCTCGGCGCTGTCGCGCGCGGCGGACGGCGTGGTCGGCGTCTGGCGCACCATGTGGGTGTCGCCGGTGCTGGCGCTGTTCGTCGGCGGCGCGCTGTGGGGCTGGCGCCCGGTCAGCCTGGCGCCGGCCGCGCTGTTCCTGCTGGCGTGGCTGCTGGCGCCGGCCGTGGCCGAGCGGATCAGCCGCCCGATCGCGCGCCGCCACGCCCAGCTGACGCCGGAGCAGCACCGCTTCCTGCACCAGCTGGCGCGCCGCACCTGGGCCTACTTCGACCGCTACGTCGGCCCGGACGACAACTGGCTGCCGCCCGATAACATGCAGGAGCACCCGGCGCACGTGGTGGCGCACCGCACCTCGCCCACCAACATCGGCATGGCGCTGCTGGCCAACCTGAGCGCCAGCGATTTCGGCTACATCGGCATCGGCCAGCTGATGGCGCGCACCGCCAACACGCTGGCCACGATGGACCAGCTGGAACGCCACCAGGGCCACTTCTACAACTGGTACGACACGCAGACGCTCAAGCCGCTGCACCCGATCTACATCTCCACCGTCGACAGCGGCAACCTGGCCGGCCACCTGCTCACCTTGCAGGCCGGCCTGACCGGCCTGTACGACCAGCCGATCCTGGGACCGCAAACGGTGGACGGCATCGTCGCCACCTGCCGCGTGCTGCAGGAAGCGCTGGCAGGCGCCGCCGACACCGAGCAGCCGGACGCCTTGCTGGCGGCGCTGGCGCCGGCGCCGGACGCCGGCAACCTGCAGCAACTGCAAGCCTGGCTGGCCCGCGTGAGCGCCGCCGCCGCGGCATTCCAGGCGCCGGCCGAAGCGCACGGCGAAGCGGCCATGTGGCACACCTCGCTGACGCAGCAATGCCAGGCGGCGCAGGCGGAACTGGCGCTGCTGGCGCCGTGGCTCGACCTGCCGGCGGACGCGGTGTTCGACACCAGCCTGGCCCGCGTGCCGACGCTGCGCGAGCTGGCCGCCATGATCAACCACGCCGACGCCGTGCTGGCCAACGACCTGGCCCCGGCCGAGCGCGAGCGCCAACTGGCGCTGGCCGGCCTGTGCGCGCGGGGCGCCGCCGCCGCGCACGAACGGATGCGCGAGCTGGCCGAGCTGGCGCAGCGCTGCGGCGCCCACGCCCAGATGGAATATGGCTTCCTGTACAACGCCACCACCAACCTGCTGGCGATCGGCTACAACGTCAGCGAGCGCCGCCTGGACGCCAGCTACTACGACCTGCTGGCGTCGGAAGTGCGGCTGGCCAGCTTCGTCGCCATCGCCCAGGGCCAGCTGCCGCAGGAGCACTGGTTCGCGCTGGGCCGCCAGCTGTGCATCGTCGCCGGCAAGCCGGTGCTGCTGTCCTGGAGCGGCTCGATGTTCGAGTACCTGATGCCGCTGCTGGTGATGCCCAACTATCCGAGCACGCTGCTCGACCATACCTACCACGCGGTGATCGACGCCCAGATCGACTACGGCAAGCGCCGCAACGTGCCGTGGGGGATCTCCGAGTCCGGCTACAACACCGTCGACGCCAGCCTCAATTACCAGTACCGCGCCTTCGGCGTGCCCGGCCTGGGCCTGAAGCGCGGCCTGGCCGACGACCTGGTGATCGCCCCCTACGCCACCATGCTGGGCCTGATGGTGCAGCCGGAGGCGGCCTGCCTCAACCTGCAGAAGATGGCGGGGCTGGGCTATATGGGCCGCTACGGCTTCTTCGAGGCGGTCGACTACACCAGCTCGCGCCTGCCGCGCGGCCAGACGGCGGCGGTGATCCGCTCCTTCATGGTCCACCACCAGGGCATGGGACTGCTGGCGCTGAGCTACCTGCTGCACGACCGGCCGATGCAGCGCCGCTTCGAATCCGATCCGCTGCTGCAATCGACGCTGCTGGTGCTGCAGGAGCGCAGCCCGCAGGCGGGCGCCTTCTACTCCAACACCACCGAGCTGGCGGCGATCCGCTCCAACGCGCCGGAGCAGGCCATGCCGATGCGCGTGCTGGCCCAGCACAGCACCCCGGTGCCGGAAACCCAGCTGCTGTCGAACGGCCGCTATCACGTCATGGTCACCAACTCAGGCGGCAGCTACAGCCGCTGGAAGGACCTGGCCGTGACGCGCTGGCGCGAGGACAGCACCCGCGACAACTGGGGCAACTTCTGCTACGTGCGCGACCTGGAAGACGGCAAGTTCTGGTCCACCACCTATCAACCGACGCTGGTCGAGCCGCGCAAGCACGAGGTGATCTTCTCCGAAGGCCGCGCCGAGTTCCGCCGCTCCGACCGCAACATCGACCTGTACACGGAGATCGTGGTCTCGCCGGAAGACGACATTGATCTGCGCCGCACCCGCATCACCAACAAGTCCGACCGCGAGCGCACCATCGAGGTGACCAGCTTTGCCGAAGTGGTGATGGCGCCGGCCGCCGCCGACGCCGCCCATCCGGCCTTCAGCAAGCTGTTCGTGCAGACCGAAATCCTGCGCGACGAAAACGCCATCCTGTGCACGCGCCGTCCGCGCGGCCCGGCCGACGCCATGCCGTGGCTGATGCACTCGATGATGGTGCACGACGCCGCCGTGACGGGCGTGTCGTTCGAGACCGACCGCTCGCGCTTCATCGGCCGCGGCAACACCGCCGCCGCGCCGCAAGCGATGCTGGGCGAGGACGCCCTGAGCGGCGGCGAAGGCTCGGTGCTCGATCCGGTGGTGGCGATCCGCTACACCATCACGCTCAAGCCGGACCAGACGGCCATCGTCGACATCGTCACCGGCATGACCGAGCAGCGCGACGCCGCGCTGCACCTGATCGACAAATACCAGGACCGCCACCTGGCCGACCGCGTGTTCGAGCTGGCCTGGACCCACAGCCAGGTGGTGCTGCGCCAGCTCAACGCCAGCGAGGCGGACGCCCAGCTGTACGGACGCCTGGCCAACTCGGTCATCTACCCGAACGCCGCGCTGCGCGCCGACGCCGCCACGCTGATCAAGAACCAGCGCGGCCAGTCCGGCCTGTGGGCCTACGCGATTTCCGGCGACCTGCCGATCGTGCTGCTGCAGATGAAAGACCCGGCCAACATCGAGCTGGCGCGCCAGCTGGTGCAGGCGCACGCCTATTGGCGCCTGAAAGGGCTGGTGGTCGACCTGGTGATCTGGTACGAGGACCAGTCGGGTTACCGTCAGGTGCTGCATGAGCAGATCATGGGCCTGATCGCCTCCGGCATCGACGCCCAGGCCATCGACCGTCCGGGCGGCATCTTCGTGCGCCTGGCCGACCAGATCGCCAACGAAGACCGCATCCTGCTGCAATCGGTGGCGCGCGCCATCCTCAGCGACAGCCGCGGCACGCTGGCCGAGCAGATCAAGCGTCCCGGCCCGCCGGCCATGCGCATGCCGCCGCTGATGGTGGACAACCGCGGCGACTATGCGGACGCCGGCCCGGCCATGCCGGCCGCGCGCCAGCTGGTGCTGGAAAACGGCATCGGCGGCTTCACGCCGGACGGCCGCGAATACGTGATCACCACCAGCGACGCCCGGCGCACGCCGGCGCCGTGGTCCAATGTGCTGGCCAATCCGCAGTTCGGCAGCGTGATCTCGGAAAGCGGCCAGGCCTACACCTGGCATGAGAACGCCCACGAATTCCGCCTGACGCCGTGGCACAACGATCCGGTCAGCGACGGCAGCGGCGAGGCCTTCTACCTGCGCGATGAGCAGAGCGGCCGGTTCTGGTCGCCGACCGCCTTGCCGGCGCGCGGCAACGGCGGCTACGTCACGCGCCACGGCTTCGGCTACAGCGTGTTCGAGCACAGCGAGGCCGGCATCGCCACCGAGATGACCACCTTCGTCGCCATCGACGCGCCGATCAAGTACACCGTGCTCAAGGTGCGCAACGACTCGCTGGTGACGCGCCGCCTGTCGGCCACCGGCTATGTCGAATGGGTGCTGGGCGACATGCGTTCCAAGTCCGGCATGCACATCGTCACCGAGGCCGACCCGGTCAGCGGCGCGCTGTTCGCCAAGAACGCCTACAACACCGAGTTCACCGGCCGCGTGGCCTTCTTCAACTGCGACGCCACGCTGCGCACCCACACCGGCGACCGCAGCGAATTCCTGGGCCGTAACGGCTCGCTGGCGGCGCCGGCGGCGCTGCGCCGCTCGCGCCTGTCCGGCAAGATCGGCGCGGGGCTGGACGCCTGCGCCGCGATCCAGGTGCCGTTCGACCTGTTGCCCGGCCAGGAGCGCGAGATCGTCTTCGTGCTGGGCGTGGCCGGCCGCCGCAACGCCGACGCCAGCAGCCTGGCGCAGAAGCACCGCAGCGCCGGCGCCGCGCACGAGGCGCTGGCCGCCGTGCACGCGCACTGGGAGCAGACCCTGGGCGCGGTGCGGATCGACACGCCGGAGCCGGAGCTGGACCTGCTGGCCAACGGCTGGCTGATGTACCAGACCATCGCCTGCCGCATGTGGGCGCGCAGCGGCTACTACCAGTCCGGCGGCGCCTTCGGCTTCCGCGACCAGCTGCAGGACGCGATGGCGACCATCCACACCCAGCCGCAGTTGCTGCGCGACCAGCTGATGCTGTGCGCCGCCCACCAGTTCCTCGAAGGCGACGTCCAGCACTGGTGGCATCCGCCTTCCGATCGCGGCGTGCGCACCCATTGTTCGGACGATTACCTGTGGCTGCCGCTGGGCGCGTGGCGCTACGTCATCGCCACCGGCGACCTCGGTGCGCTGGGCGAAAGCGCGCCTTACCTGGAGGGCCGCGCCGTCAAGCCGGAAGAGGATTCCTACTACGACCTGCCGAGCCGTTCCGGCCAGAGCGGCACGCTGTACGAGCACTGCGTGCGCGCCATCCGCAACGGCCTGCGCTTCGGCGTGCACGGCCTGCCGCTGATCGGCTCCTGCGACTGGAACGACGGCATGGACAAGGTGGGCGAGCATGGCAAGGGGGAGAGCGTGTGGCTGGCCTTCTTCCTGTGCGAGGTGCTGCAACGCTTTGCCGAAGTGGCGGACCTGATGCAGGACGCGGCCTTCGCCATCGAATGCCGCGGCGAAGCCAGCAAGCTGGCCGCCAACGTCGAGCACAACGCCTGGGACGGCGAGTGGTACCGCCGCGCCTATTTCGACGACGGCACGCCGCTCGGTTCGCACAGCAACGAGGAATGCCAGATCGATTCGATCTCGCAAAGCTGGGGCGTGCTGTCCGGCGCCGCCGATCCGGTGCGGGCGCGCGGCGCGATGGAGCAGGTCAACCAGCGCCTGGTGCGGCGCGACTCGGGGATCATCCAGTTGCTCGATCCGCCGTTCGACAAGTCCGGCCCCAACCCGGGCTACATCCGCGGCTACGTGCCCGGTGTGCGCGAGAACGGCGGCCAGTACACGCACGCCGCCATCTGGACCGCGATGGCCTTCGCCCGCCTGGGCGATACCGAACGCGCCTGGGAGCTGGCGCGCATGATCAACCCCTTGCAGCACGGCGGCACGCCGGAAGGCATGGCGCGCTACAAGGTCGAACCTTACGTGGTGACGGCCGACGTCTACGCCGTGGCGCCGCATGTCGGCCGTGGCGGCTGGAGCTGGTACACCGGTTCCTCGGGCTGGATGTACCGGCTGATACTGGAATCGCTGCTCGGCCTGACCCGCACCGCGACCCAGCTGACGATGGCGCCGCGCATGCCGGCGGAGTGGGAGCACTTCACGCTGACCTATCGCTACGGCGCGGCGTCGTACGTGATCCGGGTGGTGAAGTCGGCGCAAGCCGGCGCGCCGGTCATGACGCTGGACGGCGTGCGCCAGCTGGGCATGGCGATCGATTTGCTCGATACCGCCAGCATCCACAAGGTCGAACTGCTGGTGCCGGCGACGTTCAATTCTTAACAGAGTGTCCCATTCTGGACATTTTCATCATCGTTACAACGGCGCGGAAAATTAACTCCGCGCCGTTGTCGCGTACGCCCCCAGGCGCCACCGCATTTATTCCAAAGACCTCTGAATAGCCAAGCAAATTCGAATTGGTTCGTCATCTTCCTGTCATGCATAGTTGCCAGAATTTTGGATACCCAACCGCAGAGAGAAAGAAGTGATGAACAAATCTAAGATGCTGTCCCGGCTCGCGATGATGTTGATTTTGTCTTCCGGCGCGATGGGCGCGGTCCACGCGTCCAAGGCGGACCACCATGAGTTCGAGGCCACGCTGCACGCGCCCTTCGCCGCCGACGGCGCCGACCAGGACCGGCCGGAAGCCCGTACCTTCAAGCTCGCCTTCGACTTCCCCTTGCTCGAACGCGAGCAGGACGTGCAATGGCGGCTGGAGCTGGTCAGCCCCGACGGCGTGGTGGTGCAGCAGTGGCAGGGCGTGCAGCGCCTCGCCGGCCAGCCGGTCGGCGTCGGCATCGCATGGGACGGCCGCGCCGACGGCTTGATCCTGACCGACGGCGTCTACCTGGCGCGCATGCGGGCCGTCAGCGGCGGCGAAGCCGTCGAACAAAGCTGGGAGATCTCGGTGGGCCGCAATCCGGCGCAGGCCATGCCGGCCTTCAAAGCCTTGCCGACATCGGCCGCGCCGGCGCCGCTGCCGGTGCGCGCCGCGGCGGCGCGCGCGAACGGCCGCGTGGCGCAGGGCGCCGTCGCCGCCACCGCATCGCTGCCCTACACCGTCTACCTCGGCAACCTGCACAGCCAGACCAACCACAGCGACGGCGGCGGTGTGCTGGGCAGCTGCAGCGGCGCGCAGGCGCCGCAAAGCGCGGCGCTGGGACCGGCCGACGCCTACCGGTACGCGATGAACAAGGGCCTCGATTTCCTGATGGCCTCCGAGCACAATCACATGTTCGACGGCTCCGACAGCACCAACGCCGCGGCCGATCCGGCCGTCGCCAAGGCGCTGTTCCAGTCCGGCCTGTCCGCCGCCGCCAACTTCAACAGCGCGCACCCCGGCTTCCTCGGCATGTATGGGCTGGAGTGGGGCGTGATCAACAACGGCGGCCATATGAACATCTTCAACACCACCGAGCTGCTGGGGTGGGAGAGCAACGGCGGCGGCCAGCTGATCGCCGACACGCTGACGCCGAAGAACGACTACGCCACGCTGTACGCGCTGATGCGCCAGCGCGGCTACGTGGGCCAGTTCAACCATCCGGAATCGTCGGGCCAGTTCCTGGTCAACGGCACGGCGCTCGGCTACAGCGCCGACGGCGACCAGGCGATGGCGCTGTGCGAAGTGCTCAACACCTCGGCCTTCTCGAACAACACCAGCGAGACCGAGACCGGCCGCAGCACCTACGAAAGCGCCTGCAACAAGGCGCTGGAGGCGGGCTTCCACATCGCCTTCTCCACCGACCAGGACAACCACTGCGCCAACTGGGGCGCGTCCTACACCAACCGCACCGGCGTGCTGCTGCCGACCGGCACCCCGCTGAGCTCCGCCAGCATGATCGCCGCCATCAAGGCGCGCCGGGTGTTCGCCACCATGGACAAGACCTCGCAGCTGATCCTGACCGCCAACGGCCATGTGATGGGCGAGCGCTTCGCCAACAGCGGCAGCTTGAACCTGGTCGCCAACTTCGCCAGCAGCAGCGGCAAGACGGTAGCGACGGTGAAGCTGTATGAGGGCGTCCCCGGGCGCAACGGCACGGTGACGCAGCTGTCGGCCACCGCCAGCACCACCATCACGCCGGCCGTGGGCGAGCACTTCTACTACGCCAAGATCACCCAGAACGACGGCAACATCCTGTGGTCGGCGCCGGTGTGGGTCACGCAGACCACGGGCGGCGGCAGCACGCCGCCCGGCCCGACGCAGCTGATCGTCAACGGCGGCTTCGAATCCGGCTCCGCCTCATGGACCGCCAGCGCCGCCGCCATCACGTCAGACACGGCGCAGGCCGCGCACGCCGGCAGCGGCAAGGCCAAGCTGGATGGCTACGGCAGCGCGCATACCGACAGCTTGTACCAGAACGTGACGATACCGGCCGGCGCCACCAGCGCCAACCTGTCGTTCTGGCTGAAAGTGGTGTCCAGCGAGACCACCACCACCAGCGCCTACGATACGCTCAAGGTGCAGGTGCGCAGCGGCGCCAACGCGGTGTTGGCGACGCTGGCGACGTATTCGAATCTGAATAAGGGCAGCACGTATGTGCAGAAGAGCTTCGACCTGTCGGCCTACAAAGGACAGACGGTGAGAATTTACTTCGAGGGTGTGGAAGGCACGAGGGTCTCGACCGCCTTCCTGGTGGACGACGTCACGCTGAACGTGCAGTAAGCCCGCTTACTTGGTCCAGGGCTGTTCGCGCCGCTTGCTGGTGCGCGCGAACAGCAGCAGCACCACGATGCCGAGCAGTGTCAGTTTGTAGTGCACCGGCTCAGGCACCGACACCATATTGGGTTTGCCTGCGGCCGGCTTGACCGGCTTGACCGCCGAGACGGTGCCGGTGGCCGGTGCGGCCATCGGCGCCGTCTCGGCGGCGTAAACCTGAACGCTCAACGCGGAGGCGCTCAACAACAGCGCCGCTATTTTGCTCATCAATCGCATTCCTTGCCCCTGCCAATAATCAAGTGACAAGTATAATAGATTGTTAATTATTTTGCCTCCGTGCGGTAACACACGCAACGGAGCAAATAGTGCTTGACCTTACACGCCGAGGCTGGAACCTGCACCCAGCAGCGTGGCCACGCCCAACCCGGCGAACACCAGCGCGGCGATGCCATGCACCAGTTTGAGCGAGACCCGGTTGGCGATCTTGTCGCCCAGGTAGACCGCCGGCACGTTGGCCAGCATCATGCCGAAGGTGGTGCCGCACACCACCGCCGCCAGGCTGTCGTAGCGGGCCGCCAGCGCCACCGTGGCCACCTGCGTCTTGTCGCCCATCTCGGCGATGAAGAAGGCGATCAGCGTGGTCAGGAACACGCCGTACTTCGCCAACGGCATGTCGTCGTCGTCGATCCGGTCCGGCACCAGCGTCCACGCGGCCATCGCCAGGAAGGACAGGCCCAGCACCCAGCGCAGGATGTCGGGCCCCAGCAGGCTGGTGATCCAGGCGCCGACGGCGGCGGCGAACGCGTGGTTGGCGATGGTGGCGACGAAAATCGCGGCGACGATGGGCAGCGGACGGCGGAATTTGGCGGCCAGGCAGAAGGCGAGCAGCTGGGTTTTGTCGCCGATTTCAGCGAGGGCGACGATGCCGGTAGAGACGAGGAAGGCTTCCATGGGTTTGAATGTGGTACGCGGGCCGGAACGATTAACCAATGATCCAGGCGCGACTCCGGCCCATCATGGCCGCACCTCGATCATGGTCTCGTCAAGTTTTTCAACCACCTGCACCACGGTCTGCGGACCGATTATGTTGACACAGGTTCTTGCGCCGGGGAGGCGCAAGCCGACTACTCCCCACTTACGGTCCGAATGATAGCATAAGGTGCAACGCCGTACACATGGCCGATACATGGCTATGCTATTCTGCTCCGCGCTTCGGACCTCATTGAAAAGACCACCATGCCCATCAAAAAAACCCTGTCCGCGTTCGTCCTGTCGGCCCTGACGACGCTGGGCGCCGCCCATGCCGATCCGCTGAGCTACGCGCGCTACGACCAGGTGCGCACCAGCGACCTGTATCTGGACCTGAAGGCCGACTTTGGCCACAAGACCCTGGCCGGCTACGCCGAGCTGACGCTGAACTGGATCGACCCGGCGGCCCGCACGCTGGTGCTGGACACGAACGAACTCAGTATCGCCAAGGTGCAGGTGCTCAATCCGAACGGCCGCTGGAGCGCCGCCTCCTTCATGCTCGACAAGCCGGACGCCGAAAAGGGCCGGGCGCTGCGCATCGCGCTGTCGTTCCAGCCGCACAAGGTGCGCGTGTACTACCGCACCGCGCCGTCTGCCGCCGCGCTGCAATGGATGTCGCCGCAGCAGACCATGTCCGGCAAGCGTCCGTTCATGTTCAGCCAGTCCGAGGAAATCAACGCCCGTTCGTGGGCGCCGGTGCAGGACACGCCGGCGGTGCGCTTCACCTACAGCGCCCGCATCGAAGCGCCGGCCGGCATGCGGGTGCTGATGAGCGCCGAGAACAACCAGCAATCGACCGGCGCCGGCGGCTGGAAATTCAAGATGGCGCAGCCGATTCCGTCCTACCTGCTGGCGATCGCCATCGGCGAGATCGAGGTGCGCAACATTGGCCCGCGCTCCGCCGTCTACGCCGAACCGGCCCGCATCGAGGCCGCCGCCTACGAGCTGGCCGACACCGAGAAGATGATCGACGCCGCCGAAGGCCTGTATGGGCCGTACCGGTGGGAGCGCTACGACATGATCGTGCTGCCGCCGTCGTTTCCGATCGGCGGCATGGAGAATCCGCGCCTGACCTTCCTGACGCCGACCATGATCGCCGGCGACCGCAGCCTGGTCGACCTGATCGCGCATGAACTGGCGCACTCGTGGTCCGGCAACCTGGTGACCAACGCCTCGTGGAAGCACTTCTGGCTCAACGAAGGCTTCACCACCTACGTCACCACCCGCATCGTCGAGAAGCTGTACGGCGAGGAAGTGGCGGAGATGAACCTGCAAGTGGAGCAGGAAGAGGCGCTGGCGTCGCTGCCGTCCATCCCGGCGGCCAAGCAGGCGCTGGTCACGCGCGATGCCGACACCAGCTCCGCCGGCTACACCGACAGCGGCCTGGTTTATCCGAAAGGCGCGTGGCTGCTGCGCACCCTGGAGCAGCGCGCCGGCCGCGAGATCTTCGATCCCTTCCTGCGCGGCTGGTTCGACCAGCACGCGTTCAAGTCCGCCACCACCGACGAATTCGTGGTCTACCTGAAAAAGAACCTGCTCGACGCGCATCCCGAAGTGATGGCGCAGGCGGAGCTGGACGAGTGGCTGTACGGCGCCGGCATTCCGGCCAGCGCCAAACACGCGGCCTCGCCGCGGCTGGCCGCGCTCGATGCGCAGCGCGGCGCATGGCTGAAGGGCGAGCTGCCGACCCGGGACTTGAACGGCAAGAGCTGGATCGCGCTGGAATGGATGCACTTCCTGAACGATATCGACGGCAAGGCCAACGCCACGCAGCTGCGCGAGCTGGACCAGGCCTTCGCGCTGGGCAAGAGCGGCAACAACGAAATCGCCTACCGCTACTACCTGGCCTCGATCCGGGCCGGCTACAACGTGCGCGAACCGCTGACCACCTTCCTGATGAGCGTGGGCCGCCAGAAGTTCGTGGTGCCGCTGTACACCGCGCTGCTGAAAAACCCGTCCGACAAGGAATGGGCCAAGACGCTCTACGCCAAGGCGCGCGAGCATTATCATCCGGTCACCCAGGGCGCGGTCGACAAACAATTCAAAAAGTAACGATGCTGACATTGTCCCGTACTTTTGCCGCCGCGCTGTTGGTGCTGGCGGTGTCCGTGCCGGTGCTGGCCGCCGCGCCGGTCTACAACCTCGACGCCGACGTCAAGCTGGCGCTGAAGACCTTCGACGTCCCCGGCATGGCGATCGCCATCGTCAAGGACGGCAAGGTGATCGCCGCCAACGGCTACGGCGTGCGCAAGCTGGGCGAGCCGACGCCGGTGGACGGCAAGACGCTGTTCGAAGTGGCCTCCAACTCCAAGGCCTTCACCGCCGCCGCGCTGGCGATGCTGGTCGACGAGGGCAAGATCGCCTGGGACGATCCGGTCACCAGGCACCTGCCGGATTTCCAGATGTTCGACTCCTACGTCACCGGCGCGATGACGGTGCGCGACCTGCTGACCCACCGCAGCGGCCTGGGTCTGGGCGCGGGCGACCTGCTGTGGTGGCCCGCCACCAATTTCAGCACCGACGAGATCATCGCGCGGCTGCGCTACGTGAAGCCGGCCACCAGCTTCCGCAACAGCTACGCCTACGACAACCTGCTCTACATCGTGGCCGGCAAGATCATCGCCGCCAAGGCCGGCAAGCCGTGGGGCGCGGCGATCCAGGAACGCATCCTGGCGCCGCTGGCCATGAGCGGCACCAAGACCAGCGTGGCCGAGATGCTGGCCACGTCCGACTACGCGGCGCCGCACAGCAAGATCAACGACAAGGCGGCGGTGGTCAAGCCGATGCCGGTCGAGAATGCGGTGGGCGCGGTCGGCATCAACACCAACGCCGAGGACATCGCGCGCTGGATGGCGATGCTGCTTAACGGCGGCAAGCTGGAAAACGGCACCCAGCTGATCAGCGCCAAGCAGGTCGACGAGCTGTGGTCCGAGCAGACGCCGATGCGCATCCGCGAACCGAAACCGGCGCTGGCCGCGACCGAGCCCAATTTCGCGGCCTATGGCCTGGGCTTCAGCCTGCGCGACTACAAGGGCCGCAAGATCGCCATGCACGGCGGCGCGCTGCAGGGCTTTTATTCGACGGTGCTGATGGTGCCGGAGGAGAAGCTGGGCATCGCCATCCTGACCAACGCCGAGAACGGCCCGGCGATGGCGTCGCTGTACTGGCGCATCCTGGACCAGTACCTGAACGTGCCGGCCAGCGACTGGATCGGGCTGTACGCCGGGCAGGAAGCGGCGGCGCACCGGGAGGAGCTGGAGCGCCAGGGCAAGGAGGTCGGCGCGCGCAGCGCCAGGTCGACGCCGTCGCTGCCGCTGGCGTCCTACGACGGCGAATATGAAGACCCGTGGTACGGCAAGGTGACCATACGCGCCGAGGGCAGGCAGCGCGTCCTGCGCTTCACCCGCACGCCGGACCTGACGGGGGAGCTGGAGCACTTCCAGCACGACACCTTCATCGTGCGCTGGAAGGAGCGCAACTTCAACGCCGACGCGTACGTGACGTTCGCGCTGAACCCGGACGCCAGCATCGAGCGCATGAAGATGGCGCCGATCTCGATGGAGACCGATTTCAGCTACGACTTCCGCGACCTGAACTTTACGCCGGTGAAGCCGCCCAAGTCCGACAAGCTCGCGCAGTAGGCCAGGCCTGGCGCTAGACCTGGCGCTCGACCCGGTTGCGGCCGTTGTGCTTGGCGCGGTACAGCGCCAGGTCGGCGGCGTGGAACAGGTCGTCGAGCGCCGCGTGCGGGCCGTGCGCCACGGCCACGCCGAAGCTGGCCGTCACGCGCAGGATGTGGCCGTCGGACAGCGTCAGCGGCTCCTGCTCGATCGCCCGCCGCAGCCGCTCGGCCAGCGCGCCCGCCGCCTCCATCCCGCAGCAGGCGGGCATCACCACGAACTCCTCGCCGCCGTAGCGCGCCACGATCTCGCCGTCGCGCAGGCCGTCGCGCACCACTTCGGCGATGCGTATCAACACCTGGTCGCCGGCGTCGTGGCCGTAGGAGTCGTTGACCGACTTGAAGTGGTCGACGTCGAACAGGATCACCGCCAGCGATTCATTGCGCTCGCTGGCGCCGCGCAGGCGCAGGTTGCCGGCCGCCGTGAAGGCGCGCCGGTTCAGGATGCCGGTCAGGTAGTCGGTGTCGGCGCGCACCTTGAGTTCCTCGATCAGGTGCAGCCGTTCCTGCTCCAGCCGCTGGCGGTCCATGCTGTTGGCGCGCAGCGTCGCCAGCGCGCGCAGCATGTCGCCGATCTCGTCGTCGCGGCGGGCGCCGCTGGGCGGCAGCGAGAAGTCGCCGTTGCCCAGCCGGACCACCGCGCGCGTGGCGCGCAGCAGCGGGATCACCACCCGCCGCCGCAGGATCAGCAACAGCAAGGTCAGGGCCAGCAGGATGGCGGCGCCCACCAGCAGGGCCAGCATCAGCTCGCGCCGCGCGCTCTGGAAGTCGCGCAGCGCCTGCGCCTGCGCTTCCTCCAGCAGCACGTCGCGCAGCGCCAGGATGGGCGCCATGCAGGGCACGTAGCGCTGCGCGAACTGGCCGGTGTCCATGCCGTAGGCGCGGCCGGCGCGGCTGGCCTGTTCGACCTGCGCCACCAGCTGCTGGCCGGCGTCGAAATACAGCTGGTCCATGCGCGCCACCGCCGCCAGCACGCGCGGTTCGCTGTCGATGTCGCCGCTGGGGATCTTGATCAGCTGGCGCAGCTGTTCGATGCGGCCGCGCAGGAATTGCAGGCGTTGGTGGTCGCTCTCGGTCAGCGGCCGGGCGGACGCCAGCGGCACCGTCAGCGCCGAGCCGAGGCGGCCGGCGAACTCGCGCAGTTCGACCGTCAGGCGGGCCTTGGTCAGGATGCGGCCGATGCGGGGATAGACTTGTTCCGAGGCGCGCGTGTAGCCGGTCACGGCGTCGAGCGCCAGCGGCACCAGCCGGAACATGCGTTCGACGGCGGCGCCCAGCAGCTCCGGCGTGCGCCGGGCCGGCGGCAGCGCGGCCAGCTGGTCCACCGTCTGGCGCGCCGCGGCCAGCGCCTGGTACAGCGGCGCCAGCGGCGGGGCGCCGCTCGGCGTCGGCGACAGCGGTTCGGCGGCCAGTTCGCGCCGCAGCTGCGCCAGCGCCTGGTCGGTGTCGGCGCGCGCGCGCAGCAGCCGCGCCTGGTAGACCGGATCGGCCGGCAGGCGGTCGCCCAGCACGGCGTTGACCGGGCCCCGCTCGAACGAGAGTTTTTCCGCGGCGATCATGGCGCGCTGCATCAGTTGCAACGTATGGTGGCCGCTGGCCGCGGCGCGGTAGTGTTGCCACTCGCCCCACAGCAGCCGCCCCAGCATGCCGCACACCAGCAGCGCCAGCACGGCGCCGGTGAGGGCGAATAATCGGGTTAATCTCATTGCTGCCAACCTGCATTCCTATTTGCTAGTTGGCAATATGCCACAAAGCGTGGCCGCTGTGGTTGTTGGGTTGGCGGCGGCGGCGCGAAATGAGACGCGCTTGGCCGCTAATGGTAGGATGGCGGCCTCGCGTCACGGCAGGGCAGTTTGTTATGATGCAAAGCTTAAATTTTTACTAATTGAGGGATGAAGAAGATGTCTATGCAACGAGTTATGCTGCGCTCCAAGCTGCACCGTGTGACGGTGACGCAGGCCGATTTGAACTACGAGGGTTCCTGCGGTATCGACCAGGATTTGTTGGACGCGGCCGATATCTGGGTCAACGAAAAGATTGAGTTGTACAACGTGAACAATGGCGAGCGCTTCGCCACCTACGCGATCCCTGGCCTGCGCGGCACCGGCGAGATTTCGCTGAACGGCGCCGCCGCCCGTCGCGCCCAGCTGGGCGACCTGCTGATCATCTGCACCTACGCGCCGATGACGGAAGACCAGGCCCGCGACTACCAGCCGAAGGTCGTGTTCGTCGACGACAAGAACAAGATCAAAGGCATGAAATAAGTTGTAAAAGCTTGGGGGTCAGATACCGTCTTGAATGGCAAGCCCTTTCGGTAGGTAATTAGCATCGAAAGGCTTGTCATTGTGTATCACC
>NZ_JBXALQ010000030.1:0-39536 GCF_058799615.1 Duganella sp. GW822-FHT06D06
ATCCAGGATATCTATCCGTTGGCTCCGCTGCAGGAAGGGATCTTGTTCCATCACCTGATGAGCCAGAACGGCGATGCTTACCTGTTGCCTACTCTGCTCAGTTTCGGCAGCCGCGAGCAGTTGGACAGTGTCTTGTCCGCGCTGCAATCGGTGGTTGCCCGCCACGACATCCTGCGCACGGCCGTACTGTGGGAAGGATTGGACGCTGCCTTGCAAGTGGTCTTGCGCGATGCGCCGTTTAAGGCGGAACAAGTGGTTGTGGATGAAGGCGACGTCGCCGAGCAGTTGTCGGAGCGTTACGATCCACGTCATTACCGCATCGACGTACGCGAAGCGCCGCTGTTGCGCGGTTTCTATGCGCACGATCCGGTGCAAGGTCGCTGGCTGCTGCAGATCCTGGCGCATCATTTGGCCGTCGATCATACGACGCTGGAGATCCTGATCGGCGAAATCCAGGCCACGCTGCAAGGCGAAGCGCTGGCGCCGGCGCTGCCGTTCCGTAACTATGTGGCGCAGGCCTTGCTGGGCGTGTCGCAGGCGGAACACGAAAGTTTCTTCCGCGAGCTGCTGGGCGACATCGACGAAACGACGGCGCCGTTCGGCCTGATTGACGTGCAAGGCGATGGCAACCTGATCGGCGAAGCGCGGCGCGAAGTCGACGCGGCGCTGGCAGCGCGTATCCGTGAACAGGCGCGCGGCTTGGGCGTCAGTGCGGCCTCCGTGCTGCACCTGGCTTGGGCGCAGGTGCTGGCGAAGGCGTCGGGCCGCGAATCGGTGGTGTTCGGCACGGTGCTGTTCGGCCGGATGCAGGGCGGCGAGGGTGCGGACCGTACGCTGGGCATGTTTATCAACACGCTGCCGTTGCGGCTGGATGTGGATGGACGCTCGGTGCGCGCGAGTGTGCTGGCGACCCATGCGGTGCTGGCCGGTTTGATGCGTCACGAGCACGCGTCGCTGTCGCTGGCGCAACGCTGCAGCGGCGTGGCGGCGCCGGCTCCGCTGTTCTCGGCGCTGTTCAACTTCCGCCACTCGGCGCAGGACGAAGCGCACACGGAGGAAAATTCCAACGTCGCCTGGGATGGCATGGAGGTGCTGTCCGGCGAGGAACGCACCAACTATCCGCTGACGATGTCGGTGGACGATTTCGGTACGGGGTTCCAGCTGACGGCGCAAGTGAGCGCGGGCATGGATGCGGAACGGATGTGCGCCTATCTTCACACCGCACTGGAGCAACTGGTGACGGCGCTGGAAAGCGCGCCGGAAACCGCGGTGCGTACGCTGGCTGTGCTGCCGGCGGCGGAACGCGAGCAGGTGCTGCTGACGTGGAACGAGACAGGCGAGGCATATCCGCAGGATGGTGCGATCCACGCGCTGTTCGAGCAGCGGGTTGCCGCCACGCCGGACGCGGTGGCGCTGGTGTTCGAAGACCAGCAAGTGAGCTACGCGGAACTGAACGCCCGGGCCAACCGCCTGGCGCGCCATCTGCGCGGCCTCGGCATCGGTCCCGACGTGCGGGTCGCGCTGTGCTTCGAGCGCGGCGTGGAAATGATCGTCGCACTGCTGGCCACGCTCAAGGCGGGCGGCGCCTACGTGCCGCTGGACCCGGCTTATCCGTCCGAGCGCCTGGCCTATATGTTGGCCGACAGCGCGCCTGCGGCCATCCTGGCCCATGGTCCGACCTCCGAGCTGATCGTCTCGCTGGCGGTGAATGGTCCGGTCGTCGACCTGGACGCGCAGGAAGATTGGAGCGCGCAATCGCCGGCCAATCTGGACCCGGCCGAAACCGGCCTGCTGCCGGAGCACCTGGCCTACATCATCTACACCTCGGGCTCGACCGGCGCACCGAAAGGCGTGATGATCGAGCACCGCAACGTGCTGCGCCTGCTGCACGCGACGGATGCCTGGTTCCATTTCAGCGCGCAAGACAGCTGGAGCCTGTTCCATTCGTTCGCCTTTGACTTCTCCGTGTGGGAAATCTGGGGCGCGTTGGCGTACGGCGGCCGGCTGGTGATCATCCCGCTGGCAACGGCCCGTTCGCCGGACGAGTTCTACGGCACCCTGTGCGATACCGGCGTGACGATCTTGAACCAGACGCCGAGCGCATTCCGGCAATTGATCGCCGCGCAGGCGAACAGCGAGCGCAGCCATAGCTTGCGGCATGTGATCTTCGGCGGCGAAGCGCTGGAAACGAGCATGCTGGCGCCATGGTATGCCCGCAACGGCGAGGCGCAGACCAAGTTGATCAACATGTACGGCATCACCGAAACCACGGTGCACGTGACCTACCGTCCGCTGTCCCAGGCCGATACGCTGCACCTGGGCGCGAGCCCGATCGGCACCCGGATTCCCGATCTGAAGACCTACATCCTGGATGCGCAGCTGCAACCGGTGCCGGTCGGCGTGACGGGCGAGTTGTACATCGGCGGCGCGGGTGTCGCACGCGGCTACCTGAACCGTCCCGAACTGACGGCGGAGCGCTTCCTGCGCGATCCGTTCAGCGATGGCGGCCGCATCTACAAGACGGGCGACCTGGGCCGCCATCTGGCGGACGGCAATATCGAGTACCTGGGCCGCAACGACTTCCAGGTGAAGATCCGCGGCTTCCGCATCGAGCTCGGCGAGATTGAGGCGCGCCTGGCGCGCGTCGACAGCGTACGCGAGGCGGTGGTGCTGGCGCGCGAAGACCAGCCGGGCGACAAGCGCCTGGTGGCGTACGTGGTGCCGCACGACGGCTACACGCCGGACGCGGCCGAACTGCGCGCGGCGCTGGCAAGCGAGCTGGCCGATTACATGGTGCCGTCGGCGTTCGTGCTGCTGGCGACCTTGCCGCTGACGCCAAACGGCAAGCTGGACCGCAAAGCGCTGCCGGCGCCGGAGGGCGACGCCTACATTCAACGTGCCTACGAGGCGCCGCAAGGTGAGATCGAGGAAGCGCTGGCGGCCATCTGGTCCAAGGTGCTGCAACGCGAAACGATAGGCCGTCACGACAACTTCTTCGAGCTGGGTGGCCATTCGCTGCTGGCGGTGCAATTGCTCTCCCGCATACGCCACAGCCTGCAGATTGAGGTGATGTTGGGCGAATTGTTCAACCAACCCACTCTGGCCGCGTTCGCTCAGGTCATCGGCCAGACAGGTCATTCCGCGTTGTCGCCGATTACGCTGGCCGACCGCGGCGCGCCGCTCGCGCTCTCGTTCGCGCAGCAGCGGTTGTGGTTCCTGGCGCAAATGGATGGCGTCAGTGAAACCTACCATATCACCGGCGGCGTCCAGCTGAGCGGCGAGTTGAACCGCCCAGCCCTGATTGCGACCTTGAACCGGATCACGGCGCGCCACGAAGCATTGCGCACCACGTTCGCCCAGGTCGATGGACAGGTGGTGCAACTGATTGCAGACGAGAACATCGGCTTTGCGCTGCAGGAACTGGATCTGCAAGCGAGCGACGATGTGCAGGGCGCGCTGGCGCAGGCGTTGGCACAGCAGGCCGACGCGCCGTTCGACCTGGAGCGCGGTCCGCTGATCCGGGGAAGCCTGGTGCAATTGTCGGCACAGGAACATGTGCTGTTTGTCGCCATGCATCACATCATTTCCGACGGCTGGTCGATGGGTATTCTGCTCAATGAAGTGAGTGCGCTGTATGGTGCTTATTGCGAGGAAGGCAGCGACGTCACGCTCGATCCGCTGCCGGCCTTGCCGATCCAGTATCCCGACTATGCCAGCTGGCAGCGTCAATGGCTGGCCGGCGAGCGTCAGCAGAGCCAGGCGGCGTATTGGAAGCGCACGCTGGCGGGCATACCCGCCTTGCTGGAGCTGCCGAGCGACCGTCCCCGTCCGCTGGTGCAAAGCTTCGCGGGCGCCACCCTTGATTTGGGCCTGGACGCCGAACTGACGGCGCAACTGAAAACGCTCAGCCAACGCCACGGCGTGACGCTGTACATGCTGTTGCTGGGCAGCTGGGCCGCGCTGTTGTCGCGCTTGTCCGGCCAAAGCGATGTGGTGATCGGCAGTCCGGTCGCCGGGCGTAACCGCTCCGAGACGGAAAGCCTGATCGGTTTCTTCGTCAATACCCTGGCGTTGCGCTTCGAGCTGTCGCCCGAGTTGACGGTGGAAGGCTTGCTGCGGCAAAGCAAACAGCAGGTGCTGGGTGCTCAGCAGCATCAGGATCTGCCGTTCGAACAGATCGTCGAAATCGTGCAGCCGCCGCGCAGCATGGCGCATGCGCCGATCTTCCAGGCCATGTTTGTCTGGCAAAACGCGCCGGAAGGCGCGCTGGAAATGCCCGGCTTGAGCATGGAGGCGATCGGGGCGCCTGAGGGCAATGTCGCCAAGTTCGACCTGACCCTGGCGCTGCAGGAAGCCGAAGGCCGGATCGTGGGCGGACTGGAATATGCGACGGCGCTGTTCGACCGTGCGACGATGGAGCGCCATCTCAGCTACTGGCGCAGCCTGCTCGTCGCGATGGTCGCGAACACCCAGCAAACCCTGGTCAGCCTGCCGCTGCTGTCCGCAGCCGAACGCGAGCAGGTGCTGCAGGGCTGGAACAACAACCAGGTTGCGTATCCCGAGGATGGCGCGATCCACGAACTGTTTGAACAGCAGGTGGTGGCCACGCCGGACGCGGTGGCGCTGGTGTTCGAAGACCAGCACGTGAGCTATGCGGAGTTGAACGCCCGGGCCAACCGCCTGGCGCGTCATCTGCGCGGTATCGGCGTCGGCCCCGACGTGCGCGTTGCGCTGTGCCTGGAACGCGGCGTGGAGATGATCGTCGCGCTGCTGGCCACGCTCAAGGCGGGCGGCGCCTATGTGCCGCTGGACCCGGCCTATCCGGCCGAACGCCTGGCGTATATGCTGGCCGACAGCGCCCCGGCGGCCATCCTGGCGCATGGTGCGACCTTCGAGCTGATCGCTTCGCTGGCGATGGATGGATGTACCGTCATCGATCTGGATGCGGCGGGAGATTGGAGCGCGCAGTCGCCAGCCAATCTGGACGCGGCCGACACCGGCCTGCTGCCGGATCACCTGGCCTACATCATCTACACCTCGGGCTCGACCGGACAACCGAAGGGCGTGATGAATCTGCACCGCGGTCTGTGCAACCTGACGCGGGGACTGATCGCGGCCTTCGACGTGCGTCCGGAAAGCCGCGTGCTGCAATTCGTCTCGCTGAGCTTCGACGTCTGCATTTCCGAGATCATGATGGCGCTGTGCAGTGGCGCCAGCCTGCATCTTTCGACGCCGGATGGGCTGCTGCCAGGCGAACCTTTGCTGGCGACATTGAAAACCCGCCGTATCAGCCATGTCAGCTTGCCGATGGCCGTGCTCGCCACGCTGCCGTATGACGCGCACCTGGATGAGCTGAAGACCTTGATCGTCGGCGGGGAGGCGATGCCACGTGCGCTGGCGGACCGTTGGGCGGATCGCTATCAGCTGTTCAACGCCTACGGTCCGACCGAAACGACGGTATGCGCCACCCTGCATCGTTGCGTGGTCGGACAGCCTGGCGCGGTCGCGCTTGGCCGCGCGATTGCCAATACACGGGTCTATGTTCTGGATGCCCAGTTGCAACCGGTGCCGGTCGGCGTGACGGGCGAGCTGTACATCGGCGGCGCGGGCGTGGCGCGCGGCTACCTGAACCGTCCCGAGCTGACGGCGGAGCGCTTCCTGCGCGATCCGTTCAGCCAGGACGGCCGCCTGTACAAAACGGGCGACCTGGGCCGCCATCTGGCGGACGGCGATATCGAGTACCTGGGCCGCAACGACTTCCAGGTGAAGATCCGCGGCTTCCGCATCGAGCTCGGCGAGATCGAGGCGCGCCTGGCGCGCGTCGACAGCGTGCGCGAGGCGGTGGTGCTGGCGCGCGAAGACCAGCCGGGCGACAAGCGCCTGGTGGCGTACGTGGTGCCGCACGACGGCTACACGCCGGACGCGGCCGAACTGCGCGCGGCGCTGGCAAGCGAGCTGGCCGATTACATGGTGCCGTCGGCGTTCGTGCTGCTGGCGACCTTGCCGCTGACGCCAAACGGCAAGCTGGACCGCAAGGCGCTGCCGGCGCCGGAGGGCGACGCTTACCTCCAACGTGCCTACGAGGCGCCGCAAGGCGAAATCGAGGAGGCGCTGGCGGCGATCTGGTCCAAGGTGCTGCAACGCGAAACGATAGGCCGTCACGACAACTTCTTCGAGCTGGGCGGCCATTCGCTGCTGGCGGTCAGCCTGATCGAAGGCATGCGCCAGGCCGGTTTGCAGGCCGACGTGCGTGCCTTGTTCAGTACGCCCGATATCGCCCGCCTGGCGTTGGCGGTGGGACACGGCGGACAGGAAGTGGCGGTGCCGCCGAATGGCATCGCGGACGGTTGCGAGCACATCACGCCGGCGATGCTGCCGTTGATCGACCTGACGCAAGAGCAGATCGACCGCGTGGCGGCCCTGGTGCCGGGCGGCGCGGCCAACATCCAGGATATCTATCCGTTGGCGCCGCTGCAGGAAGGGATCTTGTTCCATCACCTGATGAGCCAGAATGGCGACGCCTACCTGCTGCCTAGCCAGATCAGTTTCGACAACCGCGAGCGGCTCGACGGTTTCCTGACGGCGCTGCAAACGGTGATTTCACGCCACGACATCCTGCGCACGGCCGTGCTGTGGGAAGGACTGGATTCGCCGCTGCAGGTCGTCTGGCGCCACGCGCCGTTGCAGGTCGAGCAAGTGGCGGTGGAGGAGGGCGACGTCGCCGCGCAGTTGGCGGAGCGCTACGACCCACGCCATTACCGCATCGATGTGCGCGAGGCGCCGCTGCTGCGCGGCTTCTACGCGTACGATCCAGTGAACGGACGCTGGCTGCTGCAAGTGCTCAATCACCATCTGGCGATGGATCACACCACGATAGAAATCCTGATCGATGAGATCCGGGCGACGCTGCAAGGTGAAACGCTGGCGCCGGCGCTGCCGTTCCGCAATTACGTGACGCAGGCCCGCCTGGGGGTATCGCAGGCGGAGCACGAGCACTTCTTCCGTGAACTGCTGGGCGACATCGACGACACCACGGCGCCTTTCGGCCTGCTCGACGTGCAGGGTGACGGCAGCCTGATCGGCGAGGAGCGGCGCCAAGTCGATGCGGCGCTGGCGGCGCGTATCCGCGAGCAGGCACGCGGCCTGGGCGTGAGCGCGGCTTCCGTGCTGCACCTGGCTTGGGCGCAGGTGCTGTCGAAAGCCTCGGACCGCGAAGCGGTGGTGTTCGGGACGGTGATGTTCGGCCGGATGCAGGGCGGCGCCGGCGCGGACCGCACGCTGGGCATGTTCATCAATACGCTGCCGTTGCGGTTGGATGTGGGCGCCTGTTCGGTGCGCGAGAGTGTGCTGGCCACCCATACGCTGCTGGCCGAGCTGATGCGGCACGAACACGCTTCGCTGGCATTGGCGCAGCGTTGCAGCGGTGTCGCTGCGCCGGCGCCGTTGTTCTCGTCGCTGTTCAACTTCCGCTACAGCCATGCCGCTTCCGCCGAGGAGCTGGATGCGCAAGCGAGCTGGCAAGGCATGGAAATGCAAACCGGCGAAGAGCGTACCAACTATCCGCTGACGATGTCGGTGGACGACTTCGGTACGGGCTTCCAGCTGACGGCGCAGGTGAGTGCCGGCATAGACGCCGGACGGGTCTGCGCCTACCTGCACACCGCGTTGGAGCAACTGGTGACCGCATTGGAAAGCGCACCGGCGACTGCGTTGCGCACGCTGGGCGTGCTGCCGGCCGCCGAGCGCGAGCAGGTTCTGGTGGGATGGAACGACACCCAACTGAGCTATCCGCACGATAGCGCGATCCACGAGCTGTTCGAACAGCAGGCCGCAGCCGCGCCGGACGCGGTGGCATTGATCTTCGAAGACCAGCAAGTGAGTTACGCGGACCTGAACGCCATGGCCAACCGCCTGGCCCACCGTCTGCGTGACGAAGGCGTGGTCGATGGCGACTATGTGGGCATCGCGCTGGAACGCTCGATCGCGCTGGTGGTCGCGCAACTGGCGGTGTTGAAGGCGGGTGGCGCCTACGTGCCGCTGGATGCGGTACTGCCACTGCCGCGCCAGGCCTTGATGCTGGCCGACTGCAACGCCAAACTGGTGCTGGGCACAGGACATCAGCCGGTGCCGGATACCGTTGCCCTGGTCGATGTGGGCGATGCGCGCATCGCCCAGTGCAGCGCGGCCAACCGGGCCGCAAGCGCGAACGGCGGCACCGTGGCCTATGTGATGTACACCTCGGGTTCGAGCGGAACGCCGAAAGGCGTGGAAGTGCCGCACCGGGCGATCAGCCGGCTGGTCATCAACAACGGCTATCTGGAATTCCTGGCCAACGACCGGGTCGCGTTCGCGGCTAATCCAGCGTTCGACGCCAGCACCATGGAAGTGTGGGGACCTTTGCTGAACGGCGGCGCCCTGGTGGTGATCGATCAGGCGACGCTGCTCGAGCCGGCCCGCTTCGCGGCGACGCTGGCACGGCAGGGCGTCAACGTGATGTGGCTGACGGTTGGTTTGTTCAACCAATATGCCGGCGCGCTGGCGGATTACCTGCCACAGCTGCGCTACCTGGTTGTGGGCGGCGACGCGCTCGATCCGCAGGTGATCGGGAAAGTGCTGCGCGAGAACGCGCCGCACAACCTGCTCAACGGCTACGGTCCGACCGAGACGACCACCTTCGCGCTGACCTACCGGGTCGGCGAGGTGGTGGGGGGGCGCAGCATTCCGCTGGGCCGTCCGATCGGCAACACCCAGGTGTATATCCTCGACCAGCAGTTGCAACCGGTGCCGATCGGCGCCACGGGCGAACTGTACATCGGTGGCGCGGGCGTGGCGTGCGGCTACCTGAACCGTCCCGACCTGACGGCGGAGCGCTTCCTGCGCGATCCGTTCAGCTCGGAAGCGGACGCTCGCATGTACAAGACGGGCGATCTGGGCCGTTATCTGCCGGACGGCAATATCGAGTACCTGGGCCGCAACGACTTCCAGGTCAAGATCCGCGGCTTCCGCATCGAGCTGGGCGAGATCGAGGCGAGTCTGGCACGCCTCGACAGCGTACGCGAGGCGGTGGTGCTGGCGCGCGAAGACCAGGCTGGCGGCAAGCGTCTGGTGGCCTACGTCGTGGCGCAGGATGGCCACGCGCCGGACGCGGCGGCACTGCGCGCGGCGCTGTCGGCCGAGTTGGCAGACTACATGGTGCCGTCGGCCTTCGTGCCGCTGGCGGCGCTGCCGCTGACGCCGAACGGCAAGCTGGACCGCAAGGCGCTGCCGGCGCCGGACAGCGACGCCTATGTCCTGCGCGCTTATGAGGCGCCGCAGGACGAGGTGGAGCAGACCCTCGCGGCGATCTGGGCCGGTGTGCTGCGGCGGGAGATGATCGGTCGCCACGACAACTTCTTCGATCTGGGCGGCCATTCGCTGCTGGCGGTCCAGCTGATGTCGATTGTCAACAGAACCTTGCACGTGGACCTGGCGTTGGCCGAGCTATTCCTCCATCCGACACTGGCCGATTTCGCCCTGCTGGTCAGGCGTGCGACGGTGCGCAAGCACCATCCCACCCTGACGGCCTTCCGCGAAAGCGGTAGCCGCGCCCCGTTATTTGTCGTTCATGAGATCGGAGGAACTAGCACATATGTCAGTAGCCTAACCCCTTGGATAAATGCCAACATACCGGTATATGGCATTACCGCGCCTGGTTTCGGACCGGGCGAGCAGCCTTTGAGCACGATTGCGGAGCTGGCGGCGTTGTACATCCAGGCCATGCGTGCGCTGCAGCCAAGCGGACCGTATTGCGTCGCAGGATGGTCGGCCGGTGGCTTGATCGCCTATGAAATCGCGCATCAACTGTTGCAGGCGAATGAAACCGTCGATTTCCTGGGCTTGATCGATGCCCACCATGATCGCAGCAGATTGGCGGCCCGCATCGATCTGTGGGGAAAACGGCAGGGTGACTATTCGTTGGAAAATGTGCGCCTTGCCCATGTGCTGATCTTGCTGGAAGACAATGGATATACGAAAAAAGAATTGAAGAAATTGAAGAAGGTAAGCGATTTTGACGCGCTATTCGCCCTGGTTTATGCGGACATGACCGACCGCACCGGCCTGGAGGAAAACACGTTGAAACAATACCTGGCGGTTCAAAGCGGAATGATGCACGCCGTACTGAATTACCAGGCACTGCCTATCGATATACGGGTCGAGCAATTTGCCGCGCTCGAATCCATGTTGATCGATCCTAAACTCGGCTGGGACCAAATACTGGGCTCGCAATTACGGGTACATCGAATCGAGGGAGACCATCTGAGCATGATGGAAATGCCGAATGTTATTAGCCTGGGATCTGCCATTTCAGATGCCATCCTTTCAATCTCGCCGGAAAACATCTTATTGGAGGTCGATGTCCAGAAGTGAGTGACTCAATCCAGCCATTTTCTACTATTGCGATCTCTTGTATTTTCCACATCATTTTCGGAGTGTTGTAATGAATCTGTTATCTTTTATGTACCAGCAATCCTGGCAAAAACTATTGTTTGCGACGATCTGCGGCATCATCACCGGGCTGTGCGGCGCGGCCCTGGTCACGGTCATCAGCAAGGGCGTCGCCGGCGAAGGCGATTTCGTCACCCTGGGGACGATGTTCTTCGGACTGTGCGCGCTCCAGCTGGCCACCAAGTCCTGCGCTGAAATTACCTTGATGCGCACGGCCCAGGGCGCGGTGTCGCGGCTGCGGGTGGATCTGAGCCGCAGGCTGCTGGCGACGCCGTTGAAAAAGCTGCAGGAAATGGGGAAGCCCGCCCTGCTGGTCATTTTGACCAACGACATTGAAATGGTGGTTGGCGCCTTTGTGCTGCTGCCTGCGGCGCTGGGCAACGGCATCATTATTGCTACCTGCCTCGGTTATATGGCGTGGTTGTCCTGGCAGCTGTTCGCGTTCTTCGCGCTGTCGCTGGCGGTGTGCGTTCCTTTGTATATGCTGGCCGAAAGCGTTCCCATGAAGCAATTGGCGAAGGTGCGGGGGCATATGGACACGCTGTACACGCATTTCCGTAACCTGATTGAAGGTAGCCGGGAGTTGAAACTCAACCGGGGACGGGGGGAGTTTTTCGTCGATAAGGTCATCGCGCCGGCCACCGATGAATTCCGCTCGTCGTATATCCGCGGTCTGAGCGGCTACACCGTGATTAACAATATCGGCACGGCGCTGTTCTATCTGGTGATCGGCATGGTGCTGTTTGTGGTGCCGCACTGGCTCTCGCATGGCGCCGGCGTCATGACCACCGCGACCCTGATTTTGTTATACCTGGTGCGGCCGATTACCGAGCTGACGACCATGATGCCTACAGTGCATCAGGCCGGTATCGCCTTGAAGAAAATTCGTCAACTGGAGGGGTCTTTGATCGAGGACGGCCAGGATCTGCTGCCGGGCCGCCCATCTTCCAACGACGGCTTCAATCATCTGGAGTTGCGCGGCGTTTCCCATCTCTATCCATCGGCGACGGAAGATGCCCAGTTCATGTTGGGCCCGATCGATCTGACCATACGTCAGGGCGAGATCCTGTTCATCGTCGGCGGCAACGGCAGCGGCAAGACCACCCTGGCGATGGTGCTGTTGGGATTGTATGCGCCGGAACAGGGTCAGATTCTGCTGAACGGCGAGGTCGTGACCACGGCCACGGCCGACGCCTACCGCGCCCATTTCTCCGCAGTCTTTGCCGACTTCCACTTGTTCGAACAACTGATGTCGACCAATCAAGCCGACCTGAGCGACCGCGCCTCTCATTATGTCAATGAGTTCGGCATGTCGCACAAGGTCAAGGTCAACGACGGCAAATTCTCGACGATCAACCTCTCCAGCGGCCAGCGCAAACGTCTTGCCCTGATCTCGTCTTATCTGGAAGACCGCTCGATCTATCTGTTCGACGAATGGGCGGCGGATCAGGACCCGGTATTCAAGCGCATCTTCTACACGGCCCTGCTGCCGGACCTGAAGGCGCGCGGCAAGACCGTGGTCGTGATTACGCACGACGACGGCTATTTCGACTGTGCCGACCGCATCGTCAAGCTGCAAGACGGCCATCTGCATTCCATGGTGGATCACCAGCCGGAATCCCAGGCCATCCACGCGGTATCGATGGTTGCCTGAGACAGGTATTTTTAGTTTTTATTTTTCAAGGGACGATATGAAATCAATAGCGGCATGCGTTTTGTTAGTGACTGTTGCCGGTGCGGCGATGGCGGACGCGCCAGGGCCTTACGTCTATGGCGCGGTGGGTAAAACATTCGGAAAAGTCGACCAGGGAGCCGCGGACGCCAGCGCGGCCCGCACGCTTGGCGTCGCCAGCGTCACGTCGTCCATCGGCAGCGAGCCGATGGCGTTCAGGCTGCAGGCTGGCTACGACTTCGGCGCCATGTTCGGTATCGAAGCGGGGTATATGGCAACCCGCGATTATTCCTATAATGTGAATACGCCCGTCAGCGCGCGGGCCACTGAAAAAATCGATGCGTGGAACGTGGTCGCTGCGGTGAAGATCCCTGGATCGAATGGGTTCTCGGCGCTGACCCGGTTGGGGATCGCCTCCGTTCATGCCAAGGGCAGTGGTTCCGCAGTGGCTTTCGGCGGCAGGAAAACCGGCTTGACCGGCGGGCTCGGCGTGCAATACGACATCGACAAAAACCTGTTCGTCAACGTGGGTTGGGACACTTACACGACGCCTTCCGACGCGAAACTGAAAAACATCGTTCTCTGGAATTTTGGCCTCGGGTATAAGTTTTGAACTGGATCGCAAATATGAAGTGTAATCACATGCAACGATGGCTGCTGCCGGCGATGTGGTGTTGCTGGTCGGGGGCGGCGCTGGCGGCCGCCCCCGAGACGCCCGTCCCGGTGGTGGAAGTGCAGGGTTCGGCGCAGGACCGCGATGAAAAATCGTATAAAGACATCCTGGCGGCAATGGATGTATTCGAGAAACATCGCAGTCTGGCTCCCGGCGCATCGTTGCGGTTCAAGGTGCAGCCCCGCCAGGCCGGCGTCGCCATGGATGGACTGGCTTTGCAGATCGCCGGGGAACATACGAACATTCCCGTTCCACTGGGGCCGGACCTGACGTTCGTCTTGCCGAGAAACCCTGCCGCGGCCGCCGACAAGGCCATGGTCAGGTCCAACCGCAAGGAGAAGAGCCTGGCGTGGCGGGCTGACATCCGCAGTCCCGGCGTGCCGCCGAACGCGCGCCGCCTGGGCGACCTGCTGCTCGAATGCAAAGTGGCCATGGTCGGCGACCTGGTCGCCTACGTCCACCATCCGATCAATATCATGATCACCAAGACGGAAGATCCATGCCGGACCTTCCCCATCAATATGTATTATTTCGCCGACCGGCCGCTGTTCAGTGTCACCCTGGTGTCCGGCAATCGGCGCAGTCCCTTGCCGGCGGCCATGCTGCATGGGCCGACGGCGCCGATGCTGCCGGCCTATGAGGACTGGACCTTCCTGCGCGAACGGGTATTCATGGTCAAGTTCAAGGCGCTCTACGAAAAAGGGTGGCCCGACGATACCTTGCTGCAGTTCGATTACATGGACGACGACGCGCCTGTCGCCCAGTCGGCGCCGGCGACAGGCAAGCACCCATGACAGGACTTTTGAACATGAAAAATAAACTAGCGCTCGTCGCATGGTTGTGCCTTGCCGCCGCGTTGACCGGTTGCGCATCGACCGGCAACGGCGCGGTGAACTCGCTGACGCAAGACCGGGCCGCGCAGAGCATCGTGATCGGCAAGTCGACCAAGGCCGATATCAGCCAGGCGTTCGGCGCCGCCGCCGTCACCCAATTCCCCAATGGCTATGAGCTCTGGCTGTACCAGGTGGGGTACTCGAAAATGGTCGACTCCTTACCGTACGTGAACCTCCTGGTGAACAGCGCGGACAATAAAAGGGAGTTGTCCATTCTGTTCGACAGGGCTGGCGTCGTGAAGAAATACCAGTTGCTGGATCAGTAGCCGTGCACCGCGGAGCTGCAACGAGGGGAAATATATGAAATCAGCAATAGGCATCACCAGGGCTTTGATACTCACCTGCGGGATGGCGCTACTCGTCGCGGGCTGCGCGGGTGGTCCCGAGCGGATCAGGCCGATTCCTACCGTGCCTGGCTTCGTCCCGCAGTACGGCGGCGCCAGCGGGCCGCAATACTGCGACAAGTCGGGGGATGGGAAGGATGTCGCCTGCGGCGGCGGGGCGGCGTACTGCGAGCAATCGCCGGACGGAACCAGGGTGAGCTGCGGGGCCATGGCAACCTATTGCGAAAAATCGCGGGATGGCAAGAGGGTCGCCTGTGGTGGCCGCGCCAATTACTGTGAGAAATCCGCCGATGGCAAACGGACTGCTTGCGGGGGGATGTAAAACTAGCGTGCAAACACAAAAGACCTGGCTCGAGTTGCCGCTGCCGCGCAAGAACGGCCAGGCCTTCAAGGCCGAGCCGTTCTCAAGGCACGCCTGACGGATCAGGCGCGGCGGCGACGGCTCAGACCCAGCAGAGCGAGGCCGGCCAGGCACATGGCATAGGTGGCGGGTTCCGGCACTGCGCTGATCGGATTGAGTTGAGGCACTTGCGTCAGCTGGAAGGTGTAGCTGGCGTCAGTAAACGCCAGGCCGCTTTCGCCTGTACCGATCTGCCGGGTCTCCGCAGTGATATAACTTGGTTTGATCCATACGGCACTACCATTCAACGCCGCTCCCCAATTTGTAACCCGGGTCTTATCAAAATTGCCGGAATGGGGGGCCCCGTTGTTGTTGGCAGATTCCGAGTTGGCGTACAGGGAGGCGTTGAAGAAGCCGGCATTGTTGGAGGCGGCAGTGAATTTGCTACCGTCGTAGCTGCCAGAAAGCACGTAGCCTTTGTTGTTGGCCGTGATGGTGCCACCTGTGTCGGCAATGTGGTAGTTGCCTAGCATGCCGGGGGCAACGGTGGTGCTGATCTGGTAGCCGGCCTTGGCCACTGCGACGATACCTGCGATGTCCTCGCCGAGGTCGGCGTGTTTTTCACGCGAGATCATGCCTGGCGTGACCTTGGCGTTCAGGCGGTAGTCGTTCCCGAGAGCAAAGCTCAGCGTATCGCCAGTGACGGTGGCTGTGCCGACGCCCCAGATGTCGCTGTCGTAAAAGTAGCTGGCGTGGGCGCCGTCGATTTCAACAATGTTGGCGGCGTGGGCCGTGAGGGCGCCGGCTCCGAGACAGAGCGGCAGGGCAAGGCGCGAGAAAAATTTGTTCATGAATGATCCTGGAAAGAGTTAGCTGCGGGAAGCGCGACGACCGACTGCGGCGAGCAGGCCCAGGCCGGCCAACAACATGGCGTAGGTTTCCGGCTCCGGTACCGCTGGCGCATTGGTCACCGTAAATTCATAGGAGAACTTGTCGATGCTGGCGAAGCTGCTGCCGCGGCCATCTTGATAGGCATGCACGTCGATCACGGAAACGACCTGCAGCGCCTGTAAATTCAGTGTGGTCCAGCCGTCCTGATAGTAGGACGCTGCCACCTGCTCGGTGAACGATCCGGCTTTGGAGCTGCGGGACAGCGTGAAACCGCCCCAGCCCTCGGCGTCGTTCGGGTGCGCGGCGTTGAACGTGCCGTTGGCATACTTGCCGCTGTAAACGTCGTAGCCTTGGCTGCTCCGGACGCTACCCGAGCCGCCATTGAATTGACCGCTGAACGTGGCCTTGTTGCCCACCTTGGCACTCACGCTGCTGCCGTTGCGAGCTACGGCAATAACCCCTGCCTGGTCTTTCCATGTGGATTCATCGAAAGCCGTGCCCTTGGTGCGGCTGATTACCGCGTTGGCGGTCAACAAGTCCTTGGTGTTGAAGTTCAGCGTGTTCCCGCTGAGGCTCGCGTTATTCATGCCCCAAAAATCGCTGTCATAGAAATACGAGATATTGTTGCCGCTGATTTCCACCATATTGACGGCTTGCGCGCCGGAAGCGGCGCCGAAGATGCCGACGGCGGCGATCAGGGCTGGGGATAAAAGGTGTTTCATCATGAGTGGACTCCTGAAGGTGTTGCACATAAAGCTGAGCTTGTCAGAACAGATATCATGTTAAAAAGTTATTAACGTTGGCGCATCATAAGGAGCCAAGATTGTTATGTCAATAACATTTGACCTGCGGGAACGAGCATCCGGCTGCGCTGCATGATGAGAGGGTGTGTGCAGTTGGCCACGCGCCACCAGAGGCTTGGGCAAATGCTCGGTTCAGTTGCCGGGAGAGGAGAGCGGACATGAAAAAGCCGCTGAACCTTTCGGGTCAACGGCTTATCGAATTCTTGGTGGTGATAGGTGGACTTGAACCACCGACCCCAGCATTATGAATGCTGTGCTCTAACCAACTGAGCTATATCACCTGCAACGCCCAGCATTATGGGGGCTCGAGCTTTCGCTGTCAACGACCGTTCCGAAAAATTCTTAAAATTTTGAATCGCGTGCCAAAATATAGTCAAATTGGTATGCTGCTCTGAGCATTTTATTAACGGAGACGATATGGCGACAAATATCTTTGTAAACCTGCCCGTGCGCGACCTGGTCGCTTCGGTCAGGTTCTTTACTCATCTGGGTTATTCCTTCAACCAGCAATACACCGACGACGGCGCCACCTGCATGATCGTGGCGGACAATATCTTCGTCATGTTGCTGACCGAGGAACGCTTCAAGGGCTTCACGCCGAAACCTATCTGCGACGCCCGCGCGTCGACCGAGGTGCTGCTGTGCCTGCAGGTGGAGTCACGCGAGCAGGTCACGTCCATGGTCAACAAGGCCATCGAGGCCGGCGGCAGCGTCTACAAGGAGCCGCAGGACCATGGCTTCATGTACGGCCACGGTTACCAGGACCTCGACGGTCATTTGTGGGAAATCATTTATATGGATTCCGCGCCGCCGAAAACCTAGCCCAGCTTCTCGGCGATCTGCGCCAGCATCGCGCTGGCCGGATCGGCGCCCAGGCAGTCGAGCACCACGCGTTCCGGCATGGAGCGCAGCCAGGTCAGCTGGCGCTTGGCCAACTGGCGCGTGGCGATGATGCCGGTTTCGCGCATGGTCTTGTAGTCGATGGTGCCGTCCAGGTATTCCCAGGCCTGGCGGTAGCCGACGCAGCGCATCGACGGCAGGCCGGGATGCAGGTCGCCGCGGCGGCGCAGCATTTCCACTTCGGTGATCAGGTTACCGTCCGGGCTTTCTTCCAGCATGATGTCGAAGCGGCGCTCGATGCGCTGGTGCAGCACGGCGCGGTCCGACGGCTCCAGCGCGAACGACAGCAGATCGAACGGCAGCTCGGTCTTCTCCTTCAACGCCAGCAGTTCGGACATCGGCTTGCCGCTCAGGGCGCAGATTTCCAGCGCGCGCTGGATGCGCTGTGCGTCCGCCGGCGCCAGGCGGGCGGCGGTTTCGGGATCGAGCAATGCCAGCCTGGCGTGCATGGCCGGCCAGCCGATGCGGGCCGCTTCCTCTTCCAGCTCCGCGCGCAATGCCGGATCGGCGCCGGGCAGGTCATCGAGGCCGTCGGCCAGTCCTTTGAAGTACAGCATGGTGCCGCCCACCAGCAAGGGCAGCTTGCCGCGCGCGACGATCTCGTCGACCAGCCGCAGCGTATCGTTGCGGAACTGCGCCACCGAGTACGAATCGAGCGGATCGAGGATGTCGATCAGGTGATGCGGCGCGGCGGCGCGTTCCTCGCGCGTGGGCTTGGCGGTGCCGATGTCCATGCCGCGATACACCAGCGCCGAATCGACCGAGATGATCTCCGACGGAATGCGCTGCGCGATCGCCAGCGCGGACGCCGTCTTGCCCGACGCCGTGGGCCCCATGATGGCGACCGCCAGCGGTTTTGAAACGTGAGTGTTCATCTTATTGACCGCGCAGGAACAGCTTGTCGAGCGCGCCGATTTCCACCTGCACCCAGGTCGGGCGGCCGTGGTTGCACTGGTCGGCGCGTTCGGTCATCTCCATCTGGCGCAGCAGCGCGTTCATTTCCTGCGTCGACAGGATGCGGTTGGCGCGCACCGCCGTGTGGCAGGCGAGGGTGCCCAGCAGCTCGTTCTGGCGCTCGATCAGCACCCGCGAGCCGCCGAATTCGCGCACGTCGCGCAGCACGTCGCGCGCCAGCGTCTGGGCGTCGGCGTTCTTCAGCAGCACCGGCACCGAGCGCACCGCCAGCGTGGTCGGCGACAGCGTGGCGATGTCGAAGCCCAGCGCCTGCAAGGTCTCCTGGTGTTCCGAGGCGGTGGCCACTTCCACCGTGTCGGCGTAGAAGGTGACCGGGATCAGCAACGGCTGCACCTGCATCTCTTCGCCGGCGACGCGGCTGTCCAGGGCGGTCTTCAATTGCTCGTACAGGATGCGCTCGTGCGCGGCGTGCATGTCGACCAGCACCATGCCCTTGTTGTTCTGCGCCAGGATGTAGATGCCGTGCAGCTGCGCCAGCGCGAAGCCGAGCGGGAACTCTTCCTGCGCCATCGCGGCCGGGGAGACGCTGAACGGGCTGGCCTGCGGCAGCGCCATGTCGGATTCGGCGCGGTAGCCGGTGACGGGCCCGGAGCCGCCGAACAGGGCGCCGTATTTTTCCGTATTCTGGGAGACGCCGCCTTCGCTGCCGCCGAAGCGCGGCGCGCCAAAGCCGGCGCCTGCGCCGCCGTCGCGCGAGCCGAATGGCGATGGCGAGAACGTCGGCGAGTAGTCCGGCGCCAGCAACGGCCCGAACGAAGTCTGCTCGCCGCGCCAGGTCGAACTGCCCAGGCTTTCGGCCGCCGGCAGCGGCGACGGCACGCTGCCGTGCGAGGTGGCCGAGGTCTGCGCCAGCGCGCGCTGCACCGCGTGGAACACAAACTGGTGCACCGCACGGCTGTCGCGGAAGCGCACTTCGATCTTCGACGGATGGACGTTGACGTCCACCAGCGCGGGATCGAGATCGAGCGCCAGCACGTAGGAAGGGAAGCGGTCGCCGTGCAGCACGTCCTGGTAGGCCGCCTTGACGGCGTGCACCAGCACCTTGTCGCGCACGAAGCGGCCGTTCACGTAGAAGAACTGGCCGTCGGCGCGCGCCTTGGAGGCGGTCGGCAGGCCGGCGTAGCCGTGCAGGCGCAGCGGGCCGGCGCTTTCGTCGATCGGCAGGCGCGCCTCGGCAAAGCCGTCGCCGAGGATGTGGGCGCTGCGCTTGGCCATCTCGCTGACGTTCCAGTGGTCGATGGTGCGGCCGTTGTGGCTCAGCGAGAACGACACGTCCGGCCGCGCCAGCGCGATGCGGCGCACGACTTCGGCGCAGTGGCCGAACTCGGTCTGCTCGGATTTGAGGAACTTGCGGCGCGCCGGCGTGTTGAAGTACAGGTCCTGCACGTCGACCGTGGTGCCCTGGGCGCCGGACGACGGCGCCACCGCGCCGTTGTGCGAGCCGACGATTTCCCACGCGTGGGCGGCGTCGGCGGTGCGCGAGGTCAGCGTGACGGCGGCCACCGAGGCGATCGAGGCCAGCGCCTCGCCGCGGAAGCCCAGCGTGCCGACGTTTTCCAGGTCGTCCAGCGAGGCGATCTTGGAGGTGGCGTGGCGCGCCAGCGCGAGCGGCATCTGCTCGGGCGGGATGCCGCGGCCGTTGTCGGTGATGGCGATGCGTTTGACGCCGCCTTCCTCCAGCCGCACGGTGATCTGGGTGGAGCCGGCGTCGAGCGCGTTTTCCAGCAGCTCCTTGACCACGGCGGACGGCCGTTCGACGACCTCGCCGGCGGCGATCTGCGAAATCAGCTGGTCGGGCAGGGCCTGGATGGGGCGGGGAGTACGGGGGGAAGTGTCGGGCGCGTTCATCATGAGATTATAACTGCTCGCCGCGCCCGCTCCCCCGCCGGGCTTAGTCTTTTGGATGCTCGCGCACGGGAATCGGCGCATTGCACAGCTCAACGTAATGCGGCGTGAATTTGTTCCACGGGCCGCCGCGGTTGCGCGCCGCGTCGACCACGTCCTTGTAAATAGGCGCGTCGCTGCGCATCACTTCCAGGTGGCTGCGCTCCGCCTCCGGCACATCGGCCTCCAGCCGCACCGATTTGATCGGCATGCGGGCCTCGTTGGCGCCGTAGAAGCCCATCGCCTCGCTGCCGCGCGGCAGGCTGGTCAGCAGCGGCATGCCCGCCACCACCCGGCCCACCACCGTGATATTGCGGTCCAGGTGGCGCGGCGCGTTGCCGGTGACGGCATACAGCGCGGAGCCGTTGCCGCTGTCGGTGTCGTTGTCGCGGCCCACGCCGACCATGCCGTAGCAGTGCGCCAGCCAGGTGGTCTTGGCCTTGGGGTCGCGGCCGACCGGGAAACCGTTTGAATGGCCGATCTGCGGCGCGTAGCCGTCCGCGTCCTGCTGGCGCACGAAGCGCTTGTCGTTCGCCATCGGCACCGTGAACTCGCCCGCCACCTTGGCCTTGGCCGATCCCAGCGACTTGGGCTGGGTATCGGCGTTCGGGTCGCCCCACTGCGCCACATAGTTATCCTGCGAGCGCAGCATGGCCAGGCCGTCGAAATAGCCTTCCTTGACCATGGTCCTGATGTTGGCGACGTTCTGCGGCGCGAAATCCGGCGCCAGCTCGATCACCACGCGGCCGCTGGGCAGCTCCATGTACAGGGTGTGGTTGGGGTCCAGCGGACGCCAGTCGGACGGCTTGGACAGCTTGACGATGTCGGCGGCGCTGGGCCGAACCGGCAGGTCGGCGGCGTGCGCCAGGCTGGCCAGGCCGAGCGCCAGGGCGGAGAGGGGAAGGGCGCGGAACGGGTGGGTCGGGGACATCCATTATCTCCTTGGTTGGTCGCGCCTGCTTGTTGCGGACGCTCGGGGGATTGTAAACTGGATATCAACCGTCTGGAAACTTCCGCAACCGGGGCAAGGGTGGTGTATGATTCCGGCGCAGACTTTATGGGAAGAATATGGATTTTATGCAATTTTTTGACATGATCCTTCATGTCGACAAAACACTGGAAGTGCTGATTCAGCAATACGGAACCTTGGTGTATGCCGTGCTGTTCGCGATTATCTTTTGCGAAACCGGGCTGGTGGTGCTGTTCTTCTTCCCAGGCGATACGCTGCTGTTCATTGCCGGCGCCCTGTGCGCGCTGGGCGAAATGAATCTGTTCCTGCTGATGCTGCTGCTGATTACGGCGGCCGTCACTGGCAACACGCTCAATTACTGGATAGGCGAGGCCATCGGCCAGCGCGTGTTCACCCACGATTACCGCTGGCTCAACAAGGAAGCGCTGCGCCGCACCCACGAATTCTTTGAAAAACACGGCGGCAAGACCATCGTGCTGGCGCGTTTCGTGCCGGTGGTGCGCACTTTTGCGCCGTTCGTGGCCGGGGTGTCGGACATGACCCATGCCCGCTTCCAGATGTACAACATCACCGGCGCCGTGCTGTGGGTGGTGCTGCTGACCACGGCTGGCTACTTCTTCGGCAACATCGCCATCGTCCGCGAACACCTGACCGAGATCGTGCTGTTCGGCGTCGGCATCGCCGTGGTGCCGATGGCGCTGGGCGGCGTGTGGAAGCTGTCGCGCCGCATGCTGGGCCGCTGAGCGTGATGCTTTGTAAATAAAGTTCCCAGGAAAGGCCCGGTCCGCTCAAGTTTTGCCCAAATGCATCCGTATACCAGTGTGTAATTCTCTTCTTTCTGGATACACATGCGACCTCTCCTCACCCTGATTGCCTGCTGCTGCGTCTTCGCGACCGCCAGCGCTGCAAACGATCCGCTGATTTCGCCTTCGACGAAATCGGCGGTGGGTGGCGCGACGGGGTCGATCGCTTCCATCCGCCCGAACAGCCCGGCTTCTTCCAGCGCTTCCGCCGCCGGCGCGTCTTCCGCCACCCCGTCGCCGACCCGCAAGCTGTCCGAGCGCGAGCGCGAGGCCGAGGCGGAATCCGACCTGTCGGCCAAGATCGCGGCGCGCCTGGCCATCATGCGCGCCAACCAGCAGGCCCGCGCCGTCGCGGCGGCCAAGGCCAGGAAGGTCGCCGCCGCCGTGCCGGTCGCGCCCAAGGTGTACAGCAACCACTGGTCGTACGAGGGCGAGAACGGCCCGGCCAACTGGGGCAGGATCAATCCCGAGTGGGCCAAGTGCGGCACCGGCAACCGCCAGTCGCCGATCGATATCCGCGACGGCATGAAGGTCGAGCTGGAACAGATCACCTTCGACTACCATCCCTCCTCGTTCAACGTGACCGACAACGGCCACACGGTGCAGGTCATGCTCGGCAGCGGCAATTTCATCACGGTGAACAACCGCATGTATGAGCTGATCCAGTTCCATTTCCACCGGCCGTCGGAGGAGCGCATCAACGGCAAGGGTTACGAGATGGTGATGCACCTGGTGCACAAGGATGGCGAGGGCAAGCTGGCCGTGCTGGCGCTGCTGCTGGAACGCGGCAAGCCGCAGCCGGTGATCCAGACGGTGTGGAACAACCTGCCGCTGGAGAAGCTGGAAACGCTGGCGCCATCGACCGTGCTCGATCCGATGGACCTGCTGCCGGCGCGCCGCGACTATTTCACGTTCATGGGATCGCTGACCACGCCGCCGTGCTCCGAGGGCGTGCTGTGGCTGGTGATGAAGGAGCCGGTGCAGGCCTCGCCGGCGCAGATGGCGCTGTTCAGCCGCCTCTATCCATTGAACGCGCGGCCTATCCAGCCGGGTTCCGGCCGCATCGTCAAAGAGTCGAACTAAAGATCCGAATTAATCCGCGCTGATGCGATGGTTGCCGGTCCAGGTGGCGCCGGCGGCCAGCTGCTGCTGGTCGATGCGCGCCGGTTCGATGCAGACGAAGCGCAGGTATTCGTCGTCGGCCAGGTCCACCAGCGCCTTGGCGTCGTCCTGGCCCGGATTCCACACCACCCAGTTGTCGTAGCCTTGCTGCTCCAGGCGCAGCGTGGCGTTGGCGGTGTTCAGCGTCAGCGTCGGCGTGGACTGGTACAGGCGGTCCAGCTTCTGGGTGAAGTGCAGCGCCGGATGCTCCTGCGTCAGCGTTTCCTGGTGATGGTCGGTGCAGCGCATGTGCTGCAAGCCGCTGATGCTGGTCGCCGCCAGCTGGCCGACGTCGTAATAGGTGTGCAGCGCGACGCCGAACGGGAAGTCCTGCGCGCCGCTGTTATGCACGGTGAACTGCGCGTCGAGCGACTCGCCGTGCAGGGTGAAGCGCAGCGTCAGTTCGAAGGCGTGCGGCCAGGCTTGCGCGTGTTCCGGCGCCAGGTCGTGCTGATTCAGGCTCAATTCGAGGAAGGACTGGCCGCCGTCGCCGCCGCTGCCGGTCAGGCGCCAGGTGCTGACGCGGGCGAAGCCGTGGCGCAGGCCGGGGCCGCGCACATTAAACTGCGGGAAGATCACCGGCACGCCGCCGCGTATGGCCTTGCTGCCGTCGAGCGGCGTCTGCGCGCTGACGAACAGCCGCTCCTTGCCGTCGCCGGTTTTCCATGACAGCAGGTGGGCGCCGAACAGCGACACCGTCGCCTGGCTGCCGTCGGCCGCCGTGATCTGTACTGCCGGCAGTGCGCCGTATTCCGTGTTGGTTATGACAGCCATGTCTCGTCCGTTTTATCAAGTCAGCCGGTTCTTTGCCAGCGGTGGGTTCTTCGCGAAATAACGCCGTATGCCCTTGACGATGGCATCGGCCAATTGGTTCTGGTAGCCGTCGTCGAGCAGCTTGGCTTCTTCTTCCGGGTTGGAGATGAAGGCGGTCTCGATCAGGATCGACGGAATGTCCGGCGCCTTCAGCACCGCGAAGCCGGCCTGCTCGACCGAGCCTTTGTGCAGGCGGTTGATGCCGCCGATCTCGCCCAGCACGGATTTGCCCAGCCGCAGCGAATCGTTGATCTGCGCCGTGGTCGACAGGTCCAGCAGCACGCTGGCCAGCTGGCGGTCCTGGGTCCTGACGTTGACGCCGCCGATGGTGTCGGCCAGGTTTTCCTTGTCCGCCAGCCAGCGCGCCGCCGACGAGCTGGCGCCTTTTTCCGACAGCACGAACACCGACGAGCCGCGCGCGGTCGGCTGCACGAAGGCGTCCGCGTGGATCGAGACGAACAGGTCGGCCTGCACCTTGCGGGCCTTGTCGACGCGGGTGCCGAGCGGCACGAAGTAGTCGCCGTCGCGCGTGAGCATCACGCGCATATTGGGGAATTCCTCGATCTTGTCCTTCAGGCGCTTGGCGATCGACAGCACGATGTCCTTCTCGCGGCTGCCGTTCTTGCCCGACGCGCCGGGGTCTTCGCCGCCGTGGCCGGGGTCCAGCACCACGGTCAGCATGCGTACCAGCTTGCCGTTCTTGTCGGCGCCTTTATCCGCCTTCTCGCTGGCGCGGGTCTGCGCCTCGGCGGTTTTCAGTTCGTTCTTCAGTTCCGCGCGCGGCTCGGCCCTGGTGTTGGGCTTGAGCGCATCGAGCTGCGCTTGCGGCGCGGCGGCCAGCGCCTCGGCTTCGGCTGGCTTGAGCGGCGGCATGTCGCCCTTGGGCGCGCTGCCGGTGGCGGCCGCGCCGGAAGGCGGCGGTTTGCCGTCGCTCGACCAGTCGCCTTTTTCGATCATCGCGGCGATCGGGTCGACCGGCTTGACCGGATACAGGTCGAAGATCAGGCGGTGCTTGTAGTTGCCGGCCGGGGCCAGCGTGAACACCTGCGGCTTGATCTCTTCCTTCAGGTCGAACACCAGGCGCACCACGTTGGGCCGGTTCTGGCCCACGCGCACCTGCTTGATGTACGGGTCGTTGGACTGGATCTTGGCCACCAGGCTTTTGAGCGTGGGGTTCAGCTCCAGGCCTTCGATGTCGACCACCATGCGTTCCGGGTCCTTGACGACGAAGTGGGTGGCCTTGAGCGCGGCGTCGTTTTCCAGCGTGACGCGGGTGTAGTCCTCGGCCGGCCAGACCCGCACCGCCAGGATCTGCGCGGCATAGGCGCGGATCGGCGCCAGCACGGAAAGCAGCAGCGTGGCGCCGGCCTTGAGGACGGTGCGGCGCGAAACAGGCGGGTTTTCCAACCCCTTGTTTACATGTTCGGGGCGAATTTGAGGCGTTGAAGACATGAGTTACCCAGGGCGGTGGACGCCTGCAATTCTACATCACGGCCGTTGCCGGCCACAGTCAGAAACAGGTTGATATCGGCGGCAGGCAGCACGCGGTCGGCCTTCTCGGGCCATTCGACGATGCAGATGTTGTCGCCGTTGAAGTCTTCCCGGAAGCCGGCGTCGAGGAATTCCTCCGGGCTGCCCATGCGGTACAGGTCGAAATGGATCACGCTGACGCTGCGGCCGCCGAGCTGGATCGCATACGGTTCGGACAGGGTGTAGGTCGGGCTTTTGACCGTGCCCACATGGCCGGCGGCGTGCAGCAGGGAGCGGGTGAGGGCGGTCTTGCCGGCCCCCAGGTCGCCGTGCAGGTAGATCACCAGGCCGGGCGCCAGGGCGCGCGCCAGGGCCGTGCCCAGGGCGGCGGTGCCGGCTTCGTCATGGAGATGGGCTTGGAAGTGCTGCATCAATTAGAATGTCGTATTGGTTGGATCGCCAGCCATTGTAACCGCCACCTGCTACCGATGTCCCTGCCAGTCACCAATTTAGCCGAACTCGCCCTCAGCATCAAGCGCTGGGGGGGAGAGCTGGGCTTCGCCGAAATCCGCATCACCGACATCGACCTCAGTCACGCCGAGGCCGGCCTGCAGGCGTGGCTGGACGCCGGCATGCACGGCGAAATGGACTATATGGCCACCCACGGCATGCTGCGCGCCCGTCCTGCCGAGCTGGTGCCGGGCACGGTGCGGGTGATCAGCGCCCGCATGAACTACCTGCCGAGGGACACGGAAACCGGTGGCGACAACGACTGGCGCGCGCGCGAGGAAGCCCGGCTGGCCGATCCCGGCGCCGCCGTGATCTCGGTCTATGCGCGCGGCAGGGACTACCACAAGGTGCTGCGCGCGCGCCTGCAGCAGCTGGCCGACAAGGTCAAGGCGGAGATCGGCGAGTTCGGCTACCGCGTCTTCACCGACTCGGCGCCGCTGATGGAGCTGCCGCTGGCGGAGAAGGCCGGCCTGGGATGGCGCGGCAAGCACACCTTGCTGTTGTCGCGCAGCGCCGGTTCGATGTTCTTCATGGGCGAGTTCCTGGTCGACCTGCCGTTGCCGGTGGATGAACCGACCGGCAGCCATTGCGGCCAGTGCTCGGCGTGCATCGACATCTGCCCGACCCAGGCCATCCTCGGGCCGGGCAAGCTGGATGCGCGCCGTTGCGTGTCCTACCTGACGATCGAACTGAAAAGCGCGATCCCTTTGGAGATGCGGCCGCTGATCGGCAACCGCGTCTACGGCTGCGACGATTGCCAGACCGCCTGCCCATGGAACAAGTTCGCGCAGCGCGCGGTGCTGCCGGACTTCGACGAACGCCACGGCTTGGGCAGCGCCTCGATGGTCGAATTGTTCGCCTGGACCGAGGACGAATTCAACCGCAAGATGGAAGGCAGTCCGATACGCCGCATCGGCCATGAACGCTGGCTGCGCAATATCGCGGTCGGCCTGGGCAACGCGGCGGCCGGCGCCAGGGGCGATGCGGCCATCGTGGCGGCGTTGACGGCGCGCCGCGAGCACCCGTCGGAACTGGTGCGCGAGCACGTCGAATGGGCGCTGGCCTGCCACGCTTGAACTGCGCTACACTCGTGCGGTTCTTTTACAAGGCCCACGTCCATGCATACTTCAACCAGATTCATTTCGCTGCTTGCCGGCGCATCCCTCACGCTGGCCGCGCATGGCGCCAGCTTCGACGACTGGGCCGACAAGGTCGCCAACGCCAAGGTACGCAACGACCCTGAGCAGGCCACGCAGAAGCAGTACTTCAGCGGCAAGGTGCAGGATCGCCTGGACCGCAAGCTGACGCCCAACTCCATCGTCCACCGCGCCGGCGAGGTGGCCGCCGCCAAGACCGCCTTGGCGCAGCTGGCCAAGATCGACCAGCAGACGCTGACGCCGCAGCAGCGCGCCAGCGCCGCCAGCATCGCCTGGAATTTGCGCGGCGCCGTCGATGCCTGGCCTTACGCGGACTATAACTTCGTGTTCAACCAGTTCGGCGGCCTGCATGTGCAGCTGGTGAACTTCCTGACGCAGGCGCACCCGATCCGCAACCAGCGCGACGTGGAAAACTACCTGGTGCGCCTGAAGGCGGTGGCCGGCAAGATGGACACCGGCATCGTGCAGGCGCGCGGCGCCGCCGGCCACGGCATCCTGATGCCGACCTTTTTGACGCAGTCCTCGATCGGACAGCTGGACCGCTTCCTCGACGGCGCGCCGGAGAACAATGTCTTCGTCGCCACGCTGAAGCAGCGCATGAGCGGCTTGAAGGACGTGTCGCCGGAACAGCAGGCGAAGTTTGCGACAACGGCCGAAGCCATCGTCAGGCAATCGATCATCCCGGTGTTCCAGCGCGCCCGCGCGATGCTGCAAGAGCAGCTGCCGCGCACCACCAACGACGCCGGCCTGTGGCGCCTGCCCCATGGCGACAAGGCCTACGCGCTGCTGCTCAAGCAGATGACCTCAACCGACTACACGCCGGAGCAGATCCACAACATCGGCCTGCGGGAAGTGGCGCGCATCGAGCAGGAGATGGCAGGTCTGCTGGCGTCGCTGGGTTACACCGACGGCAGCATCAAGGAGCGCATGGCCAAGCTGGAAAAGGATTCGCAGCCGAAGGACGCCGATCCGCGTCCGGCGCTGCTGGCGCGCTACGATGGCCTGCTGCGCGATGCCGAGTCGCGTGCGAAACAGCTGTTCGACGTCACGCCGAAAGCGCCGGTGGTGGTCAAGCGCGAGCCATCGTTCACCGAGAAGACGGCGGCGGCCCATTACACCGGGCCGGCCAGGGATGGCACGCGGCCGGGCATTTTCTGGGCGCCGATGCCGGGGCCTGAGTTCCGCATCGTCGGCATGCGCACGCTGGTGTATCACGAGGGCGTGCCGGGCCACCACTTCCAGGTCGCGCTGCAGCAGGAGAACGACAAGCTGCCGCGCTACCGGCGCGACCGTGTGTTCGCGGTGGGCTCGGCGTATGGCGAGGGCTGGGCGCTGTATGCGGAACAGCTGGCGGCGGAAAACAACTGGTACGACGGCGACGTGGTCGGCCATCTGGGCCAGCTGGACGCGGAACTGTTCCGCGCGCGCCGGCTGGTGGTGGACACCGGCCTGCACGCGATGAAGTGGACGCGCCAGCAGGGCATAGACTACGGCATCCCGGCGGCGGAAGTGGAGCGCTATGTCGCCATGCCGGGCCAGGCCTGCGCCTACAAGATCGGCATGATGCGCATCCTCGACCTGCGCGCCAAGGCGCACAAGGCGCTGGGCGACAAGTTCTCGATCAAGGCCTTCCACAACGTGGTGCTGGAGACCGGCAACGTGCCGCTGCCGGTGCTGGAGCAGGTGGTGGACGAGTGGGTCGCCGCGCAGAAGGCAGCTTAATCGTTGGCTTTCCTGCTCTTTTTCTGGAAGGCATGCTGACCCGGCAAAATCATTTTTGCCTTTGACCAGTATGCTTCCACTTCAGCCTCGTTATTTGGATCGTATGGGCAATCCGGATCATCGACATATTCAGGCGCTGCCGCGATGATAGCCTCTATTTCTTCAGGGCTAAAAGGTGGCCCTTTTGGAGTAAATTCGTGTTTCATACCTGCTCGCATTCCGACATGAAATTATTCGGGTCTTATCTCCTTGTTCAATCCATACCATCAGCACCACCCGGTCTCGAAACCAGCATAAGCTCTTCAGGCGGTGTTCCGAACTGATATCCGGTTCGGTATCCATGAAATGATCAAAGACACTTTCCAATTCGGCAAAGTCAATTCCGTGGCTTGCCAAGTTTGCTTTGCGTTTATTTTCGTCCCAGGTAAGCATGGGACGATCTTGTCACTTCATGTTAGGCGCTCGCTTGAGGGGAATCAAGCGGGGTGGGGTGGAGTTAACGCGCGGCTGCTGGCGGCAAGCCGGCATGCACATCGCGCGCGGCGCCCTTGGGGAAGGTCAGCACTGCGTAGCCTGAGCCGCTGCCGTTGCCGGTTCCAAACACGGCGTGCGTCCAGTAGCCGGCAAGTTGTCCCTTTTCCAGGTCCATCGACTCCACCGCGAAGCTGAACGTGGCCCGCATGTTGCCGACCACCATCCAGTTGCAATAGTGCGGCTGCAGTTCGAAGACGATCTTGCCGCTGGAACGAATCGACAGCGTGCCGTCCGCCGCTCCGCACACCAGCGGCGTGCCGATGAAGGTGCGCGCCATCTTGGCTTTCACGCTGATCTGGTCGGCGTCGCTGTCCCGCGTCACTTCGCTCAACACCAGGGTCTTAGAGCAACCGGGGCCGGGGATGACGCCGCCCAGGACGAAATGGCAAATCTCGTCCTTGGTGCAGGCGTGGGTCTTGGGGTCCGCTTCGCAGATCGACGCCGTCTCATTCAAGTTCGCTTGCAAGAGTTGTTGGAATTTATCTCTCATCTGTCCGGTCGAATATTTTCGCGCGGCGCCATCGCATTTCCCATCTGTGCACACTTGTACTTCCTTCACTGCGTGCAGCGTCGGCGTACTGGCACAACTGCTCACCAGCGCCGCCGGCACTACGCTCACCAGCAGGGACCAGCACAAGGCCTTCAATCGGTTTTTCATTGGTTGTTCTCGCTCTCGTTGATTTGATAAAATAATATAGTTGACTACAAAATTAAAGTCAACTATATTATTAATATGCAAAATATCGAAGATCAACCACTCCGACAGCGCAAATACGCGCGCACCAAGCTGGCCCTGCTGGAAGCGTTTACCGCACGGCTGGGGACGCAGACCTATGAAGCCGTGCGCATCAAGGATTTGTGCGCCGCCGCCGACATTTCCGAGGCGAGTTTTTTCAATTACTTCCAGCGCAAGGAAGACTTGCTCGACTATTTCATCCAGGTCTGGTCGCTTTCGGTGGGCTGGCACGCGCGCAAGGTGCTGGCCGAACACGGTGCGCTGGCAGCGATCGAAGACGTGTTCGCCCGAACGGCGGCCGATATTTCGCAGCACCCGCGGGTGATGGCGGAAATCATCGTGTTCCAGGCGCGCAGGGAAACGCCGCATGAACCCAGTGATTTGACGCTTGCCGAGCGTCTGCTGGCGCATCCCGCGCTGGAAGGCATAGCATCGGTGCCGGCAAGGGGGCTCGATGCGATTTTTCCCGAACTGATAGACGCGGCGAAAACGCTGGGGCAATTGCCGGCGGATGCGAACGGTGATTTCCTGTTCGTGAATCTGGCCACGATGTTTTTTGGCGCCCCATTGGTGCTGCGGGCGACGAATCCGGCCGCGGTGGGCGAGCTGTGGCGGGCGCAACTCGCGCAACTATTCCGCGCCGTGGGCGCCAAGGCCACGCGATGATACGGCGCGTGCGACTTGCCGCCGGCGTGGATGGCAGTTTCAGTGCAGCAGCCGGTATTGCAGCACGTAGACGGCGGCGCCGGCGAAGTAGCCCAGCAAGGCCAGGCCGCTGATCTTGCGCAGGTACCAGATGAACTGCATCCTCTCCAGGCTCATCGCGGCGACGCCGGCGGCCGAGCCGATGATCAGGATCGAGCCGCCGGTACCGGCGCAGTAGGCGATGAAATGCCACAGGAAATCGTCGAGCGGATACTGGGCGAGGTGGTACATGCCCATCGAGGCGGCCACCAGCGGCACGTTGTCGACGACCGCGCTCAGCAGGCCGAGCGCGACCACGATCAGGTCCTGGCGGCCGATCGCGCGCTCCAGCCATGCGGCCAGCGCCGTCAGGATGTGGCTGTGTTCCAGCGTGGCCACTGCCAGCAGGATGCCGATGAAGAAGATGATCGCGCTCAGGTCGATGCGCTGCAGCGCGCTGGTCAGCGACAGCGCTTCCCGGTCTTCGAGCTGCTTGCCCCGGTGGAGCAGCTCGCCCACCAGCCACAACAGCCCCAGGCCGAACAGCATGCCCATGAACGGCGGCAGCTGCGTGGCGGCCTTGAACACCGGCACCGCCAACAGGATGCCCATGCCCAGGCCGAACATCAGCGCGCGTTCGAAGCCGCTGCCCGCATGGGCGGCCTGGCCGTCGCCGCGCTGGGGGGCGTCGACGCCGCGTCCCCGCACCGCGTAGGCCGAGATCGCCAACGGCACCAGCAGGCTGACCAGCGACGGCAGGAACACCGCCTCGATGATGCCGGTGCTGGAGATCTGGCCGCCTATCCACAACATCGTCGTCGTGACGTCGCCGATCGGCGACCAGGCGCCGCCGGCGTTGGCCGCCAGCACGATGATGCCGGCGAAGTGCAGCCGGTCCTGCGCCCGCTCGAGCAGCTTCCTGGTCAGCGAAATCATGACGATGGTGGTGGTCAGGTTGTCGAGGATGGCGCTGAGGAAGAAGGTCGCCAGGCCGACCAGCCACATCAGCGACGCTAGCCGCGAGGTGCCGATGCGCGCGGTGATGACGTCGAAGCCGTGGTGGGAATCGACCACTTCGACGATGGTCATGGCGCCGATCAGGAAGAAGACGATTTGCGCGGTCGCGGCGACGGTGATGTCGAGCTTGCCACCTACCAGCTGCGGGTCGTCCATGCCCAGCGCGTAGATGCACCACATGAGGCCGGCGCCCACCAGGGCCGAGGCGGACTTGTTGATGCCGAGCGGATGTTCGAGCGCGATGGCGGCATAGGCGAGGATGAAGACGACAACCAGCGATATCAACATGTCGTTCCTATTTCAGCAGGCCGGCCAGTTCGACCGCGGTCTTGACCTGCATCTTGTCGAAGATGTGGGCGCGATGCACCTCGACGGTGCGCATGCTGATGCCCAGCTGGTCGGCCACCACCTTGTTCATTTTGCCGGCCAGGATCAGGTCCAGCACTTCGCGCTCGCGCGCAGACAGCGTGGCCAGGCGCGCGTGCACCGCCGCCATGGCGCCGGCCTGGCGCGAGTTGGCCAGCGCTTCCTGCACCCGGTCCATCAGCTGGTTGTCGTTGAAGGGCTTCTCGAAGAAGTCGAAGGCGCCGCGTTTGAGCGCGTCGACCGCCATCGGCACGTCGCCATGGCCGGTCAGGAAGATCACCGGCATGCGCTGCGTCAGGCCGCGCGCGGACAACTGGTCGAACGCCGCCACGCCGTTCATGTCCGGCATGCGCACGTCGAGCAGCACGCAGTCGCCGTCGGCGTCGAACTGGCCGGCCGCGGCGTGGGCCAGCAGCTGCGGCGCCGAGTCGTAGGCGCGCGAGGGGATGCCGCGCGAGGTGGCGAGCCAGGTCAGGGAGTCGCGTACGACCGCTTCATCATCGACGATATGCAGCATGCTTCAAGTCTCCTGTTCTGTGGCCGCCAGCACCGCCGGCAGCACGAAGGTAAATATGGTACCGCCTTGCGGGTTGGCGCTGTGGGTCAGCGCGCCGCCGTGGAATTCGATCGCGGTGCGGCAGATGTTGAGCCCCATGCCCATGCCTTCCGCCTTGGTCGAGAAGAACGGCGAGAACAAACGCTGCGCCACGTCCTCCGGTATGCCGTGCCCCTGGTCGATCACCGCCACGCTGACCTGCGCGCTGGCCGCATCGTACGCCGCCACCACGTTGAGCAAGCGCCGCTGCGGCGGGATGTGGGCCATCGCTTCGATCGCGTTGCGGGTCAGGTTGAGCAGCACCTGTTCGATCATCACGCGGTCGGCGCGCACCGGCGGCAGGTCGGCCGGGATGCTGGCGTGGAAGGAGACGTAGGCCTGGCGCGCCTGCAGCTCGATCAGCGCGCGGATGCCGTCGAGCAGCGAGGCGATGGCCACTTGCTGCCGCTGCGGCTCGCTCTTCTTGACGAATTCGTGCACGCTGCGGATGATCTGGCCGGCCCGCTGCGCCTGCGCGCTGGCCTGTTCCAGCGCCGGCTTGAGCATGCCGCAATCGACCGCCGCGCCGCTGCTGTCGGCGCGCGCCAGCACATTGAGCGCGCCGGTGGTGTAGCTGGAGATGGCGGCCAGCGGCTGGTTCAGCTCATGCGCCAGCATCGACGAGATTTCGCCCATGGTCGCCAGGCGCGCGCTGGCCTGCAGCTTCTCGTGCTGCTGGCGGTTCAGTTCCTCGATGCGCTTGCGGTCCGAGATGTCGAGGATGGAGCCCATCCAGCCGGTCTGCCGGCCGTCCTTGTCGACCAGCGGCGCCTCGAAGATCAGCACCGGCACGCGCTCGCCGTCGGGGCGCTGGAAGATGGTCTCGAACTGCGGGGTGGCCTTGCCCGCCAGGACCGAGGCGAAGCGGGTCTGGTATTCGGCCATCGCTTCCGGCGCCCAGTAGGGCATGGGCGGCAGCAGGCCGACGATTTCCTCGGCCGGGTAGCCGACGATCTGGCAGAAGGCCGGATTGACGTAGGTGACGCGGCCTTCCAGGTCGCGCGCGCGCAGGCCGGTGACCAGCGAGTTCTCCATCGCGGTGCGGAACGACATCTGCTGGCGCAGCGCGCCCTCGGCCGCCAGCCGGCGCGAGATGTGGCCCCACAAGGCCACCAGGCTCCATAATAGTCCCAGCGACAGCACGATCACCGAGCCGACCAGCAGGTTGGGCAGCAGTCGCGGCTCGCTCTTGACGCTGTCCGTCACCAGCGTGATGCTGGCGCCGGGCAGGTCCAGCGCGCGCTTGTGGGTGTAGACGCCGTGGCCGGGACCGGCGGCGGCGCGGCGCGCCAGCACCTTGTCGTCGCGGTCGATCAGCGACACCTGGTTGTCCTGGGCGAACCACCACGGCACCATTTCCTCCAGCAGCGCGCTGGTTTGGTAGGTGGCCACCAGGTCGCCGAGGTAGTCGTCGCCGCGGAACAGCGGCACGTGGTAGTCCATCAGCACGGCGGCGGGGGCGGCCGACTGGTTGGGCGTCTGCGCCTCCGGCTGGGTGTACAGCGCGTGGCGGGTCTTGCGCGACAGCTCCATCGTGGCCAGCGAGGCGGCCGACAGCTGCACCGGCGCCGCCTGCGGATCGCTGCTGGCGGCCAGGGTGCCGTCCGGGCGCAGCCAGATCACGCGCAGCAGCTCGTGGCCGTTCTTCAGCAGGCGCGCCAGGCGGTCGTGGGTCTGCCCCGGCGGCAGGCGGCCGGCGCTGATCTCGGCGCCCAGGCCGCGCAGGCTTTCCTCGTCGCGGCCCAGCTGGAAGCGGATGGTTTGCTCGACCCACAGCGTGTCGGCGATCAATTGTTCCTGGCGCTCGTTGCTCTCCATTTGGCGCGCCTGCCACGGCAGCCAGATCAGGATCGCCAGGAAGAACAGCACCAGCATGATGGGCAGCAGCCAGCGCAGCGAAGAGCTGAAATGGGCGCGGCGCGGGATTCTGGCGTGGGTGGCTAGCATGGAGCCTCAGGGTAAAGCCTTGGAGTGGCGGCACCATTGTGGTTTTCCACAATTGCGCCCCTTGTCACTTTTGGTAAGAATCGGTCAAACTACAACAATAGTGTATTTTAAATCCCTACTGGAGACCCCATGAAACTGAAATCCGCACTACTGGCCCTGAGCGTCGCTCTGAGCTTCAACGCCTACGCGCAAGCGCCTATCGTCATCAAATTCAGCCACGTGGTCGCCACCGACACCCCGAAAGGCCAGGCCGCCGAGCGCTTCAAGCAGCTGGCCGAGAAGGCCACCAACGGCCGCGTCAAGGTCGAACTCTATCCTAACAGCCAGCTGTACAAAGACAAGGAAGAGCTGGAAGCGCTGCAGCTGGGCGCGGTGCAGATGCTGGCGCCGTCGCTGGCCAAGTTCGGCCCGCTGGGCGTGAAGGAATTCGAGGCGTTCGACCTGCCGTACGTGTTCCCGTCGAAGACCGCGCTGTACAACGTCACCGAAGGCGAAATCGGCAAGAGCCTGATGAAGAAGCTGGAACCGAAGGGCATCATCGGCCTGGCGTTCTGGGACAACGGCTTCAAGGTCATGTCGGCCAACAAGCCGCTGCATGGCGTGGCCGATTTCAAGGGCCTGAAGATGCGCATCCAGTCGTCCAAGGTGCTGGACGCGCAGATGCGCGCGCTGGGCGCCAACCCGCAGGTGCTGGCCTTCTCCGAGGTGTATCAGGCGCTGCAGACGGGCGTGGTCGACGGCACCGAGAATCCGCCGTCGAATATGTACACCCAGAAGATGCACGAGGTGCAGAAGCACGTGACCCTGTCCAACCACGGCTACCTGGGCTACGCGGTGATCGTCAACAAGAAGTTCTGGGACGGCCTGCCGGCCGACATCCGCGGCGCGCTGGACAAGGCGATGAAGGATGCCACCACGTTTGAAAAAGCCATCGCCCAGCGCGACAACGACCTGGCGCTGGAAGCGATCAAAAAGACCGGCAAGACCGAGATCTATACGCCGAGCGTGAAAGAGCAGGCCGAATGGCGCAAGGCCCTGCTGCCGGTGCAGAAGGATATGGAAGGCCGCATCGGCAAAGACCTGATCTCCGCCATCAATAAAGAAGCAGCTAAATAAGTCTGCCGCCGGGACGGCGCAAGGCCGTCCCGTTTTTTGTCTCCTCCACTGAAGGTCCACCATGAAATTCCTCGATAAGCTCGAAGAATGGTTGATTGCGTCCCTGATGGCCGCAGCCACCATTCTGATCTTCGTCGCGGTCGTCCACCGCTACCTGTCCGGCCTGCCGATACCCGGCCTGCAGGACTACCTGATACAACTCAATACCAGCTGGGCCCAGGAGGCCTGCATCTATATGTTCGTGTGGATGGCCAAGTTCGGCGCCGCCTACGGCGTGCGCACCGGCATCCACGTCGGCGTCGACGTCATCATCAACCGCATGAACACGCCGTGGCGCAACAAGTTCGTGGTGTTCGGCCTGCTGGCCGGGGCCGTGTTCACCGGCATCGTCGGCACGCTGGGCGCCAGCTTCGTGTGGGAGATCGGCCACACCGAGCAGACCTCGGCCGACCTGGAGATGCCGATGTGGATCGTCTACCTGGCGGTGCCGCTGGGTTCCTACCTGATGTGCTTCCGCTTCATGCAGGTGCTGGTGGCCTTCGTCAAGACCGGCCAGCTGCCCAAGCACGACCACTCGCACGTCGAGGGGCTGGAAGACGAATTGACGGCTGAAGAAAAAGGAGCCCGCGCATGAACGCACTGATTATTTTCGTGCTGCTGCTGTTGCTGATGTTGACCGGCATGCCGATCTCCATCTCGCTCGGCCTGACAGTACTGACCTTCCTGTTCACCATGACCCAGGTGCCGATCGAATCGGTGGCGCTCAAGCTGTTTACCGGCATCGAGAAATTCGAGATCATGGCCATCCCGTTCTTTATCCTGGCGGGCAACTTCCTCACCCATGGCGGGGTGGCGCGGCGCATGATCAACTTCGCCAGCTCGATGGTGGGCCACTGGCACGGCGGGCTGGCGCTGGCCGGCGTGCTGGCCTGCGCGCTGTTCGCCGCGGTGTCCGGCTCGTCGCCGGCGACGGTGGTGGCGATCGGCTCCATCATCCTGCCGGCCATGGTGCGCCAGGGCTATCCGAAGAGCTTCGGCGCCGGCGTCATCACCACCTCCGGCGCGCTGGGCATCCTGATCCCGCCGTCGATCGTGATGGTGATGTTCTCGGTCACCACCAACACCTCGGTGGGCAAGCTGTTCATGGCGGGCGTGGTGCCGGGCGTGATGCTGGCCTTCTTCCTGGGCCTGACCACCTGGTGGCTGGCGCGCAAGCACAACTACCCGCGCATGGCCAAGGCCAGCTGGGGCGAGCGCTGGGCCACCTTCCGCAAGAGCGCCTGGGGCCTGCTGCTGATCGTCATCGTCATGGGCGGCATCTACACCGGCTCGTTCACGCCGACCGAGGCGGCCGCGATGGCGGCGGTGTACGCCTTCGTCATCGCCGTGTTCGTCTACAAGGACTTGAAGCTCAAGCAGGTCGGCAAGGTGCTGCTGGACTCGGCCGCGATGTCGGCGATGTTGCTCTACATCATCACCAACGCGGTGCTGTTCTCGTTCCTGATGACCAGCGAAAACATCCCGCAGGCGATGGCGGAATGGATCACCGGCCAGGGCCTGGGCGTGGTCAGCTTCCTGCTGGTGGTGAACATCCTGCTGTTGTTGGCGGGCAATGTGATGGAGCCGTCGTCGATCGTGCTGATCATGGCGCCCATCCTGTTCCCGGTGGCGATGAAGCTGGGCATCGATCCGGTGCACTTCGGCATCCTGATCGTGGTCAACATGGAAGTGGGCATGTGCCATCCGCCGGTCGGCCTGAATCTGTACGTGGCCTCGGGCATCACCAAGATGGGCATCACCGAGCTGACGATCGCCGTGTGGCCGTGGCTGCTGACGATGCTGGGTTTCTTGATTTTGATCACATATGTACCACAAATTTCTCTGTGGCTTCCAAATTTAATTTACTCTTAAACTAGTGCCGCGGCCGGGTGACAAAAAAACTGGGAAAAACGCAAAAAGATAAGTTATGATTGCGTCGCTCTCAGGGATAACTGCATATCAATATGCGACCCGGTAGCAAGAGCCCAGAATTGTAGGTGGGGAGTGTGTAGAGAAACGGTACTGAATACCGGCAATAGATCGAGGAGACCACGTTTTACAGAATGTCGTTGTTATAGTCGCTGAAGGCCGCCACAAGCGCGCTACGGGGACAGGCAAACGACCGGGAACGTGATGCAGGATTTGGAAACGCACCGCAAGGTGCGTTTTTTTTCGCCTGTCGGCTTCGGCGCGGATTTACAATGCAACCGTGTGGTTTTTTTAATGTAGTTTGAATGCAACAAAATGGTGCATTTCGACAACATCGGCCGGTGTTTTTTGGTGCATGGAGTGTGATGAAAATACAACAGCAGCATGAATTGTTTTCCGCCGTGCTGGATTTGCCGCTGGGGAAACTGGGCGTGCGCACGGCAAGTGGTCTGATAACCGAACTGTGTTACCTGCCGCCCCATTTTGAGGCAAAAGCGCCACAGGACGCGCTCGCGGAACTGGCCGCCGCGCAGCTGGAGCAATATTGCCGGGACGCCGATTTCGTCTTCGAGCTGCCGCTCAAGCGCGCCGGCACCGAGTTCCAGCACAAGGTCTGGGATGCGATCCGCTCGATTCCGCGCGGCGGCGTGCGCACCTACGGCGAACTGGCCAGACACATCGGCTCGGCGCCGCGCGCGGTGGGCCAGGCTTGCGGCGCCAACTGGTTCCCGGTGGTGATCCCTTGCCACCGCGTCACCTCGGCCAGCGGCCTGGGCGGCTTCGCCAACAGCGACGACCCCAACGGCTACCTGCTGGGCATCAAGCGCTGGTTGCTGGCCCATGAAGGAGCGAGCGAATACGCATGGCAACAGACAACCCTGCTCTGATCGACGAGTTCTGCGACAGCCTGTGGCTGGAGGACGGCCTGTCGAAGAACACCCTGGAAGCCTACCGGCGCGACATGCGCCTGTTCGCCACCTGGCTGGAGCAGAAGCGGCCGCAGGTGGCGGGGCTGGCGGCGGTGGCGGCGCACGACATCGAAGGCTATATCGCCGTCCGCCACCAGGACAGCGGCAAGGCCACCTCGTCCAACCGGCGGCTGTCGGTGCTGCGGCGTTTCTACCAGATGCTGTTGCGCCAGCGCCGCATCGCCGACGACCCGACCTTGAAATTGGTATCTGCCAAACAGCCGGCCCGCTTCGTCCACACCTTGAGCGAAATTCAAGTGGAGGCCCTGCTGGCGGCGCCCGACGTCGCCACGCCGCTGGGCCTGCGCGAGCGCACCATGCTGGAGCTGATGTACGCCAGCGGCCTGCGCGTGTCCGAGCTGGTCACGCTCAAGCTGCTGGAGCTGAGCCTGAACGACGGCGTGCTGCGCATCACCGGCAAGGGCGCCAAGACGCGGCTGGTGCCGTTCGGGCAGCAGGCGCGGCTGTGGATCGAGCGCTACGTCAAGGATGCGCGCGGCGTCATCCTCAACGGCCAGGTCGACGACGCCCTGTTCGTCACCGCGCGCGGCGGGCCGATGACGCGGCAAATGTTTTGGGTATTGATTAAAAAACATGCCCTGAAGGCCGGCATCAGCGCGCCGCTGTCGCCGCATACCTTGCGCCACGCCTTCGCCACCCACCTGCTGAACCACGGCGCCGACCTGCGGGTGGTACAGTTGCTACTGGGCCATTCGGACATTTCGACGACACAAATCTACACCCACGTCGCGCGCGAACGGCTGAAGCATTTGCATGCGCAACATCATCCTCGCGGCTGAAAAACTTGCGCCGGCCGTAACTGCGTCATAATGTGGGCAGGTAATCGAACCGTATAAAGAAGAGGTGGCAAATGGCAAAGACAAATTTCGCGTATGAAAAGCGCCAGCGTGAGCTGGAAAAGAAGAAAAAAGCGGATGAAAAAGCCCGGCGCAAGGCCGAGCTGAAGCAGAACCCCGGCCTGGCCCAGGAGGGCGAGCTGGAAGCGATGGACGACGACGCCGCCGACGGCGACGCCGCAGCGACAGAGTAGGGACAAAAAAAACCCGAAACCACGGGGGTCAAGTCTGACATTCGGACACGGCCTCTGCCGTAACGGCCGTTACGGCAGAGGCCGTGTC
>NZ_JBXALQ010000031.1:0-31099 GCF_058799615.1 Duganella sp. GW822-FHT06D06
CTGCGGCGGCCTCGGGCAGCGCGGCGTTGGCGCCGACGGTCGCGGGCGCGGCGCCGGCGGTCGGCGCTGGCGCATCCGACAGGCTTTGCTGGACCTGCGCGCCGAGCGCGGCGCTGTTGGCCATGGCGTAGATGTTTTGCGGCGCGGCGAGCGGCACCGCGCTGACCGGCACCGCGCTGGCCGGGGCCGGCAGCGGGGCCGAGGCCGGCGCCGCCGACCACGGTTGCTGGGTCTGCTGGGTCTGCGCGCCCAGCGCGGCACTGTTGGCCATGGCGTAGACGGCGTGCGGCGTGCCGGCGGGGATCGCGCTGAGCGGCGCCGGCGCCGGCGCGGCGGCGCTGGCCACGGCGGCGCCGTCGTCGCTGCTGGTCGCGCTGGTCGGCAGCGGCGCCGGGGCCGGGGCCGGGGCGGTGGTGACGGCGACGCCGGCGGCCGACAGGTTCAAGCGGGTGACCGCGCTGTTCAGCGTCGAGGTGGCGCCGACGGCCTCGTTGCGCGCCGGGGCGGCGCCATCGGCGTTGGCGGCCGGCTGCGCGGCGTTGGCCTGCAGCGCGTTGAACATGGCCGGCACCAGGGTGGCGGCGTTGGCGTTGGCGGCGGCGACAGCGCCGGCCGTGGCGGCCGCGGCGGTGTCGGCGGCGCCGCTGTCGGAGGCGGCGTCCTGCGGGCCCGGCAGCAGCGGGTCGGTCGGTTGCAGCAACTGGGCAAACAGCGGCGCGCCGGACTGGGCTTCGTCGGTGGCCGGCTCGGCCTGGTCGCGGCCCGGATAGCTGACCGGATCGTTCTGGCTGGCCGGCGTGGCGCCGCGCGGCGCGGCATTCTGCTTGGGCGAACTGCCGGCCGGCGTATGCTTGATGCCGCCGGTCAGCGGCGCCGACTTGGGCGGCACCCGGCTGTCGGTCTTGCTGCCGTTGTGACCCTGCGCCGGCGTCGGCATGGTGCTGCGGCCGCCATGGTTGGTGGCGACCGGAGCGGTCAGTTCGGCTTTCGCGGCTTTGGTCGAGGCGGTGGCGCTGGAGAGTGTCATGGTCATGCTTGGAGTCCGGTTTCTAACTGTTCGCTGTCTAGCGCATAGGCCAGCCAGCCTTCTTTGTTGGCTTGCATTTCATGCAGGCGCCGCTCCAGGTCCTCGGTGGCGGCGTTGCACGTGCGCACTGCTTCTTCATGTAGCTGACGCAGGGCCGACAGGGCGGCCCGTTCGCTGCTGCTCCACTTGCCCTGGGCCGCCATCTGCGGCACGGCGGTGACCATCAGGGTGTTCATCGCCGCCAGCAACTTCCAGTCCTGGGCGGCGAGGGCGGCGCTCATCTTCTGCGCCATTTGCAGCAGCGTGCGTTGCCTATCCATTTTTGGCCTGAACGCCCAGCCAGCCCTTCTTGATGGTGGTGAGCAAGGTCGTCACTTCGTCGATGATGGCCGGATCCAGGCTGACGCCGGCGGTGTAGAGGCGGCCGGCGCAGTAGTCGTACAGGCGGCCGAGGTTTTCCACCACTTCGCCGCCGTGGTCGAAGTCCAGCGAGCTGGCCAGGCCGTTGATGATGTCGGTGCACTTGTTCAGGCTGTTGGCCTTGAGCTCGTAGCGCTTGCCGACGATGTGGCCGCGCGCGCGCGCCAGCTCTTCGAGCAAGCCGTCGGTCAGCACCAGCACCAGTTCGATCGGCGACGCCCGCGTGACCTGGGCGTCCAGATTGGTGGAGTGGTAACTGCTGTAAGCTTCGTGGTTCAACATGGTGTTCACCGTACTGGTTGTAAATCGTTAACTTAATTGTCGCTGCTGGAGGAGAACATGGCCGTGAACATATTCGAGGTGCTGGTCATCGACGCCTGCAGCTGTTGCAGCGCGCTGAACTGCGCCAGATAGCGCTTGTAGGCGTTGTCGAACTGGTTTTGCACCGCCACCTGGCGCTTGGCGATGTCGTCCTGCACGCGGGTGATGGCGGTCTTGCGGCCACCGATCAGGCCGGTGGCGGAATTGGTCCAGGTGGTCACCAGCTTGTTCATCGAGCCCAGCACGCCGCTGTCGACGCCCAGGCCGGCGCGGCCGAACAGGCTGTCGATCTTGCCGGGGTCGGCGGCGATGGTTTTTTGCAGGCGGGTGCTGTCGAGCGTCAGCGTGCCGTCGCGCGCGGCGGTGATGCCAAAACTGATCAGCGAGCGGCCGCCGGTGGCGTTGCGCAGCGTGGCGCCTAGCGTGGCGCGCAGCGCGGCCACGCCGGAATCGTTGTACAGCGCGGCGTCGGCCGACTGCGGCGTGCTGTCGGTGGTCGAGGTGGCGCTGTGGTTGCCCGGCGCGGTCACGGTCTTGAACACCGCCAGCAGCTTGTTGTAGGCGTCGACAAAGCTCTGCACGTTGGCGGTGGTGGCGCTGTTGTCGGGGCCGACGGTCAGCTGCACCGGCGTGGCGCCGGCCAGCTGCGCCTGCTTGACGGTGAACTTGACGTTGTCGATGGTGCTGAAGGTGTTGGAGGCCTGGGTGACCTGGGTGCCGGTGCCCTGGTCGCCCATCCAGACGATCGCGTCCTTGGCGAGCGCCTCGACGTTCTGGGCCGACAGGTCCGCCTGCAGGCCGGCGTCGCCCAGGGCGCTGACGTCGAGCGAGGCGACGGCGTTGGCGGCGCCGGTCTGGGTGGCGCTCAGCACCAGCTTGGGCTGGCCGTTGACCGTCAGGGTGGAGGCGGTGACGCGCGAATTGTTGCCGGCGGCGACATTGATCGCGGCGGCGATTTCCTTGGCCGACAGGCTGCCGTCCATATTGCTGTCGGCGTTGGCCAGGTCGATCTGGAAGTTGGAACCGTCGGCCAGCATCACCTTCAGCGTGCCGGCGCCGGCGGCGGTGCTGTTGTTGACGTTGTACGACACCTGGCCGGCGGTGGCCAGCTGCTCGACGTAGAACGAGTAGGTGCCGGCGGCGGCGGCGGCGGTGGCGGTGCCGGTGGCGATCGCGGTGTTGCTGCTGGTGGCGGCGTTGGCGGCGACGCCGCTGGTGGCGGTGGTCAGCCCCTGCATGGCGGACTGGAAGGCGCTCAGCGCGCTGCCCAGCGTGCCCAGCGCGCTGACGGTGGCGGTGGCCTTGCTGGCCCGGCTGTCCAGGATGGCCTTGGTCGGCGCGACATACGCGTTCGCCAGTTTCTCGGCCGTGGTTTGCGGGTCGTAGACGGGACTGCTGATGACTGCCATGATCGTTGCTCCTGGAAAGGATGATTGAAGTGTACCCTGATATAAGGCGACCTTAATCGTTTCCCTATGAAAATATTCTTAACTATTTTTTCGGCCGGCGCCGCGCCGCGCGCTTATTTCTGGCCGCGCATCCATAGTTGCGTTGCCAGTTCATCATGTTGCTTGCGTTCCTGGACATTTTGCTGGGCCAGCACCACCTTCTGCTGCTTGACCAGCACCTTGCCCAGCACCTCGCGCCTGGCCCAGGCCGCGTTCAATTGTTGCTGCGACAGCGCCATGTCGGCCTCGTGCATGTGCAGGTCGAGCCGGTGGCTGTCGGCCATCTGCATCACCGCCTGCTTGTAGTCGCCGCAGTTGCCGGCCAGCGCGGGATGCAGATTGCCGCTGGGGCCGCTGTTCGTGTACAGCCCGGTCAGGCGGTCCAGGTTCTTTTGATAACGCTCGCGCACACTTTCCTTTTCCGCCAGCTCGGTCTGCAGGCGCTCCACCTCGGTGTTGCGCAGGGCCACCAGCGTGGTCAGGTTGCGGATGTTGTGGTGGCTCATGTCATCAGCTTTTCAAGTTGGTGGATGCACGGCGCGAAGGGCGCCTCTTCCTTGGTGCCCTGACACAGGAAATCCTCGACCCGGGGGTGCAGCTGCACCGCCTTGTCGGTGACCGGATCGGCGCCCGGCACATAGGCGCCCAGCGGGATCAGGTCGCGCACCCGGTCGTGGCGCGCCATGCTGGCCTTGAGCGCGCGCGCCGCCATCATGTGTTCGTGGGTGATGACCTGGCTCATGCAGCGGCTGATCGAGGAAGCGATGTCGATCGCCGGATAGTGGCCGCGGTCGGCCAGCTCGCGGGTCATGACGATGTGGCCGTCGAGCACGGCGCGGGCGGTGTCGACCACCGGATCCTGCTGGTCGTCGCCCTCGGCCAGCACGGTGTAGATCGCGCTCATGCTGCCGTTCTGGTTTTCGCCGTTGCCGGCCGATTCGATCAGCTGCGGCAGCGCCGAGAACACCGACGGCGGATAGCCCTTGGTGGCCGGCGGCTCGCCCAGCGCCAGCGCCACTTCGCGCAGCGCCATCGCATAGCGGGTCAGCGAATCGACCAGCAGCAGCACGTGCTTGCCCTGGTCGCGGTAGTGGGCGGCGATCGAGTGGCACAGTTCGGTGGCCATGATGCGCATCAGCGGGCTCTCGTCGGCCGGGGCGATCACCAGCACCGCCTTCGACAGGCCTTCCTTGCCGAGCGACATTTCGACGAATTCGCGCACCTCGCGCGAGCGCTCGCCGATCAGGCCGACCACCACCACATCGGCCACGGTCTGCCGGGTCATCAGGCCCAGCAGCACGGACTTGCCGACGCCGGAGCCGGCCATCAGGCCGACCCGCTGGCCCTTGCCCAGGGTCAGCATGGCGTTGATGGCGCGCACGCCCACGTCCAGCGCCTCGGTGACCGGTTTCTTCTTCAATGGATGGATGCGCGGCGGCAGCGATTCGAGCGGGAAATCGCCGGAAAGCTTGCCGAGGCCGTCGATCGGCTCGCCCAGGCCGTTGACCATGCGGCCCAGCCAGCTGGAGCCGATCTGCAGGCTGATTTTTTCGGGGGAGGGCAGCACGCGGGCGCCGGTGGTCAGGCCGATCGCCTTCTTGAATGGCATCAGGAACGACAGCTTGTCGCGGAAACCGACCACCTGCGCGTCCAGCCATTCGCCGGTGACTGTCTCAATCTGGCAACGCTGGCCGGTGTGCAAGGGACAACCCACGGCCTCGAGCAGCAAACCGGACGCCCCCACCAGGCGACCGGTCGGGGTCGCCATGGGCACGGAACCCAGTTCGAGATTGCGTAAGGCGTCAGCGATCACTCTTCGCTCTCCGGTTCATCGCCGCCGTCGGCAGCTTGAAGTTGATTATCGACCTGTTCCATGACAGCCGCAAGACGTTGATGACATCCGGCGTCAACTTCATTGTCGCCCGCCTTGATGCGGCACTCGCCCACTTCCAGGCGGGCGTCCGGGATCAGGTTCCAACGCTTGGAACGTTTCGGGTCCAGCTCGGCGATGCGCTTGAGTTCTTCCGGGTTCAGGAAGACATCGATTTCCTCGCGGGTGGGCGGCATCGACGCCAGCGTCTCCTCGACCAGGGCCATCAGCTGCACCGGCTGCAAGGCCAGTTCGGCGCGGATCACCTGGCGCGCCACCTTGGCCACCAGGTCGACCACTTCCTTGCGCTGGGCGGCGCGGTAGTCGGAACGCAGTTTCTTCAGGCTTTTCAGCATGGCGTCGACCGGGCGCGCCATCTGGTCGTAGGCCACCAGGGTTTCGTGGCGGCCTTCTTCGCGGCCCTGTTCCTGGCCCGAGCTGCGGCCGGCCTCGAAGCCGTCTTCCTGGCCGCGCGCCAGGCCGATCTCGTAGCCGTCGCGCTGGCCCTGTTCAAAGCCCTCGCTGACCGAGGCGGCCCACTGGGCGCCGCCGTCGCCGCTCTGGCTGTGGCTGTGCGCCACGGCGCGCTGGTGCGCCAGGTTGGTGAACTGCGCCAGCGGCGGAAAGCGGTAAGCGCGGAACGACTTCATTCGACCACCTGCTCGGCGAACAGCTGGATCTCGATCTCGCCGACGTCGGCCAGCGCCTTGACGGTGGCCATGATTTCCTGGCGGGTTTGCTCGATGCGCGACAGCGGCATCGGGCCGGCGCGCCGCATCATGTCCTCGAAGGCCTGGGCCTGGCGTTTCGGCATGGTCTTGAGGATGGCGTCGCGGATCGACACTTCGGCGCCCTTGAGCGCGATCGCCCATTGCTCCAGCGGCACTTCCTCGATGATGCGGGTGATCGCCACCTCGGACTGGTTGCCGAGGATGAAGAAGTCGTACATCGACAGCTCGATCTTGGACACCACTTCCGGGTCGTGCGCGCGCAGCAGCTCGACCATCTGCGCGCGGTTGCTCGGCAGCCGGTTGAGGATCTCGGCGGCCTGGCGTATCCCTTCCACGCTGGTGCTTTGCGAATCGAAGGAGGACAGGCAGCGCACCACCAGCTCGTCGAGCTCGACGAGCAGGTCGCGGTCGATCTCTTCCAGCCGGGCCAGGTTCAGCAGCACCAGGTCGCGGCCGTCGGCCGGCAGCGCGTCGATGATCTGGCCGGCCAGCGCGGCCGGCAGGAAGGCCAGGAACACCGCCTGCATCTGCACGTGTTCGTTGGAGATGTATTCGGCCAGCCACTTCGGCGAGGCCCATTGCAGGCGCGCCATCTTGGGCCGCAGTTCGTCGCCGTAGATGTTGTTGAGCACGGTGTTGGCGAGGTCGCCGCCGAGCGCCAGGTCCAGCGAGCGCTTCAGGTAGCTGCGCGAGGCGCCGTGCACGCCGGACTGCTGGCGGTAGTCGTCGAAGAAGGTCTGCATCGCGGTCTTGACGGACTCGACCTTGATGCCGCTCATGCGCGACATGACCTGGGTCACCTCCAGCAATTCCTCGCGCGACAGGCAGCGCAGCACGGCCGCGGCCGGCTCCTCGCCTATGCTCAGCAGTACGATCGCGGCCTGCTCGACCGGCGACAGCTGGGCGTTGCGGACGGCGTTGCCGTAGTCTTCTTCGTCGGGGTTATTGAGTTCGGCCATTTTTCTGCATCCATTGTTTGACGACTTCGGCGACACGTTCCGGTTCTTTGGCGGCCAGTACTTTCAGGTGGTCGACCATGACGTCGACCGCCGAGCCTGGCGGCGGCAGATCGTAGTTTTCCAGCAGCGGCACCACCGGCATGCCCGGCTGGACGGCGGCGCCCGGCAGCGCCGGCGCCGTGCCCGGCGCGTGGGCGCCGGCGATCGCCGGCGTGCCGGCCGCGGCGGCGGCGGCTTCCTTGGCTTCCCTGGCGGCCGCCACGGCGGCTTGTTCGGCGGCGCGGCGTTCGGCGGCGATGCGCGCCAGTTCCTGCGGCGGCGGCGTGAAGCGCACCGTGGCCAGGCGCATCAGCGGACGCAGCAACAGGAAGTAGCCGAGCATGGCGCCGACCGCGTACATCACGTAGGCGCTGATATCGACCACGTTGTCGCGTTCCTGCCACCATGGGACGATGGCGGCCTTGGGCGGGAAGTTCATGGCCGACACCACCAGCTGGTCGCCGCGCTCGCTGTTGATGCCCAGGCCGTTGCGCAGGATCTTGTCGATGTTGGCGATTTCGTTGGCGCTCCAGCCGGTCTTGGGCGTCGGCGAGGCCGCCTGCGCCAGCACCACGGCCACGCTCAGCTTTTCAAGCCGGCCGCGGCTGCGCTTGGTCTGGGTGATGCTGCGGTCGTAGGCGTACTGGCGGGTGGTGGCGTTCTTGCGCGCGGTGCCGTCGGCCGGATTGTTGGGGTCGTTGGCGGCGGCCGGCTTGGCGGCGTCGGCCGGGTTGGCGTTGGCCGGCGGCGGCCGGTTCGACAAGGTGCCCGGCACGCCTTGCGCCACGCGGTTGCGGTCCAGCTCTTCGCGCAGCGCTTCGCTGGTGACCTTCGGCTCGGCGCCGTACTTCTCGACCGTTTCCTCGACCTTGTCGTTGTCGACCACGGCCATCACGCTCATGCGGAAATTGTCGTCGCCGATGACCGGGCCCAGCAGGTTGCGGACGTTGGCCTTGACCTCGTCCTGGTAGCGCTTGCCGTTTTCATTGCTGGCGCTGCCGGCGTCGAAGCCGTCGACCAGGTCGATGTGGGAGGACAGCAGGTTGCCGCTCTGGTCGACCAGGCTGACGCGCTGCGCGCTGAGGCTGGCGACGCTGCCCGACACCATGTTGACCACGGCGGCGATCGCTTCCGGCGACAGCGTGTGGCCGGGCTTGAGCGCCACCACCACCGAAGCCGACGATTTCTCGCCGTCCGAGGACACGAACGAGGTCGACTTGGCGATCGACAGGTGCACGCGCGCGTGGGCGATCGCGTCCAGGGTCATGATCGACTGCGCCAGCTCGCCTTCCAGGCCGCGGCGGAAGCGCACGTCCTGCACGAATTGCGACACCCCCAGCGGGTCGCTCTTGTCCATCAGCTCCAGGCCGGCCGGCAGCTGCGCGGTCACGCCCTTGGCGGCCAGCAGCATGCGCACCTTGCCCAGCATCGAGTTCGGCACCAGCACCTGGCCGCTCTCGGGATGCAGGCGGTAGGGAATGTGGTCGGCGTCGAGCACCGTCATCATGTCGGCCGCGGCGACTTTTTCGCGCGCGCCGAACACCGGCTTGTAGCCGGACTGGTCGCTCCACAGATACATCAGCACCATGGCCGTCACGCCGATCGCCAGCAGCAGCAGCGGATACAGGTTTTTCAGCAGGTTGGGCGGCATGGACAGCGCGACCGGGCTGGCGCGCCAGCGCTCGAAGGCGGACTTGATGGAATTGATCACGTTGTTGGCTTTCGGGGTGAACTGGGCACGCTGTTACAGCGGCAATTTGATGAGTTCGTCCACTGCGCCCATCACTTTGTTGCGCACTTGCATCAACATCGAGAAGGACAGGCTGGCTTCCTGGCTGGACAGCATGGCGCCGACCAGGTCGTCGCTCTTGCCGGCGTCGACGTCGGACATCTGTTGCGCCGCGTTGGCGTCGGCGTCGTTGACTTTGTGCACCGCGTCTTTCATCGACTGGGCGAAGGAGAAGGCCGGCTGACTGTCGCCGGCGCCGGCGATAAACTGCGCGGCGGGCGCCACGCTTTGCTGGGCCAGGTTTTGCGCCGCGTTGGTGAGCGACGCGAGGTCGGCCTGTATCAGGTTCGAGATTCCGTTACTCATCTTGCTATCTCCCGTTTATGCAACGTTAGTCCCACATGTCTACCATATCCAGATTGCCAGAAAGCAGCAAGCCCCGCGTTGTTTATCTGTAAGTCGCTGTGCTCCATCAAGCGACACTTCGCGCCGGATGTTACGGCGATGTCACAGTCTTGTAAGAAAGTCAGCGTAGGCATGGTGTTCAACGCCAGGCCCGCGCAGTGGCGGCGGCATCCGTGGTGCGGGGGCGGGGGCGGGGGCGCTGGCGCAATTCCCGGTTGCCGGAAACTGTTCTCTTGCGGCAAATATCGTTATAAATCATTTACTAAGCGCCATGTATTCAAGTGTGTTGCAGAGCAGCGTCAGACGACGGGGAGCGGGTTAAGCTTACTGGCTAGCAATATTCTTGTAAAGACTTATTTGCCGCTGGGAATCACTTCGTCAAATATTGTTGGATGGCAATAATGTGAATTTTGATGTATCCTGTGCTACCGACAACGCATGACTTTAAGTTACGATAGGTAATATTCCCCAAATAGTGCGCTGGAAGTAACCAGTTTTTAGCTGGATAGTGCGATGATGGAGGAGTAGCGAAGAATTTCCGACATGGCGAAAACATGACAACGACAAAACCGACTGCGCCACCTCAAGTGCTGGACCCATGCCTGCTGGGGCGGCCGGTGCATCTGCTGCATCTGTTTGCGGCCCAGTTGCGCGACGATCTGGTGCAGTCGATGCGGCTGAACATGAACCGCCGCTACTGGGGCGGCTTCCAGGTGGAGGAGGTCGCGTTCGAGCGCCTGGAAGACAAGGCAAGCCGCGGCCGCTGGCTCAGCTTTGCCGCGCCGGCCGGGCAGATCGCCTTCTCGCTGGAGCGCAAGGTGCTGCTGAGCGTGTTGAACTTCCGCTACGGCAGCGGCAAGGCGGACGCTGCCGCGCTGGACGAGAACACGGTGAAGGTGACCGCCACCGAAGAACGCCTCGCCGTGGTGCTGGGGCAACAGCTGGCCGGCACCCTGGCCGGCCGCATCGAACTCAACCTCCCGGTGCTCGACAAGCCGGCCCCGGCCGAAGGCGAGCCGGAGGCGGCCGACAGCGGATTCAAGCCGGCCCCCGGCTCCCACCCGCCCAAGGGCAGCTGGATCATCACCGTCACCGTGGCCGACATCAAGAGCGGCGTCACCGGCCAGTACTGGTTCGCGCTCGACAAGACGCTGATGGCCAATGTGCTGCGCGGCCTGTTGCGCGACCGCGACGCCGGCAAGAAGGCCCAGCCCGCCGCGCCGCTGGCGCAGCGGCTGCAGGTCGGCCTGGTCGGCCGCCTGGCCAGCAAGGAAGTGCCGCTGGGCAGCCTGTACGACCTGCAGGTCGGCGACGTGATCCCGATCAGCCTGAACAGAGCGGACGTGCTGCTCGAAGATTCCCGCCTCTTCACCGCCGCCGTCACCGAACATAAAGGCAAACTCTGTTTAACCTCTTTTGAAGACGCCGAATAACATGATGAACATGAACGTAGCCAACCCTAGCGACGCCTTGCTGGAAGACCTGTCCGAAGAGATGATTATCGACCAGGTCGGCACCGAGCTGACCGACGTGCCGGCCACGCCGACGCGCCGCGACCTGCCGGCCATGATGCGCAAGATCCCGGTGACCCTGACCTTGGAAGTGGGCTCGGCCCGCATCTCGCTGCAGGAGTTGATGGCGATCGGCCCGGACAGCGTGGTCGAGCTCGACGTGCTGGCCGGCGAACCGCTGGTGATCAAGGTCAACGGCACCGCCATCGGCCGCGCCGAAGTGGTGGTGGCGGGCGAAAACTACGGCCTCAAAGTGATCGACCTGGACGGCCTGAATCTCGACATGATGACTCCATGACCTGCAGCGCTCACCCGCAGTGGCGCCGGCGACTGCTGCCAGCGGCCGCGGGCTTGACGTTGCTGGGCCTGCTGGCCTGCGGGCCGGCCCAGGCGGTCGACCTGCTGGCCAATGTGGTGCCCGGCGCCAAGACCGAACTGACGGTCAAGACCCAGATCCTGATCATCATGACCTTGCTGGGCTTGCTCCCGGTAATGGTCATGATGATGACCAGCTTTACCCGCTTCGTGATCGTGCTGTCGCTGCTGCGCCAGGCGCTGGGCCTGCAGCAGGGCCTGCCCAACCGCGTCATCACCGGGGTGGCGCTGATCTTGACCTTGCTGGTGATGCGCCCGATCGGCGACCAGATCTGGACCGACGCCTTCGTGCCTTACGACCAGGACAAGATCGGCCTGGAGGTGGCGCTGCAGATCGCCGAGAAGCCGGTGTCGCGCTTCATGCTGGCGCAGACCAGCAAGGCAGCGCTGCAGCAGATCGCCCACCTGGCCGGCGAGGACAAGATCACCGTGCCGTCGCAGCACGCCTTCACCGTCAAGCTGGCGGCGTTCGTGCTGTCGGAGCTGAAGACCGCCTTCCAGATCGGCTGCATGCTGTTCATTCCCTTCCTGGTGATCGACCTGGTGGTGTCGTCGGTGCTGATGGCGATGGGCATGATGATGCTGTCGCCGCTGGTGATTTCATTGCCGTTCAAGCTGCTGCTGTTTGTGCTGGTGGATGGCTGGACCCTGACCGTCAACACGCTCGTCACGAGCGTGCAGGCGTATTAAGGAGCGACCCGATGCTGACTCCCGAAGTTGCCGTCGACCTGGTGGTCGAATCGCTGCGCATCGTCATGTTGCTGGTGGTGATACTGGTGGTGCCCGGCCTGATCACCGGCCTGGTGGTGGCGCTGGTGCAGGCCGCCACGCAGATCAACGAACAGACCTTGAGCTTCTTGCCGAGGCTGCTGGTGACCTTGCTGGCGATCATCCTGATGGGGCGCTGGATGGCCGGCTACCTGATGGACTTCTGCGTCTCGATCTTCACCCGCGCGGCCACGCTGGTCGGCTAGCCGCCCCCTCATGGAACCGATCCTGGGCCAGTTGCTGCCGATGCTCACCGCGCTGTGGTGGCCGTTTTGCCGCATCCTGGCGATGTTCATCGGCGCCCCGGTGCTGGGCGAGGCGGTCACGCCGATCACGGTGCGCATCCTGATCGCGCTGGTGCTGGCGGTCCTGATGCTGCCGCTGACCACCGCCGCCGGCAGCTATGCGATCGAGCCGTTCTCCATGCACGGCGTGGTGGCCACCATCGAGCAGGCGCTGATCGGCTTCGTGCTGGGCCTGGCCTTCCACTTCGCCATGTCGGTGATCGGCGTGCTGGGCTACCTGGTGTCGTCGCAGATGGGCTTTTCGATGGCGGTGATGAACGATCCGATGAACGGCCAATCGTCGGACGTGGTGTCGGCGCTGCTGTCGGTGCTGGCTATCATCGTCTTCTTCGCCATCGACGGCCACCTGGTGATCGCCAACGTCATCGGCCAGAGCTTCAAGGCCTGGCCGCTGGGCCACGGCTACAGCCCGCTGCTGCTGAACGCGATCGCCTACAACGTCGCCTGGATTTTTTCCGCCGCCATGCTGCTGGCGATCCCGATCGTGTTTTCCACGCTGGTGGTGCAGCTCGGCTTCGGCCTGCTGAACCGGGTGGCGCCGGCGCTGAACCTGTTCGCGCTGGGTTTTTCCGTGATCACCATTTTCGGCCTGATGATGCTGGCGCAGGTGGTGCGTTTCATCCCCGAGCATTATGTGCGCATGACCAATATGGTGCTGGAGCTGATACGCCAGCAGATGCAGGTGGCGGCCCATGGCTGAACAGGACAGCGCCGACAAGACAGAAAAGGCGTCACAACAGAAGCTCAAGAAGTCGCGCCAGGAAGGGCAGGTGGTGCGCTCGCGCGACCTGTCGACGGCGATCGGCATCCTGGTCAGCCTGAAGCTGTTCGTCTACCTGCTGCCGGACTACCTGGCCGAGTTCCTCGAGATCTTCCACCAGAGCTTTGCGCCGTTCAGCTCTTCGGGCGCGATCGAGAACGCCATGTCGACCGTGTTCGGCTCGGCGATGTGGTTGCTGATCAAGATGGTGCTGCCGCTGTTCGTGGTGCCGTTCTTCATCGTGCTGGGGGCGATGGTGCCGGGCGGCTGGGTGGTCAGCACCAAGCATTGGGCGCCCAAGATGGACCGCCTGAGTCCGGCGGCCAACCTGGGGCGGCTGTTCGGCGCCAAGCACGCCATCGAGTTCCTGATCTCGCTGGGCAAGGCGGGCGTGCTGATCGCGGTGCTGGTCCACGTGGCGCGCTCGACGGTGCAGAGCTACACCCAGTTGCAGCACATGCCGATGGGCCAGGCCATGATGATGGGCTCGAATTTGATGCTGGACGGCTTGATGTCGCTGGTCGCGGTGTTTATCATCTTCGCCCTGGTCGATGTGCCGGCGCAGGCGTATTTCTTCGCCAAGAACCAGCGCATGTCCAAGCAGGACCAGAAGGAGGAGCACAAGTCGACCGAGGGCCGGCCGGAAGTGAAGAGCCGCATCCGCCAGCTGCAACGGGCGATGGCGCGGCGCAGCGCGCGCAAGACGGTGCCGACCGCCGACGTGGTGATCGTCAACCCGGAGCATTACGCGGTGGCGCTCAAGTATGACCAGAACCGTGCCGAAGCACCGTATGTGATCGCCAAGGGCATCGATGAGATGGCCTTGTACATCCGCCAGCTGGCGGTCGAGTTCAAGATCGAGGTGATGCCGCTGGCGCCGCTGGCGCGCGCCATCTACAACACCAGCCAGGTCAACCAGCAGATCCCGGTCCAGCTGTACCAGGCGGTGTCGCAGGTGTTGAACTATATTTTGCAATTGAAGGCATTCCGTACCGGACGGCGCACTGCCGAGCCGGTGTATCCAAAAGAAGTCGATGTCCCCACATCCATGAGCGAGGTTGTTAAGTCATGAATTTTTTGAACAGGCTGGTCGCAGAAGCGCGTCGCCACAAGTTCGCCACGCCGGCATTCCTGCTGGTGATTTTGGCGATGATCATCCTGCCGTTGCCGCCCATCCTGCTGGACGTGATGTTCACGTTCAACATCGTGCTGGCGCTGATCGTGATCCTGGTGTCGGTGTCGGCCCGCCGCCCATTGGACTTCTCGGTGTTCCCGACGGTGATCCTGGCCACCACCATGATGCGGCTGACCCTGAACGTGGCGTCGACCCGGGTGGTGCTGCTGCACGGCCATGAAGGCACGGCCGCGGCCGGCCAGGTGATCGAGGCCTTCGGCAAGGTCGTCATCGGCGGCAACTATGTGGTCGGTATCGTCGTGTTCGTGATCCTGATGATCATCAACTTCATGGTGGTGACCAAGGGCGCGGAACGGATTTCCGAAGTGTCGGCGCGCTTCACGCTGGACGCCTTGCCGGGCAAGCAGATGGCGATCGACGCCGACCTCAACGCCGGCCTGATCAACCAGGAAAAGGCCCAGCTGCGGCGCCAGGATGTCGCCGCCGAGGCCGACTTCTACGGCGCCATGGACGGCGCTTCCAAGTTCGTGCGCGGCGACGCCGTCGCCAGCATCCTGATCCTGATCATCAACATGGTCGGCGGCGTCGCCATCGGCGCGCTGATGCAGGACATGTCGTTCGGCGACGCCTTCAAGCAATACGCGCTGCTGACCATCGGTGACGGCCTGGTGGCGCAGATCCCGGCGCTGCTGCTGTCGGCCGCGGCGGCGATCCTGGTGACCCGCATCTCCGACTCCGGCGACTTCGAGCAGCAGGTCGGCGGCCAGGTGCTGGCCTCGCCGCAGGTGATGCTGAGCGCCTCGGGCATGATGTTCATCCTGGCGCTGGTGCCGGGCATGCCGTGGCAGATGTTCGGCCCGTTCGCGCTGGTGCTGGCCTACGTCGGCTACCGGCTGCTGCAAAGGGTCAAGGCGCCCGAGACCAACAACCTGGACGCCATCGAGGCGGCGCTGCGCGACGACCGCGGTCCCGAGCTCGACTGGCACAGCCTGCCGGCCGTGCAGCAGTTGCAGGTGGCGCTGGGCTACAAGCTCGTCAGCCTGATCGACAAGGCGCACGGCGAGCCGCTGACCAAGCGCGTCAAGGGCGTGCGCCAGAGCCTGTCCGAGGCGATGGGGCTGCTGCTGCCGCCGATCATCGTGCGCGACGACCTGGGCCTGAAACCCTCGCAGTACTCGGTGATGTTGTCGGGCAGCGTGGTGGCCCAGGCCGAGGTGTTCGCCGACCGCCTGATGGCGATCCCGTCGCCGAATATCTACGGCCAGATCGACGGCATCCCCGGCATCGAGCCGGCCTACGGCATGCCGGTGACCTGGATCGAGACCAGCGAGAAGGCCAACGCGCTGGGGCTGGGCTACCAGGTGGTGGAGGCGCCGAGCGCGATCGCCACCCACTTGTCCAAGCTGATCCGCGAATACCTGCCGGAGCTGTTCCGCCACGAGGACGTGCCGGCGCTGATGGACCGGCTGGCGGCGCTGTCGCCCAAGCTGGCCAGCTCGCTGGACAAGGCGCTGACCCACACCCAGATGCTGCGCGTGTTCCGCGTGCTGCTGGCGGAAAACGTGTCGTTGAAGGATATCGTGCCGATCGCCACCACGCTGGTCGACAGTTCCGAGACCACCAAGGATCCGATCCTGCTGGCGGCCGAGGTGCGCTGCGCGCTGCGACGCCAGATCGTCACCGGCCTGTTCGGGCAGAAGACCGAGATGCAGGCCTTCAACCTGGGCGGCGACCTGGAGAACATGCTGCTGGGCTCGCTGAACCAGGCGCGCCAGAGCGGCAAGATCGTGCTGGACAACTACCCGATCGATCCGCACCTGCTGGCGCAGCTGCAGGTCAACATGCCGGTGGCGCGCGAACAGATGAAGCAGCAGGCCACGCCGCCGCTGTTGCTGGTGCTGCCGCAGATCCGGCCGCTGCTGGCGCGCTATGCGCGGCTGTTCGCGCCCGGCCTGCACGTGCTGTCGTACAACGAGATCCCGGAAAACCGCGAAGTGAGCATCATCGGCACGGTCGGCTGAGCACCGCCGGCCGCGCCCGGATGCCGCCCAGTCAACGGACTGGGCGGCATTTTTTTTTGCGCTGTTGCTTTTTCGTCAGTTATTAATATTCCTGCACTGACTTTTTGATAAGCATGATATCTTTTAGACACCATCAACCGTTGTACCTACTTGAAAGAGCCAAAAATGAGAAATCTGAAATTTGTGCGCGCTTTGTTGTTCTTTGTGGCGATGGCCGCCGGCGGCGCGGCCGTCGCGGTGGAGCAGTTCAAGGTGGTTAACGTCGCCGGCATCCAGAGCTATGGCGAGTTCGGCGAGGCGGGCAATACCGTCATTGAGCTGAACCTGGGGGCGCTGTCCCAGATCACCAGCATCGCCTGGAACGTCGACACCACTGCCTACCATCCAAGCTGGCTGTCCGAAATGGAAGTGCATTTCAACACCACCAGCGGCGACGAGGGCGTGTATCTGACGCCGAGCGGCAGCGAGGAGAGCGGCAGCGAGCACAACGAGGGCAGCGCCGTGCTGGCCGACTTTGGCTTTTCGCTCAGTGTGGGCGCCGACGGCAAGCTGCGCCTGGAGTTCAGCGATGGTTACAAAGACATGGCTCCCGGCGTAGCCGACGGCCAGTGGGACTCCGGCAACATTACCATCGGCTATGTCAGCGCGGTGCCGGAACCATCGACCTACGGCATGCTGCTGTTGGGTCTGGCTGCCATGGGCGCGGTTGCGCGCCGCCGCCAGAACCGCTGACAGGCTCCCGGCGGGTCGCGAGACCTGCGATCCCCCAGCACCCTATAAGTCGCCAGGCTTATGGGGTGTTTTTATTTCCGTTGTATTTTTATTATTTGTTAATAATTATGCATTGTATATGAATATACATGATATCTTTTGGTGCTCACCAACCAGTACCTTACTGAAAGAGTCCCCAATGAAAAATCTGAAATATGTGCGCGCTTTGATCTGCGCCGCGGCGCTGGCTGCCGGCGGCAGCGCCGCCGCCGCGGTGCACTACCAGGCAATCCAGGTCGACGGTATCCAGAGCTATGATCTGTACGGCAATGCAGGCAATACCGTCATCGAGTTGAATCTGGGCGCGCAGGCGGAGATTCTATCCATTTCCTGGGGCGTCAACATCACAGCCAACGATCCAAGCTGGCTGGACGATATGGAGGTGCACTTCGACTCCAGTACCGGCGATACTGTGTCGTTCGGCCCGAGCGACAGCTATATGAGCGGCAGCCAGTATATCGACGGTTACCTCTACCTGCCTTACTCCGGCCAGAAGTTCAAAGCGGGCGCCGACGGCAAGGTGCGCATCGAATTCAGCGAAAGCTACAAGGACTTGTCCCCCGGCCAGGCCGACGGCCAGTGGGACTTTGGCAGCATCTCCATCAGCTACGTCAGCGCGGTGCCGGAACCGTCGATCTACGGCATGCTGCTGTTGGGTCTGGCTGCCATGGGCGCGGTCGCGCGCCGCCGCCGGCAGCGCTGAGCGGCGCCAGCCGGATCAGCCCGCCCGGCGGCAGCGCCCGGCGGGTTTTTTTCATTCCGGGAGTTCAGGCCGATTCGGAGAACAGGTCGTCCGGCGGCAGCGGCTGCGACAGCAGCACGGCCAGCTCCGCCATGGCCTTGAAGATGGCCTGGCCCAGCGCCGCCGTATGCGCGCGGGTAGGGTAGTTGTGTTCGCCGGCGCCGGCGGGCGGCAGCTCGCGCCGCAGGCGGCAGCGCAGGATCGTCAGGCCGCAACGGCTGACGGTGGCCGCCAGTTGCGGCAGCATTTCGCGCATATGCTGCATGGCCGAGGTCTGGGCCGCGCCCACTTCCAGCGCCACGCCGTTGCCGGTGGCCGGCTCCATCTGGATCACCACCCGGCCCACGCCCGGCAGCATCAGCTCGAGCCGCAGCGCCACCCGCGAACGGCGGCGGCGGTTGTTGCGTTCCTGTTCCTCGTCGTCCTTGACGATCACCTTCAGCACCAGCCGTTCGGCGCCCCAGGCGTACACGGCGAAGCGCCACGGTTCCATCTCGGTCACCAGCGGCAGGCCGGGGCGGCCGTCGCGCATGGCGGCCGGCGTGTGGTCGGCCATGAACAGGCTGGACGGCACGTGCTGGCCGTTGGCCTGCTCCAGCCAGGCGGCGCGCTGCTCGGCATAGGTGCGCACCATGACTTGCCACGAGGCGGCCATCATCTGGGTGTCGGGCGGCTGCCAGACCAGCTGGCGGGACAGGAAGACTTGATTGGGACGCATCGCGGCCGGATCGGCGCCGTTCGGCACTTCGGCCAGCGCGGCGGCCAGCGCTTCGACGCCCGATTGCGGCAGCGGCAGGCCGTCCGGGCCATCGAGCAGCACGCCGACGGCGCCGGGGCCGCTCGGCGCCAGCGGGCCGACCGGATAGTCCCCGGCCAACGGCACTTCGCCCGGCGCGCGCGCGACCGGGCCTGGCGTGGTGGTCTGCCGGTCCGGGATGCCCAGCGGGCGCGAAGTCGGTCCGATGCGGTCTAAAGCCATCAAGCTCGCTCTCGAAAAAATCCGATGAAAAAAAAGCCAACCGATACTCCGGTTGGCTCCTTGTATTCCTGACCCGCGAGCAGATCAGGAAGGCGCTACGATTATTGCAGCAAGGACATAACCAGGGACGACGTGCTGTTCGACTGCTTCAGCATGGCGGTACCGGCTTGCAGCAGCATCTGGCTGGAGGTCATGTTCGACGATTCGCTGGCGAAGTCGGTATCCATGATACGGCCAGTTGCCGCTTTGGTGTTGGTCGAAATGTTCGACAAGTTGTTGTACACGTGGTCCAGGCGGTTGGCTGCCGCACCCAGCGACGAGCGGACGCCGCCGATCAGGTCGATCGCGGTGCTGATCGTGTCGATCGAGTTGTTCGCTGCGGTCTGGCCGGCGGTGTTGGTCGCGCCCACGGCGGTACCATCGGAACCGTCCGAGATCTCGGCGCCGACTGCCGCGCCGCCCGCTGCGTAGCGGGCGGAAACGCTGGTCAGGCCGGCGACCGCCGCGGTCACGGCGGCGGACAGGTCGACCGCCATGGTTTCCGACTTGCTCGAGCCGATCTGGAAGGTCATCGACGAAGCGATCGTGCCGGCTTCCATCAGCTTGGCGCCGCCGAAGGTGGTGTTCTTCATGACGTTGTTCAGCTCGCTACCCAGAGCGTCGAACTCGGACTGCAGTGCGGCCTGGTCTTTTGCGGTCGACGAGACGTCAGCTGCCTGGGTGGCCAGATCTTTCATGCGGGTCAGCATGGTGGTGACTTCGTCAAACGCGCCTTCGGCGGTTTGCAGCATCGAGATCGAGTTCTGGGTGTTACGCATGGCCATGCCCATGCCGCTGGTCTGGGCTTTCAGGCGGGTGGCGATTTGCAAGCCTGCAGCATCGTCCATGGCCGAATTGACACGGAAGCCGGTGCTCAGACGGGTCTGCGAAGTCGACAACGACATCTGGGTGCGGGAGATCGAGTTCTGTGCGGAAAGGGCCGCAGCGTTAGTGTGAAGGCTCAGCATGAAATAACTCCTGGTAGGTGGATTCAGTTCGGAGCAACGGATCCTTTGTGCTCTCCCAAGTACAAGACGACCATATCTGGAAGGACATTAAATGCTTTGTGGAAATTTGCGAAATTATTTGTAACAGGGCCCGGTTTTCCAGCGTTACGGCCCGCTGCACAGCCTCTCCACCGCCCGATTATGGTCCGCTTTTGCCCGGACGGCGCAATAAATTGTTCCCGGAATAAAAAAACAGCGCGCCACCGAGGACGCGCTGCTGAGCTGTTGTTGCTTTTTTGTCTTACATGTTCGGATAGTTCGGGCCGCCGCCGCCTTCCGGCGTTATCCAGACGATATTCTGGGTCGGATCCTTGATGTCGCAGGTTTTGCAATGCACGCAGTTTTGCGCATTGATCTGCAGGCGGTCGGCGCCTTCGTCGGTCTTGATGAACTCGTACACGCCGGCCGGGCAGTAGCGCGCTTCCGGACCGGCATACTGGGCCAGGTTGACGTCCACCGGCACGCTAGGATTTTTCAACGTCAGGTGGATCGGCTGGTCTTCGGCGTGGTTGGTGTTGGAAATAAACACCGACGACAGGCGGTCGAAGGTCAGCTTGCCGTCCGGCTTGGGATAGCTGATCGGCGTGAACTGCGAGGCCGGCTTCAGGCATTCGTGGTCGGCGTGGCTGTGGTGCAGCGTCCATGGCGCCTTGCCGCGCAGGATGGCCTGGTCGACATAGGTCATCACCGAACCGACGTACAGGCCCTTGCTCAGCCAAGGCTTGACGTTGCGCGCCACGTGCAGCTCGTCATGCAGCCAGGATGTTTCAAAAGCGGCCGGGAAGGTGGCCAGTTCGTCGTGCTGGCGGCCGGCGGCCAGCGCCTCGAACGCCGACTCGGCGGCCAGCATGCCGGACTTGATGGCGGCGTGGCTGCCCTTGATGCGGCTCATGTTGAGGAAGCCGGCGTCGCAGCCGATCAGCGCGCCGCCCGGGAAGACCAGTTTCGGCAACGATTGCAGGCCGCCGGCGGTGATCGCGCGGGCGCCGTAGGAAATGCGCTTGCCGCCTTCGAAGAAGGTCTTGATGGCCGGGTGGGTCTTGTAGCGCTGGAATTCCTCGTACGGCGACAGGTAGGGATTCTCGTAGTTCAGGCCGACCACGTAGCCGACCATGACCTGGTTGTTTTCCAGGTGGTACAGGAAGGAACCGCCGTAGGTCTTGCTGTCGAGCGGCCAGCCGGTGGTGTGCACCACCAGGCCGGGCTGGTGCTTGGCCGGGTCGATTTCCCACAATTCCTTGATGCCGATGCCGTACGACTGCGGGTCCTTGCCCTTGTTCAGGTCGTACTTGGCCATCAGCTGCTTGCCCAGGTGGCCGCGCGCGCCTTCGGCGAACAGGGTGTACTTGCCGTGCAGTTCCATGCCCAGCTGGAAGTCGGAGCCGGCTTCGCCGTCGCGCTTGACGCCCATATTGCCGGTGGCCACGCCCTTGACCGAGCCGTCGTCGTTGTACAGGATTTCGGCGGCAGGGAAGCCGGGGAAGATTTCCACGCCCAGCGCCTCGGCCTGCTGGCCCAGCCAGCGCACCACGTTGCCCAGCGAGATCACGTAGTTGCCGTGGTTTTCAAAGCAGGCCGGCAGCAGGAAGTTGGGGGTCTTGATGGCCTTGGTTTCGGTCAGGAACAGCACGCGGTCTTCGCTCACTTCGGTGTTCAGCGGCGCGCCTTTTTCCTTCCAGTCAGGGATCAGCTCGGTCAGGGCCTTCGGGTCCATCACGGCGCCGGACAGGATGTGGGCGCCCAGCTCGCCGCCTTTTTCCAGCACGACGACCGACACTTCCCGGCCTTTTTCGGCGGCCAGCTGCTTGATCTTGATGGCCGCCGACAAGCCCGCAGGGCCGCCGCCGACGATCACGACGTCATACTCCATCGCATCGCGCGGGCCGTACTGTTCTACTAGATTTTGTGGCTGTGTCATGGTCTGTTCTTATCGTGGTCAAATGGGTGGAGGGAAATTTAAGCACGAGTGTGCTTCTTTTTCGCTCGGAATGCAATGTGGGCGCCATTTTGAGGGACATTATTAGACACTGCAATCTAATACTGGCGATTTGTGTAATCATAACGATTCGACAGTCACGCTGTCGGCAATTCATCACTTATACCAAACACTAGGAGTAGCTCGTGGGCATAGAAGTCAACTTTGAGGGAAAAATTGCGCTGATCACCGGCGCCTCCAGCGGTCTCGGAGCCCGGTTTGCCAAAGTGCTGGCCCAGGCCGGCGCCCAGGTGGTGCTGGCCTCGCGCCGCACCGAGCGCCTGAAGGAGCTGCGCGCCGAAATCGAGGCCGACGGCGGCGCCGCCCATGTGGTCAGCCTGGATGTGAGCGATTTCGCCAGCATCAAGTCGGCCATCGCCCACGCCGAGACCGAGGCCGGGCCGATCGACATCCTGGTCAACAACTCGGGCGTATCGACCACCCAGCGGCTGGTCGACGTCACGCCGGAGGACTATGCCTTCGTCATGGACACCAATCTGCGCGGCGCCTTCTTCGTGGCCCAGCAGACCGCCAAGCGCATGATCGCGCGCGCCAAGGGCGACCCGGGCAAGAAGCACCGCATCATCAACATCGCCTCGGTGGCGGGCTTGCGGGTGATGCCGCAGATCGGCGTGTATTGCATGAGCAAGGCCGGCGTGGTGCAGATGACCAAGGCCATGGCGGTGGAGTGGGGCAAGTACGGCATCAACACCAACGCCATCTGCCCCGGCTACATCTCGACCGAGATCAACGAGGATTACTTCGCCAGCGAGCAGGGCCAGAAGCTGATCAATATGCTGCCGCGCAAGCGCCCGGGCAAGCCGGAGGACCTGGACGGCCTGCTGTTGCTGCTGGCCGGCGAGGACTCCAACTTCATCAACGGCGCGATTATTTCCGCCGATGATGGCATGACCGCAACGTAGCTAGAGCTGCAGGCCGACCAGCTTGTGCACCAGTTCCGACGAGGTGGCGGCCGAGAATTTGCGCATCAGCTTGGCGCGGTGCATTTCCACCGTGCGCGGGCTGAGGTCGATCTGGCGGGCGATGGTCTTGCTGGTCTTGCCTTCGACCAGCAGCGCGGCGATTTCCCGTTCGCGCGGGGTCAGCTCCGCCGTCACCGGGCGCTTTTCGCTGACGTCCTCGAAGGTCCAGATGCCCGGCCCCAGCGGTTCGGACGCCTTCATCGAATGACCGGTGACGTGGCACCAGAACAACTCGCCATCGGCGCGGCGCATGATGCGCTCGTCCGAATAGCGGCCCCTGGCGTTCATGATGGGAATGATGCGGTCGCCGGTGCGCAGGAACTCGTCCATGGTCGGGTACAGCACCATGAAGGACTGGCCCTGCAGCTGCCCGCGCGCGTAGCCGAACATCGAGGCCAGCGCCTCGTTGCACGACTGGATGATGCGGTTCTCCGAGATGCACATGCCGACCGGCGCGTGCAGGAAAATGGATTCGTAATCGATGACCGGAGCATTATTCATGTGTGGGGGCGGCAGGTAGTTCTACGGTATTGTGCTTTTGATTTGCGTATTCTATGCTGAGACGCCTCGTCGCTAGCGCATTTAATAATGTTAGCAACAGATTCAGCAACACACTATAAAGGGACACCCATGAATAAAATCTATCCTGACGCCGCCGCAGCGCTGGCGGGCGTCGTCCAAGACGGGCAAACCATCGCGGTCGGCGGCTTCGGCCTGTGCGGCATCCCCGAGGCGCTGATCGGCGCGCTGCGCGATTCCGGCGTCACCGGCCTGACCGCGATCTCCAACAACGCCGGCGTGGACGGCTTCGGCCTCGGCCAGTTGCTGGAAACCCGCCAGATCAAGAAGATGATCGCCTCCTACGTGGGCGAGAACAAAGAGTTCGCGCGCCAGTACCTGGCCGGCGAGCTGGAACTGGAATTCACGCCGCAAGGCACCCTGGCCGAGAAGCTGCGCGCCGGCGGCGCCGGCATTCCAGCCTTCTTCACCAAGACCGGGGTCGGCACCATCGTCGCCGACGGCAAGGAAATCCGCGAATTCGACGGCGAGCAGTACGTGATGGAGCGCAGCCTGGTGGCCGACGTCGCGCTGGTCAAGGCCTGGAAGGCCGACAAGGCCGGCAACCTGGTGTTCCGCAAGACCGCGCGCAACTTCAACCCGAACGCCGCCATGGCCGGCAAGGTCACCATCGTCGAAGTCGAGCAGCTGGTGGAAATCGGCGAGATCGATCCGGACGCGGTGCACCTGCCGAGCATCTTCGTGCACCGCATCGTGCTCAACGCCACGCCGGAAAAACGCATCGAGCAGCGCACCGTGCGCGCTAACTAAGAACATCGGAGATTACTATGGCATGGACTCGTGACGAAATGGCCGCGCGCGCGGCGAAGGAATTGCAGGACGGTTACTACGTCAACCTCGGCATCGGCTTGCCGACGCTGGTGGCGAACTACGTGCCGGCGGGCATGGAAGTGTTCCTGCAATCGGAAAACGGCTTGCTGGGCATCGGCCCGTTCCCGACCGACGCGGAAGTCGACGCCGACCTGATCAATGCGGGCAAGCAGACCGTGACGGCGCTGCCGGGCGCGGCCTACTTCAGCTCGGCCGATTCCTTCGGCATGATCCGCGGCGGCAAGATCAACCTGGCGATCCTGGGCGCGATGCAGGTGTCGGAGCAGGGCGACCTGGCCAACTGGATGATACCGGGCAAGATGGTCAAGGGCATGGGCGGGGCGATGGACCTGGTGGCCGGCGTCAAGCGGGTGGTGGTGTTGATGGAGCACGTCGCCACCGCCAAGGACGGCTCGACCTCGCACAAGCTGCTGAAGAAATGCGACCTGCCGTTGACCGGCGTCGGCGTGGTGGACCTGATCGTGACCGACCTCGGCGTGATGGAAGTGACCGCCAAGGGCTTGAAGCTGACCGAACTGGCGCCCGGCGTCAGCAAGGAGCAGATCCAGGCCGCCACCGGCGTCGAACTCGATACCACGGCGGTCTGATGTGAGCAGGCGGGCGCTTGCGGCCCGCCTGATGTGGCGCCGGGCTCCCGCCCCGCGCGTGCGCCGCCTGAGCCAGGCGGGCGCGCTTTCCTGCTTAAGCCGCTTTGCGGCGGCGGGCCAGGCCGGCCGTCAGCGCCAGGCCGGCCAGCAGCATGGCATAGCTTTCCGGTTCCGGCACCGCGCTGATGAGCCAACGGTCGGCCGAATATGGCGTGCCGCCATCGCCCTCGCCATAGCCAACGCCTTGGCCGGGGGAATAGTAGGCCAGCGAATCGGTGCCGCCGCCATTGTATGCGGCAGACACCAGCGTCAGATTCGGCGTCTGCTGCTGACCCAGGTCGGCGTCGCTAAAGATGAACTGATTGGCGGTGCCGTCGAATGAGACCACGGCATTGCCGTCGACATAGCTGCCGTCAAGTCCGAAACCGTAGAAATGACCGCCGTAGGCGGTGCCGTTCACGGTGACCGCGATATTGCTGAGTTCGGTGATCAAATTGCCGTCCGCGGTGCCATCAAACGAACCGCTGACGTACTGGCCGTTCAGGAACTTATAGGAGAAGTGGTAGCTGGTAGCATTGGCGGCGAAACTGGCGGCCAGCAAGCCAGCGCATGCGAGAAGGCGGCACAACTTTTTCATGATGCTATGTCCTGTTTGTTGAAAATTAGATTCTCTCATGAATTCTTGTTTTTTTGGTGCAAAACAAACACTGTTGTAATAATCGGAAAAAAAAGCCGCAGACCGTTGCGGGCTGCGGCTTGTGGGGCACTGCCGGGACGCGGCTTAATGCGCGTGGCGGGTCAATGGCTGCAAGTCAGGGTCGGTCACGGTCGAACCAGGATGGTTCAGTTCCTTGTGCAAGGTATCGTGGCTCAGCTCTTTTTCCCAGTGCGATACCACCACCGTGGCGACGCCGTTGCCGATGAAGTTGGTCAGGGCGCGGCATTCGCTCATGAAGCGGTCGATGCCCAGGATCAGCGCCATGCCGGCCACCGGAATGGTCGGCACCACGGCCAGCGTGGCCGCCAGGGTGATGAAGCCGGCGCCGGTGATGCCGGACGCACCCTTGGAGGTCAGCATCGCCACCCCGAGGATGGTCAGTTCCTGGGCCAGGGTCAGGTCGGTGTTGGTGGCCTGCGCCACGAACAGCGCGGCCATCGTCATGTAGATGTTGGTGCCGTCCAGGTTGAACGAGTAGCCGGTCGGAACCACCAGGCCCACCACGGATTTGGAGCAGCCCAGGCGTTCCAGTTTGGTCATCAGCGAAGGCAGCGCGCTTTCCGACGAGCTGGTGCCCAGCACGATCAGCAATTCTTCCTTGATGTAGCCGATGAACTTGAAGATCGAGAAGCCGGTCAGGCGTGCGATGGTGCCCAGCACCACGACCACGAACAGGAAGCAGGTCAGGTAGAAGCAGCCCATCAGCGTCGCCAGCGGCTTCAGCGAAGCGATGCCGTATTTGCCGATGGTGAAAGCCATGGCGCCGAACGCGCCCACCGGAGCGGCCTTCATGACGATGCCGACCACACCGAAGATGGCCGACGACAGGTCGTCGATCAGCTTGGTGACCGGCTTGCCGCGCTCGCCCAGCAGCGACAGCGAGAAGCCGAACAGGATGGCGATCAGCAGCACTTGCAGGATATCGCCCTTGGCGAAAGCGTCCACCACGGTGTTCGGGATGATGTTCATCACGAAGTCGAGCGTCGACTGGGCCTTGGCCTTGTCCGTGAACTGGGCGATGGCCTTGGTGTCGAGCGTGGCCGGGTCGGCGTTGAAGCCGGCGCCTGGGCGCACGAGGTTGGCCACGAACAGGCCGATCACCAGCGCGAAGGTGGAGACCACCTCGAAGTACAGCAGCGCCTTGCCGCCGACGCGACCGATCTTCTTGACGTCCTGCATGCCGGCGATGCCGGAGACCACGGTGCAGAAGATCACCGGTGCGATGATCATCTTGATCAGCTTGATGAAGCCGTCGCCCAGCGGTTTCATGCTGACCGCGTCGCTAGGGTAGAAGATGCCTAACAGGATGCCGCAGGCGATGGCGAACAACACTTGTACGTATAGAATTTTGTAGAACGGCTTTTTCACGGGGTCTCCTCGCGTTTCGGGTGTGGAGATCATCATCCGTCAAAATATGAGACATCACTATTGTGGTTAACCGTATTCACATTAGTGATATCCCTTATGGACTTATTGGGCCACCCAGCCGCCATCCATGTTCCACGCGACGCCTCGTACCTGCTTGGCGGCGTCGCTGCACAGGAACACCGCCAGCGCGCCCAGTTCCTCCGGCGTGACGAATTCGCCGGACGGCTGCTTGTCGGCCAGCAGCGCCTTCTTCGCATCCTCGTTGCTGATGCCGTCCTTGGCGGCGCGGGCGTCGACCTGCTTTTGCACCAGCGGCGTCAGCACGAAGCCGGGGCAGATCGCGTTGACCGTCACGCCGGTGGTGGCGGTCTCCAGCGCGCAGGCCTTGGTCAGTCCGATCAAGCCGTGCTTGGCGGCGACATAGGCCGACTTGCCGGCCGAGGCCACCAGTCCGTGCGCGGACGCCAGGTTGATGATGCGGCCCCAGTTGTTGCTGCGCATGCGCGGCAGCACCAGCCGCGAAGTGTGGAAGGCCGAGGTCAGGTTGATGGCGATGATGGCGTCCCATTTTTCGACCGGGAAGTCTTCGACATTGGCCACGTACTGGATGCCGGCGTTGTTGACCAGCACGTCGATGCCGCCGAACTTGTCGCCGGCGAAGACGATCATGTTCTCGATCTCGGCCGGCTTGGACATGTCGGCGTTGTGGTAGGCCACCTGCACGCCGAATTCCTGGGCCAGGTCGGTTTGCAGCTGGTCGATTTCGGCGGCGTCGCCGAAGCCGTTCAACAGCACGTTGGCGCCTTCCGCCGCCAAGGTGCGGGCGATGCCCAGGCCGATACCGGAGGTGGAGCCGGTGACCAGCGCCGTTTTACCGCTCAAAGTCTTGTTTGCCATAGTGTCCTCTGGAGGGTTGGAGATTAAAGTGGTGCTGCGCTACACTTCGGTAGGATTTTAAGCGTAACGCCCGGTAAAATGGTATTTCTAAACAGCATTGCACAAATCACTGTAAAAACCACCAAGGAAGTCGCATGTTCGAAGCAAAAATAAAGTCTGTTCAATGTCTGTCACTGGCTGGTTTGCACCGCATGTCGTACAAGGAGTGGGGTGACGAGAACAACCCCAATGTGCTGCTGTGCGTGCACGGCGTGACCCGCGTCGGCGACGACTTCGACAACATGGCGCGCGCCATGGCCAACGACTATCGCGTGATCTGCCCGGACATCGTCGGCCGCGGCCGCTCAGGCTGGCTGAAGAACCCGCAGCTGTACCGCGTCCCGCAATATGTTAGCGACATTGTCACCTTGCTGGCGCGCGTGTTGCCGGACGGTGAAAAGCAGACGGTCGACTGGTTCGGCACCTCGATGGGCGGCCTGATCGGCCTGGGCCTGGCTTCGCTGCCGGACAACCCGATCCGCAAACTGATCCTCAACGACATCGGCCCGGTGCTGGCGCCGCTGGCCTTGCAGCGCATCGGCGACTACATCGGCCAGGACCTGCGGTTCGACAGCTACGCCGAGGCGGCCAAGTTCATCCGCGACGTTTCGCTGACCTTCGGCCAGCACACCGAGGAGGAATGGCATAAACTGGCGAGCGACGTACTGCGCCAGGATAAAGACGGCAAATGGGTGCGCCATTACGATATGGGCCTGGCCTTGCCGTTCCGTTCCGCCACGCCGGAGTCGGCCGCGGCCGATGAAGCGCTGCTGTGGTCCGCCTACGATGCGATCCGTTGCCCGACCTTGCTGGTGCGCGGCGCCGAGTCGGACCTGCTGTCGGCCGAGACGGCGGCGCTGATGACCCGGCGCGGGCCGAAAGCCACGCTGGTGGAAATCCCGGACGTCGGCCACGCGCCGACCTTCTTCCACGACGACCAGATCGCCATCGTCAAGCAATTCCTGTTGGGCTAAATTAGAAAAGATTAAAGAAGAAAAGTATGGAAATCAAACGACTGCATGTAGGCAAACGCTTGTCCGAAGTGGCCATCCACAACGGCACCGTGTATCTGGCGGGCCAGATCGCCGACGACAAGACGCTGGACATCCAGGGCCAGACCCGCGAGGTGCTGGCGCATATCGACCGTCTGCTGGCCGAAGCCGGCAGCGACAAGACCTGCATCCTCAGCACCACCATCTACATCGCCGACCTGGCCGATTTCGCCGGCATGAACGAAGAGTGGGACGCCTGGGTGCCGAGCGGCCACACGCCGCCGCGCGCCACGGTGGAAGCCAAGCTGGCCGATCCGGCATGGCGAGTGGAAATCATCGTCGTCGCGGCGCAGCGCTAGGGGCATCATGGTTTCTATCAGCGCGCTCACGAGCGCAACGTCGGAGCAATTGGTCCTGGGCCTGTCGCCCGACGACAGCGTGCGCATGCTGTCGGCGCTGGACTTCGCCGGCGACGCCTACGGCGACAAGCTGTGCGCCAGCGGCCAGCCGGCGATCGACTTCGCGGTCGGCGTGGCCGGCACGCTGGCCTTCATGCGCACCGACGTCGAGACCCGCATCGCCGGCCTGATGTTCGAGCTGACCTTGCTCGACACCGCGCAAGCGCCCATCATCGAACCGCGTTTCGGCCAGGAGGTGGGCGACCTGGTGGCCGGCGTGCGCCAGCTGATACGCTTGCGCGAGCTGACCCAGACCCAGGGCCAGGGCCAGCAGGGCGCCGTCGCGCGCGGCCGCAATGCCGCGCAGATGGCGGTGGCGCAGGTTGAAACGCTGCGCAAGATGTTGCTGGCGATGGCCTCCGACATGCGCGTGGTGCTGGTGCGCCTGGCGTCCTGCGTGACGACCTTGCGCTACTTCGCCGACATCAAGCTGTTCAACGACATGACCTGCGCCTACGGCCGCGAAACGCTGGACCTGTACGCGCCGCTGGCCAACCGGCTGGGGATCTGGCAGCTGAAGTGGGAGCTGGAGGATCTGTCGTTCCGCTTCATCGAGCCGGAGGCGTACAAGCGCATCGCCAAGATGCTGGAAGAGAAGCGCATGATGCGCGAAGGCTTCGTCACCTCGGCGATCGAGCGCCTGCAGTCGGAAATGGCGGGCGCGGGCATCCAGGCCGAGGTGTTCGGCCGACCCAAGCACATCTACTCCATCTGGAGCAAGATGAAGGGCAAGGAGCTGGACTTCACCGACCTGTACGATGTGCGCGCCTTCCGCGTGATCGTGGCCGACGTCAAGACCTGCTACACGGTGCTGGGCGTGGTGCACAACATCTGGACCCCGATCCCGAAGGAATTCGACGACTACATCTCGCGGCCGAAATCGAACGGCTACCAGTCGCTGCACACGGTGGTGACGGCGGAAGACGGCCGGCCGCTGGAAGTGCAGATCCGCACGCAGGAGATGCACAGCTTCGCCGAGTACGGCGTGGCGGCGCACTGGCGCTACAAGGAGGAGGGCGGTTCCAACTTCGCCGGCCAGAAGTACGATGAAAAGATCGCCTGGCTGCGCCAGCTGCTGGCCTGGAAGACCGACGTCGCCGACGCGGTGGTCGGGCAGGAAGAGCAGCAGCGCGAGTGGGTCGAGAAGCTCAAGTCGGCCGCGCTGGACGACCGCATCTTCGTGCTGACGCCGCAGGCGCGGGTGCTGGAGCTGCCGGTCGGCGCCACGCCGGTCGACTTTGCCTACCACCTGCACAGCGACGTCGGCCATCGCTGCCGCGGCGCGCGCGTGGACGGCGTCATGGTGCCGCTGAATACGCCGCTGAAGAATGGCCAGACCTGCGAGATCATCACCGCCAAGGGCGCGCCGGGGACGGCGGGGCCGTCGCGCGACTGGCTCAGCGACGAGTACACGGTGGCCACGCGCACGCGCTCCAAGATCCGCGCCTGGTTCCACGCCATCGACATGCAGGAAACGCTGTCGCACGGGCGCGCGATGGTGGAGAAGTCCTTGCAGCGCGAAGGCAAGACGGCGGTCAACCTGGAAGCGCTGGCCAACAAGCTGGGCTTCGCCAAGGTGGACGATTTGTTCCTGTCGGTGGGCAAGGATGAATTCAGCCTGCGCCACGTCGAGCAGGCCTTGCACGACACCGGCGAGCCGGCCGAGCCGGAAGACGCGGTGGTGCTGGGCAAGAGCAAGGCGTCCAGCGTGGACCAGGGCGCCAAGTCGGGCGTGCTGGTGGTGGGCACCGACGGCCTGATGACGCAGCTGGCCAAGTGCTGCAAGCCGGCGCCGCCGGACGGCATCGTCGGCTTCGTCACGCGCGGCAAGGGCGTATCGATCCACCGCACCACGTGCAAGAACTTCGCCGAGATGCGCGCCAAGGCGCCGGAGCGGGTGATCGTGACCGAGTGGGGGCGGGCGGTGTCGGACACGGTCTACCCGGTCGACATCTTTATCCTGGCGGGCGACCGCCAGGGTCTGCTGCGCGACATATCCGAGATCTTCTCGCGCGAGAAGATCAACGTCATCGGCGTCAACACGCAAAGCGCCAAAGGCTTTGCGCGCATGACCTTCACGGCCGAGATCGGCGCCACCGCGCAGCTGCAAAAAGCGCTGAACGCCATCGCCGAAGTGAGCGGCGTGCAGGAAGCCCGCCGCGCCTAAACCCCATGGGGGTCAAGTCTGACATTCGGACACGGCCTCTTCCGTAGCTGCCGTTACGGAAGAGGCCGTGTCCGAATGTCAGACTTCGTATATTGAGCATACCGCATCTCCGTCGGATAATAAGGAGGTAGGTGCGGCCAGGC
>NZ_JBXALQ010000032.1:0-28862 GCF_058799615.1 Duganella sp. GW822-FHT06D06
GAGGTCGGACCATGGGCCAGGATGGCCGCAGGCGCGCTGTCGGCCAACATATAGGCCAGGCGCTCGGACGGATAAGCAGGGTCCAGCGGCACATAGGCGCCGCCCGCCTTGAGCGTGGCCAGCAGCGCGACGATCATCTCCACGCCGCGCTCGAAGCACAGCGCGACCCGCACGTCGGGACCGATGCCGAGACCGCGCAGATGGCGCGCCAGGCGGTTGGCCCGGGCGTTCAGTTCCGCGTAACTCACTTGCTGGTCTTCAAACACCAGCGCCACCGCGTCCGGCGTGGCGGCAACCCGCTGTTCGAACAGCTCGTGGATCGCGCCATCCTGCGGATATGCCTCACCTGCCTCGTTCCACGTCAGCAGCACCTGCTCGCGTTCCGCCGCCGGCAACACAGCCAGCGCCCGCACCGCGGTTTCCGGTGCGCTTTCCAGCGCCGTCACCAATTGCTCCAACGCGGTGCGCAGATAGGCGCACATCCGTTCCGCATCCTTGCCCGCGCTCACTTGCGCCGTCAACAAGAAATTGGTGCCGATATCATCCACGCACATCGTCAGCGGATAGTTCGTCCTTTCCTCGCCGGACAGTATGTCCATGCCTTCCCAGACGGTATTGGCCTGGTCCTCCGTGTTCGCTTCGCCCTGCGCCGAGTGGCGGAAGTTGAACAGCGCAGAGAACAGCGGCGCCGGCGCCGCCACACCGCTGCAGCGTTGCGCCAGCGACAGCGACGCGTGCTCGTGACGCATCAACCCGGCCAGCGCCGCATGGGTCGCCAGCACACTCTCGCGCACCGAGCGTCCATCCACATCCAGCCGCACCGGCAGCGTGTTGATGAACATGCCCAGCACGCGATCCGCACCGGCGCCACCCTGCATCCGGCCGAACAGCACCGTGCCGAACACCACCGATTCGCGTCCCGACGCCTTCGCCAGCACCTGCGCCCAAGCCAGGTGCAGGACCGAGGCCGCGCTCACGCCCAGGCCGCGCGCCTGCTGACGGACACGAAGCGTCAATGCCGCCCCCACGTCCTGACGCGCTTCGCCGATCAGGTTGCCGTCGCCTTGCACGTCGAGCAGACCGAACGGCGCCGTGGTTTCGTCGATGTCGCCCAGCATGCCGCGGAAGAAGCTTTCATGTTCCGCCTGCGACACACCCAGCAAGGCTTGCGCCACATAATTACGGAACGGCATAGCCGGCGCCAGAGGCTCGCTCTGCAGCGTGGCCTGGATTTCACCGATCAGTATTCCCAGCGTCGTGTGGTCGATGGCCAAATGATGGGCCATGATCTGCAACAGCCAGCGTTCCTGCGCCGGATCGTGCGCGTAGAAACCGCGCAGCAGCGGCGCCTCGCGCACGTCGATGCGGTAGTGGCGTGGATCGTAGCGCTCCGCCAACTGCGCGGCGACGTCGCCCTCCTCCACCGCCACCTGCTCGACCTGCAACGGCGCATGGCGCCAGACCACTTGCAAGGCGGACTCCAAGCCTTCCCACAACACAGCCGTGCGCAGGATATCGTGGCGTGCCATCACCGCCTCCAGCGCCGTGAGGAAACCGTCGAGTCGCTCGCGGCTGTCGAAACTGATCAGGCTAGGCAGCAGATAGGCGTCGCCACTCTGGCTCATCAGGTGATGGAACAAAATGCCTTCCTGCAGCGGGGCCAACGGATAGATATCCTGGATGTTGGCGGCACCGCCCGGCACCCGGGCCGCCACGCGGTCGATCTGCTCCTGTGTCAGGTCAATCAGCGGCAGCATCGATGGGGTGATGTGCTCGCAGCCTGCAGGAATGCCATTCTCCGGCACCACGATTTCCTGCCCGCCCTGCCCCACCGCCAACGCCAGCTGGGCGATGCTTGGGGTACTGAACAAGGCCCGCACGTCGGCCTGCAAACCGGCCTGGCGCATGCCTTCGATCAGGCTGACCGCCAGCAATGAGTGGCCGCCCAGCTCGAAGAAGTTGTCATGGCGGCCGATGGTTTCACGTTGCAACACGCGCGACCAGATCGCCGCCAGCGCTTCCTCGATTTCGCCTTGCGGCGCTTCATAAGCGCGCTGGGTGTAGGCGTCGCCTTCCGGCGCCGGCAAGGCCTTGCGGTCCAATTTGCCGTTTGGCGTCAGCGGCAACGTCGCCAGCAGGACGAAGGCCGACGGCACCATATAGTCGGCCAGCTCGCTTGCCAGCGCCGCGCGCAGTTCGGCCGCGTCGGGCGCATGACCGTCGCGCGCCACCACGTACGCCACCAGGTGCTTGTTGCCCGCCTGGTCTTCACGCGCCAGTACCACCGCCTCGCGCACGCTGGCGAGGCGCGCCAGGCATGCCTCGATCTCGCCCAGTTCGATGCGGAAGCCGCGAATCTTCACCTGGAAGTCGTTGCGGCCCAGGTACTCGATAGTGCCGTCCGCCAGATAGCGGCCCAGGTCGCCCGTCTTGTACAGGCGGCCGTCCTGGCTGAACGGATCGCGCAGGAAGCGCTCCGCCGTCAGCTCGGGACGGTTCAGGTAACCGCGCGCCACGCCCGCGCCGCCGACGTACAGCTCGCCCGTCGCGCCGATCGGCACCGGCTGCAGTTGCGCGTCCAGGATGTAGACCTGGGTGTTGGCGATGGGACGGCCGATATGCAGCACCGCCGCATCGGCATCGAGGCGACCGGAGGTGGCAACCACCGTGGTTTCGGTCGGTCCATAGTTATTGACCAGGTTGAACGCTGGCCAAGCAGCCGGAAGGCGGCGCAAGCGATCTCCACCGGTCAACAAATGTTTCAATCCGGCGGGGGCGGCGCCCTCCGACAGCGCAAACTCCGCGAGCGGCGTAACGAGGAAGCTGACGTCCAGGGCTTCGTTTGCCCACCATGCGAGCAACTGCTCCGGGTCGCCTTTCGTCACTGCAGGCGGCAACACCAGGCTCGCCCCGACACAGAGCGGCGGCCAGACTTCCCAGGTGGTGGCGTCAAAAGCGACGCCGGCCGTGGACGACGAGCGCTTGCCGGCCGTCAGCTCAAACGTCTGGCAATGCCATGCAACCAGGTTGGACAAATTGGCGTGCTCGACCATCACACCTTTCGGTTCGCCGGTCGAGCCCGAGGTGTAGATGACGTAGGCCAGGTGATCAGGCAGCAGGCCGGTGTCGGCCGCGTCCAGATTGGCGGCCGATTGCATACTCCACTCTTCCCGCGCATCCAGGTCGACGACAGGACGATTCAGCGCCAGCGAGGCGATCAGCCCAACAGTCGGAGCATGGGCCAGCACTGCCACCGGGGCGCTGTCGGCCAGCATATACGCCAGACGCTCGGCCGGATAGGCTGGGTCCAACGGCACATAGGCGCCGCCCGCCTTGAGCGTGGCCAGCAACCCAACGATCATCTGTGCGCTGCGTTCCACGCACAGCGCGACCCGCAACTCGGGGCCAACGCCGAAACCGCGCAGATGGCGCGCCAGACGGTTGGCCTGGGCATTCAGTTCCGCATAGCTCAGCTGCTGGTCTTCAAATACCAGCGCCACCGCATCCGGCGTGGCGGCAGCCTGTTGTTCAAACAGCTCGTGGACGCGGCCGTCCCGTGGATAGGCCTCATGTGTGGCGTTCCACGTCACCAGAACCTGCTCGCGCTCGGTGGCCGGCAGCACGTCCAGCATGCGCAATGCGGTCTCCGGCGCACTTTCCAGCGCCGTGACCAGGTGATCCAGCGCGGTGTGCAGATAGGCGCAGATGCGCTCCGCGTCCAGCCCGCCGCTGACCTGCGCCGTGAACAGGAAATCGGTACCGAAATCGTCCACCGATATCGTCAATGGATAGTTGGAGCGCTCCTCGCCGGACAGCACTTCCATGCCGTCCCAGCCGTCGCTGGACTGGCCGACATCGTCGTGCGCCTCCTGTTGCGCAGAGTGGCGATAGTTGAACAACGCCGTGAACAACGGCGCCGGCGCCGCCACGCCGCTGCAGCGCTGCGCCAGCGATAGCGACGCATGTTCGTGACGCATCAATCCGGCCAGCCGCGCGTGGGTCGCCAGCAAGCTTGCGCGTGCCGATTGCACGCCCACATCCAAGCGCAACGGCAAGGTGTTGATGAACATGCCCAGCGCGCGGTCCGCGCCGTCGCCGCCCTGCATCCGGCCGAACAGCACCGTGCCGAACACCACCGCTTCGCGTCCCGACGCCTTCGCCAGCACCTGCGCCCAGGCCAGGTGCAGCACCGAGGCCGCGCTCACGCCCAGGTCGCGCGCCTGTTCGCGGACGCGCGCCGCCAGCGCCGCGTCGACTGCGCGCCGCGCTTCGCCGAGCTGGACGCTGTCGCCCTGCACGTCGAGCAGGCCGAACGGCGCCGTGGTCTCGTCGACGTCGCCCAGCATTGTGCGGAAGAACGCCTCATGCTCTTCCTGCGATACGCCCAGTCGCGCTTGCGCCACATAATTGCGGAACGGCATAGCCGGCGCCAGGGCCTCGCCTTGCAGCGTGGCCTGGATCTCGCCGATCAGGATCACCAGCGTCGTGTGATCGATCGCCAGGTGATGCGCCAGGATTTGCAACAGCCAGCGCCCTTGCACCGGATCGTGCGCGTAGAAGCCGCGCATCAACGGCGCCTCGCGCACGTCGATGCGGTAATGGCGTGGATCGTAGCGCTCCGCCAACTGCGCGGCGACATCACCTTCATCCACCACCACTTGCTCGACCTGCATCGGCGCGTGGCGCCATACCACTTGCAACGCCGCGTCCAAACCTTCCCACAAGACGGCCGTGCGCAGGATGTCGTGGCGCCCAATCACCGATTGCAGCGCAGCCAGGAAACTGTCCATCCGCTCGCGGCTGTCGAAACTGATCAGGCTAGGCAGCAGGTAGTCGTCGCCATTCTGGCTCATCAGGTGATGGAACAAGATCCCTTCCTGCAGCGGAGCCAACGGATAGATGTCCTGGATGTTGGCGGCGCCGCCAGGGACCTGGGCCGCCACGCGGTCGATCTGCTCTTGCGTCAGGTCAATCAGCGGCAGCATCGATGGCGTGATGTACTCGCAGTCAGAAGGAATGCCATTCTCCGGCACCACGATTTCCTGCCCGCCCTGCCCCACCGCCAACGCCAGTTGCGCGATGCTTGGCGTACTGAACAAGGCACGCACGTCGGCCTTCAAACCGGCCTGGCGCATGCCCTCGATCAGGCTGACCGCCAACAGCGAATGGCCGCCCAGCTCGAAGAAGTTGTCGTGGCGGCCTATCGTTTCACGTTGCAGCACCTTGGACCAGATCGCCGCCAGCGCTTCCTCGATTGCACCTTGCGGCGCCTCGTAGGCACGCTGGATGTAAGCATCGCCCTCCGGCGCCGGCAAGGCATTTCGGTCCAGCTTGCCGTTTGGCGTCAGCGGCAACGTTGCCAGCAGCACGAACGCCGACGGCACCATGTAATCGGCCAGCTCGCTTGCCAGCGCCGCGCGCAGTTCGGCCGCGTCCGGCGTGTAGCCGTCGTGCGGCACCACGTACGCCACCAGGCGCTTGTCGCCCGGCTGGTCTTCGCGCGCCAGCACCACCGCCTCGCGCACGCTCTCGACGCGCGCCAGGCGCGCCTCGATCTCGCCGAGCTCGATGCGGAAGCCGCGGATCTTCACCTGGAAGTCGTTGCGGCCCTGGTACTCGATATTGCCGTCCGCCAGATGGCGGCCCAGGTCGCCCGTCTTGTAGATGCGGCCGCCATCGCTGAACGGATCGCGCAGGAAGCGCTCCGCCGTCAGCTCGGGACGGTTCAGGTAGCCGCGTGCGACGCCGGCGCCACCGATGTACAACTCGCCCGTCACGCCGACCGGCACCGGTTGCAGCTGCGCATCCAGGATGTAGGTCTTCAGATCGGGAATCCGGGTGCCGATCGGGCTCGCGCCCAGGTGCAGCGTATCGGCCTGGGTCAGCGGACGGTACGTCACGTGCACCGTGGTTTCGGTGATGCCGTACATGTTGATCAGCTTGGTCTGCGCCTCGCCGTTGCGGGCATACCATGGCGCCAGCATGCTCGTTTCCAGCGCTTCGCCGCCGAAGATCACATGCCGCAAGCTATGGCTGCGCTCGCTGTTCGCCTGCGCCGCGATCAACTGCCGGAACGCGCTCGGCGTCTGATTCAGGATCGTCACGCCGGTATCGCACAGGGTGCCGTAGAACTCGTCCGGCGAACGGGCCGTCGCCAGCGGGATGATCACCAACCGGCCGCCGTAGGCCAACGCGCCCCAGATTTCCCACACGGAGAAGTCAAAGGCGAACGAATGGAACAGGCTCCAGCTGTCTTGCGCGCTGAAGTGGAACCAGGCATCCGTGGCGTGCAGCAGGCGCAGCACATTGCGGTGCTCGATCATCACGCCTTTCGGTGCGCCGGTCGAGCCCGATGTATAGATGATGTAGGCCAGGTGTTCCGGCAGCAGGCCGGTTTCGGCCGGGTCCAGATTGGCTGGCGATTGCATGCTCCAATCTTCCTGCGCATCCAGGTCGACGACCGGGCCGTCCACCGCCAGCGAGACGATCAGCTCGGAGGTCGGACCATGGGCCAGGATGGCCGCCGGCGCGCTGTCGGCCAGCATATAGGCCAGGCGCTCGGCCGGATAAGCCGGGTCCAGCGGCACGTAGGCCCCGCCCGCCTTGAGCGTGGCCAGCAGTGCGACGATCATTTCCACGCCGCGCTCGAAGCACAGCGCGACCCGCACGTCGGGGCCGATGCCGAGGCCGCGCAGATGGCGCGCCAGACGGTTGGCCCGGGCGTTCAGTTCCGCGTAGCTCACTTGCTGGTCTTCAAACACCAGCGCCACCGCGTCCGGCGTGGTGGCAACCCGCTGTTCGAACAGTTCGTGGATCGCACCATCCTGCGGATATGCCTCACCTGTCTCGTTCCACGTCAGCAGCACCTGCTCGCGTTCGGCGACTGGCAGCAGCGGCATGCTGGCCAGCGGTTGCCGCTCATTGGCCACCATCGCGCTGAGCAGGTTGCGCCAGTAGTTGACATACCGCTGCATCGTCGCCTGATCGAACAGCGCCGTCACGTATTCCAGTCCACCGACGATCCGGCCTTGAGCTTCCTGCAACAGCACGCCAAGGTCGAACTTGGCCAAGCTACGTTCCTGCGCCTCCAATGGCGCCAGGTCCAGGCCAGGCATGTCCAGCGAGCCTTCCGGCGTGTTTTGCCACGAAAACATGACTTGGAAGATAGGTGCGTGCGCCATGCTGCGCGGCGGCTGCACGATCTCGACAACCTGTTCGAAAGGCAGATCCTGGTGTTGCTGCGCTCCCAGCACCTGCTGTTTGCTTTGCTGCAGCAAGCCTTCTACCGTCAGTTCCGGCGACAACTCGAAGCGCAGCGCCAGCGTGTTCACGAAGAATCCGATCAAGCCCTCCGTTTCGGGGCGGTTGCGCCCGGCGATCGGACTGCCGATCACCACATCGTTTTGTCCGGACAGTCGTCCCAGCAGCGCGGCCCAGCTGCCCAACAGCAGCATATACAGCGTCACGCCATGGCGCTGGCTGAGCGCTTTCAGCTGTGCCGTCAATTCGGCGTCGAGATCCATCTGCAGGGTGGCGCCGGCATAACTTTGCACGGATGGACGGGGACGGTCGCTGGGCAATTCCAGCACGGCGGGAATGCCCGCCAGCGTTTGTTTCCAGTACGCCGCCTGACGCTGCTGACGTTCTCCGGCCAGCCATTGACGCTGCCAGCTGGCATAGTCGGGATACTGGATCGGCAAGGCCGGCAGCGGATCATGGGTGACATCGCTGCCTTCCGCGTTGTAGGCGCCGTACAGCGTACTCACTTCATTGAGCAACACACCCATCGACCAACCGTCTGAAATGATGTGGTGCATGGCGACAAACAGCACGTGTTCCTGTGCCGATAATTTCACCAGACAACCCCGGATCAGCGGGCCGCGCTCCAGGTCGAACGGCGCGTCGGCTTGCTGCGTCAATGCCTGTTCCAGCGCGCCCTGCACATCTCCGCTTGCTTCCAAATCCAGTTCCAGCAACGCAAAACCGACGTCTTGATCGGCGACCACCTGCACCACCTGCCCACCCACTTGGGTGAACGTGGTGCGCAGCGCCTCGTGTCGCGCCACCACCCGGTTCAGGGTTGCGACCAGCGCGTCACGGTTCAGTTCGCCGTTCAGGCGGACACCGCCGGTGATGTGATAGGTTTCGCTGACCCCTTCCATCTGCGCCAGGAACCACATGCGTTGCTGCGCGAACGACAGCGCCAGCGGCGCATTGCGGTCGGCCAGGCTGATAGGTTCCTGCTGAATGCTAGTGGTTCTGGTCAGCTTGGCCGATTTGGCCAATTCCAGAAGACGTTTACGTTCACTTGGATCCAGTTTGTTTAATGCGGAATTTTTCATTTTGTCGTCTTAAGTTTATTAAACAGTATCCGTATCGATCATTTGAGCCATCACTTCTTGCAGCTCGCTTTGGTCGAATTGCGCGAGTTGTGCCTCCACGATGCACTCGTCGAGCGTGGCAATCGTTGGATTGGCAAACAGCCGGTCGAGCTGGATGTCCACCTCAAAATCTTCCTTGACCTTGCTGATCACCTGGATCGCCATCAGCGAATGGCCGCCCAGTTCGAAGAAGTTGTCGTGACGGCCGATCAGCTCCCGCTGCAGCACCTTGGACCAGATCGCCGCCAGCGCTTCCTCGGTCTCGCCTTGCGGTGCTTCATACTCGCGCCGCACATAGGCGTCGCTGTCCGGCGCCGGCAGCGCCTTGCGGTCCAGCTTGCCATTTGACGTCAATGGCAGCGCCGCCAACAACACGAACGCCGACGGCACCATGTAATCGGCCAGCTGGCCTTCCAAAGCGTCGCGCAGCTGCGCCGCGTCCGGCGCGTAACCGTCGCGCGCCACCACGTACGCCACCAGGCGCTTGCCGCCAGCCTGGTCTTCGCGAGCCAGCACCACCGCCTCGCGCACGCTGTCGATACGCGCCAGGCGCGCCTCGATCTCGCCCAGTTCGATGCGGAAGCCGCGGATCTTGACCTGGAAGTCGTTGCGGCCCAGGTACTCGATATTGCCGTCCGCCAGATGGCGGCCCAGATCGCCCGTCTTGTACATGCGGCCATCCGCTTCGGCGCTGAACGGATCGCGCAGGAAGCGCTCCGCCGTCAGCTCGGGAAGGTTCAGGTAGCCGCGCGCGACACCCGCGCCACCGATGTACAGTTCGCCCGTGGCGCCGATCGGCACCGGTTGCAACTGCTGGTCGAGGATGTACACCTGGGTGTTGCCGATCGGACGGCCCAGCGGAATGCTGCGCCCCGCCACCACCTCGCCGACACGGTAGGTCAACGCGAAGGTGGTCGTTTCGGTCGGACCGTAGCCGTTGAGCAGGTTGTGCGGCGCGTTCTCGCGCAGCACTTTCCCGATCACCTGCGGATCGAGCGCGTCGCCGCCCACGACCAGGTAGCGCAGCTGCGGCAGATAGTCCGCCAGCGCGCCGGCGTATTGGTTGAACAGGCCAACCGTCAGCCACATCACGTTGACGCCCTGCTGTGCCAGCGCCGCCGCGAAGCGGGTCGGTTCGAGCAGCGTCGCCTGATCGATCACCACCAGGGCGCCGCCGTTCAGCAATGGTCCCCACACTTCCATGGTGCTGGCGTCGAAGGCAGGATTGGCCGCGAAGGCAACCCGGTCGCTATCCAGGAATTCCAGATAGCCGTTGTTGATCACGAGGCGGCTGATCGCCCGGTGCGGCACTTCCACACCTTTCGGCGTTCCGCTCGAACCCGAGGTGTACATCACATAGGCCACGCTGCCGCCCTTCGCCGTCACGGCCATGTTGGCCGCGCAGCACTGAGCGATGCGCGCATCGTCTACATCGACCAGGGCAACGTTATCCGGCACCGGCTGCTGTGCCTTGCCCAGCACCAGTTTGGCGTTGCAGTCGGCCAGCATCAAGGCCTGGCGCGGCAACGGCAGTACCGCATCCAGCGGCACGTAGACACCGCCCGCCTTCAGCACCGCCAGCTGCGCGACCACCAGTGCGATCGAACGCTCCAGCGCAATGCCCACGTAGTCGCCATCGACCACGCCTTCGTCACGCAGATGGTGGGCCAGGCGGTTGGCCTGGGCGTTCAATTCAGCGTAACTCACTTGCTGATCTTCGAATATCAATGCCACCGCATCCGGCGCGGCAGCGGCCTGCTGTTCGAACAGCTCGTGGATCGCGCTATCGTGCGGGTAGGCCAGTTGGGTGTCGTTCCATCCCACCAGCACCTGTTCGCGTTCGGCGGCCGGCAATACGCCCAGCGTGCGCACCGCGGTCTCCGGTGCGCTTTCCAATGCGGTCACCAGCTGCTCCAGCGCGGTGTGCAGATAAGCGCACACCCGTTCCGCCTCCACGCCGGCGGTCACTTGCGCCGTCAGCAGGAAGCCCGTACCGAGGTCGTCCACCGACATCGTCAGCGGATAGTTGGTGCGCTCTTCGCCGGACAGCGCTTCCATGCCGTCCCAGGCGGTGACTGCACTACCCGTGTCGTCCGCAGTTGCATCGTTCAGCGCCGAATGACGGAAGTTGAACAAGGCCGAGAACAATGGCGCCGGCGCGGCCACGCCGCTGCAGCGCTGCGCCAGCGATAGCGACGCATGCTCGTGACGCATCAACCCTGCCAGCCGCGCATGGGTCGCCAGCACGCTCGCGCGCACCGATTGCACGCCCACGTCCAACCGCAACGGCAGCGTGTTGATGAACATGCCCAAGGTACGGTCCGCACCGGCGCCGCCCTGCATCCGGCCGAACAGCACCGTGCCGAACACCACCGCTTCGCGGCTCGACGCCTTCGACAGCACCTGCGCCCAGGCCAGGTGCAGCACGGAGGCCGCGCTCACGCCCAGGCCGCGTGCTTGTTCACGAATACGTGCCGCCAGCGCCGCGTCGACTTCGCGCCGCGCTTCGCCGATCAGGCTGCCGTCGCCCTGCACGTCGAGCAGGCCGAACGGCGCCGTGGTCTCGTCGATATCGCCCAGCATGTCGCGGAAGAAGCCTTCATGCTCCGCCTGCGACACGCCCAGCAAGGCCTGCGCCACATAGTTACGGAATGGCAGTGCCGGCGCCAGGGCCTCGCCTTGCAGCGTCGCCTGGATTTCGCCGATCAAAATTTCCATCGTCGTGTGGTCGATCGCCAAGTGATGCGCCAGAACCTGCAGCAACCAGCGATCTTGCACCGGATCGTGCGCGTAGAAGCCGCGCATCAGCGGCGCCTCGCGCACGTCGATGCGGTAATGGCGTGGATCGTAACGCTCCGACAGTTGCGCGGCGACGTCGCCATCTTCCACCACCACCTGCTCGACCTGCATCGGCGCCTGGCGCCACACCACTTGCAGCGCCGCGTCCAAACCTTCCCACAATACGGCCGTGCGCAGGATGTCGTGGCGTGCAATCACCGTTTGCAGCGCCGTGAGGAAACCATCGAGGCGTTCACGGCTGTCGAAACTGATCAGGCTAGGCAACAGATAGGCGTCGCCATTCTGGCTCATCAGGTGATGGAACAAGATCCCTTCCTGCAGCGGAGCCAACGGATAGATGTCCTGGATGTTGGCCGCGCCGCCCGGTACCTGGGCCGCCACGCGGTCGATCTGCTCCTGTGTCAAAGTGATCAGCGGCAGCATCGATGGGGTGATGTGCTCGCAACCGTCCACGATGCCGTTCTCCGGCACTACCACTTCGTGCCCGCCCTGTCCCACCGCCGCCGCCAGTTGGGCGATGCTTGGTGTGCTGAACAAGGCACGCACGTCGGCCTGCAAACCGGCCTGGCGCATGCCCTCGATCAGGCGGACCGCCAGCAATGAATGGCCGCCCAGCTCGAAGAAGTTGTCGTGGCGACCTATCGTTTCGCGATGCAGCACCTTGGACCAGATGGCCGCCAGCGCTTCCTCGATTTCACCTTGCGGCGCCTCGTAGGCACGTTGAATGTAGGCGTCGCCCTCCGGCGCCGGCAGCGCTTTGCTGTCCAGCTTGCCGTTTGGCGTCAGCGGCAAGGTCGCCAGCAGCACGAAGGCCGACGGCACCATGTAGTCGGCCAACTCGCTTGCCAACGCCGCGCGCAATTCGGCCGCGTCCGGCGTGTAGCCGTCGTGCGGCACCACGTACGCCACCAGGCGCTTGTCGCCCGGCTGGTCTTCGCGCGCCAGCACCACCGCCTCGCGCACGCTCTCGACGCGCGCCAGGCGCGCCTCGATCTCGCCCAGCTCGATGCGGAAGCCGCGGATCTTGACCTGGAAGTCGTTGCGGCCCAGGTATTCGATATTGCCGTCCGCCAGATGACGGCCCAGGTCGCCCGTCTTGTAGATGCGGCCGCCCTCGCTGAACGGATCGCGCAGGAAGCGCTCCGCCGTCAGTTCGGGACGGTTCAGGTAGCCGCGCGCCACGCCGGCGCCGCCGATGTACAACTCGCCCGTCACGCCGACCGGCACCGGTTGCAGCTGCGCATCCAGGATGTAGGTCTTCAGATCGGGAATCCGGGTGCCGATCGGGCTCGCGCCCAGGTGCAGCGTATCGGCCTGGGACAGCGGACGGTAGGTCACGTGCACCGTGGTTTCGGTGATGCCGTACATGTTAATGAGCTTGGTCTGCGCCTCGCCGTTGCGGGCATACCATGGCGCCAGCATGCTCGTTTCCAGCGCTTCGCCGCCGAAGATCACATGTCGCAAGCTATGGCTGCGCTCGCTGTTCGCCTGCGCGGCGATCAATTGCCGGAACGCGCTCGGCGTCTGGTTCAGGATCGTCACGCCGGTATCGCACAGGGTGCCGTAGAACTCGTCCGGCGAACGGGCCGTTGCCAGCGGGATGATCACCAGCCGGCCGCCGTACGCCAACGCGCCCCAGATTTCCCACACGGAGAAGTCAAAGGCGAACGAATGGAACAGGCTCCAGCTGTCTTGCGCGCTGAAATGGAACCAGGCATCCGTCGCGTGCAGCAGGCGCAGCACGTTGCGGTGCTCGATCATCACGCCTTTCGGTGCGCCGGTCGAGCCCGAGGTGTAGATGATGTAGGCCAGGTGTTCCGGCAGCAGGCCGGTTTCGGCCGGGTCCAGATTGGCCGGCGATTGCGCGCTCCAATCTTCGTGCGCGTCCAGGTCGACGACCGGGCCATCCACCGCCAGCGAGACGATCAGCTCGGCCGTCGGACCATGGGCCAGGATGGCCGCAGGCGCGCTGTCGGCCAGCATATAGGCCAGGCGCTCGGCCGGATAAGCCGGGTCCAGCGGCACGTAGGCGCCGCCCGCCTTGAGCGTGGCCAGCAGTGCGACGATCATTTCCACGCCGCGCTCGAAGCACAGCGCGACCCGCACGTCGGGGCCGATGCCGAGGCCGCGCAGATGGCGCGCCAGGCGGTTGGCCCGGGCGTTCAGTTCCGCGTAGCTCACTTGCTGGTCTTCAAACACCAGCGCCACCGCGTCCGGCGTGGCGGCAACCCGCTGCTCGAACAGCGCGTGGATCGCACCATCCTGCGGATATGCGTCACCTGTCTCGTTCCACGTCAGCAGCACTTGCTCGCGTTCCGCCGTCGGCAGCACAGCCAACGTGCGCACTGCGGTTTCCGGCGCGCTTTCCAGCGCCGTCACCAGTTGCTCCAATGCGGTGCGCAGATAGGCACAGACCCGGTCCGCATCCACGCCGGCGCTGACCTGCGCCGTCAGCAGGAAGCGGGGTCCAAGATCGTCCACCGACATCGTCAGCGGATAATTGGTCCGTTCCTTATTGGACAGCACTTCCATACCGTCCCAAACAGCATCCGTCGTTCCCTCACCCGCCGAATGACGGAAGTTGAACAGCGCCGAGAACAACGGCGCCGGCGCCGTCACTCCACTGCAGCGTTGCGCCAGCGACAGCGACGCGTGCTCGTGACGCATCAAGCCCGCCAGCACCGCATGGGTCGCCAGCACGCTCTCGCGTACCGATTGCACACCCACATCCAGCCGCACCGGCAGCGTGTTGATGAAAATACCCAGCGTGCGGTCCGCACCGGCGCCACCTTGCATCCGGCCGAACAGCACCGTGCCGAACACCACCGTTTCGCGTCCCGATGCCTTCGACAGCACCTGCGCCCAGGCCAGATGCAGCAGAGAGGCCGCGCTCACGCCCAGGCTGCGCGCCTGCTCGCGGATACGTAGCGTCAATGCCTCGTCCACTTCCTGATGCGCTTCGCCGATCAGGCTACCATCGCCCTGCACGTCGAGCAGGCCGAATGGCGCCGTGGTCTCGTCGATGTCGGACAGCATGTCGCGGAAGAAGCCTTCATGCTCCTCCTGCGACACGCCCAGTCGGGACTGCGCCACATAATTGCGGAACGGCAGTGCCGGCGCCAGGGCTTCGCCTCGCAGCGTGGCCTGGATTTCGCCGATCAGGATCTCCATCGTCGTGTGATCGATTGCCAGGTGGTGCGCCAGGACCAGCAGCAACCAGCGCTCTTGCGCCGGATCGTGTGCATAGAAACCGCGCAGCAGCGGCGCTTCGCGCACGTCGATGCGATAGTGGCCAGGATCGTAACGCTCCGACAGCTGTTCGCCGACGTCGCCCTCGTCCACCACAACCTGTTCCATCTGCAACGGTGCATGCCGCCAGACCACTTGCAAGGCGGACTCCAGCCCTTCCCACTGCACAGCCGTGCGCAGGATATCGTGGCGTGCAATCATCGCCTCCAGCGCCGTCAGGAAACCATCGAGCCGTTCACGGCTGTCGAAACTGATCAGGCTAGGCAGCAGATAGGCGTCGCCATTCTGGCTCATCAGGTGGTGGAACAAAATCCCTTCCTGCAGCGGGGCCAGCGGATAGATATCCTGGATGTTGGCCGCGCCGCCCGGCACCAGGGCGGCCACGCGACCAATCTGCTCTTGCGTCAGATCGACCAATGGCAGCATCGATGGGATGATGTGCTCGCAACCAGCAGGAATGCCGTTCTCCGGCACCACTACTTCATGCCCGCCCTGTCCCACCGCCGCCGCCAGTTGCGCGATGCTTGGAGTGCTGAACAGGGCCCGCACATCGGCCTGCAAACCGGCCTGGCGCATGCCCTCGATCAGGCTGACCGCCAGCAGCGAATGGCCGCCCAGCTCGAAGAAGTTGTCATGACGACCGATCATCTCCCGCTGCAGCACCTTGGACCAGATCGCCGCCAGCGCTTCCTCGATTTCGCCTTGCGGCGCTTCATATTCGCGCCGGGCATAGGCGTCGCTGTCCGGCGCCGGCAGCGCCTTGCGGTCCAGCTTGCCGTTCGGCGTCAGCGGCAGTGCCGTCAGCAACACGAAGGCCGACGGCACCATGTAATCGGCCAACTCCGCCGACAGCGCCGCGCGCAGCTCGGCCGCGTCCGGCGTGTAGCCATCCTGCGCCACGACGTAGGCCACCAGACGCTTGCCGCCAACCTGGTCTTCGCGCGCCAGCACCACCGCCTCGCGCACGCTGTCGATACGCGCCAGGCGCGCCTCGATCTCGCCGAGCTCGATACGGAAGCCACGGATCTTGACCTGGAAGTCGTTGCGGCCCAGGTACTCGATATTGCCGTCGGGCAGATAGCGGCCCAGATCGCCCGTCTTGTACATGCGGGCATCCGCGTCCGCGCTGAACGGATCGCGCAGGAAGCGCTCCGCCGTCAGCTCAGGAAGGTTCAGGTAGCCCTGCGCGACGCCCGCGCCACCGATGTACAGTTCGCCCGTGGCGCCGATCGGCACCGGTTGCAACTGCTGGTCGAGGATATACACCTGGGTATTGCCGATCGGACGGCCCAGCGGAATGCTGCGCCCCGCCACCACCTCGCCGACCCGGTAGGTCAGCGCGAAGGTGGTCGTTTCGGTCGGGCCGTAACCGTTGAGCAGGTTGCGCGGCGCGTTCTCGCGCAGCACTTTCCCGATCACATGCGGATCGAGGGCGTCGCCGCCCACGACCAGGTAGCGCAGCTGCGGCAGATAAGCCGCCAGCGCACCGGCATATTGGTTGAACAATCCAACCGTCAGCCACATCACGTTGACGCCCTGCTGTGCCAGTACCGCCGCGAAGCGGGCCGGTTCGAGCAACGTCGCCTGATCGATCACCACCAGGGCGCCGCCGTTCAGCAACGGTCCCCACACTTCCATGGTGCTGGCGTCGAACGCCGGATTGGCCGCGAAGGCAACCCGGTCGCTGGCCAGGAATTCCAGATAGCCATTGTTGATCACGAGGCGGCTGATCGCCCGGTGCGGCACTTCCACGCCTTTCGGCGTTCCGCTCGACCCCGAGGTGTACATGACATAGGCCACGGAGCCGCCGTTCGCGGTTGTAGCCCGGTTGGCCGCGCTGAGCTCGCCGATGCGTACATCGTTCACATCGACCAGGGCGACGTTGTCCGGCACCGGCTGCTCTGCCGTGCCCAGCACCAGTTTGGCGTTGCAGTCTGCCAGCATCAGTGCCTGACGCTGCAACGGCAGTACCGCATCCAGCGGCACATAGACGCCGCCCGCCTTCAGCACCGCCAGTTGCGCGACCACCAGTGCGATCGAGCGTTCCAGCGCGATGCCCACGTAGTCGCCATCGACCACGCCTTCATTGCGCAGATGGTGGGCCAGGCGGTTGGCCATGGCGTTCAGGTCCGCGTAACTCACTTGCTGATCTTCGAATATCAATGCCACCGCGTCCGGCGTGGTCGCAGCCTGTTGTTCGAACAGCTCGTGGATCGCGCTATCGTGCGGGTAGCTCAGTTGCGTGTCGTTCCAGCCCACCAGCACCTGTTCGCGCTCAGCGGCCGGCAGCACGCCCAGCGTGCGCACCGGAGTCGCTGGCGAGCTTTCCAATGCCGTCACCAGTTGCTCCAGCGCGGTATGCAGGTAAGCGCAGACCCGGTCGGCGTCCACGCCGGCGCTCACTTGCGCCGTCAGCTGGAAGCCCGTACCGAGGTCGTCCACCGACATCGTCAGCGGATAGTTGGTGCGTTCTTCGCCGGACAGCACTTCCACGCCGTTCCAGACAGCGTTGGGGCCGCCCGCACTGTTCGCCTCGTCCTGCGCCGAATGACGGAAGTTGAACAGCGCCGAGAACAACGGAGCCGGCGCGGCCACGCCACTACAGCGTTGCGCCAACGCCAGCGATGCGTGTTCGTGGCGCATCAACCCCATCAATCGCGCATGGGTCGCCAGCACGCTCGCGCGCACCGATTGCACACCCACGTCCAGACGCAGCGGCAGCGTGTTGATGAACATGCCCAATGTACGGTCCGCACCGGCACCGCCCTGCATCCGGCCGAACAGCACCGTGCCGAACACCACCGCTTCGCGGCCCGATGCTTTCGACAGCACCTGCGCCCAAGCCAGGTGCAGCACGGAAGCCGCGCTCACGCCCAAGCCGCGCGCCTGTTCGCGGATACGCGCCGCCAGCTCTGGCTCGACGTCGCGCCGCGCTTCGCCGATCAGGCTGCCGTCGCCCTGTACGTCGATCAGGCCGAACGGCGCCGTCGTTTCGTCGACGTCGCCCAGCATGTCGCGGAAGAAGCCTTCATGCTCCTCCTGCGACACGCCCAGCAAGGCCTGCGCCACATAGTTGCGGAACGGCAGCGCCGGCGCCAGGGCTTCGCCTTGCAGCGTCGCCTGGATTTCGCCGATCAGGATCTCCAGCGTCGTGTGATCGATCGCCAGATGGTGCGCGAGGATCTGCAGCAGCCAGCGTCCTTGCACCGGATCGTGCGTGTAGAAGCCGCGCATCAGCGGCGCCTCGCGCACGTCGATGCGGTAATGACGTGGATCGTAACGCTCCGCCAACTGCGCGGCGACGTCGCCCTCATCCACCACCACCTGTTCGACCTGCAACGGCGCCTGGCGCCAGACCACTTGCAAAGCCGAATCCAGTCCTTCCCACAGCACGGCAGTGCGCAGGATATCGTGGCGTGCAATCACCGTCTGCAACGCCGTCAGGAAACCATCTAGGCGTTCGCGGCTGTCGAAACTGATCAGGCTAGGCAGCAAATAGGCGTCGCCATTCTGACTCATCAGGTGATGGAACAAGATCCCTTCCTGCAACGGGGCCAGCGGATAGATATCCTGGATGTTGACCGCGCCGCCCGGTACCTGGGCCGCCACACGGTCGATCTGTTCCTGCGTCAGGTCGATCAATGGCAGCATCGATGGAGTGATGTGCTCGCAACCAGCAGGAATGCCATTCTCCGGCACCACCACTTCGTGACCGCCTTGCCCCACCGCCAACGCCAGTTGCGCGATGCTTGGGGTGCTGAACAAGGCTCGCACATCGGCCTGCAAACCGGCCTGGCGCATGCCCTCGATCAGGCTGACCGCCAACAACGAATGGCCGCCCAACTCGAAGAAGTTGTCGTGACGGCCTATCGTTTCACGATGCAGCACTTTAGACCAGATCGCCGCCAGCGCTTCCTCGATTTCGCCTTGCGGCGCTTCATATTCGCGCCGAGCATAGGCGTCGCTGTCCGGCGCCGGCAGGGCTTTGCGATCCAGCTTGCCGTTCGCCGTCAATGGCAAGGCGCCAAGCATTACGAATGCCGACGGCACCATGTAATCGGCCAGCTCGGCCGACAACGCCGCGCGCAGCTCCGCCGCGTCCGGCGTATGGCCATCCTGCGCCACCACGTAGGCCACCAGGCGCTTGCCACCAACCTGGTCTTCACGCGCCAGCACCACCGCCTCGCGCACGCTGTCGATGCGCGCCAGGCGCGCCTCGATCTCGCCCAACTCAATACGGAAGCCGCGGATCTTGACCTGGAAGTCGTTGCGGCCCAGGTACTCGATATTGCCGTCCGCCAGATGGCGACCCAGATCGCCCGTCTTGTACATGCGGGCATCCGCGTCCGCGCTGAACGGATCGCGCAGGAAGCGCTCCGCCGTCAGCTCGGAAAGGTTCAGGTAGCCGCGCGCAACACCCGCGCCGCCGATATACAGCTCGCCCGTGGCGCCGATTGGCACCGGCTGCAGCTGCTGGTCGAGGATATACACCTGGGTATTGCCGATCGGACGGCCCAGCGGAATGCTGCGCCCAGCCACCACCTCGCCGACCCGGTAGGTCAGCGCGAAGGTGGTCGTTTCGGTCGGACCATAACCATTGAGCAGGTTGTGCGGCGCGTTCTCGCGCAGCACTTTCCCGATCACCTGCGGATCGAGCGCGTCGCCGCCCACGACCAGGTAGCGCAGCTGCGGCAGATACGCCGCCAGCGCGCCGGCGTACTGGTTGAACAGGCCAACCGTCAGCCACATCACGTTGACGCCCTGCTGTGCCAGTATCGCCGCGAAGCGGGCCGGTTCGAGCAACGTCGCCTGATCGATCACCACCAGGGCGCCGCCGTTCAGCAACGGTCCCCACACTTCCATGGTGCTGGCGTCGAAGGCCGGATTGGCCGCGAAGGCAACCCGGTCGCTGGCCAGGAATTCCAGATAGCCGTTGTTGATGACCAAGCGGCTGATCGCCCGGTGCGGCACTTCCACACCTTTCGGCGTTCCGCTCGACCCCGAGGTGTACATGACATAGGCCACGGAGCCGCCGTTCGCGGTTGTAGCCCGGTTGGCCGCGCTGAGCTCGCCGATGCGTACATCGTTCACATCGACCAGGGCGACGTTGTCCGGCACCGGCTGCTCTGCCGTGCCCAGCACCAGTTTGGCGTTGCAGTCTGCCAGCATCAGTGCCTGACGCTGCAACGGCAGTACCGCATCCAGCGGCACATAGACACCGCCCGCCTTCAGCACCGCCAGCTGCGCGACCACCAGTGCGCTCGAGCGTTCCAGCGCGATGCCCACGTAGTCGCCATCGACCACGCCTTCGTCACGCAGATGGTGGGCCAGGCGGTTGGCCTGGGCGTTCAATTCAGCGTAACTCACTTGCTGATCTTCGAATATCAACGCCACCGCGTCCGGCGTGGTCGCAGCCTGTTGTTCGAACAGCTCGTGGATCGCGCTATCGTGCGGGTAGCTCAGTTGCGTGTCGTTCCAGCCCACCAGCACCTGTTCGCGCTCGACCGCAGGCAACACGGTCAGCGTTTGCACCGCGGTCTCCGGCGCGCTTTCCAGCGCCGTCACCAGTTGCTCCAGCGCGGTATGCAGATAGGCGCAGATCCGTCCGGCGTCCAGGCCGGCGCTCACTTGCGCCGTCAGCTGGAAGCCCGTACCGAAGTCGTCCACCGACATCGTCAACGGATAGTTGGTGCGCCCGTCGGCGAACAGCATTTCCATGCCGTCCCAGCCGCCAGCGGTCTGTCCGACGTCGTCGTTCGCCTCCTGCTGCGCCGAATGGCGGTAGTTGAACAGCGCCGAGAACAACGGTGCCGACGCCGCCACGCCACTGCAACGTTGCGCCAACGCCAGCGAGGCATGTTCATGGCGCATCAACCCCATCAATCGCGCATGGGTCGCCAGCACGCTCGAACGCACCGATTGCACGCCCACGTCCAGCCGCAGCGGCAACGTATTGATGAACATGCCCAATGTACGGTCCGCACCGGCGCCGCCCTGCATCCGGCCGAACAGCACCGTGCCGAACACCACCGCTTCGCGGCCCGATGCCTTCGACAGCACCTGCGCCCAGGCCAGGTGCAGCACGGAAGCCGCGCTCACGCCCAGGCTGCGTGCCTGTTCACGAATACGCGCAGCCAGCGCAGCATCGACTTCGCGCCCCGCCTCGCCGATCAGGTTGCCATCGCCTTGCACGTCGAGCAGGCCGAATGGTGCCGTGGTCTCATCGACGTCGCCCAGCATGTCACGGAAGAAGCTCTCATGCTCCGCCTGCGACACACCCAGCAAGGCCTGCGCCACATAGTTGCGGAACGGCAGCGCCGGTACCAAGGCTTCGCCTTGCAGCGTCGCCTGGATTTCGCCCATCAGGATCTCCAGCGTCGTGCGGTCGATCACCAGGTGGTGCGTCAGGAACTGCAACAGCCAGCGTCCCTGCACAGGATCATGCGCGTAGAAACCGCGCATCAGCGGCGCCTCGCGCATGTCGATCCGGTAATGGCGTGGATCGTAGCGCTCCGACAGTTGTGCGGCGATGTCGTCCTCGTCCACTTCAACCTGCTCCACCTGCAGCGGCGCATGGCGCCAGACCACTTGCAGCGGCGAATCCAGTCCTTCCCACAGCACGGCCGTGCGCAGGATGTCGTGGCGTGCAATCACCGCCTTCAACGCCGTCAGGAAACCATCGAGCCGCTCGCGGCTGTCGAAACTGATCATGCTAGTCAGCAGATAGGCATCGCCGTTCTGGCTCATCAGGTGATGGAACAAGATCCCTTCCTGCAGCGGAGCCAACGGATAGATATCCTGGATGTTGGCCGCGCCGCCCGGCACCTGGGCCGCCACACGGTCGATCTGTTCTTGCGTCAGGTTGATCAACGGCAGCATTGCCGGCGTGATGTACTCGCATCCGTCCACGATGCCGTTCGCCGGCACCGTCACTTCATGCCCGCCCTGTCCCACCGCCGCCGCCAGTTGCGCGATGCTTGGGGTGCTGAACAGCGCCCGTACATCGGCCTTCAAGCCGACTTGGCGCATGCCTTCGATCAGGCTGACCGCCAGCAGCGAATGGCCGCCCAGCTCGAAGAAGTTATCATGGCGGCCGATGGTTTCGCGACGCAGCACTCGCGACCAGATCGCCGCCAGCGCTTCCTCGATCTCGCCTTGCGGCGCCTCGTAGCCGCGTCGGATGTAAGCGTCGCCCTCCGGCGCCGGCAAGGCCTTGCGGTCCAGCTTGCCGTTCGGCGTCAATGGCAAGGCGCCAAGCAGCACGAAGGCCGACGGCACCATGTAATCGGCCAGTTCGACCGACAGCGCCGCACGCAGCGCCGCCGCATCCGGCGTGTCGCCGTCGCGCGCCACCACGTACGCCACCAGGCGCTTGTCGCCCGGCTGGTCTTCACGCGCCAGCACCACCGCCTCGCGCACGCTGTCGATGCGCGCCAGGCACGCCTCGATCTCGCCGAGCTCGATACGGAAGCCGCGGATCTTGACCTGGAAGTCGTTACGGCCCAGGTACTCGATAGTGCCGTCCGCCAGATGGCGGCCCAGATCGCCCGTCTTGTACATGCGGGCGTCCGCTTCGGCGCTGAACGGATCGCGCAGGAAGCGCTCCGCCGTCAGCTCCGGACGGTTCAGGTAACCACGGCCCACCTGCACGCCGGCCAGGAACAACTCGCCCGTCACGCCCATCGGCACCGGCTGCAATTGCGCATCCAGGATATAGACCTGGGTGTTGGCGATCGGACGGCCGATCGGCACGATGTCGCGCAGGTCGTCGGCCCGGCACTGCCAGGCCGTCACATCGACGCCCGCCTCGGTCGGCCCATACAGGTTGTGCAACTCGGCCTGCGGCAACAGCGCGTGGAAGCGCCGCGCCAGCGCGGCCGGCAAGGCCTCGCCGCTGCACATTACCCGCACGATGCCGTCGCACTGCGCGGCGTCGCCGTGTTCCAGGAACACCTGCAACATCGACGGCACGAAGTGCAAGGTCGTGATGCCCTGTGCGCGGATAATTTCGTTCAGATAGAGCGGGTCTTTATGTCCCTGCGGACGCGCCATTACCAGGCCGGCGCCGCTGATCAGCGGCCAGAAGAATTCCCACACCGACACGTCGAAGCTGAACGGCGTCTTTTGCAACACGCGGTCCTGCGCCGTCAAGCCATAGGCGTCCTGCATCCACACCAGACGGTTGACCACGCCGCGATGTTCGTTCATCGCGCCTTTCGGTTGTCCGGTCGAGCCCGAGGTGTAGATGATGTAGGCCAGGTGATCCGGCAGCAGGCCGGTGTCGGCCGCGTCCAGATCGGCCGCCGATTGGGTCTTCCACTCGTCCTGCGCGTCCAGGTCGACGACCGGGCAGACGTCCACCGCCAGCGAGGCGATCAGCCCCGCAGTCGGACCATGGGCCAGCAGCGCCGCCGGGGCGCTGTCGGCCAGCATATACGCCAGACGTTCGGCCGGATAGGCCGGGTCCAGCGGCACATAGGCCCCGCCCGCCTTGAGCGTGGCCAACAGTGCAACCACCATCGCCACGCTGCGCTCCAGGCACAGCGCGACGCGCACGTCGGGGCCAATGCCCAGTCCGCGCAGATGGCGCGCCAGGCGGTTCGCCTGGGCGTTCAGTTCCGCATAACTCACTTGCTGGTCTTCGAACACCAGCGCCACCGCGTCCGGCGTGGCCGCGGCTTGCTGTTCGAACAGCTCGTGGATGCAGCCTTGTTGCGCATACTCGACGCGGGTGTCATTCCATCCCAGCAGAACTTGTTCGCGTTCCGCCTTGGACAGCAACGGCAGGCTGACGAGGGTCTGCTGTTCGTCGGCGACCATCGCGGTGAGCAGGCTGCGCCAGTAGTCGACATGCCGCTGCATCGTCGCACGATCGAACAACGCCGTTGCATATTCCAGTCCGCCCACAATCCGGCCGCCGGCTTCCTGCAATCCCAGCGTCAAATCGAACTTGGCGAGGCTGCCTTCCTGCGCCGGGAGTTGAGACAACGCCAGACCAGGCATCTCCAGCGTGCCCTCCGGCGTATTTTGCCAGGAGAACATGACCTGGAAGATCGGCGCATGCGCCATGCTGCGCGGCGGCTGCACGATCTCGACGATCTGTTCGAAAGGCATATCCTGATGTTGCTGCGCACCCAGCACCTGCTGTTTGCTTTGCTGCAGCAATCCTTCCACCGTCAGCTCGGGCGACAGCTCGAAGCGCAGCGCCTGGGTATTGACGAAGAAGCCGATCAGTTTTTCCGTCTCGGCCCGGTTGCGCCCGGCGATAGGGCTGCCGATCACCACATCGTCTTGGCCGGACAAGCGCGACAACAGCGCGGCCCAGCTGCCCAGCAACAGCATGTACAGCGTCACGCCGTGGCGTTGGCTCAGCGCTTTCAGTTGCGCCGTCAACGCGGCGTCCAGTTCCATGTCCAGATTGGCGCCCGCGTAGCTTTGCACGGATGGGCGAGGACGGTCGTTCGGCAATTCCAGCATGGCGGGAATGCCCGCCAGCGCCTCTTTCCAGTACGCCGCCTGATGCTGCTGACGCTCGCCGGCCAGCCACTGGCGCTGCCAGCTGGCATAGTCGGGATACTGGATCGGCAGGGCCGGCAGCGGATCGAGCGTGACGTCGCTGCCTTCTTCGCAGTAGGCGCCGTACAGGGCGCTTACTTCGTTGAGCAATACACCCATCGACCAGCCGTCGGAAATGATGTGGTGCATGGCGACAAACAGCAGGTGCTCCTGTGCCGACAATTTGATCAAAGCGCCCCGGATCAACGGACCGCGTTCCAGATCGAACGGCGCGTCGGCTTGCTGCGCCAGTGCGCCCGGCACGTCTCCGCCATCCTGCAGATCCAGTTCTTGCAACGCAAAACCGATGTTCTCATCGGTGATCAACTGCACCACCTGTCCATCGACTTTGGCGAACGTGGTACGCAGCGCTTCGTGACGCGCCACCACCCGGTTCAAGGTCGCGACCAGGGCTGCGCGGTTCAGGTCGCCGTTCAGCTGGACGCCGCCAGTGATGTGGTAGGTCTCGCTCACGCCTTCCATTTGCGCCAGGAACCACAGCCGCTGCTGCGCGAACGACAGCGCAAGCGGCGCATTGCGGTCCGCCAATGTAATCGGCGAGGATACGGACTGACCGGACTGGCTGATCACCTGCGCAAACGCGGCCAGATTTGGCTGGCTGAACAACTCGCCCAGCGTTACCTCAACCTGGAGGCTGTGGCGTATGCGGGACAGCACTTGCACCGCCATCAGCGAATGGCCGCCCAGCTCGAAGAAGTTGTCGTGACGGCCGATCTGCTCACGCTGCAGCACCTGCGACCAGATGGCCGCCAGCGCTTCCTCGGTTTCGCCTTGCGGCGCTTCGTAGCCGCGCTGGATATAGGCATCGCCTTCCGGCGCCGGCAGGGCCTTGCGGTCCAGCTTGCCGTTTGGCGTCAGCGGCAGCGCCGCCAGCAGCACGAAGGCCGACGGCACCATGTAATCGGCCACTTCGCTTGCCAATGCCGCACGCAGTTCGGCCGCGTCCGGCGTGTAGCCATCGCGTGCCACCACGTACGCCACCAGGCGCTTGTCGCCCGGCTGGTCTTCGCGCGCCAGCACCACCGCCTCGCGCACGCTCTCGATGCGCGCCAGGCGTGCCTCGATCTCGCCCAGTTCGATACGGAAGCCGCGGATCTTGACCTGGAAGTCGTTGCGGCCCAGGTACTCGATATTGCCGTCCGCCAGATGGCGGCCCAGATCGCCCGTCTTGTACATGCGGCCATCCTGGCTGAACGGGTCGCGCAGGAAGCGCTCCGCCGTCAGCTCCGGACGGTTCAGGTAGCCGCGTGCGACGCCCGCGCCACCGATGTACAGCTCGCCGATCACACCGATCGGCACCGGTTGCAGTTGGCCATCCAGGATATACACCTGGGTATTGGCCACCGGACGACCGATATGCGGCACGAAACCTTGCGCCCGTGGCATCGCCACCCAGGTCGAGTAGGTCGTCGTCTCCGACGGACCGTACAGATTGCACACCGTCTCCACGTCGGTGCTGGCGAACAGTTTCTCGACCAGGCTGCGTTTCAACGCCTCGCCGGCCAGGTTGATCGTGCGCACGGTCGCCGGCACCGCGCCGGCGTTGGCCAGCGCATCAATGGCAGACGGCACGGTATTAATCAGCGTCACGTCGGCCGGCTGTTGCAGCAGGCTCAAGGCGTTGCCCACCAGCGTAATGCTGGCGCCGCACGACAGCGGCACAAAGCATTCATAGACCGCAAGGTCGAAATTGAGCGAGGTCGAGAACAGCGTGCGCTGCAATGCTTCCACGCTGAACGCCGTACCCGCCCAATGGATGAAGTTGACCGCGTTGCGATGCGTGAGCATCACCCCCTTCGGTTCGCCGGTCGAGCCGGAGGTGTAGATGATGTAGGCCAGGTGTTCTGGTTGCAGGCCGGTTTCGGCCGCGTCCAGATCGGCTGGCGATTGCGCGCTCCATGCTTCCTGCGCGCCCAGGTCCACGACCGGACAGCCGTCCGTCGCCAGCGTGGCGACCAGGCCGGAAGTCGGACCATGGGCCAGGATCGCCGCCGGCGCACTGTCAGCCAGCACATACGCCAGACGTTCGGCCGGATAGGCCGGGTCCATCGGCACATAGGCGCCGCCCGCCTTGAGCGTGGCCAGCAGTGCGACGATCATCTCCACGCTGCGTTCGACACACAGCGCAACCCGCACATCGGGGCCGACGCCCAGGCCGCGCAGATGGCGCGCCAAACGGTTCGCCCGGGTGTTCAGTTCCGCGTAACTCAGTTCCTGTTCGTTAAACACCAGCGCCACCGCATCCGGCGTGGCCGCAACCTGCTGCTCGAACAGCTCGTGCATCGCGCTATCTTGCGGGTAGGCCAGTTGGGTGTCGTTCCATCCGACCAGCACCTGCTCGCGCTCGGCGGCCGGCAGCACGCCCAGCGTGTGCGTCGCGGTCTCCGGTGCGTTTTCCAATGCGGTCACCAGCTGCTCCAGCGCGGTGTGCAGATAGGCACAGATGCGCTCCGCGTCCACGCCGGCGCTCACTAGCGCCGTCAGCTGGAAGCCCGTACCGAGGTCGTCCACCGACATCGTCAGCGGATAGTTGGTGCGTTCTTCGCCGGACAGCACTTCCATGCCGTCCCAGACAGCGTTGTGGCCGCCCGCGCTGTTCGCCTCGTCCTGCGCCGAATGACGGAAGTTGAACAGCGCCGAGAACAACGGCGCCGGCGCCGCCACGCCGCTGCAGCGCTGGGCCAACGCCAGCGAGGCGTGTTCGTGCCGCATCAATCCCATCAATCGTGCATGGGTCGACAGCAAGCTCGCGCGCACCGATTGCACGCCCACGTCCAGCCTTACCGGCAACGTGTTGATGAACATGCCCAGTGTACGGTCCGCACCGGCACCGCCCTGCATACGGCCGAACAGCACCGTGCCGAACACCACCGCTTCGCGGCCCGATGCTTTCGACAATACCTGCGCCCAAGCCAGGTGCAGCACGGAGGCCGCGCTCACGCCCAAGCCGCGCGCCTGTTCACGGATACGCGCCGCCAGCTCTGGCTCGACGTCGCGCCGCGCTTCGCCGATCAGAGTGCCGTCGCCCTGCACGTCGAGCAGGCCAAATGGCGCCGTCGTTTCGTCGATGTCTGCCAGCATTTCACGGAAGAAGACTTCGTGTTCTTCCTGCGATACGCCCAGTCGTGCCTGTGCCACATAGTTGCGGAATGGCAGTGCCGGCGCCAGGGCTTCGCCTTGCAGCGTCGCCTGGATTTCGCCGATCAGGATTTCCATCGTCGTGTGGTCGATCGCCAGGTGGTGGGCGAGGATCTGCAGCAGCCAGCGTCCCTGCACAGGATCGTGCGCGTAGAAGCCGCGCATCAGCGGCGCTTCACGCACGTCGATCCGGTAGTGGCGTGGATCGTAACGCTCCGACAGCTGTTCGCCGACGTCGCCGTCGTCCACCACAACCTGCTCCACCTGCAGCGGCGCCTGGCGCCAGACCACTTGCAAGGCGGACTCCAAGCCTTCCCACAGCACGGCCGTGCGCAGGATGTCGTGGCGTGAAATCACCGTCTGCAAAGCCGTCAGGAAACCGTCGAGACGTTCGCGGCTGTCGAAACTGATCAGGCTAGGCAGCAGGTACGCATCGCCATTCTGGCTCATCAAGTGATGGAACAAAATGCCTTCCTGCAGCGGAGCCAACGGATAGATATCCTGGATGTTGGCCGCGCCGCCCGGAACCTGGGCCGCCACGCGGTCGATCTGCTCTTGCGTCAGGTCGATCAATGGCAGCATCGATGGGGTGATGTGCTCGCAACCGTCCACGATGCCGTTCTCTGGCACCACTACATCGTGCCCGCCTTGTCCCACGGCAGCCGCCAGTTGGGCGATGCTTGGGGTGCTGAACAGCGCTCGCACGTCGGCCTGCAAACCAGCCTGGCGCATGCCTTCGATCAGGCTGACCGCCAGTAATGAATGACCGCCCAGCTCGAAGAAGTTGTCATGACGACCGATGGTTTCGCGTTGCAGCACGCGCGACCAGATCGCCGCCAGCGCTTCCTCGATTTCGCCTTGCGGCGCTTCATATTCGCGCCGCGCATAGGCGTCGCTGTCCGGCGCCGGCAAGGCCTTGCGGTCCAGCTTGCCGTTCGCCGTCAATGGCAGGGCGCCAAGCAGCACGAATGCCGATGGCACCATGTAATCGGCCAGCTCGCTTGCCAGCGCCGCGCGCAGCTCCGCCGCGTCCGGCGTGTAGCCGTCGCGTGCCACCACGTACGCTACCAGGCGCTTGCCGCCAGCCTGGTCTTCACGCGCCAGCACCACCGCCTCGCGCACGCTGTCGATGCGCGCCAGGCGCGCCTCGATCTCGCCCAGCTCGATACGGAAGCCGCGGATCTTGACCTGGAAGTCGTTGCGGCCCAGGTACTCGATATTGCCGTCCGCCAGATGGCGGCCCAGATCGCCCGTCTTGTACATGCGGGCATCCGCGTCCGCGCTGAACGGATCGCTCAGGAAGCGCTCCGCCGTCAGCTCAGGAAGGTTCAGGTAGCCGCGCGCGACACCCGCGCCACCGATGTACAGCTCGCCCGTCGCACCGATCGGTACCGGTTGCAACTGCTGGTCGAGGATATACACCTGGGTGTTACCGATCGGACGGCCCAGCGGAATGCTGCGCCCCGCCACCACCTCGCCGACCCGGTAGGTCAGTGCGAAGGTGGTCGTTTCGGTCGGACCGTAGCCGTTGAGCAGGTTGTGCGGCGCGTTCTCGCGCAGCACTTTCCCGATCACCTGCGGATCGAGGGCGTCGCCGCCCACAACCAGGTAGCGCAGCTGCGGCAGATAAGCCGCCAGCGCGCCGGCATATTGGTTGAACAAACCAACCGTCAGCCACATCACGTTGACGCCCTGCTGTGCCAGTACCGCCGCGAAGCG
>NZ_JBXALQ010000033.1:0-23827 GCF_058799615.1 Duganella sp. GW822-FHT06D06
CGGCGCGCCGGCGGCGCGCTGCGCGGCGCCTCGCTGACGCCGCCGCCGTCGCCGCCGAAGCCGGCGCCGGAACGGTGGCCGCCGCCTTGGGCCGAGCCGGCCTGCTGGTTAAAACCGTTGTTCTGGTTGGACATGCCGGCCGAGACGGTGGCGTTGCCCAGCTGGATGCCGGCTTCGCTCATCATTTCGCGCAGCTTGGGCATGGCCGCCTCCAGCGCCTGGCGCACTTCCGGCTGGGCCGAGCTGAAGGCGGCGGTGGCCTGGTCCTTGTTGATGCTCAACACCACCTGCAGCGGGCCGAGGTCGGGCGGATTCAGTTCCATGGTGGCGCTTTGTTCGCCGCCGGCGGCCATGAAGATGATCTTCTGCCCCAGTTGCTGGTCCCAGGCCTGGGTGCCGACACGACTGCTGAGCTTGTCCGTCGGCACGGCGCTGACGGCGGTCTTGGCCGCTTCCAGCGCCGCTTGCGCGCTCGGCGCGATCGTGATGGCCGGGGCGGCTTCCGTCAGCGCCGGCGCCGCTTCGGTCGGCTGGCTGGTCTTGCCGGTGAAGACGGGTTGCAGCGGATCGGCCTGGCGTGGCGTGGCGCGCGCCAGGTTGTCCGGCTGTTCCATGCCGGGGCCGGCCTTGATCGGCGCGGCCGGTTCGGCCGCTGCGGCCGGCGCGGCGTCGGTGGTGTCGGACAGGGTGTCGATGACCGGGCCGTCGGGGATGGCGCTGACCGGCTTGCTGTCGGCCGCGACCGGCTTGGCCGGGGCGGGACTGGCGGCAACGACGGCGGCGGCCGTGGTGCTGGCGGCGGAGGCGGCTTTTGCGGCGGCTGCGGCGGCGACGGCGGCCGCGTCGGTGGCGGTTTGAACGGCCGAGCCGGCTTTCGTCAGGGCGGCCTTGAAATCGGCGGCGGCATGGGCGTTGGCGCCGCCCTGGGCGGTTTTCGCGGTGTCGGGGGCCAGCGTGTCGGCCTCCAGCGTGGCGGCGGGCAGGGTGGCGCTGGCGCTGGCGTCCACCGCGGTGCTGGCTTCGTCGGTGGCGCCGGCAGCGGCGGCGGCGGTCGCGGCGGCGGCGGCAGCAGCAGCAGAGGCGGCCGCCGCGGCCTGGGCGGCCAGATCGGCGGCACTCATGGCGCTGGTGGCGATCGTCGCGCTGGCGTTGGCTGCCGAGCTATCGGTCGCGCTGGCGACCGGCACGGCCGTCGGCGTTGCCGGCTGGTTGAAGGCGGCCACCAGGGCCAGCATGTCGGCCACCGGATCGGCCTGGGCGGCGGCCTGGGCGTCGCTGGCGGCGCTAGCGGCGCTGTCGTCGGCGCTGGCGCCGCTGTCCTTGGCGGCGCTCCTGGCCGGCGCCGGCGCGGCGGGCGCGGCCGGGGCAGCGTTGCTGGCGACGGCCTGGCGGTTGTCGGCCGCGTCGGCCGGCTGGTTTTGCGGCTGGGCCGGCTTGGCTTGCTCCGCCTGCTTGGGCGCGGACGGGCGCGAGGCGGCCGGGCGCTCGGGCGCCTTGGCGCCGAGCTTGGCGTTGCCGCCGGCGTTGGCCTGGCGCTGGTCCATCTCGCGCGACAGCGCGCGCTGGAAGGCGTGGTCGGCGCCGCCGGCATGCAGATTCAGGTTCACCTTGGGCGCCGCCGCTGGGTTGGCGGTCAGGGTAGGAATTTGGAGATTCTGGGTTTGCATGATGGCGCCGTGTCGGTTGGTTGGGTCTAAATAGGTCAGCGTTTGTAGTAGGCCTGCCGTGCTGCGTGTTCGTCCATCTGCTTCTGGTCGCGCTTGTTTTCCAGCTTGAGCGCGTCGGCCGCCGCCCGGTCGTTCAGGGTGGAGTAGGACATGCGCTTGCGTTCGCTGGCCTGCCAGGCGGCCTTTTCCTGCTCGCCGCGGTATTCCGCGTGCTTGATCAGGTCCAGCTGGCCCTTGACCGCCACGTCCAGCTTCTCCATGAAGGCCTGGAAATTGCGGTAAGCCATGGGCGTGATGCCGGCCGCCTGCGCCGCTTCGAAGCGTTGCGCATACTCGTCGCGATAGCCGACCAGCATCTGGTGTTTTTGCCTGGCGTCGTCGACCGCCTTGAGCGCAACGCCGAGCCGCTTGGCGGCATCGTCGGACTCCCGGCGCGCCAGGTCCATCAGTGTTTCAAGTTGCGCTTTGGAAGCCATGGTGGGTCAATTATAGGTGGCTGTTGTCGGCGGCCATCAGTCGAATAGAGAGGTAAGTTGGGCCAAGCTCTCGCCCATGGTCACCCGTTCGCTGATTTGTTGCTGGAGGAAATTCTCGATCCGGTCGTGCAACTGGATGGCCTGGTCGAGCACCGGATCGCTGCCCGGCGCATAGGCGCCGACGCTGATCAGGTCGCGGCTGCGCTCGTAGCGCGAGAACAGCTGCTTCAGGTGGCGCGAGCGGCTCTGGTGCTCGGGCGAGGTGATCGAGTGCATGGCCCGGCTGATCGACTGTTCGATGTCGATCGCGGGGTAGTGGCCGGCTTCCGCCAGGCGGCGGTTGAGCACGATGTGGCCGTCGAGGATGGCGCGCGCCGAGTCGGCGATCGGATCCTGCTGGTCGTCGCCCTCGGTCAGCACGGTGTAGAAGGCGGTGATCGAGCCGCCGCCCATCTCGCCGTTGCCGGCGCGTTCCACCAGGATCGGCAGCTTGGCGAACACCGACGGCGGATAACCCTTGGTGGCCGGCGGTTCGCCGATGGCCAGCGCGATCTCGCGTTGCGCCATGGCGTAGCGGGTCAGCGAATCCATGATCAGCAGCACGTTCTGGCCCTGGTCGCGGAAGTGCTCGGCGATCGCGGTGGCGTAGGCCGCGCCCTGCAGGCGCATCAGCGGCGGCGTGTCGGCCGGGGCCGCCACGACGACGGAACGGGCCAGGCCTTCCTCGCCCAGGATCTGCTCGATGAATTCCTTGACTTCGCGGCCCCGTTCGCCGATCAGGCCGACCACGATGACGTCGGCCTCGGTGTAGCGCGCCATCATGCCCAGCAGCACCGACTTGCCGACGCCCGAGCCGGCGAACAGGCCCATGCGCTGGCCGCGGCCGACGGTCAGCATGGCGTTGATCGAGCGCACGCCGACGTCCAGCGTTTCGGTGATCGGCGCCCGGCCCAGCGGGTTGGCGGGGCGGGTGTTGATCGGCGCGCTGTCGGAGGCGTTCAACGGGCCGAGGCTGTCGAGCGGGCGGCCGGCGCCGTCCAGCACGCGGCCCAGCAGCTCGGGGCCGACCGGCAGGTGGCGCGCGCGGTCGCTGGGGCGGCGGCGCGGATGGGTGACGCTGCCGGGCCGGGGAATGGCCGGCTCGACCGGGAACACCCGGGTGCCCGGCACCACGCCTTCGACATCGCTTTGCGGCATCAGGAACAGCTTGTCGCCTTCGAAGCCGACCACTTCGGCCTCGATCTTGCCGCCGGACGGCAGCGGCACGGTGCAGGCGGCGCCCACGGCCAGCCGCAGGCCGACCGCTTCCATCACCAGGCCGGCCACGCGGGTGACGCGGCCGGACACCTGCATCGGCTCGACAAAGCCGACCAGCGCGCCGCAATCGTGCAAATAGGATTTCCAGCGGCCGGCGTGCGGGCTGGCGGGGGCGGCGGCGGGAGGGGCGACGGCGTCCATGTCAGGCCAGCCAGTCCACTTCTTTGCCGAGCGCGTGGCTCAGGCGCTGCCAGCGGGCGGCGGCGGTGGCGTCGATCTGGTTGCTGGCGGTATCGACCTTGCAGCCGCCGCGGCCGACCTGCGGGTCTTCGACCACGCGCCAGCCGCCCTTGTCGAGCTCTTCGCCGATGCCGCCGCGCACCACGGCGGCGTCGTCCGGATGCAGCACCAGCAGCGCCGGCTGTTGCAGCACCGGCAGGTATTCGATGGCTTCGCGCACGATCGGCAGGATCAGCTCGGGCTTGACCTGCAGCGCGTTCTTCAGCATGCCCTTGGCCAGTTGCAGGGCCAGTTCCAGCACGTCGCTGGCGATCAGCTGGTCGGCCTCCTGCAGCGCGGTGGTGAAGCTGGCGGCCAGGCTGCGCAGGTGCTCCAGCTGCTCGGCCGCGACCAGCCTGCCGGCCTCGATGGCGTCGGCGTGGCCGGCCGCGTGGCCTTCGTCGTAGCCGTCCTGGCGGGCTTGCTCGCGGATCGCTTCGAGCTCCTCAACGGTGGGGTAGTCCAGCGGCGGCGGCAGCGGCGGGCCCATCTCCAGCGCCTCCTGCTGTTCCTGCAGCGCATCCTGCACGCGCTGCTCGGCGTCCAGCTGGGCCTGTTCGGCGTCGCGCTGGCGCTGCTCGGCTTCGCGCTGCGCGATCACCCGCGGACGCTCGTCGCCAAACGAGGTCATCTCCCAGCGCTGGAAGGCCGATTGCTGTTCTTTTGGTAGCAGAGACATTAGACGAAGGAATCCTCACCTTTGCCGCCGAGCACGATCTGGCCTTCGTCGGCCAGGCGGCGGACGATTTGCAGGATCTGCTTCTGCTGGGTTTCGACTTCGGACAGGCGCACCGGGCCTTTCGACTCCAGGTCCTCGCGCATCATTTCCGACGCCCGCGCCGACATGTTCTTGAAGATCTTGTCGCGCAGCTCCTGCGACGCGCCCTTCAGGGCGATGATCAGCATTTCCGACTGCACTTCGCGCAGCAGCAACTGGATGCCGCGGTCGTCGATGTCGATCAGGTTGTCGAACACGAACATCTCGTCCATGATCTTCTGCGCCATGTCGTTGTCGTAGTTCTTGATGTTGTCCATCACCGAGCCTTCCTGCTCGCCCGACATGAAGTTGAGGATCTCGGCCGCCGCGCGCACGCCGCCCAGCGACGATTTCTTGATGTTCTCGTTGCCCGACAACAGCTTGGTGAGCACGTCGTTCAGTTCGCGCAGCGCGGCCGGCTGCACGCCGTCCAGGGTGGCGATGCGCAGCACCACGTCGTTGCGCAGGCGGTCGGTGAAGTGGCCGAGGATTTCGCAAGCCTGGTCGCGCTCCAGGTGGACCAGGATGGTGGCGATGATCTGCGGGTGTTCGTTGCGGATCAGCTCGGCCACGGATTGCGAATCCATCCACTTCAGCGATTCGATGCCGGACGCGTCCTTGCCGCCCAGGATGCGCGACAGCAGCACCGAGGCCTTGTCGTCGCCCAGCGCCTTGGTCAGCACCTGGCGGATGTACTCGTCCGAATCCAGGCCCACGGTGGAGGCGGCCGCGACCATGTCGCGGAAGTTGTCCAAGGTGCCCACCACTTCCTCGTGCGGCACGTTCTTCATGGTCGCCATGGCGGCGCCCAGCTTGAGCACTTCGCGCGGGCCGAGGAACTTCATCACCTCGGCGGCCTCGCTCTCGCCCATGGCCAGCATCAGGATGGCGGCCTTTTGCAGTCCGGTATTCTCAGTCATTTGCGCCTATCCATTCTTTGATCACGTTGGCGACGATGCGCGGATCCTCGGTCGCCAGTTTCTTGGCCATGGCCAGGTTTTCGCGGTAGGAGCGCACGGTGTTTTCTTCCATCTTGCGCAGTTCTTCTTCGGCGATGAGGGCCTCGTCCGGGCCTTCCTCGACCACTTCCTCCGGCTCTTCCGGTTCCGGCTCCGGCGCGTTGATCTCGTCGATCTTCTTGAACACCGGACGCATCATCGGCTTGACGATGCGCAGCACGATGTACAGCAAGATCAGCGCGGTGATCAGGAACTTCGCCAGATCCTTGGCCATCGGCAAGTTGGCCGGATCGCGCCACCATTCCGGCGGCGGTTCGAACGGCTTGTCGACGCCGTCGAACGGCGAATTGGCCACGCTGACGGCGTCGCCGCGGTCCTGGTTGAAGCCCATGGCCTGCTTGACCAGGTCGTTGATCTTGGCCATCTCTTCAGGAGTATAGGCCTTGATGGTGACTTTGCCATCCTTGGCGACGATGCGTTTGTAATTGACCACCACCGCCACCGTCATGCGGCGCAGGCCGCCCATGCCGCGCTGCTCGTAGCGCACGGTCTTGTCGACCTCGTAGTTGGTGGTCGATTCCTTGTGGTTGGGGCCGGTGGCCGTGGTGGCGGCGGCGGCGCCCGGCGGCGTGCCCGGCGCCGGCGCGGTGGCGGTCGGCGAACCGGCGGTCTGGGTCAGCGGCGCGGTGGCGGTGCCCGGCGGCTGGTTCGACAGCGCGCCCGGGATGCCGCCCGGATTGTTGTTGCCGTTGTTGCCGTTGGTTTCGCTGCTCTGCTGGCTGCGGATGGCGGAGGCGGCCGGCGGCGAGTTCGGCTTGTAGGTTTCGGCCGCCTGCTCGATCTGGGAAAAGTCGACGTCGGCGGTGGCTTCGGCGCGCACATTGCCTTCGCCGACGATGGGGATGATGATCGACTCGACCTGCTTGATGACCTGCAGCTGCATGTCCTTGACATACTTGAGCTGGGTCTCGTCCATGTTCTTGGCGTTGAGGCCGGCGCTGCCGTTCTTGCTCTGGTCGGAAATCAGGTTGCCGGCCTGGTCGATGACGCTGACATTGGCCGGCAGCAGTTCCGGCACGCTGGAGGCGACCAGGTGCACGATGGCGGCGGTCTGGGCCGGATCGAGCTGGCGGTTCGGGTGCAGGGTGACGATCACCGAGGCGGTCGGTTTTTGCTGGTCGCGCACGAACACGGACGGCTTCGGCAGCGCCAGGTGGACGCGGGCGTTCTCGATCGCCGCCAGCGACTGGATCGAACGCGCCAGTTCGCCTTCCAGCGCGCGCTGGTAGTTGACCTGTTCCAAGAACTGGGACACGCCCAGCTTCTGGTTTTCCATCAACTCGAAGCCGACGTTGCCGCCCTTGGGCAAGCCCTGGGCCGCCAGTTTCAGGCGGATATCGTGCACCTGCTCGGTCGGCACCAGGATCGCGGTGCCGTTCTCGGAAAACTTGTGCTTGACGTTGAGCTTGTCCAGTTCGGCCGTGATGGCGCCGCCGTCGCGGTCGGTGAAGTTGGAGAACAGCACGCCGTAATCGGGCGGCTTGTTCCACAGCCACAGGCCGAGCAGGATGGCGACGATGGCCGCCGCGCCGGCCGCGCGCAGGAAGTTGCGGCCCATCGGCGTCTGGATGAAGGGCAGTTTCTCGGCTCCGTCATCCGCGGCGTCGGCTGCTGTGTCGTTGTCGATAGTGTCGGCTACGGCCATGATGATAGTTTTCCGGTGCGAGGTTCTAGAGAGGATGAGCCATTATCGCCTGATTGCGGGCAAATCAATCGGCCAAACAGAGCGCCGTTTACGGTCCTGCTCGGCCATGGGGACTGGCCTGGCTCTTGGTATTCTGGCAGCACTGAGAGCGCCGTGCCGTATTGTAACGCCGCGCTCGGCTATGACGTGGGAATTTGTTCCACGGCAGCAACAAGATGGAGAGTGAAATGAAGACAGGTGGAATCGACGGCAGCCAGATCCAGGCCATGATCGCCCAGTTGAAGGCGCACGCCACGCGTCCGGGGCTGACGCCGCCGGTGATCAAGACCGAGGCGCCGGCGGCGACCAGGGTGGAGTTTTCCGACGCGTTGAAGAACGCGCTGGACGGCGTCAACACCAGCCAGGTGAAGGCCGACGAGATGGGCCAGAAATTCGCGATGGGGGACGACAGCGTCAGCCTGTCGGACATGATGATTTCGATGCAGAAGGCCAGCATCAACTTCCAGGCCAGCATCCAGGTGCGCAACAAGCTGGTGTCGGCCTACCACGACATCATGAACATGCAAGTATAAGACCCAGGGTCAAGTCTGACATTCGGACACGAGCTCTGCCGTAACAGCCGCTACGGCAGAGCTCGTGTCCGAATGTCAGACTTGACCCCGGGGTGATGCTGTCGCAGCGCCTTAGGCGGCGCTGCGGGCCTTGCGCCGGGCCGCCACGCCGACCAGCGCCATGCCGGCCAGCAGCATGGCAAACGCTTCCGGTTCCGGAACCGGGCTCAACAGAATAGTGTAGTTGCGGCCGTTGTTACCCCAGCCCCGCGCCATGAACTGGTTGCCGTCATTCACGGCCGAGGCGCCGCCGAGGTTGATGCCGGGGCCAGGCCGCACGTTGCCCACCAGCTCATTCATGCTGTAGCGAACGCCGTTGATGACCGAATACGAGTCGCCGAAGTACGGATTATTGATCTCGGTGCCACGGGCGTTGATATCGGTGGTGATGGTGGTGCCGGTGTACTGCAGTTGGTTATTGCTGAAAACATAGCCGTAATCGTCGGAAACCAGCGGAAAGCCCGTCGAATCCGTGAGGGTGACGCGCTGGTAGCCGACGATCGCGCCACTGTGGGTGAACTTCAACTCGCCGATGCTGGTCTCCTCGATAAACCCCTGCTCCGTCACCACCGTCCCCAGGCCCATGGCGGCGCTCAGGTCGGTCATCACGCCGTTGCTGTACATGAAAGGATGGCGGGAGCCGCTCGCGGTATCCGAGTAGCCGATAATATCGCCGTTGGCGTTGATGCCGGTAACCGAACTGCTGGCGCCGCCCAGCGTGCCGAGATCCTTCATGCCGCCCGCCTGGGTGTAGGCAAAGGCGCGGTCGATGTTGCTGCTGTTGCGAGACGTGCCGACCACTGTGCCGCTGTCGTTGATGCCGGTCGCCTGGCTGGTCTTGCCGCCCAGCGTGCCCAGGTCGGACATGGCGCCATTCTTGTAGAGGAAAGCGTGCGCGGCGCCGTTGATGCCGGTACCGACATAGCCCACCACCTGGTCCAGATTGTTGAGCGCGGTGGCGGTGGAGTAAGCGCTGCCCAGGGTGCCCAGCGCGGTGGTCTGGCTGCCGTTGAACAACGTGGCGACGCCGGTTGACGTCCACGGCTTGGTGTTGAAGACGACGTGTCCGACGTTGTTCAACGCGACGCCTTGGGTATTGTCGCCGCCGATGACGACGGACTTATATTTCGGGGCGGCGGCGAATGCCGGGGCGGCGAAGGTGGCGGCGACGGCGGCGAGCAGCAGTAATTTGCGCATGGTAATCCTTGGGAAGTGGCGGAAGTATTTTGATGCCGAATAATACATATTAATTATATTAAAATATTGACCATTATGGTTGCAATATTAATAAAATTAACCATCTGTACAGCGGGACGGAGGATGGCGCGACGCCGCCGCGCAGGCGCAGGCGGCGCTTGCGTTCGCGCGCCAGGGAATACCGGGAGGGAAGAAGGGGGGGGGCTTACATCAGGCCGGCGATGCGGGCGTTGCGCTCGCGTTCCAGCTTGGTGATGTAGCGCTGCACGTAGGACAGCATGCCGCGCGAGATGTTGACGAATTCGCAGCCCAGACGGCGGTTGGTTTTGTTGTTGAGCAGCGTCAGGTCCAGCGAGTTGCGGATCTGTAGCGAGGTCGCCACCTGGCCCACTTCCGGCAAGTCGATCTTGCAATCGAGGTAGTTGCGGCCGATGGCGTCGCCCAGGATCATCTTGTTGTCCAGGATGGCGATGCCGCCGCAGCTGATGTCGGCCAGCGGGAAGGTGGTGCTGCCGCCCAGTTCTTCCGGCAGCGGGATCAGCACCCGCACCGGATTGGTCACCGGCGTCGAAATCCGGTAGTACTCGCGCCGTTGCAGGCGGATCAGCGTCGGCGGCACGACGATCTTGAACGCCGGATTGCCTTCGAAGCTGGCCGTTTCGATGCGCTCGGCGCCAAACAGGATGCGCACCTTGTCCAGCGTGGTCTCGAACGACAGCCGGCGCGAGGCCAGGATGCGCTTGTTCTGCTCGCGGTCGATCGAGCAATCGAGGTAGACGGCGTTGTGCTGCTCGTCCACGTCCAGGATCGAGGTCACGCAGACGTCGGACTCGCCATGGATCAGCATGCGGATCAGCTGATTCTTTTCGCCGATACCGCGCAGCAAGGAGATGATCTCCTTCCGTGATTCGACTTCAAAATCGTGCCAGTTTTCCAATTCCGCATCCTGAAAGTGTGGGTACATCGGGCGTCAAATTTCCGTAAGGGGGATGCCGCTGTCCGGCGCGGCCGGAAGTGGCAAGCCAGACTTTTGCGCTGATTCAATATGATATAGCCACGCTAATAGTTCCGCAATCGTCCTATAGAGCGTCGGTGGAATTTGTTGATCTAGATCTACATCCATGAGCAGAGATACAAGCTCCTTGGACTCGTGGATGAACACGCCGGCCTCCAGCGCGACGCTGATGATCTGCTCGGCCACCAGTCCGCGGCCCTTGGCCACCACCTTGGGCGCCGGCGCGCCGTTCTCATAGGTCAGGGCCACCGCCTGCTGCAGCGGGCGGCGCGGCAGGTTGTCGGTCATGGCGTTTCCTGGGCTATGGTCAGCGAGGACAGCGGTGCGCCGGCCGCCGCCATCGCCTGCTCCAGCCGGCCGGCGTAGGCGCGCAGGGTGTCGGCGGTGTCGCCGTCGTCGGCTTGTACCTGGATATGCACCTGGCCGCCGACCAAGGTCACCGCCGCCGACACCGCGCCCAGCATCGGGAAGCGGAAGCGCACGCCGCTGCGCCAGATCTGTTCCGGTTCGCCGTCGGCGCCGTTGCCCTCGTCCTGGCGGCCTTCGCGCTGTTCGCGGCGGATTTCCCATTGCATGTGCTGGCCAGGCCACGCCTCGCCGTTCCATTGCACCCGGCCTTGCTCGTGGGTGTGCAGTTGCTGGTTGATCAGTTGGGCGGCGCTCAGGTCGGGACCGCTGGCGGCGGCGCGGGCGGCGCTTTCGCCGCCTTGCAGCATGCGCTGCATCTGCGGCTCGCGCATCAGCTCGGGCAGGGTGCGCTCACCCTTGACCCATTCGGTGACATGCGACTCGTAGAACAGGCCGCTTTGCGAGATGGTGTCTTGCAGTTTTTGCGCCAGCTGCTCGGCGGCCGGCGCGGCGTTGCCGAACAGCGCGCTCTTGCCGACCAGCGCCAGTTGCGCGCCGGCGCTGCCCTGGGCCGTGCTGAGGACGGTGGTCAGCACGCGGGCGGTGTTGCTCAGCGTGGTTTGCGGCGTGTTGGGATCGAGGTCGGGCAATTCGTTGGACGGCGTCAGCGGCGCCTTGCCGAGCAAGCTGGCGGCCAGGCTTTGCGGTTTGACCGCTTCGGCCGGGAGCGCGCCGCCAGCCTGGGCGGCGGCGCCAGCGGCACCGGCAGTCGCGGCGGGGGCGCGGGCACCGGCAGCCGCGGCAGCGGCAGCGGCTGCATCGGCGGCGGCACCGGCCGAGGCCGCTGGCGTGACGGCTGTGCCTGGTGCCGTCGTGGCAGGCGTCGCCGGGTTGGCGGGCGTGGCTGCGGTGGCGGCGGACGCCGGCATGTTGGCGGCACGACCGGGCGCAGCGGCCGGGTTCTCGGCGGTTTCAGCCGCTGCAGCGGCGCCGCCGGCACCTGCCGCTCCCGCCGCGCGTGCTGCGGCTTGCACTGCGGCTTGCGCGGCGCCCGGCGCCGGCGCTGGCGCGCCCCCCGGCGTTCCTGCGGCCGCCGGCGTGCCCGGTTTGAGCTGGCCCGGCAATCCATCCGTTTCGGCCGGCAGTCCCGCTGCGGTGGCCGCGCCGGCGGTGGCCGGCTGGCCAGGCGTGGCGGCCCCGGCCGGCGGGCGGGGCGTGACCGGCGCCGCGGCCGGCGCGTCGTGCGAGGGCAGGGTGGGCGAGTACAGGCCGTCGCCGGCTTCGGCCGGTTCGCTGTAGACCAGCGTGGCCGCGCTGCCGGGGCTGTTATTGCCGAGCTGGAAAGTGGGGCGGGGTTGGGCGGTCAGCACGGTCAGCGGCACTTCGGCGCCGACCTGCACTTGCGGCGGCAGCATCATGCGCACCGCGTGGTCGGCCACCTTGACCAGGAAGCTGCCGTCGTTGAACTTGGACAGCACTTCGGCCGTGACCGACTGTCCGACCAGGCTTTGCAGCGCGCGCTGGAAAGCCGCCTGGCGGCCGTCGCCGACCGGCGCGACGGCGCCGACCTCGGCCGCCGGACCGACCGGCAGGATGGTGACCAAGGGCGGCAACATGGCGCGCCCCTGCTTTAGACGCTGCCGTAGGCGTTGATGACGCGCCGTTCAGTGCCGGTGGAGCTGATCAGTTTGGACAGTTGCGCCATCCACGGCATGGTCAGGTCGCGGATCTGGCGGTCGGCGTTGAGCATCTGGCGGATCAGGTCGATTTTGCGTTCGCGCTCGGCGCCCTGCATCGGCGGCGCCGGTTCCTGCGCGCGCAACGCCTGCACGTGGGCGGCGCAGCGCTGCTCCAGCAGCACCAGCTGGTCCCAGTCGCTGCTGGCGGCGGCCTGCACCATCTGTTCGGTCAGCTCGGCCATGGCGGCGTACACGGAAAGGATATCTTGGCTGGTCATCATGGATCAGGCGCTCGCGAGATTGGTGGGACGGATGCCGGTGGCGGCAGGGGTGTCGGCGATCGCATTCCAGGCGTCGCGCAACTCGGCCAGCAGGCGTTGCACTTCCTCCAGGATGGCTGGATCGTTGTTCAGGTTGGCCGTCAGCAGGCGCGCGCTCATGTATTCGTACAGCGCGTCCAGGCCCTCGGCGATTTCGCCGCCGGCTTTCTTGTCGAGCGCGGCGCGCAGGCCGCTGTCGATGATCATGATGGCCTTGGAGATCGATTTGCCTTTCTCGCCGATATCGCCGTTGCGCATGCCATTGAGCGCGCTGTTCAGCGCCACCATGGCGCCGTCGAACAGCATGACGATCAGCTTGTGAGGACTGGCGGCGACCACGCCGGTTTCCATGCCAACCTTGGCATAGGCGCTGACGCCAGTTTGTCGAGATCCAAACATACTCTGTCTCCTGTTAAAGCGTTCGCGGTTATTGCTTGGCAAGCGCCGCGAACTGTTGCGTCAAGAATGACGCGGTGGTATTCATGCTGGCGATCGAGGTGTCGAGCGCCGTGTATTGCGCGCGGTAGCGCGCTTCGATGTCGCCCAGGCGGGAGGCGAACGCGTCCTTCTGCTTGGCGACATCCTTGACCGAGTTGTTCAGACCGGTGGTGCGGCTGGTGATCGCGCCCTTGGCGCCCAGGTAGCCGGCCGCCAGCGCGTTGAGCTGGTAGGCGTAGCCCTGGGAGAAGCCGAAACTGCCGCGCGAGCCGGTGGTTTCACCGGTGATCGTCAGCTTCAGCCCGTCGACCGGCGCGCCGGGCGAACCGGTCAGGGTCTGGCCGCTGCCGCTGGCGGTGTAGCCGCCTATGGTGCCTGCCACGTCCAGGCCGTCGACCGAGGCGCCGGCGCCGAAGGCGGCCGCGACGTCGGTGCCGGTCGCGCTGGCAACATGGATGTTCGATTTGGCGCCGTAGCTGGTCGAAGCGAGCTTGAGCTTGCCGTCGTCGCCGATAGTGGCGCTGACGGTGGCGCCGGCGTTGGCAAATGCGCTGACGCCGTTGATCGACGATTGCAGTAGCGTGGCCAGTTGGCTGGGATTGTAGCTGCCGGCCGGCAGCGAAATGGTGGCGGTGTTGGCCAGCGTGGCCGGCTTGGTGTCGTTCAGCGTCACGGTCCAGGTGGTGTCGGTATCGATCACGGTTTCAGCCGGCAGCACGGCGGTGCCCTGCAGCGTCCCCTGGGTGGCCAGCTGGGTGATGTTGATCGCGTAGTCGCCGGCTTTGCTGTTGGTGCCGGAGCTGACGAACTTGACGTCCGGATCGCTGCCATGGCCGACCGCCGCGAACAGGCCGGCGATGTCGCTGAAGTTGTTGGTGACGGCTTTCTGCAGCTTGGCGTTGTCCAGGCTGAGCGTGCCGTCCTTCTGGAACGAGATGCCGATCTGCGACAGATTGGTCAGACTGGTGCCCTGCAGGCCGGTGATCGAGGTGCCCAGTTGACGGCGGATCGCGGCCTGCAGATTGCGCAGCGTGGTGTCGCCCAGCAACGGACCGCCGGTCTTGGTTTCCGGATCGTAGGCGCCCAGCTGTGCGATCTGGCCGCTCAAATCGTTGTAGGCCTTGACGAAGCCGTTGACCGAGGTGGTCAGCGAACCGCTGTCCTTGCTCACCGACAGCGACGAACTGCCGACCTTGAGGGCGTTGATGCTGATGCCGCTGATGGCGCCGCTGATGCCGGTGCTGGAACTGGTGACGGCGATGCCGTTGACGGTGGCCAGCGTGTCGGCCGCCGCCGCCTTCTGGCTCAGGTTCTGGACGCCGCCCGGGTCGTAGCCCAGCAGCGTCACCAGGTCCGCTTCCGGCGGATCGCCGCCGGAGCCGGAGAGCGTGATCTTCATGGTCGAACTGGCGCCGGTGGCGGACGAGGTCAGGATCAGGTGGTTCGGTTTGGCGCTGGTGCCGGTGGCGCCGTCCGAGACGATGCTGGCGGTGACGCCGAAGTTGCCCTTGTTGATCGCCGCCATGATGCCCTGCAGCGTATTGTTCGAGCTGTCGATGACGATGTTGCCGCTGGTGCGGCTGGAGTCGGCCGCGAAGCTGGCGCCGAGATAAGCGCCGCCGACGCCGGCGGTGAAGCCGGCCTTGGCGGGATCGGTGCCGCCGACGGTGATCGGGCTGCCATCCGCAGACACCAGCGTAATCGAGCCCACGGCCGTGGTGCTGGAACCGACGTTGGCCGTGCCGCCGTTGCCAATGCCGCCGGTAACGCTGCCGTCGACCGCTTCGGCGATGGCGATGTTGCTGCCGTCGGCGTTGAGAAATTGCAGGTCGCCGCCGGCGGCCGTGCCTTGGACGGTGATGTTGGCGTCGGCCAGCGCGCGCCCAACGGCGGTGCTGGGCGCCAGGGCGGCGTCGAGCGCGGCGGCGGTAACGCCGGCGCCGGCCGCCACGCCGGACGCCTGGGCGGCGATTTCCACGCCGCCGACCGTCAGTTTGTAGGTGCCGCCGCCGCTGGTGTCGACCGCGCCGAAGCTGGAAACGCCGGCGGCGCCGAACAGGGTGGCGTTGGTGGCCGTGGCGGAGGCCTTGGCCGAGACGCCAGTGGTGGTGCTCTTGGCGTTGATGGCGTCAGCCAGCAGGCGCGCGCTGCGGGTGGTGCCGTCGGTGGCGATCGCGGTGTTGTTGATGCTGAGCGAACCCGGCGACAGGCCACCGCTGGACAGGCTGGCGCCGAGCTGGGTGCCGGCGATGCCGAAGGTGCCGCCGCTGGCGGTGCCGAGCGAAAAATTGATGGTGGTCTTGCCGCCCAGGCCGATGGCGGCCGTGGTGCTCTTGTAGCCGGTCGAGGCCAGCGTCTGCGCCTGCGCGATCTGGCTGATGTTGACGCGGTAGTTGCCCGGCTGCGCGGTGCTGCTGGCGGTGGCGGTCATCACCGTGGTGTCGCTGGGCGAGCTGACCAGGGTCTGGAAGCTGGAGACCGAGGTCAGGCCGGCCAGCGCGCTCTGGAACGAGCCCAGCGCGCCGGACAAATTGCCGAACGCGGACACCTTCGCCAGATAGCTGGCCGACTTCTTGTCGTAATCGGCCAGCGGCGCGGATTCGACCGCCATCAGCTTGCTGACGATGGAGTCGACCGGGATGTTCGAGCCGATGCCTGGTGAAGAGATACCCACGTTGCGCTCCTAAGTAAAGCAATAATATAAGACAATATCGGCAGAATCAAACCGGACTTGAGAGGGGAGAATACCTGCCAGTTCAGGCAAAGCTGAAAAAACGGGCAGCGCTCGGCGGCGCAGGGCGTGGCGGGGCGGCGCTATGGCTCCGCAACGGGCGTGGCCCGTCAGATTCGCGGTGGCGGCAATCCTGCTGGCAGGATGCCATGAAGACAGAAAAAGCGGCGCGCGCGAGCGCGGCCGCTTCAGGCGGTTTGCTGGATCAGCAAGCCGGAGGCGCCGGATTTCGATTCCAGCGATTTGGCGATTTCCAGCGCTTCGGGCGAGGGAATCTGGCGCAGCACTTCCTTGGTGGTCTGGTCGATCACTTTGACCACGGTACGCTTGGTGTCGGTATCGACCGAGAACTCCAGGCCCTGCGACTTGGCTTGCGCCGACTTGTTCAGCTGCGATACGGCCTGGTTGACCTGGTCCAGCGTCGGCACGTTGGCCGGGGCCTTGACGGCGGCCGCGGTGTCGACCGCGGTGGCCGGCGCGCGTGTTGCGCCGTGGGCGGCGACCTCGCCGCCGGCGGAGTTGGCCGGGCGGTCTACTGGGCGGGCCTGGGAGGCCGAGCCGATGGTATCGATAGTCATGATGCTTCCTTTGTGAAAAATCCCCGGTTGAATAAATCAACCGGGGAACCTAGTCAGAGTGCGGCTCGTCCGCCGACCCTTCCCCGGATTTTAGCCACGCAGCAGGGACAGCACGCCGTTCGGCAGCGAGTTGGCCTGGGCCAGGATGGCGGTACCAGCTTGTTGCAGGATCTGGCCGCGGGTCAGGTTGGCCGTTTCCGACGCGAAGTCGGTATCTTGAATCCGGCTACGCGAAGCGGACAAGTTCTCCGTTGTCGTGTTCAGGTTCGAGATGGTCGAAGCGAAACGGTTCTGGATCGCACCCAGGGATGCGCGGTTGCTGTTGATCGCGTTCAGGGCCGAATCGATGGTCTTCAGCGCGGCATTCGAGCCGGCGACGGTGCTCACGTCCAGCTTGGCGACCGATTGCAGGCCGCTGGACACAGTGGCTGCTACCAGCGTCGTGCCGGTGCTGCTTGCCGAGAAGCCGCTATCCGACGAGAAGTCCAGATGTCCACCGACAGTAACCGAGGCGCCGGTACCAGCGGTGATGACCGGGGTGGCACCGCTGTTGTCCACGGTGTCGGCGGTGCCGCCGGCGCCGATGGCGATCGCGGTGGCCAGCGTGGCTGCCGTCGAACCGGAAGCTGGCTTGTCCGCGCCACGGATCGTGGCGGCGGCGGCGCCGTTTTGCAGTGCGTCGTTGGCGGCCAGGGCGCCGTTGGTATTTTGCAGGCTGATGTCGTCACCGGCGCTGTTGGTCAACAGAATTTCTTTGGCGGTGCCGGCGGCGTTGGTCTTGATGGTGGCGCTGATATTGGTCGTGCCGGTCTGAGCATTGATTGCCTGAGCCAGCGAGGACAGGTCGCCGCCCTTGACCTGGGCAGCGATCGTGACGGCTTTCGATTCCTTGTCATTGGCGATCGAGTTGGCGCCTCGCAAGGTGAACTGGACCGAGCCGTCACCGATATTCTCCAGCGTGGCGTTGGTGGTTGCGGACGCCGTGACGCCGCTGCTGCTGCTCTGGCTGTTGATGTTGGCGGCGATGACTTTGGCGCTGTCATTGGCCTTGACGTTGACGTTGGTGGTTACGCCGGCACCCGAATTGAAGGTCAGCGTTTCGGCGGCGGCCACGTTGTTTTTGTTGCCGGCGATGGCTTCCGAGATGACGGTGCCGCCGTAGGCCGAGCTCGCGGTGTTGTTGCCGATATCGGTGGCGCGAGCGCTTTGCACGCCGACATTGATGGTCTGGCCGGAGTTGGCGCCGACCTGGAACTGGGCCGAGGTCAGCGAACCGTCCAGCACGTTCTGGCCGTTGAACTGGGTGGTGTTGGCCACGCGGTCCAGTTCGTTCGACAGGGCTGCGACCTCGCCCTGGATCGACTTGCGGTCGGAATCCGAGTTGGTGCCGTTGGCGGACTGGACTGCCAGTTCGCGGATACGTTGCAGCAGATCGCCTGCCGTGCTCAAGCCACCCTCGGCCGTTTGCGCCAGCGAGATGCCGTCGTTGGCGTTGCGTGCTGCCTGGGTATTGCCGCGAATTTGCGAGGAGAAGCGCTCGGAAATCGCCAGGCCGGCGGCGTCGTCTTTTGCGCTGTTGATGCGCAAACCGGAAGACAGGCGTTGCAGGGAAGTCGACAGCGAGGCTTGCGACGTGGTCAGGTTACGTTGCGAATTCAGCGATGCAATATTTGTGTTAATGACTTGTGCCATGATGTTTCTCCAGACTGATACTTCGATTCGGCAATATGCTCAGTTCCCATTGGTCTGCCTCCACGTTCCGAGACATTCAAACCGCTGTTGTTACTGGTAACGGTTGCCCAGTGGGAAAATTAAGGGCTGGAAAGGAGGGATTTTTTCTCTGGCGGGCCTAAAGTTCAACACCCATACCCGTTTAAACGACAGCAATGCCGGAATCTTTAGGGCAAAAATAATTATTTTTCACCCTTGTTTTTGGGCAAAAAAAAGCCCGGCAAGGGCCGGGCCGGGCGCCAACTGATACAGGCAGCGGCTTATTCGGCCACCACCACCCGGTTCTTGCCGGTCTGCTTGGCGGTGTACATGGCCTTGTCGGCGCGCTTGACCAGCTCGGTCTGCTCCTCGTTGGGACGGCGCAGCGCCACCCCGGCCGAGAAGGTGATCAGCACTTTCTCGTTATCGTGCAGGAAGAAGTGCTTGGTCAGCTCGCGCTGCAGGCGGGTCATGGTGCTGGCCGCCGCCTCGACCGAGGTCTCCGGCATCAGGATCAGGAATTCCTCGCCGCCGAAGCGGGCGATCACGTCCATCGAGCGCAAGGTGTCCTTGACGATCTTGACCAGGTGCTTCAGCGCGGCGTCGCCGGCGATGTGGCCGTAGGTGTCGTTGAGCTTCTTGAAGTCGTCGAGGTCGAGGATGGCGATGCACAGCGGCGTGCCGCGGCGGTCGGCGCGCGCGGTCTCGCGCTCGAACACGTCGTCCAGGCCGCGGCGGTTGAGGCTGCCGGTCAGCTGGTCTTCGCGCACCAGCTCGCTCAAATGCTGCAACTTCGCCTCCAGCGCGTGGATGCGGTTCTCGGCGTCCTGCACTTCCTGGCGCGCCAGCACCATCTTGTCGCGCGCCTTCAGCGCCTCGCTCTGCACCAGGCGGGTTTCCTTGAGGACGTCGTCGAGGATGTTGTTGAGCTCGGCGATATTGTCGGCCTTGCTGATCTTTTCCGAATAGCCGCCGATCTTCTCGTGGAAGTCGCCGGTCGAGGCCGCCACTTGGCCGAGGCGGTCGATAAAGGTCATCATCATGTTCTTGACGGTGAGCTTGACGTCCGACAGGCTGTGCTTGAGCTGGCCCTGCTTGTAGATCACTTCCTTCAGGCTGCGGGTGGCTTCCTCCAGCGCGCGCACGTCGATCGGGCCGGTGATCAGGTTTTGCACCGATTCGATCTGGCCGCGCAGCCAGCTGTCGTCGTCCAGCAGTTCGCTGACGTTTTCCAGCAGCAGCTTGAACAGGCGCAGCAGCAGTTCCTGCTGCTCGCCGCTGTCGCCGCCGCGCAGCTCGATCTGGTAGCACAGCTGTTTCAGCCGCACGGCGATCTCGGCCAGCGCCTCCTCGCTGTGGGCCAGCTTGGTGGCCGCGCCCAGCGATTCGGCCTCGGCCACCAGCACCGGCGCGCCCGACAGCAGCGACGCCACCGCGAAGGTCAGGGTGCGGCTCAGCAGGTCGCGCAGGGTGCGGCTGTGTTCGTCCTCGGGCAGCAGGCCGGCCACTTCGATGCCGCCTTTCTTGCCGACGAAGTGTTTTTCCACCAGCTGCGACAGCGCCTTGGCATAGCCTTCCCAGTCGCGCGACTTGACGGCGCGGTTGAAGCGGCGGCCGAAGTCGGCCAGGTCGCCGGTGTTTTCGGTCAGGCGGGTGGCGAACTGGCTGAGCACCGATTCCGGGCCGGGATCGAGCGCGCCGACGGGGGCGGCCGGGGCGGCGGCGACGCCGGCGATTTCGTTGTAGATGTCGCGGTAGGCTTCCGGCGTCGGCGCGATGCGGCGCACGGCCAGGCGCTTGAACGCCTCGCGCGCGATCTCGGCCGGATTCTGCTCGGGAGTGGATGGTTTGCTGGACATCAGATGCGGCCTCGTAAAGGTTTGTTCATTAAACCATAATAAGTCCGAGCGCCGATCGGCATAGCTTGAATAAAAGGCCGGAAGGCATCTTTCATTAGGGCATCAAGCGTAGGCAGAGCGGCAAGCGCGCGGCGATCGCTATCGACCGACTATTCTATCAGCTGGTTTTTGATGGCGTAATGGGTCAGTTCCGCGCTGTTTTTCAGCTTCATCTTGACCAGCAGCCGGGCCCGGTACTCGCTGACCGTCTTCACCGACAGCGACAGTTCCTTGGCGATCATGCCCACCGTCTTGCCGGAGGCGATCATGGTCAGCGTCTGGTATTCGCGGTCGGACAGGGTGTCGTGCGGCGGCGCCTCGTGGTCCTCGCCGACGTGGTTGGCCAGTTCCTGCGCCAGCGCCGGGCTGATGTACTTGAGGCCGCCGGCCACCTGGCGGATCGCCGTCACCAGCTCGCGCGGCGCGCTCTGCTTGGTCAGGTAGCCGGCGGCGCCGGCCTTGAGCGAGCGGATCGCGTACTGGTCCTCGCGGTGCATCGACAGCATCAGCACCGCCAGCTCCGGCTTTTCCTTCTTGATCTGCTTGAGCACCTCGATGCCGCTGCGGTCGGGCATCGAGATGTCGAGCAGCATGACCTGGCAGTCCGACTTGCGGAACAGCTTGATGGCGTCCAGGCCGTTCTCGGCCTCGCCGGCGACGACGATGTCGCGCGTCTCGGCCAGGATTTGTTTCAAGCCTTCCCGCACGATGGCGTGGTCGTCGGCGATGAAGACCTTGATGATGGCTTTTTCTGACATGCGGGTCTCTGCTTCCTCTTTTTACTTTATTTGCTATTTCACAGCAGAAATGTTTTCACCCGCTATTGTAGCGCCGGCGGCGGCCGCGATGAGGGCCGCGCGTTCGGTTTCGCGCTTAATTTTGATCGCCACCACGGTGCCGCCGCCGGCCGCGTGGCTCAGCGCCAACGTGCCGCCCAGCGCGCGCGCCCGTTCGGCCATGCCGCGCAGGCCGAACGAGGCCGGTTTGGCGCGGTCGGCCTGGCGGATGCCGCTGCCGTTGTCGGCGATTTTCAGGCTGATGTGGTGCCGCAGCCGCGCCAGCTTGACGCTGACGCGGGTGGCGCCGGCGTGCTTGGCGATATTGGTCAGCGCCTCCTGGGCGATGCGGAACAGGGCGGTGGCCTGGTCGTTGTCGAGCTCGATCTCGCGCTGGTTGGCGTTGAAGCTGCAGGCGATGCCGGTCTGCTTTTCGAATTCCTTGACCTGCCACTCCAGCGCCGCCGCCAGGCCCAGGTCCAGCAGCGCCGGGCGCAGGTCGAGCGAAATGCGGTGCACGGCGTCGATGGTGCGGTCGACCAGGGCGTCGACGTAGTCGGTGCGTTCGCGCAGCGCCGGGTAGTCGCCGACCTCGTCCAGGCGGGCGGCCAGCATCGCGACCGCCATCTTGATCGCCGTCAGGTTGCCGCCCAGCTCGTCGTGGATTTCGCGCGCGATGCGGCTGCGCTCCTGTTCCTTGACACGCTCGGCGTGCGCGCTCAGCTCGGCCAGGCGGGCGCGCGAGTGGCGCACCTCCAGCTGCTCCTGCTTGCTTTCGCTGATATTGGTCATGATGCCGTCCCAGCGCACCGCGCCGTCGGCCAGCGCGTGCGGCGTGCAGCGCAGGTTGATCCACTTGACGTCCTTCCAGGCGTCGACCCAGATCCGGCCTTCCCAGTTCCAGCTCCACAGCGCGCCGGCCGAGGCTTGCATCGCGTCCAGGTAGGACTTGCGGTCGTCGGCCAGGATCAGCTCGAGGAAGCGGGCGGGGTGTGCGCGCAGTTCGGCCGCCGTCAGGCCCAGCAGCGCCTGGCAGCCGTCGCTCAGGTAGGGGAAGGAGACGCGGCCGTCGGCGTGCAGCACGAACTGGTAGACCAGGCCGGGCGTGTTGGAGACGATGGCGTCGAAGCGCGCGCGCACCTGTTCCAGTTCGTCGGCCAGGGCCGCGCTGTCGGGGTGGGGGAGGGAGGCTGCGCTCATGATGATGATATCAATTGTAGGTAGGGTTAGCGGGCGCGCCAGCGCGCGCGGAAGCGCCGCAGCAGGCGGCGGAAGCGCGCCAGCCAGCTGCGCGGCGACGGCACGGCGTGCTGGCGCCAGTGGCGCCAGGCCTGGGCCAGCGCGCCGACGCGGCGCCAGGCGCGGGTGGCGCGCAGCCGTTCGAGCCAGCGCTGCTTCAGCGCCAGGAACCAGTGCAGCAGCCGGGCGAACCAGACGATGGTCATCAGCACCGGCCGCGTCAGCAGGAAAATGCGCGCCACCGCCGCCGCGCCGACCAGCTTGGCCAGCACGATGACGAGCAGGCCGAGCGGCGCGTGGCCGTGCGCCATCGCCCACAGCGCCAGCAGCTTGACCGGGAACAGCAGCATGGCCGGCAGCACGAACAGCGCCAGCGCCGCGTGCGGGCCCAGCGAGCAGATCCAGGCTTCCAGCCGGTGCAGCGGCGGCCAGGACGAAAGGCGGCGCAGCACGCGCATGCCGAGGTCCCACAGCCAGTCCTCCAGCAGCAACAGCAGGGCGGCCAGGTAGACCAGCGGGGCAAACAGCGAGCGGCAGAAGCGGCGGAAGAGTTTCATCGTTGAAGCGTTGTTCTATCGTTATCATCATACGTGAAAGCATCGTCGGCGCGGGGAAAAACACCGAACGTGCACAACAGCCCCGGCGACGCACGAAGCCGTTACAATAGCCCGCATGAACAAAGCATTTGTCAAAGAGTCGGACCAGGACGACGACGAGGAAGCCGCGGCGCTGGCGTTGGCGATCCCGGCCGGGTCGAAGAACTATATCCGGCCGGAAGGTTATCAGCGCATCAAGGAGGAGCTGCTGCAACTGATCGACGTCGACCGGCCGGAGGTGGTGCGCATCGTGCACTGGGCCGCGTCCAACGGCGACCGCTCGGAAAACGGCGACTATATCTACGGCAAGCGGCGGCTGCGCGAGATCGACCGCCGCATCCGCTTCCTGACCAAGCGCATGGACTCGGCCGCCATCGTCGACCCCAGCGTGCACCACGGCAGCGACCAGGTGTTCTTCGGCGCCACCGTCACCTATTGCAACCAGCTGGACGAGACGCGCACCATCACCATCGTCGGCATCGACGAGCTCGATCCATTGAACGGCAAGATCAGCTGGGTGGCGCCGGTGGCGCGCGCGCTGACCAAGGCGAGGGAAGGCGACGTCATCACCTTCCAGGCGCCGCACGGCATCGAGGAGCTGGAAATCCTCGAGGTGACGTATCCGGCCCCGGCTGCCGATTAGTCTACGCCGCCGGGCTTGCTTGCTGGCGCTGCTGTGCTGGCAGACGCAGGCGGCGGCGCTGGATCGCTATGTCATCGACCTCAATTCCAGCAAATCCGATTACAACGACAGTCATATCCAGCGCCTGCTGACGGCGGCGCTGGAGGCCTCGCGCGCCAAGTATGGCGCGTTCGAGGTGAGGATCTCGACGCTGCGGGTGCAGCGCGACCGGCTGATGCTGGAGATGATGAGCGGGCGCGACGTCAACCTGAGCGCGCAGGTGACGTCGCCGGAGTGGGAGCGGCAGTTGATCCCGGTGCGGATCCCGGTGGACAAGGGCTTGTCGGGCTACCGCATCGCATTGATCGACGGCCGCGACCAGGCCGAGTTCTCGAAGGTGCGCACCTTGGCGCAGCTCAAGGCCAAGAGCCTGGGCGCGGGGCGGCAGTGGAGTTCGACGGCGGTGTTGGTGGGGGCCGGCTTCACGGTGCAGACCGGCGCGACCACCTCGGGCCTGCACCGCATGCTGGCGGCGCACCGTTTCCAGTATTTTCCACGCTCGATCGACGAGGCGCTGTTCGAGCGCGACGCATATGCGCCGGGGTTTCCGCACTTGGAGGTCGAGCGCAGCTTTGCGATCTATGTGCCGCTGCCGCGCTACTTCTTCATCGGCGGGCAGCCGAGGCTGGCGCAGCGGCTGGAGTACGGACTGCAACTGCTGATCGCGGACGGCCGCTTCGACCGGATCTTCCATGAGTTCTACGACGGCCTGATCGAGACGGCGGGCCTGCGCTCACGCCGCGTCTTCAAGCTGGACAATCCACTGCTGTCCCCGCAAACGCCGCTGGCCAACAAGGCCTATTGGTACGATCCGTTCGAGCATCAAAAATAAACCCCGGGGTCAAGTCTGACATTCGGACACGAGCCCTGCCGTAACGGCCGTTACGGCAGGGCTCGTGTCCGAATGTC
>NZ_JBXALQ010000034.1:0-4976 GCF_058799615.1 Duganella sp. GW822-FHT06D06
AGATGTGTATACGAGACAGGTAACGGCCGTTACGGCAGGGCTCGTGTCCGAATGTCAGACTTGACCCCCGTTGTTTTTTAGCTGCGCTCGCGCAGGATGCGGTTGACGCCGGCCACGCGGCGCACGTTGCGCAGCAGGCCCGCCAGGTGCACCCGGTCCTTCACCTGGATCGTGAAGCGCAGCTGGTGCAGCACGTGTTCCTTGTCTTCGTCCATGCCGACGTAGGTGATGTTGGCGTCGGACTCGCCGATCTCGGCCGCCACGCGCGCCAGGATGCCCTTTTCGTTGTTGATCAGCAGCTTGATGCGGCTGTCGAAACGGCGGTTCAATTCGGTGCCCCACTTGACCGCGATCCAGCGGTCCGGTTCCTTGACCTTCTGGCGCTTGGCCAAGGTGCAGTCGCTGGTGTGCACCAGCAGGCCCTGGTCGCGGCGAAGCTGGCCGATGATGGAGTCGCCCGGGATCGGCAGGCAGCATGGCGCCAGTTGCACCGACACCCCTTCGCTGCCGCAGATGGTCACCGGATCGAGCTCGGCCGCGCTGTTGTGGTCGACCGGCGCGCTGGCCGATTCGCCGCCGCGCAGGCCGAAGATGTGGCGCGCCACCAAGGCCGCCATGCGCTTGCCGATGCCGATGTCGGCGTACAGCTCGTCGAGCGACTTGGCGCTCGATTCGTTCAGCAGCCGTTCGGCCAGGTGCTCTTCCAGCAGCGGGTTGATGCCCAGCGAGGTCAGCGCCTGCGCCAGCAGCTGCTCGCCCAAGGTGATCGATTCCGGCAGGTTGATGGTGCGCAGGTGGTGGCGGATCGCCGAGCGCGCCTTGCCGGTGCGGACGAACGACAGCCACGTCGGGCTGGGCCGCGAATTGGCGTCGGTGACGATCTCCACGATGTCGCCGTTGCGCAACTCGGTGCGCAGCGAGGCCGGCTCGTTGTTGATGTTGACCGACACCGTGTGGTCGCCGATGCCGGTGTGGATCGAATACGCGAAGTCGATCGGCGTGGCGCCGCGCGGCAGCGCGATGATCTTGGACTTGGGCGTGAACACGTACACCGAATCGGGGAACAGGTCGACCTTGACGTGCTCGAGGAATTCGGCCGAGTCGCCGGTCTGCTGCTGGATGTCGAGCAGCGATTGCAGCCACGCATGGGTGCGCTGCTGCATGTCCGACAGGTTGGAGTCGCCGTTCTTGTACAGCCAGTGCGCGGCCACGCCCGATTCGGCGGTGCGGTGCATTTCCTGGGTGCGGATCTGGAACTCCACCGGCGTGCCGTACGGGCCGATCAGGGTGGTGTGCAGCGACTGGTAGCCGTTGAGCTTGCGGATCGCGATGTAGTCCTTGAACTTGCCCGGCATCGGCTTGTACAGCGAGTGCAGCGTGCCCAGCGCCACGTAGCAGTTGGGGAAGCTGTCGACCACCACGCGGAAGCCGTACACGTCGAGCACCTGCGAGAACGACAGGTGCTTGCTGCGCATTTTTTTATAGATGCCGTACAGCGTTTTCTCGCGGCCGTAGACCTCGGCCTCGATGCTGGCCATGGCCAGCGTGTTCTTGACCGATTCGAGGATCTTCTTGACCACCTCGCGGCGGTTGCCGCGCGCCGCCTTCACGGCCTTGGCCAGGGTGCGGTAGCGCAGCGGATACAGGTGCGAGAACGACAGGTCCTGCAGCTCGCGGTAGATGTTGTTGAGGCCGAGGCGGTGGGCGATCGGCACATACACTTCCATGGTTTCGCTGGAGATGCGCGCCTTCTTGGCCGGCGCCATCACCTCCATGGTGCGCATATTGTGCAGGCGGTCGGCCAGCTTGATCAGGATCACCCGCACGTCCGAGGCCATCGCCAGCAGCATCTTGCGGAAGTTCTCGGCCTGCGCCTCGATCTGGCTCTGGAACTCGATCTTTTCCAGCTTGGACAGGCCGTCGACCAGGTTGGCCACCGGCGCGCCGAAGCGTTCGATCAGCTCTTCCTTCTTGACGTCCTGGTCTTCCATCACGTCGTGCAGCAGCGCCGCCATGATGGCTTGCGCGTCGAGCTTCCAGTCGGCGCAGATCTCGGCCACGGCGATCGGATGCGAGATATACGGCTCGCCCGATTTGCGCACCTGGCCCAGGTGCATTTCGTCCGAGAAGCGGTAGGCTTCCTTGACCTTTTTCAGGTCGGCGGCGTTCATGTACTCGGCCAGTTTTTCGGTCAGATGGGTGACCGAGGCAACGCCCGCGGTCAGGGTGGGCGTGGCCAGGGGCGACGAAGAAATCACAGGCGGGATGGGAGCTGGTGCGGATGAGGCGAGGGTGGTGGTGCTATCCCCTGCGTCGGCGCCCGACGTGGCGGCGGCCGGCGCAGGGGCCGGCTGGTTGGCCCGTGCGGGCTTGCCACTCAGTGTCGGATCGGCAGGGATCAGATTCATACTTTTGCGTTCCGTCTCGATGAGAATGTGAAATCAGGATATTCGATACCGGAATATCCCATACTTACTGACTAACCGCACCATTCACATTGTTCGGGAACGCCGGGCCCAACTTACATCGGGACCTTTTTCAACATTTCCAGACCGACCTTGCCGGCGGCGATTTCACGCAGCGCGACCACGGTAGGCTTGTCCTTGGCTTCGACCTTGGGCGTGTGGCCTTGCAGCAGCTGGCGGGCGCGATAGGTCGCGGCCAGGGTCAGCTGGAAACGGTTAGGGATGTGTTTCAAACAATCTTCAATAGTAATGCGGGCCATCTTAACTCCTAAAATCTTGTGTATTTATTCAGCGTGGATACCCAGTTGGGCAAATAGCGAGGCGTTGCGCGCCGCTTGTTGCGCAAACCGGCAACGGGCCGCTCTGACAATCGCCGTCAATTCCGATAGGGCGATTGCAAATTCTTCGTTGATGATAGCATACTCGAACTCGGGAGCGTGGGCGATTTCGCCGCCCGCCGCCAGCAGCCGGCGCGTGATCACGTGGGGCGCGTCGGTGGCGCGTTTCTTCAGGCGTTCCTCCAGCGCGTCGATCGACGGCGGCAGGATGAAGATGCCGGCCGCCTGCGGGAACTGCTTCTTCACCTGGCGCGCGCCCTGCCAATCGATTTCCAGCAGGATGTCGGTGCCGGTCTTCATCTGCTGTTCGACCATGATGCGCGAGGTGCCGTAGTAATTGCCGTGCACTTCGGCCCATTCCAGGAACTCGCCGGCGTCGGCGCGCTGGACGAAATCCTCGGCGCTGGTGAAGTAGTACTCCTTGCCGTGGGTCTCGCCCGGACGCGGCGCGCGGGTGGTGGTGGAAATCGACAGCTTGATGGTCGGCTCCTGCGCCAGCAGGGCGTTGACCAGCGTCGACTTGCCGGCGCCGGACGGCGCGACCACCATGAACAGACTGCCGGCGAATGAGTTGGTTGAGCTCATGTCTCTCTTTCGAAAACGTCAACGGGCGCACGATGGCGTCGCCCAAAGATGTATTTTACCAAGAGCAAGCCCCGGCGGCCAATTTACAGCAGCGTGGGCCGGTGCAGGGCGGCGGCCGGCGCCGCTTCGTTGCATTGTTGTAAAAAGAGGATAGTGTGACAATTGGATGGATTTCCGTTGATTTCTGTATCACAATTAATCCGGAACTCTCTGACGGGCCAAGCCATCGTGCCACAGCTGCTGATCTGGACTCTGGAAGGGCAACGCTACGCTTTGCCGCTGGCGGCGGTGGAGCGGGTGGTGCGCGCGGTCGCCGTCACGCCCTTTCCGGCGGCGCCCGGCGCGGTGTGCGGCATCGTCAACGTGCAGGGGCAGGTGGTGGCCGTGATCGACCTGCGGCGCCGCTTGCAACTGCCGGCGCGCGCCGTCGCGCCGAGCGACCAGATGGTGTTGGCCAGCACCGGGCGCAGGCGCCTGGCCTTGATCGCCGATGCCGTCAACGGTGTCGCCGAGTGTGCCGACCAGGCGGTGGTGGCAGCCGGCCACATCGTTCCCGGCGCCGGGTACATGAGCGGCGTCATGACGCTGGACGACGGCATGATCCTGATCCACGACCTGGATCGGTTCCTGTCACTGGACGAGGAATTAGCTCTCGAGAAGGCGCTGTCCGATGCCGAATGATCGCGAAACCGAAACCGCAGCCGCGCCGTCCGATGCCTTGCTGACGGCGTTCAGCGGCTATATCACGCAGCATCTGGGCCTGCATTTCCCGCGCGGACAATGGCCCGAGCTGGTGCGCGCGGCCCAGGCGCTGGACGGCGCCGGCGCCGGCGCCTGCATGCGGCGCCTGATGGCGGCGCCGCCGACCCGCGGCCAGGTCGAACAACTGGCCCACCAGCTGACCGTCGGCGAAACCTATTTCTTCCGCGAGCCGGCCGTGTTCGACGCGCTCGAACACCAGGTGCTGCCGGCCCTGATCGCCGCGCGCCGCGCCGCCGGCCGCACGCTGCGCATCTGGAGCGCCGGCTGCTGCACCGGCGAGGAACTGTATTCGGTGGCGATCCTGCTGCAGCGTCTGATTCCCGACCTGGCCGACTGGCGCATCAGCCTGCTCGGCACCGACGTCAACCCCGGCTTCCTGCGCAGGGCGGAGCAGGGCCGCTACCGCGACTGGTCGTTCCGCGCGGTGCCGGCCTGGCTGGTGTGGCGCCACTTCGGGCCGCCGCAGGACGGCTTGCGCGCCATCGCGCCGGCGCTGCGCCGGGGCGTGCGCTTCGACTACCTGAACCTGGCGGCCGACCTGTTTCCCGGCCCGGAAGTGGGGGCGCCGGCGCTGGACCTGATCCTGTGCCGCAACGTGCTGATGTATTTCGAACCGGCCAGCGGCGCGCGCACCCTGCAGCGGCTGGGGCGCGCGCTGGCGCCGGACGGCTGGCTGGCGGTCGGCATGGCCGAGGCCGGCCACGCGCTGCTGGCGCCGCTCGAACCGGTGCGCTTGCCCTCGGCGCCGCTGTATCGCCAGCGGCCGGACGCGCCGCGGCCCGACCTGAACCCGGCCGTCGCGAGCTGGCCCGGCGCCGTGCCGGCC
>NZ_JBXALQ010000035.1:0-24403 GCF_058799615.1 Duganella sp. GW822-FHT06D06
TTTCGTCAACCTTCTTTTTCTCCGCTCTTCGCTGCATTTACATGCTGCGTTTTGCGGGGAGGCGAACTATAGCAAAGACCTGATCGAACTGCCAAGGTTTATTTTGCGCTGGCACCCTGCTTGCTTATAACCCGGATAGCAACAGCTATACGCATAGCTTTTGCTCCCATTCTGCACAGGTGCTACATTATGGAACACCTTTGCGGGCAAAGCAGAGCCGCCAACGGCCGCCGGAGACATAGAGAACCATATGGAACGCCAGACTGCTCCAGATCTGAACACCGCACCTGCAAGCAAGGCTTGGGCAGACAATATGCCGTTGATTATCGAGACTTCACATCAACGGTCGCAGGAGTACGGACTATGCCCAGAGTCCCCGCCCGAATACAGCCCGCTGGCCCGCAACGATCTGTCTCTACTTATAGAACAGAACTGCCTGCTGCACGCCCACGCCATCCCGGCGATGGAAACGCTGTACCAGCAAATCGTCAACACCCACAATATGGTGATCCTTACGGACGCCAAGGGCGTGATCGTCCATTCGCTGGGCGACGACGACTTCCTGGAAAAAGCCAGCCGCGTCGCCTTGCAGCCCGGCGTTGCATGGTCGGAGCAGAGCCGCGGCACCAATGCCATCGGCACCGCCATCGCGGAGCGCACGCCGGCGCTGGTCCACGCAGACCAGCACTACCTGTCCGCCAACCACTTCCTCACCTGCTCGGCCGCGCCGATCGCCGACCACCTGGGCAATGTAGTCGGCGTGCTCGATGTCTCCGGCGACCAGCGCAGCTATCATAAGCACACCATGGCGCTGGTACGCATGTCGGCGCTGATGATCGAGAACCAGCTGTTCTCCGCAACCTTCGAGGAAGCGATCACCTTGCACTTCCACGCACGGCCGGAATTTATCGGCACGCTGATGGAGGGCATCGCCTCGTTCAGCCCCGGTGGACGCTTCCTGGCGGCCAACCGCAATGGCTTGTTCCAGCTGGGTCTACCTTTCGCCGCGCTACAATCGCATACCTTCAGTTCCCTGTTTGGCCTGCCGGTATCCGCGCTGTACGATCACTATGCGACGGCGTCGCCTGGTCTGCTGAACCTGTGCATGCACAGCGGCGTACGTGTCTATGGGCGCGCGCAGCTGCGGCTCTCCAATAGTGTGTTCCAGCAGTCGCTGACGGCTGAACGCGCCCCGCCGGCCAATGCCGCCGTGGCGGCCAATCAGGCGGCGGCCAACGCGCGCCGCCTTTCCGGCCTGCGCTACCTGCGTACCGGCGACCAGCAGCTGGAGCTGGTGATCGAAAAAGTCACCCGCGTGCTTGGGCGCGACATCCCCATCATGATCATGGGCGAGACGGGAACCGGCAAGGAACTGCTGGCACAGGCGATCCACAACGATTCGCCGCGCGGAATGAGCCCCTTCGTCGCCGTGAACTGCGCCTCGATTCCCGAGACACTGATCGAATCCGAACTTTTTGGCTATGAAGACGGCGCCTTCACCGGCGCGCGCAAGAAAGGCGCGACCGGAAAGATCCTGCAAGCGAACGGCGGCACGCTGTTCCTCGATGAAATCGGCGACATGCCATTCAGCCTGCAGGCCCGCCTGCTGCGCGTGCTGCAGGAACGCATGGTCACGCCGCTGGGCAGCGACAAGTCCATCCCAGTGAACGTGGACCTGATTTGCGCGACCAATCATAATCTGCGCGACCGCATGGCCAAAGGGCTGTTCCGCGAAGACCTTTACTATCGCCTCAATGGGCTGGTGGTCAAACTGCCGCCGCTGCGCGAACGCACCGATCTTGAAACCGTGGTCAAGAAGATCCTTGCCACCGAGTCGAACAACGGCCGCTATCATGTGTCCGACGAAATCCTGCGACTGTTCCGGCGCCATCGCTGGCCCGGCAACTTCCGCCAGCTTACCAACCTGCTGCGTACCGCGATCGTGATGGCGGGCGACGAACACGAAATCAGCCTGCGACACATGCCCGACGACTTCCTCGACGATATCGAACAATCGCCGGTGGTGGGCAGCGACACCAGCACCGCGCGCATCGTCGCCAGCGGCGCCAATCTTGAGGAGATGGAGCAATCGGTCATCCTCAAATCGCTGGAAGCACATGGTGGCAACGTATCGGCGACCGCACGTGCGCTGGGCGTGTCGCGCAATACCATCTACCGCAAGGTGCCGAACCTGAAATAGCCGGTCACGCATCGCAACTTCACGCGTCGGCGGGAAAGCCGGCGGACCGCTTCTCACGCCCTTGCTTGTCGATCGCCATCAGATCGACGGCGGGTAGTTGCGCCGCAAGCGCGCTGGCCCGCTCCCATCCCATCACCATGAACGCGGTAGACAATCCGTCCGCCAGCAGCGCATTCGGCGCCAGCACCGTGACGCTCGCCAGTTCGTCCGGCGAATCGCCGGCAGCCGGATCGAAGATATGGTGATGCCGGTAATCCGGCGTGAAGGCGCATTCGTAATCCCCTGAGGTGGCGACGCTACACCCCTGCGCATACAAGGTGGCCGCCAACGCGCCGGCGTCGCGCGGATCGCGCACGCCGAGTATCCAGGGATGGCGCCGGGACTTCCGGCCACGCGCGACAAACTCTCCGGTGTCGAGCAAGGCGTGACGTATCCCATGCGCCTGCACCGCTGCAAGCGCCCGATCGGCCGCGTAGCCTTGCGCCAGGCCGTTCAGCGTGAGCGCCATATCCGGACGGCGGAACCGAATAATGGCGTCGTCGATTTCCAGCTGGCGCCAACCGACCAGCGCCTGCGCGCGACGGCGCTCTTCATCGGAAGGCAACCCGCCGCGCGCCGCCGATTCGGAATAGAGCCGCCATAAAGGCTGTACCGTCACGTCGAAGGCGCCGTCGCTCATCTGCGATAGCTGTGCTGCCTGCTTCAGCACTTCCAGCAGACGTCCATCGGGATAGGACAGCATGCCGTCGCGATTCAGCTGGAACACCTGGCTCGCTGGATTGTAGATGCTCATCAGGCGATCGACGGCCTGCGCGGCCATCAATCCATCGGCAATAGCGCGCTGCGCAAGATCGGCATCCTCATGCACCACGGAGATCGAGATTGTCGTACCGAAGGCCAGCGCGGCACCGCTGTGCAGCCGATCATTTCCGGGCCAAGCGCAAGCTGATATGCCGCCTATCGCCCCGATGGCGCTGGCGATAAAGGTACGTCTCTTCATATGCGGCTCCTTGCGGCAGGCTGGATCGGTATGGTGGGGTGGCGTTTGACTTCCATGATGCGTACCGCGCATTTCTCGTCGCTCTCGTAGATCACGACGCAATCCATGCACTGGAAGCATTCGTCGTAAGCCACCGCGCCGGATGGCGAGATCGCCTGATAGTCGCAACGATGGCGGCAGGTCTGGCATGGAGTGCCGCACTCATTACGGCGAGGTATCCAGTTGAGCAAGCGGAACCTGCCCAGCAACGCCAACGAGGCGCCAAATGGACATAGATAACGACAAAAGAACTTGTAGACAATGCCGCTGGCGAGCAGCAGCCCCACTGCGTAGGCGACGTAAGGCCAGCTACGCACGAAGCTGAGGGTGATAGCGGTCTTGAACGGCTCCAGCTCCACCAGCTTGTCCGTGATCTCACTGGAAAAGAAGACACTCGCGACGATCCCGGCCAACACCACGTACTTGGCGTACTTGAGTCGCGCATCCAACTTGTGTTTGATATGCAGTTGCGGCACGCGCAGCCACTGCGCCAGCTTCCCAGTCAACTCCTGCAACGCGCCGAAGGGACACAGCCAGCCGCAGAACGTACCCCGCCCCCAGACCAGCAGAGACACCAGCACGAAGCCCCACATTGCGACCGTCATCGGATCGAATAATAGAAACTCCAGACTGCGCCCTGCCTTCAACGCCTGGATCACGCCGGCGACATTGACAATCGATAGCTGCCCTTGCGCGTAGTAGCCGATGAAGCCAACCGTGAAAACAAGATAGCTGCGGCGGAACCACTCGAAACGCGCGCCATTGGCCGTCAACCGCTTCGGCACCAGCAGCGCGGCGCTCAGCACAGCCAGTCCGGCCGCCAGCATCGCCAGGTCCCAGCGGCGCTGGCTCCAGATGCCCGCCCAGGATTTGCTGTTATCGTCGACCATGGTCAGCAAACGTTCAGGCAGTCTATAGCGCAGACTCAATTCGCGGGTAATGCGCTCCGGATAGACGATGCCTTTGTTGCGAGTGATCGGCAGCGCAAAATCCATCGGCGATGCCGGGTCCAGTCCGGCCTGGCCGATCACGCGCAAGATCGTCACGCTATCCGCCGCCAGCGGCAAGGCCAGTTTCACATCGAGATCCAGGTCGCGCATATCGATGGGCAGATTATCCTGCCGTAGCCGGATGCGATCCGGCACGCTGCCGGGCACGAAGTCGTCACCCGTCACACTGTAGCGCCCCGAGGACATCACGATCAGCGCATGATCGCCCTCCTCCAGTCGCCCCCGCAGCTTGCGCCAGCCAGCCTCCGTCAGCAGATTCCGGCCTATCGATGGCACGGAAACACAGGCCAGGTACAAGTCGATGAAGCTGTCGTCCGGCCGTGACTGCGGATCAAGTCCGGCGCCCGCGCTGCCGGCGAACAGCTGTTCGACCTCGCGATTGCTCACCCGCAGATGCTGAACCAGGCCGGCCGCCACCATCTGCCTCAAATCCAGCGGCTCGAACACATCCTGGCGCACTCGCGCGATCTGGTCGGGATCGCGGCCAGCGGCAAAGCCCAGCTTCTTGCGCGAGACCTTGAGCGCCGCCGCCAACACGCTTTGGTTGATGATGCGTACCGACGCCGTGGCCTTGGACACGCCATCGATATACGCATGCGCCGCATCCGGATGGCGGGCGCGGTGCCCTCCCGTCTCGATGCTGATGTTCTGCTTCAGCGAGAGATCCTTGTATTGCTTGACGAACTGATAGAGCGGCGTCTCGCCCAGTCCATCCAGGAACACCGGCTCGTGATGCGACAGCACTTCCACGCCGATGAAGGCGCCCTTGGGATCGATCGCCACCATCAGGTTGAACGGCACACCGGCGAAGCCCGGTATCGGCGCCAGGTCGATCGACTCGAACACATAGCCCACCAATTCGGTCGCCGTGGCATTTTGCTTGAACAGCGGCCACACCGGCAGTTCGGCGTCGCGTTCCCCGACCACCAACGGCGCGGGGAAACGGCGAGCCATCTCGGCCCGCGTGAGCACGCCGGCCTGCGCCGGCGTGGCGCCGAGCACCAGCGCCAGCACACCGGCCAGCAGGCACAAGACGCAAGTCAGCGTAGCCCTCATCAGAAGAAGATGATACCGCCGAGTGAAGCGCCATTCATCTTGCCTTCGCCGCCGGCGAAACCTTTGGAGCGAGTCTGGCCGATCTCGCCGACCAGCGTGATCGCGCTGGTCATCGAGTAGTACAGGCCGCAAGTCAGGTTGGCGTTGGATTTCAGGCCGCCGGTGCCCGCCGTGTTGTCGTCGTTGCGGCTGATGCCATAACTCAGGCCCACCTTGATCTTGTCGGCTGGCTTATAAGTAGCCTGCATGAAGTAGGCCTTGGACTTGGTGTCGCCCTGGTCGGCGTCGGACAAGATGCCCAGTCCTTTGCCGCCCTGGAAATTGGCCAGCACGCCCAACGGGCCGGCCTGATACGAAGCGCCGACTTCAACGCCGTTCATGGTGAAATCCTTGACGCCCGGCGCGGTAGCGCTGAACTTCTGCGTCTTGGCGCCGAGCCAGCCCTTGAAGCCATCCGCCGCGTAACTTAATTGCGCCTGCAGTTGCGGGCTCGATTTCGACGAATACACCGGTGCCGCGACGATGGGCGTATCGGCGACAGGGCTGACCAGCGCCGCATCGAAGCCTATGCCGGACGCCGACTTCGGCGCGCTGTAGGCGATCTGGCCGTAGTAGCCCACATAGCTGTAGCCGGCGCCGATGTGGCCCAGCGTGACACGGCCGCGTTGCGTGGCTTGAACCGGTGCCCCGGCGCCGATCAGGGTCATGTCGGAAAAGATGGCGCCCGCGCCGAAGATGCCGTTGTCGCGTCCAAGCTTGATGGTGCCCATCTGCGCGTTCCCGAACGTGAAGTAAGCCTGGCGCACGTCGATGCCGCTATTGGCGGCGATAGCGCTGTCGGTGGCGGTGGCGTTGTACATGCCGATCAGCGCCTTGACGTCGTAATCGCCTTGCTTCGACGAGGCCGACGTGACGAGACCATTCGGCAGCAGGCCATTGCCGATCGTGGTGCGATTATTATCGCCACCACACCCCAACCCCTTGCCGCCCAGCGCCAGCCCACCCACCGCGTCGCCGTTGCAGCTCACCTGCGTGTAATAGGCGTTGACGATGCCACCCAAAGAAACGTTCCATTCCCCGGCTTTGAAATCGACAGCCTGCGCACCTTGGGTTCCAGCGACGGCCAGTGCACCGATCATCAGTATTGTTTTCATTTTTTTAGTCTCCAGTATTGTTTGCACACATCGGGCGATGTAACTCTCATATCGCAATTTGCATGCCCGCGCGTCGACGCTGGGAGAAGTAGGCCTTATGGATACTGGGTTTGTGCAGAATCGGATCATGCGTTCCGTTGCACTGTTCAGAATTGGACCGAAAAAAAAGCGGCCGAAGCCGCCCGAAAAAACTACAAGAGATCTTTACTTGGTCGACAGTTTGAAGACCCACACCGAGCCGCCCTGCTCAAGGAAGTTGACCTTCTTCGCCACTTCGCCACCCCACAGCGGCACCGCACCGCCCCAACCCGAAACCACGGCGACATACTGCGTATCGCCGTCCTGCCAGGTGACTGGAGGCGCGACCACGCCGGAACCGGTCTGGAACTTCCACAGTTCCTTGCCGCTCTTCGCATCCAGCGCCTTCAGGTAGCCTTCCGGTGTGCCATAGAACACCAGGCCGCCGGCGGTCGTCATCACGCCACCCCACAACGGCGCATTGTTCTTGACCTCCCAGACGATCTTGCCGGACTTGGGATCGACCGCGCGCAACGCACCGATGTAGTCGTCGAACAGCGGACGAATGGTGAAGCCCGCGCCGAGGTAGGCGCCGCCTTTTTTGTAGCTGATCGGCTCATTCCAGATATCCATGCCCCACTCGTTGGCTGGCACATAGAACAACCCGGTCTGCTGGCTGTAGGCCATCGGCATCTGATTCTTCGCACCCAGGAAAGCCGGCGCCGAGAACACAGTGCTGCCCTTCTTGCCTTCCTCGCCCTTGGTTGGATCGCCGGGACGATTGGCGGCGATGAAGTTCGGGCGGCCCGTCTTGAGGTCGATGCTCGACGCCCAGGTGATCTTCTTCACGAACGGGAAGGCGTTCTGCAGCTTGCCGTTGTTCGCGTCGATCACGTAGAAGAAGCCGTTGCGGTCGGCCTTGCCGCCGTACCGCTTGCCGTCCATGTCGAAGGTGACGAATTCGTTGGCGCCATCGAAGTCCCACGAATCGTTGGGCGTATTCTGGTAAGCCCATTTGATCTGGCCAGTCTTCACGTCCAGCGCCACGGTCGACGACGAATACAGATTGTCGCCGGGGCGCAGGTGGCTGTTCCATGGCGCCGGATTGCCGGTGCCGAAGTAGGCCAGGCCCGTCTTGGAATCGTAGGTTCCGCCCATCCAGGTCGATGCGCCGCCGGTCTTCCACAGGTCGCCCGGCCAGCTCTTGTTGAGCGTACCGGAGATGCCATTCTCGATGGCCTTGCCGTCCTTGTCGTAACGGTAGCCCATATGGCCTTCGACGGTGGGACGGGTCCACAGCAATTCGCCCGTCAGCGGATTGCGCGCCTCCACGCGGCCGACGATGCCGAACTCGCCGCCGGAAACGCCGGTCAGCAGCACGCCATCGGCGATCAACGGCGCCGCCGTCATCGAATAGCCGGCTGCGTAGTCATCGACCTTTTCCTTCCATACGACCTTACCGGTGTCCTGGTCCAACGCCACCAGCTGCGCATCGAGCGTGCCGAAGATGACCAGGTTGCCGAACAAGGCCGCGCCGCGGTTGACCACGTCGCAGCACGGCATGATGCCGTCCGGCAGACGGTGCTCATACTTCCACAGCTTGGCGCCGGTCTTCATGTCCACCGCGAAGATGCGTGAGTACGAAGCGGTGACGAACATCTTGCCCTTGTAGATCAATGGCTGCGATTCCTGACCGCGCTGCTTCTCGCCCCCAAACGAGAACGACCACGCCGGAACCAGTTTGGCCACGGTTTTGGTGTTCACCTGGGTCAGCGGCGAGTAACGCTGCCCCTCCGAGCCGATGCCGAACGACAGTACGCTGTCGGTGCTGGATGCCGCGTTCTTCAGCATGGCCGACGTGACGTCGGCCGCCTGTGCCAGCGACAGGAAAGATATCCCCGCCAGCGTTGCGATGACTTTTTTCTGCACAATCTTCTCCGGTTTTTATGTTTTGGTTTGTTGCGGCGTGCCGCTATGCCGGTGGCTTCAAGGCCGCCAGCTCTTCGTCGCTGAACAGGTGCGAACGGGTCAGGAAGCGCCTGCCCGTGCCGTTATCGAGCGAGAACATGCCGCCGTTCCCGTCGACCACGTCGATGATCAGCTGGGTGTGTTCCCAGTATTCGAACTGCTCGCTGCCCATGTAGAACGGCGTCCCGTCCAGGTTACCGAGGTAGACATCGGTGTCGCTGATGGCAAACTCCCCGGCGGGGTAGCACATCGGCGTGCTGCCGTCGCAGCAGCCGCCGGATTGAAAGAACATCAGCGGCCCGTGACGGCTACGCAGGACCGCGATCAGCTCGAGCGCCGCCGGTGTAGCCGTAACGCGGGCGATGATGTGGTCCATGGTTAGAAGAAGCCCAGTGCGTTCGGGCTGTAGCTGACCAGCAGGTTCTTGGTCTGCTGGTAGTGGTCCAGCATCATCTTGTGGTTCTCGCGGCCGATGCCCGACTGCTTGTAGCCGCCGAAGGCCGCATGTGCCGGATACAGGTGATAGCAATTGGTCCAGACGCGGCCAGCCTGGATCGCGCGGCCGACGCGGAAGGCGCGCGAACCGTCGCGCGTCCACAGGCCGGCGCCCAAACCGTACATGGTGTCGTTGGCGATGCTCAGTGCTTCCGCTTCGTCCTTGAAGGTGGTCACCGACACCACCGGTCCGAAGATCTCTTCCTGGAAGATGCGCATCTTGTTGTGGCCCTTGAAGACGGTTGGCGTCACGTAGTAGCCGTCCTTCATGTCGCCGCCCTGCACGTGGCGTTCGCCGCCGGCCAGCAATTCAGCCCCCTCCTGTTTGCCGATATCGATATACGACAGGATTTTTTCCAGCTGCTCGTGCGACGACTGCGCGCCCAGCATGGTGCTGGCGTCGAGCGGGTTGCCCTGCTTGATCGCGGCCACGCGGGCCAGCGCGCGTTCGATGAATTTTTCGTAGATCGATTCCTGGATCAGCACGCGCGATGGGCAGGTGCACACCTCGCCCTGATTCAGCGCGAACATCGCAAAGCCCTCCAGGCACTTGTCGAAGAAGGCGTCGTCGGCATCCATCACGTCTTCAAAGAAGATGTTCGGCGATTTGCCGCCCAACTCCAGCGTGACCGGGATCAGGTTCTGCGCAGCGTATTGCATGATCAGGCGGCCGGTGCCCGTCTCGCCGGTGAAGGCGATCTTGGCGATGCGCTTGTTCGAGGCCAGCGGCTTGCCCGCTTCCAGGCCGTAGCCGTTGACCACATTCAGCACGCCAGGCGGCAGCAGGTCGCCGATCACTTCCAGCAGCACCATGATGGACGCCGGGGTCTGCTCGGCGGGCTTGAGCACCACGCAGTTGCCGGCGGCCAGCGCCGGCGCCAGCTTCCACACCGCCATCAGGATAGGGAAGTTCCAAGGGATGATCTGGCCGACCACGCCCAATGGCTCATGGAAGTGATAGGCGTAGGTCTCGGAATCGATCTGCGCGACCGAGCCTTCCTGCGCGCGGATGCAACCGGCGAAATAGCGGAAATGGTCGATCGCCAGAGGGATGTCGGCGGCGGTGGTTTCGCGGATAGGCTTGCCGTTGTCGATGGTTTCGGCGGTGGCGATCAGCGCCAGGTTGGCCTCCATGCGGTCGGCGATCTTGTTCAGGATGTTGGCGCGCTCGGTTTGCGAGGTCCTGCCCCATGCGTCCTTGGCGGCGTGGGCGGCATCCAGCGCCAGCTCGACGTCTTCGGCGGTGGAGCGGGCCACTTCGCAGAATACCTGGCCGGTGATCGGCGTGATGTTGCCGAAGTATTCGCCCTTGACCGGGGCGACGAATTTACCGCCGATGTAGTTGTCGTAGCGTTGCTTGAATGGATTGGCAACGCCCAGTTTGCTGATGTCTGCGAGATTCATGTCGTCCTCTTTCTGCTGTGGTTTTATGAGGCCGCGTAACGCGGCGGTGGGTACTGCGCCCTCTCCTTTTCGCAAGCACCGTGCCAGCTACGTTTTTGCCGGTGCGGCGCATGAATTACAGGGGCGGGCGGCGCGGGGACGCTGTGCCTGGGCTGTGACACCTGTTCAGGTTTGGAACAGGTGTCTGCCAATGGAGCAGCTCTTCAGCGTATCACTACGCCCCATGGCAATTCGCCCACCGCGACATCGGCCCGCTTGGCCGCCGCGGCGGTGTCGATCACGGACACATTGTTCGAGCGGCCGTTGGCCACATAGAGCTTGGCGCCATCCGGCGTCAGCGCCATGTTCCAGGGTCGCTTGCCAACTGCAATGGTGGCGCTGACGGCATTGGTGACGGTATCGATCACCATCACATTCGCGTCGACGCCGTTCGACACATAGACCTGGCGCCCGCCTGGGTGGACGGCGATGCCGTTGGCGTTCCTCCCGGCCGGGATCCGCGCCGTCGTCGCCAACGTCGCCATATCGACCACATACACCGCGCCTGCCAGTTCGCAAGCGACATAGGCGCGGGCGCCATCGGGACTGAAGCCCATGCCGCGCGGCCGCAAGCCCACCGCCACCGCGCCGACCTGGCGCCGCGCGGCGACGTCGACCACATCGACCTGCTCCGCCTCTTCCGCGCTGACCAGCAGCCAGCGGCCGTCCGGGCTGAAGACAGCGTGCTCGGGATTTCTGCCTTTCACGGCGATATCCGCCAGCACCTGCCCGGAGCCGGCGTCGATCAGGGTCACGCTGTTGCTCTCCTCGACCGCCACCGCCACGTAACGGCCATCAGCCGACACGTTCACGCCTTCGGGCGATTTGCCCAACGCGATGCGGCGCACCGTGTTCCCGCTTGCAGTATCGATGACCAGCAGCGCGTTGCTGGCGGCGTCGGTCACGAACAACCGCGCACCGCCCGGATCGGCGGCGATGCCGCGCGGCCGCTTGCCGGCTGCAATCTCGCGCACCACGGTATCGGTGGAAGTGTCGATCACGCTGATGCTGCCCGACTTCTCGTTCGGCACATAGGCAAAGGGGGCGGCCATCGCCGGGCCGCACAGCAAAAAGACCAGGGAGGACAGGATGCGGGAGCTGTTCATGGATATCGCCTTTCAGGAAGATGCAATCACCGTTGCAATCGGCGTGCCACCGCAAGATCGGGATGGCAGGTATATTGCTTACTGGTCTGGCACAACCCAGACCAAAACGGAGACAATATGAAGCAAGCCTTTTTCCCATTGAACGCGGTGGCGGCGCTGTTCGCCCTGAGCGGCGGCGCCATGGCGGCCGACGATGCCGCACCGCCGGCGGAGGTGGTAGTGGTCAGCGCCACCCGCGTCGGACACACGGTGTTCGACATGCCGGCCGCGATCGACGTCATCGACGCCGAGCGTATCCGCGACAGCCAGCCGCGCGTCAACGCCAGCGAGGCGCTGGCCGCAGTTCCTGGCCTGGTGGCGCAGAACCGCCAGAACTATGCGCAGGATCTGCAAATCTCCTCGCGCGGATTCGGCGCCCGTTCGGCCTTCGGCGTGCGCGGCGTGCGCCTGGTCGCAGACGGCATCCCGGCCAGCATGCCGGACGGCCAGGGCCAGGCCGCCACCTTCAACCTCGATATGGCCGAACGCATCGAAGTGCTGCGCGGCCCCTTCTCAGCCATCTACGGCAACCACTCCGGCGGCGTGATCCAGATGTTCACGCGCGACGGCGAAGGCGCGCCTTCGGTGGAGACCACGCTGACCGCCGGCAGCTACGGCAGCCGCAAGGCCGATCTGAATGCCCGGGGAAAACAGGCGGGCATCGGCTATGTGCTGGATGCCTCGCGCTTCGAAACCGATGGCTACCGCGCCCACAGCGCCGCCACCCGCGACCAGGCTTTCGCCAAGCTGACGCTGGCGCCGATGGCCGGCGCCAGCCTGACCATCGTCGCCAACGCCCTGCGCCAGGACGATACCCAGGACGCCCTGGGCACGACCTGGGCCACTTATCAGCGCGACCCGCGCGCCGGCGAGATCGACACCACCGATACCCGGAACCCGAAACGCACGCTGGCCGACCGCTACAACACCCGCAAGAGCATCGATCACCAACAGATCGGCGCCAGCTGGGAGCAGCGCTTCGGCGACGACCGCCTGCGCATGACCGGCTACGGAGGCAATCGCGGCGTGATCCAGTACCAGGCGTTCTCCAAGGCCTTCCAGGCGCCGGCCACGCACTCCGGCGGCGTGGTCGACTTCGACCGCGACTTCCACGGCACGGATCTGAACTGGCTGCACGTGGGCCAGCTGGCAGGTGGCAAGCTCAGTACCACGGTCGGCCTGGAGTACGGCCGCTCCAGCGACACCCGCCGGGGATACGAAAACTTCATCGGCGCCCAATTCGGCATAAAGGGAGCAATGCGCCGCGACGAGGACGACAAGGTCACCACCCTCGATCCCTATGTGCAGACGGAATGGCAATCGGGCGCATGGATGTTGAGCGCCGGCCTGCGTCACAGCAGCGTGAAGTTCTCGGTAAATGATCACTTCCTCAGCAACGGCAACGACAGCGGCAGCCTCGAATACAGCCACACCACGCCGGTGCTTGGCCTGCTTTACCGCCTGTCGCCGGCACTGAATGTGTACGCCAGCGCCGCGCGCGGTTTCGAAACGCCGACCCTGAATGAGCTGTTCTACTCAGGCACCGGCGGCGGCTTCAACTTCCGCTTGCTGGCCGCACAAAGCACCCATCTTGAAGCCGGGATCAAGGCGTGGCTGGGCGGCGCCACGCGCATCAACGTCGCCGTCTTCCAGGTCCGCACGCGCGACGAACTGGTGGTCGACAGCAGCGTCGGCGGTCGCACCAGCTATCGCAACGCCAGCAGCACGCTGCGCCAAGGGATGGAGCTGTCGTTGGAGACCGCATGGAGTCATGGCCTGAGCGCGCGGGCGGCATTGACCAGTTTGCGCGCTGTCTATGATCAAGGCTTCGGCGCGGTTGCAGCAGGCAGCCGCCTGCCCGGCGTCCCGAACGCCAACGCCTACGGCGAACTGGATTGGAAGGACAGCGCCAATCGCTTTGGCGCCGCCCTGGAAGCTGTCGCCAGCAGCAGGATCTATGCGGAAGACGCCAATGCCGACAAGGCTGCGCCGGGCTATGGCGTGCTCAATGCGCGCGTCAACGCCAACCAGCAGTGGCATGGCTGGCGTTTAAAACAGTTCGTGCGTTTGAATAACCTGCTGGACAAGCAGTATGTCGGCTCGCTGATCGTCGGCGATACCAACAAGCGCTTTTACGAGGCCGCGCCTGGGCGCAACTGGCTGCTTGGCGCCAGCGCACAGTACCAGTTCTAGAAGCGATAGTGCAGTCCGGCCGCCACCGAGCGCGGCGCGCCGGGTGCGATGAAGCGGGTCTGCGCCGCTTCGCCGCCCTGCGGCAGCAAGACGTCGTTGGGAAACATGTTGACCGCCACCGCACCGTAGCTTTCGTAGCGGCGATTAAATGCATTGTTCACGCGCGCATACCACTCCCATTTCGTATCTGGTCGATAGCTGGCATGGAGGGCCGCCAAGACGTAACCGCGCACGCGCCAGTCAGCGGATTGCGGTGCGGCCTTGCCGTCCTCGTCGCCCTGAGTCGCCATGTCGGACAAAGCCATCAGGTCAACACCGACGCGGAGGTGCCGCGACGCGTTCCAGTCCAGGCCCAGTTTCAGCGTATTGCGCGGCAGGCCCGCCAGGCGAGTGCCTGGCATCACATGGACATTGCGCGTACCAGTAAACAGATCGCCCTCCACGTCGTAGACCGCGTCCAGATAGCTGTAGTTGATGCGCGCCGACCAATCGCCGAGCCGGTAGCTTGCGCTCAGGTCCGCGCCTTGATGGCGCGTGCGGTCGAAGTTGGAGAAGTAGCCTTGCTGCGCGATGCCGGCGCTGCGAAACAGGATATCGTCGCGATTGACAGTGCGATACAACGAAACTGCGGCCGCGCCACGTCCATCCTTCCAGCGGGCGCCCGCTTCAGCGGTGCGCGATACGACCTGCTTCAGGTACGGGTCCGATTGCAGGCCGACCGGCAGGCGGCACGGCTGTTCGGGATCAGCGCAACCCAGTTCGATCACGGTCGGCACCCGGTTGCTTTGCGACAGATTGGCAAACAGCGTCCAACCGCCGCTCACACGGTGTGCCACGCCAATGGCGGGATTGAGCCTGCGATAGCTGAATGCCTCGGCAGGCTGCGGCTGATCGTCGCGGCGCAGCTGGTTACTCACCTTGGCATGGCTGTAGCGGGCTGACATGGTTAGCCAGGTGCCTGTCTGGACGGCCCAGGTATCGGCCGCATACAGCGCCGTCGCCCGTGCGTGGCCGCTCACCGATGATCCAGCCTCCCGTTCCGAGTTCGTATCCAGCACAACCGAACGGTCCGGGGCAAAGCCGGCCTCCTGTCCATACTGCGCAAATCCCACGCTGGCGCGGTCGAACGCCACCCCCGCCGACAACTGATGCCGCTCCGCGTCCTTGCTGAAATGGGTGCTGAATCCCTGGCTGCGCTGGCGAGTCTCGGTCGTGTTGTAGATAGCCGGTTGAGGGCTCCCACCTTCAGCGTAGGCGTCGTTGATGTCGCCGTTGACGGTGCTGCGACGGCTATTGCGCGCATACACCGCGGTGCTCAGCTCCGTGCGATCGTCGAAACGATGCGTCATGCTGAAAACGATCTGGCGCAGGCGGTTACGCGTCTCATCGGGTGATGTGTAGACGGCGCGGCGGTTCTGTTCATACAAATCATCGGGCAGCAGACCATTGCCCACCAGACGGCTGCGCCCGGCCAGCAGCGCGACGCTCCACTCTTTGTCGCCAACGACGCCTGCCAACTTGAGGTAGGCATTGGCCAGCTGTCCATCCGAGTTGTCGCGCCAGCCCTTGTCGTTGAAGGCTGTACCTGCGATGAAGACGTTCCAGCGTTGGCCGCTGTCATAACCATAGGCCAGGTCGGCTCGACGCTGGCCATTGCTGGCGCCCGATACGCCAAGATCGGCGCCCGGATGATTTTTCCCGGACTTGGTGGTCAACACCAACGCACCGCCCAGGGTATTGAGGCCATACAGCGGGTTCGATCCCGGCGCCAGCATCACGCTGCCGATCGCCGCCTCGGGCAGCATGTCCCAGTTGACCACATCGCCGAATGGTTCATTCACGCGCACACCGTCCAGGTAGACGGAAATACCCTGCGAGGTCCCCAGCACTGGCGAAGCGCGAAAGCCGCGATAGGTGATGTCGTTCTGGAACGGGCTGCCGGAGACCTCGTTGACATTCACGCCGGTCAGGCTCCGCGCCATGAATTCGCTGAGGTTTTGGCCGGCGGCGGCGCCCACCAAGGTGGCGCTCGCCGTTTGCACCTGGTAGGGCAATTGGTTGCGGTCCACGCCCAGTCCGGGCAAAGGCGCAACGCCGACGATATCCACCGACAGCATGGCGGTAGCCGGAAACACTGCCACGGCGCCATCGCCTGCCGCAGCCGCACCGCACGCCAGCAACATGCCGCTCGCCGCCGCGTAGCCGCGCATCACGGCATCTGCTCGTGCACGCCGTACCGGGCGAAGATGGCTTGCAGTTCGCCGGAGGCCTTCATTTCATTGACAGCCGCCTGGAGCAAGCGCGCCATGTCCTGGTCGTCCTTGCGCACTGCCATGCCCACTGCCCACCCTGCGCGCGGCAAGCGCTGGAACGCCACCTCGTTCAATGGAAAGGCGGGATCGTCCCGAAACACCGCATCAATCTCCGAGCGGTTGGCCAACACGGCGTCGAGCTGCCCCGCCTTGAGCTGCGCCAGCGCTTCCGCGGCTGTGTCGAAAATCCGTACCTTATCGCGGAAGCGTCCATTGCCCTCGCCCAGCAGCACCATCGCCGCGATGGAGACCTTCTCCACGCCGATGGTCTTGCCGCTCAGCGCATCGATACCATCAAAGACCGGCATGCCACGCGCGCTGCGCACCAGCCGCACCGTCTCGACATGATAGGGGGCGAAGATGGTGACCTTGCCGTTCTCGTTCATCAGTTGTGGTTCCACCGGCACGTGCAGCAAAATGTCCGCCGGTCCGTAGCCGAGGTAATGTCCCTTCCAGACCATGTTGCGCAGATCGTCGCCAAGGTTTTCACCGGCGGGAAAAGGCAACAGGCTCAGTTTCAGGCCCAACTTGGTGGCCAGCGCCTGCGCCACATCCACATCGATGCCGGCGCCGCGCTCGGAAAACGGCGCAAACTGTTCATACACGGCCACCTTGAGCGAACCGGATAGACGGATCTTGTCCCAGTCCGCATACGCGGGAGCCGCGACGCCCACCAGCGCTGCGACAAGTGGAATCAACGCGCCTGCGCGCAAACGAAAGTTCGACATGGTCTGGCTCCCGATCAGTTGGCGGCGTCGCGACGACCGTCGAGGTAGGTCTTGATGGCCCACATGGCTTCCTGATTAAACACGCCCTCAAACGGTGGCATGTAAACGGCGCCGTTACGCACCTTGCCGTGCCGGATCGAGTTGAGGAAATAGTTATCGGTCTCCTTGTAGCAGGCCTTCTTCTTGTTGTCGTTCTTGACGTCGGTGCAGTCGCGGTCGAGCTGACGCAGATCCGGCGCGATACCGCCGGTGACCGCCTCCAGACCGTGGCAGCGGGCGCAGTTCTGGTTGTACGCGGACGAACCGATTTTTAACGCAAGCTTGTTGCCGCGATAAGGATTCTGGTCCAGCCATTTTTCGCCAAGCGGCGTCAGGCCGGTGGTGTCCACCGCCTGCGGCACAACGTTGCCGTGGGCGGTGGCATAAAGGGATGTCGTGGCTGCGGCGGCGATAACGGTCACGATGGCGAGAATGCGGAATGGATGGTGCATGATGTCTCCTGGCTGTTTTAATGAGTGATATACAGCCATTGAGCAAATGCCATGCCACGCGTTTCCCGCCTTGACCCATCTCGCACCTGCTCCAATTTGGCACAGCTGTCACAACCCGGATGTTCAGCGCAGGCTGACGGTCTGGCGTTTCCAGGCCGGGTCCTGCCAGCGATAGAACATGCTGAGCGATGACGGCTTGTCGGCGGTCTTCAACGTCGCCATCGTACTGATCGCCACCAGTTCAAAACTGCGTTTGAATTTGCCGTCAACACGGGCTTCCCGCGCCACCAGCATGTTCTGTAATCCCGGCACCCAGCCGGCGAATTCGGCGTAGCCGATATCGGGATCGGCGGCGGCCGGAGGCAGCACGTCGACCAGCCAGCCGGTGCTGGTCTGATGGAACAGCCACATCTCGCGCCAGCCATCCATCGGCTGCACCGCCAGCGACAGCGCCGTGCCTTGCGCATTGGCACGCGCCGACGCCGCCCACACTACGCCATAGCTGCAATGTCGCACCAACGCGTGCTGCAGATCGTGTTTTGCATCGACCAGCGCGACGCAGGTTTCGCCGGGCTGCCCGGCCATTGCCAGTACGCGCAGGCCACCCTGTGGCGCCGGAAGCTGCGCCGCGCTCTCCGCCGCCCAGCGCACACTACCTACGCGCACGCCTGCTTCGGCAAAGGCGGCAGCATCATCCTCGGTCAACTCCGCCGGATCCACCATCCCCAGTTCGTCCAACGCACGCTGGGCGGACGGGGACGCCTGCTCGCCCTTGCGCGCCCGCGCAAACGCCACCGACGACCACACTGCCGCGCGCCGCATATGGACGCGATTGCGCATGTGCGGCGGCAGGTCCTTCATGTCGATCCGCTCCAGCACCTCCGCGCGCCATTCGTCCAGCGCCGCACGGGCGCCGGGCCGCAGCGCCGGGTCCACGCACTCCTGCCGCGTCAGTCCCAGCACCGCCCTGGCGCGCTGCCGCGGCTCCGACAGCATCGCCAGCACGCGCCTGAAGGCTTCGCCGTCGTAGCACAGCTGCATCCGCCCTTCACGTTCAAAGCTTCGAATACCGACACCGTAGTTGGCGACCGCTTCCAGATGCGCGGCGATCGTGACATCGCCTTGCTTGCTCTGCTTGGAGGAGGCGCGCCGCGCCAGCCGCTCGGCCATCGTGCCCAGCGCGTCGAACGGCTCCGCCGTGATCGCGGCTGCTGGTGCCGCCTTCAGGTAAGCCGCCGCATAGCTGATGCCCAGCGATTCGGCGCCCGGCGTGTCGCGCAGGAAGCGCACCACCGACAGCAACTCCGGCGCGTCGGCCGGCGCCAGCAAGACCCGGCGCACTTGCGAAGCACGTATGTAGCCGGCGCGCTCGCGGCGATAGTCGTAGACCTGCAAGAAGTCCTGCTTCTCGCCGCGTATTTCCAGGCTGTCGCCTTGCCACAGGACGGCCTGCTGCTGCGCAGTGTCCTTGGGTGCGGCGCGCAGCGCGGCCTGATCCTGCGTGACGATCGCCAGTACAACGGCAGCTGCAATCATCGACATGATTATTGTCCTTCCTTGACACTATCCGCAGCTTCAGCGCTGACAGTCGCCATGCGCGGCTGCTTGCCGTGCTGGCTACCCAGCAGCGCCGAGCCGATAAACCCGCCATCTGTCGGCGACGGTGCGATGATGACCGACACCTTGTCCGACAATTTGTCCGCCATCGTCTTCTGGATCAGCAGCGGATTGCGCGTAATCAGATCGCCCTCGCGCTCCATCTGCGCTGCGGCCACCTTGCCGACCAACTCCTGGCGATAGGCTTCCGCGTCCGCCAGCTTGCGGCGTGAATCGGCTTCGCCAGTGGCTTCGATGACGCGCGCCTGCGCATTGCCTTCCGACGTTTTGATGCGCGCCATCTTCTCGGCTTCCGCTTCCAGTTTGCGCTGCTCGATCTGCTTCTGCTTGAACGGCAGCACATGCGCCATCGCCTGCTCCTGCGCCCTGGCTGCGATGATCTGTTCGTTGCCGGCTGCTTCGGCGGCCTTTTCGCGACGGATCTTGTCCGCATCCGCTTCAAGCGCGGTCTGTTTGACCTGCTTCTCCTTCAGCTCCAGCGTGTAGCGCATCTTCTCCGTTTCCAGCTCTTCGGCGAGCAGCTTTTCCATGCCGGCCTGGTATTCTTCCGGCAGCGTGATCTTGCCGATGGTGATGCCGCGCAGCGTGATGCCGTCGGCCGCCAACTTGGGCTTGAGCTCAGCCTCGATCGCCTGCTGGATCTCGGCGCGCTTGGTCGAGAAGATCTCGCGCACCGTGTAGCGGGTGAACACTTTGTAAATCACGCCCTGCACCGCCGGCTCGACGATGGAGCCATTGATATCCGGCGGCAGCGACTGCGCCATGGCCGCCACACGATTCACATCCAGCGCATAGCGCACCGACATGTCCACGCCCAGCGCCAGTCCCTCGACCGACTGGAACGGCGCGTTGTCGTTGCCGGCCGGGCGGTACACCTGGTCGCGCAGCGACACCTGCCGCAGCGCGTGCACACCCGGCATCATGAACACCGCGCCATCACGCACGGTGATGGCGGAACCGGTCAACTGGTTGATGCGGATACCCAGGCTGCCGTTCGCCACTTTGGCCATCGGCGGATGCGTGACCAGGCCATAGGCGGCGGCGCCGGCCAGACCGAACGCCACCAGCATCGCGCCGTTGCGGCGCATACCGTTCACCGCAGCGCCGGCGCCGCCGCTTAAGGTCGCGCGCACCGCCTGCACCATCCGTTTGATCCGTTCTGCCATGATATTCACCTTCTGCTGGTTGTTTAAGTTCAGGGCCTATCCCTGAGACGCATGGTGCGCCGGATGTGGAGGAAGTATCAACGCTGCCGGCGTCCAGCTATGCTCCGGCGGCGTGAAGAAATCCTCACAGCCGATTTGTGACTTTTTCCGTAAAAGCGTGGATACTCGCTGGATTGACAGTCAGTGGAGTACAGCATGGCCAAAGTCGCCGTCATCGAGGACGATCTGCCGACCAGCAATCAGCTGCGGGCGTGGATAGAATCGGCGCGGCCCGGCATCGCGGTCGACCAATGGTTCAACCGCGACGACGCCGAGGCGGCGATCGCGCGCGAGCGCTACGATCTGGTCGTGCTCGACATCGAACTGGGACGCGAGCGCCATGCGGGCGTCGCCATCATCAACGCCATCAACAAGCGGCACGGCACGCCGGTGCTGGTGGTGTCGGCCATGCCGGCCACCATCTACCGCAGCATCATGAAGGCGCTGGACGCGTGGGACTATCTGCAGAAAGCCACCTTCGAGGAGGCCGACTTCATCGAAACCTTCCTGGAAATCCTGCGCTCGGTGAAGGACAAGCCGGAGCCGGCGTCCATCGTCGCCAGCGATGAGCTGAGCATGGATCCGCTGCGCCAACGCACGCCGACCTGGCGCGGCCACCGCATCAATCTGCCGCTGACGGCGCAGCGCATCCTGGCGGCGCTGTTTGCGCGGCGCGGCCAGGTGGTGTCCTATGACGAGTTGTTCGAGGTGGTGAAAAGCGGCCGCAATCGCGACAACATCCGCAAGCATGTCAGCACCATCCGCGACGCCTTCCGCGAAATCGACCCCAGCTTCGCCTGCATCGAGAACATCCCCATGCGCGGCTTCCGCTGGGCCGACACAGAAAGCCGCTGACCGTGAACTGGCGCCGGCTCAGCCTCGTCCCGTATCGCCTGCGGCTGCTGCTACGCGCGGCATTCGTGTTCCTGATGGCGGCGACGGTGGGCCTGGCATTGTCCGTGCTCCAGCAGGAGAAACAACTCAGCTACAAGAACTATCAAGGCAGCTTCCACAAGACGCGCGTGCAGGTGGCGGCGACGCTGCGCCATCCTACCGGGCAGCTGGCGCTGCTGAATCCACAGCCGGCAGCCAACGGCGCGGCGCTGCATCCGCTGCTGCTGCCGTTTGCCGCGCTCGATTTCGACGACCTGCAAAAAGTGCAGCAAGCGGTGGCCATGTCCGGCTGCCTGGCGCAGTACGGCAACAACGGCTCGCTGTGCGTCGGTATCGGTAACAATCCCTGGGCCGGAGGATTCATTTATGTCGCCGGCACATTCGACGGCGCGCAGCTGGTCCCGCACACGCGCGGCGACCAGGTGGTGGATCAGGCGCACCGCGTCAAGGTCAAGGTCACCCTGCGCGGCCAGACTTACGAATGGATCGCGCCGTTCGAGGAAAGCACTGAACCGCAAACGCCCGGCCGCCGGTTCGGCGGCATGCGCGGACGTTTGACCGGCTTCGCCGCAGCCGATGTGGCGCGGGCCAAGGCGCCGGCGGTCAAGGACTTCCGCGGCTGGATCTGGCAAAACCCACGCTGCACCGACTCAAACGCCGCCGATGAGGACTCGGCCTGCACGCGCAGCGCTTTTTTCTCGCTGCGATTGCCGGTCGGCGTGCTGCAAGATGCGCTGTTCGAAAAGCGCCGCCCCGTCTGGCCGCCTGAAGACCTGGACCGCATCGATGTCCGCATTGCTGTGCTGCCGCCGGGCGATGGTCCCCCGCTGCTCGACAGCGCTACTGGTCCGAACACTCCACCATTCTTGCTGGCGGACTTGAAGCCCATGCTGCTGCCGGGAGAGAGCCTGCAAATCCGCCGTCTGACGGATGGCGCAGCGCCGGCCGTAACGCTGCCGCTGCTGGTCGGTCCCGTCGATCCTGAAGACCAGTCCTGGCATTTCGTGACAACGCTGATCCGTCATCTGCCGGTGGACGCCTACGACGTGCCGCTGGAGGCCAAGGAAGTCATCGCCACGCCGGCCGGTAGCTATGAGGTGCTGCTCAAAGGCGACGTCCGCAGCGTCAGCAAAAGCCTGAGCATTGTCGCCAGCCGGCTGGTGTGGTTTGTCGGCGCGATGCTGGCGGCGCTGATGCTGGCTTGGCTGGTGATCGAGATCGGCATCATCCGCCGCATCAAAGTGCTGATCAAGCGCGCCGACGATGTGGGCGAACGTGTCAAGGCTGCGCGCGGCTTTTCCGAAACCGACCTGGCCGACCTGCGGGGCGAGGACGAACTGGGCGTGCTGGCGACCGGCCTGCACGATCTGCTGCGCCGGGTGCGTGAAGATGTCGAACGCGAGAACATCCGCGCCGAGCAAGAGCGCGACATGTGGCACGCGGTTGGCCATGAAATCATGTCGCCCCTGCAGTCGTTGATGGTCTTGCATGGCGGTCCTGAGGATGAAAGCCATCGCTACATCACCCGCATGCAGCAGGCGATCCGCGTGCTGTATGGCCGTGCATCGCCGAGCGAAGCGTTTCAGTCGTCCGAACTTCAGGTCACGGAGGTTGATTTGACGGCCTTCTTGCAGAACGTCGCCGAGAACGCATCGTGTATAGGCATTCACGACGTAGTGTTCCAGGGGGCGACCGAAGCGTTGATCGTGCGGGCCGATGAATACTCGCTGGAAGACGTTGTCACTCATGTGCTGCGCAACGCCGAACGTTATCGCGTACCGGGCAGCGCGATCACCATTGCACTGGACGGCAGCGATACCGGTGCGACGATCACCATCCACAATCGCGGACCGCAAATAGCGCCCGACATGATCGCCAAGATTTTTGAGTTCGGCGTATCGGACCAGCCGGAGTCCGGAGCCAACGGCAATCGTGGCCAGGGGCTGTTTGTCGCGCGCACTTACATGGCCAAGATGGGCGGCACGATCGTCGCGCAAAACCAGGCCGATGGCGTATCCTTCATACTCAATCTACAGCGCAGCGGCTGACATGACATCCTCGACATCGCCAAAGTATGACGCCATCGTAGTCGGCAGCGGGCCAGGCGGGGCAAGTGTCGCGCGCGAATTGGCGCGTCGGCGGTTGCGCGTTCTGGTACTGGAACAAGGTAGTGCTGCGCCACTACAAGGAACGCTGTCGCAAATGGCCGGCATTGCCGCCGTGCCGGGCAAGGGGGCGTTTATTCACAGCGACGGCTCGCTGCTGGTGAGCGGAATCGCCGCCGGCGGCACATCCACAATCAACTTCGCCACCGCCGCGCCGCCACCATTGGCGATGTTTGCAGCACACGACATCGATCTTGCGCCGGCACTGGAATCCTTGTGCGCCGAGCTGCCGATGGGGCCTCTTCCCGATGAGCTGATAGGCCCCATGGCCCGTCGCATCCAACTGGGCGCCGAAGCCCAACAGCTGGCATGGCGCAAACTCGACAAGATGATACGGCCCCAGATTTGCCGTACCGGTTGCTGGCGTTGCGTGTACGGCTGCCCGTTCGGGGCCAAGTGGACCGCACGCGATTTCCTGGACGAGGCGCGGCAACTCGGCGCCACGTTGATCGATCGGGCTAAAGTTGAAGAAGTCATCGTCGAGAATGGCCGCGCCACCGGCGTGCGCTATCGGCGCGACGGCGCGGTGCAAGTGGCGTATGCAGCGAACGTGATCCTGGCCGCCGGCGGCATCGGTACGCCACGGCTGCTGCATCGCTCAGGCTTGCATCCGGCCAGCAGTCCATTCTTCAGCGATCCGGTGATCGCCGTCATGGGCCAGGTGGACGATATCGACGGCGGCGCCGAAGTACCGATGGCGTCCGGCCTGTACCTGCATCAAGAAGGCATCGCTTTGGCGGATATGACGCTGCCGAAGCCGATGTACCAGGCCTTCGCCGCACAGGTCGGACGTGTGGACCGGCTGATGGCGCACGCGAAAACGCTGACATTGATGGTCAAGATACGCGACGACATCGGTGGCGGCATCGGCCCGCGATGGGTCGACAAAGCGCTGACGCCAGCCGACCGGCGCAAGCTGAAGGCCGGTGTGGGTATGGCACGCGGCATATTGCGTGCGGCCGGCGCAAGGAAGATATTCAAGAGTTGGCACTTCGCTGCGCATCCTGGCGGCAGCGTGCGCATCGGCGAAGGCGTGGACAGTACGCTGCGAACCAGCACCGCAAATCTGTACGTCTGCGATGCATCGGTGATTCCTCAACCGTGGGGACTGCCGCCGACATTGACCTTGCTATGCCTGGGCAAGCGGCTGGGGCAATATCTGTAGACGCAAAAAAGCCCCGACTGGATCACCAGAAGGGGCTTCTTTATATAACTAGCCTGACGATAACCTACTTTCACACTGGTTGCAGCACTATCATCGGCGCAGAGT
>NZ_JBXALQ010000036.1:0-21730 GCF_058799615.1 Duganella sp. GW822-FHT06D06
GTGAAACAACTCTGCGCCGATGATAGTGCTGCAACCAGTGTGAAAGTAGGTTATCGTCAGGCTAGTTATATTAAAAAGCCCCTTCCAATGATTTGGTCGGGGCTTTTTTTCGTCTGTCACATCCACGTAACCTATTATCGCTAAGCTTTCCTCTTTTTCAACTGAGGCTCGCTACGCATGAAAAACTTTTCCCTGATTTCGCTCGCGGTATTCTCCGTGCTGGCCGGCTGCGGCGGTAGTAGCGACACGGCCGCGCCAGTCAAAACGCCGATCACCGGCGTCTTCCTCGATGGCGCCGTGGAGAACCTGGACTATGTCGCCGGCACTGCCGCGAAAGCCAGCACCTCGGCCAAGGGCGAGTTCACCTGCTATGCCGGCGATACCGTCAGCTTCAGCATCGGCGGCGTTGCGCTGGGCAGTGCGCCGTGCGCCGCCACCATCACGCCGCTGCAACTGGCCGGCGTGACTGACGTCAAGGACACCAAGGTCGTCAATCGCCTGCTGGCCCTGCAATTGCTGGATGAAGACAGCGATCCATCGAACGGCATCAAGATCGCCGCCGATGTGAAAACCGCGCTGGCCGCCAAGAGCGCCGACTTCTCCATGGACGCCGCTGCCTTCAACACCGCAATGAGCGCCAACCTGGCCGCCGCCGGCGCCAAGTACGCCGCCCGCACCGTCGATGACAGCCGCCGCACGCTGGTGCGCGAGCACTTCGAAGATACGCTGGCCTCCAAAGTGGGCACGCCGGTCGTCGAATCGTTCACGCAAACCACGCCGCTCGGCGCGGTCGCCGTCAGCGTTACCCGCTACCAGATACAGGCTGCGGCCAGCTACTATGTGCCGTATGAAGGCGGCAACGCCAAGGTCAAGGAAGAGTTCCCGCTGGGCTTCCTGCCATCCTACGGTTCGTCGCTGGCCTTCAAGGGTACCAACGCCAACGGCGACCTGGAGTTCTATGGCCTGACCGACCGCGGTCCGAACGGCGACGGTCCAAACCTGCCGGCGCTGAGCGGCGGCGGTGTCACCGGCGCCAAGATATTCCCGTCGCCGAGCTTCACGCCGTCGTTCGGCGTGATCACCGTCGGCAAAACCGGCGCGGTGCTGACGTCGTCCACGCCGATCAAAGTCTCGGCTACCGTCAACGCTTCCGGCCTGCCGGTCGCACCTGGCGCGGTAGGTAACTCGTCCGAGCTGCCGGTGATGGACGCGGTGAAGTATGACGCCACCAGCAAGGCCACCTTCAACGCCGGCGGCCTGGATACCGAAGCCGTGGTCGTCGACAAGAAGCGCAACGTGCTGTGGATCTCCGACGAATACGGTCCGTTCATCGTCAAGCTCGATCCCGCCACCGGTATCATCCTCAACAAATACGCACCGGGCAGCGGCCTGCCGGACATCTTCCTGAAGCGTCGCGCCAATCGCGGCATGGAAGGCCTGACGCTGGACGCCAGCACCGACAAGCTGCACGGCTTCCTGCAAAGTCCACTCACCGATGGCAATGCGACCTACTCGGTGACCGGCAAGAGCGAGGCGATCGAACGCTACGCGCGCTTTACGCGCTGGGTGGAATTCGACCCCACCACCGGCACCTCGGGCAAGATGTACGCATATCCGCTCTTCGCCGCCGACTATCAGGACGGCCGCACCGGCAACGCCAAGCTGGGTGACCTGGTGGCGCTGGGGAATGGCAAATTCATCGTGATCGAACAGGGCGCGGCGCCGAACGGCAAAGTGTTCAACAAGTTGATGCTGGTGGAGATAGGCGCGGCAACCGACATTGCCGCTGCAAGCTACAACGTCAAGACCTCGGACCTGGAGAAGAGCAGCATGGGCGGCGTGGCGGTCAACGGCGCCGACTGGAAATCGGTGACGACGCTGAAGAAAACGCTGCTGCTGGATCTGAACGCGGTCGGCTGGCAGGCGGAGAAGGCCGAAGGCCTGACCGTCGTCGATGCCAATACGCTGGCACTGTCGAACGATAACGACTTCGGTATGAAAACCAAGATCCTTACCGCAACTGGCGTGGTGGTAGACGATGCGGATGTCACCAAGTGCAACGTCGATGCGGCGGGCGTCATCATCACCAGCACCGCTGCCGGCTGCAACGCTGCGAATGCGATTCGCGTCGCACGTGGCGAGGACCGCGAGCGTCCAAGCCGTCTGTGGCTGATCAAGTTCACCAAGGCGTTGACCGCGTTCTGATGCAAGGGGCGGGCCGTCCAGGCCCGCCCCTGTTTTAGCGCGGGGCGGCGTTCGGCGTCACGGCGGTGTCATAAAAATATGGGATATTGAAGGTTTGCTCACACAATATCCGGGACAAACCATGTTGCTCGCGCCGTCGAAACCTTCCTCCGCCATTCAATTCCTGCTGCTTGCCGCGGCACTGCCGTTGAGTGTCTCGGCCGCCAATCCCGTGATCGTTTTCCCCGGCACCCTGAGTAACGCCAACACCGATGCGCAAACGTTGGGCAAGAACCAGACCGGCACCATTACCAGCAGCGGTTCGTTGATTGTCGGCGGCGGCGCGGTGGCGGTGACCATCACCGACAAAAACGCCACGCTGAACAACCAAGGCCTCATCAGCCAGACCGGCAACGGCCGGGTGATACGCGATAACACCGGCGTCACCGGCCTGTCCATCATCAACGGAAGCGCCACCAACAGGGCCGCCAAGATGCTGGCGGCCGACGGCGACGTGATCCAGATGAACAAGGCGAATGCCAGCGTCACGCTGACCAACTACGGCTCGATGATCTCGGCGAACGCCAGCGCAGGCGGATCGCAGGCGGTGGACTTCTCCACGATCGCCACCGGCGCGAACATCGTGAACAACTACGGACTGCTGCAGGCATCGGAGGCGGACTCCGTGCGTCCCGGCGTCGGCGGCGTGGTGAACAACTACGGCTCCATTGTCTCGATCACCAAGGCGGGCGGCAGCAGCGACGGCATCGATGCGCAAAACAATAGCAGTGTGGTCATCATCAACGGCGCAACCGGCCTGCTCGACGGCGGTCGCCACGGCATCACCGGAGGCCAGAAGGCCGCGTCGCAGTTCTTCAGCATGGACATCACGAATGAGGTGGGCGGCATGGTCCGCGGCAGCAATGGCTCGGGCGTCAACCTGGATGGCTTTAACGGCAAGCAGGTAGCCACCATCACCAATCACGGCACCATCATCGGCATGGGTGTGACGGGCGACGGCGACGGCTTGGATATCGACGGCATCGCCAACGTCACCAACACCGGCATCATCCGCTCGGCCAACGCCTTCAGCGCGCCAGCCGATGGCCTGGCGTTCAGCGAAGGCTTGAGCGTTGGCGGCGGCGTGATCTTCAACTCCGGCACCATTGAAGGACTGGTATCCGCAGGGAACGGCAACGCCGTCGGACGCGGCATCACGTTGGCGGGCAATGACATCGCCGGCTCGCCTGGCAGCCGCGAAGGCCTGTACGGCAACGCCACCATCACCAACCAGAACGGCGGTCTGATACGCGGCCAGAGCGATTCGGCCATCGTCACCGTCGGCGCGGCCAGCGGCTATGTCGTCACCATCTATAACAACACCGGCGCCTCTCTCCAGGGCGGCGGTTCCACCAACGCAGCCATCAAGACCGGCTCCGACAATACCGTCATCTTCAATGCGGGCATCATCAACGGCGCCAGCAGCGGCAAGGCGATTGAGATGGGCAGCGGTCAAAACAGCTTGACCATCACCGGCGGCGGCATCGTTGGCAGTATCAACGGCGGCACGGGCAACGGCAATCTGATGGTGATTACGCCGGGAGCGGGCAACAGCTTTTCGTTTGCAGGTTCGATCTCCAACTTCAGCAACGTAGAAATCAAGAGCGGCACCGTGCTACTGTCGGGCGTGAGCACCTACGATGGAGCGACGCAGCTCAGCGGCGGAACGCTGGTGTTGGACGGCACGAACCGCCTGTCGGCCAACAGCGCCCTGGTGCTGAACGGCGGCACGCTGCAACTGACCAACGCCGGCGGCGCAAACGGCCAGACTTTCGCCAGCCTGTCGCTGGCGGACAGTTCATCGGTGCTGCTGGGCGGCTCATCGCTGACCTTCAGCGGCCTGGGCGCGGTCGTCGACGGCAAGACGTTGACGTTCACCGAGGCCGCATCAGGCGCCTATGCATTCCGCCTGTTGGGTGACGTGACCGCCGATGCAGACTTTCTGCAACTGGTGGGCGCCACCAGCATCAACGGGCTGGCGGTGCGCTATCGCTTCGACGGCGCCTATACCGGCGTGACAGCCGTACCTGAACCAGCCAGCTACGCCATGCTGCTGGCCGGCCTGGCGATGGTGGGCGCCATGGTCCGCCGCCGCAAATAGGCGCGCTACGCGGGGTTGCCTTTGCTGATGCTCTCGCCATCCTCCTGGCGCAATGACCAGAAGGTCAACGAAGACAGGATAGTGAGTATCGCCAGCGTCAGGAAGGCGTGATGCAGCGCGCCGGTGAGCGCCAGCCGGTTCGATTGGGGCAGGTCGCCCAGGAACCAGCCGGTGACCAACGAACCGGTCGCCAGGCCAAAGCTCATCGACAGCTGCTGCATCGAGCTTGCCATGGTGCTGGCCATGCTCGAATCCGCGCTATCCACATCGGCATAGGCGATGCTGTTCATGGCGGAGAATTGCAGCGAATTGAAGAAGCCCAGGCATAGGCTGATCATCACGATCATGTACAGCGGGGTTCCCTGCTGGACGAATGAATACAGGCTGATGGTCAGTCCGATCAACACCGTGTTGACGGTCAGGACCTGGCGGTAGCCGAAGCGGCCCAGCACGCGCACCGATATGAACTTCATGCCCATGGCCGCTGCGGCGGACGGCATCATCAGCAAGCCCGATTGCCATGCCGGCAGTCCCAATCCCAGTTGATACAGCAGCGGTAGAAGGAAGGGCAGGCCGCCGACGCCGATGCGCGTGATGAAGCCGCCGACCACGGACACGCGGAAGGTTCGTATCTGGAACAGCGCCAGTCGCAGCAAGGGAAACGCCGCTTCCCTGGCGTGCCACACATAAGCCGCCAGCAGACTGCAAGCGATGAACAGCAGCACCATCGCGGACGTGATATCGATTCTGTGCTCGCCGAAGATCTCCAGCAGCCATGACAGCAGCGCCACGCCGGTGCCGAACAACACGAGTCCGATCAGGTCCAGCGGCCGCGCGCCGTCGCCGCGATAGTCCGGCATGTAGCGGTGCGCGAGGAAGATCGCCGCCACGCCGACCGGCACGTTGACGAAGAAGATGTCCCGCCACGTCAGCCAGTGCACGATCAAGCCGCCGATCGTGGGGCCTAGCAAAGGCCCGATCAGCGCCGGAATAATCACGAAATTCATCGCCGCCAGCAGTTCGGATTTGGGGAAGGTGCGGACGATGGTCAGGCGTCCGACCGGCATCATCATCGCCGCGCCCAGGCCTTGCAGCAGCCGCGCCGCCACCAGCATCGGCGTGTTGACCGACAAGCCGCACAGCACCGACGCCACCGTGAATATCGCCACCGCGCTCATGAAGACGCGCCGGGTGCCGAACCGGTCCGCCATCCAGCCGCTGATCGGGATCGACACCGCCAGGCTGAGGATGTAGCTGGTGACGACCGCCTTCAAACTGAGGGGCGTTACATTCAGGCTGGCCGCCATGCTGGGGATCGCAGTGTTGACGATGGTGGAGTCCAGCTGTTCCATGAACAGGGCGGTAGCGACCACCCACGGAAGGTAGCTCTTGGCGGCGGTTGTATTCATGCTCACGATTGTCACACAAAAGCCACAGGGCGGTCATAGGGCGGTCATGTAGCGGGCGTAAGTTGGCGCTCATCGAAATGCCCGATGGAGTTGAGATGGACGCTAAGTCGCTGTTCCCAGGTCGTCGTGGTTTTATCCGCCAAATGGGCGCCACCGCCTTGCTGGGCGTGGGCGCAGGTGCGGGCCTGGGCGGTTGCAGCAGCACGGCAGCCAGCATCGCCGATGGCGCCGCAGTCGGTTTCGATCATGGCGTGGCCAGCGGCGATCCGCTCGGCGACCGGGTGATGCTGTGGACCCGCGTGACGCCGCGCCGCAGCGACGAGAGCGGCGACATTTCAGTGCGTTGGCAGATGGCGACCGATCCGGCCATGCAGACGCTGGTGGCCAATGGCAGCCTGACCACTTCGGCGCAGAAGGACTATACCGTCAAGGTGGACGCCGCCGGCCTGTTGCCGGGCCACGTCTACTACTATCAGTTCGCGGTCGGCACGGTGAAGTCGACCGTCGGACGCACCAAGACGCTGCCGCGTGGCGATGTGCGCCAGGTCCGGCTGGCGGTGTTCTCCTGCTCGAACTATCCGTCCGGTTACTTCAACGTTTACGCCGATGCCGCCCGCCAGGACGATATCGACGCCGCGCTGCACATCGGCGACTACATCTATGAATACGAAAGCACCGGCTACGCCTGCGGCAATGCCGAGGCGCTGGGCCGCGTGTCCGAACCGCGCGAGCTGCTGCTGCGGTTGGAGGACTATCGCCGCCGCTACGCGCAGTACCGCTCCGATCCCGATTTGCAGGCGGTGCATGCGGCGATGCCGTTCATCGCCGTGTGGGACGATCATGAATTCGCCGACGATACCTGGCGCGACGGCTCGGCCGAGCACAAGGCTTCCGAGTTCGGCCCCTTCACTTTGCGCAAGGTGGCGGCCATGACCGCGTACCACGAGTGGATGCCGATCCGTGCAACCGATCCGGCCACACCGGAGAAGATCTACCGTTCCTTCGACTTCGGCGGCGTGGTGTCGCTGCACATGCTCGATACGCGTGTGATCGGCCGCGACCAGCAGCTGATGATGTCCTCCTACTACGATGAGCACAAGCGCTTCGACGTCGAGAAGTACAAGCATGATGTCTGCTCGCCGCGCCGACAGATGATGGGGGCCGAGCAGATGGCGTGGCTGGAGCGCCAGGTCCAGGGCTCCAACGCGCGTTGGCAGATGCTGGGCCAGCAAGTGCTGATGGCGCGCATGGAGTATCCGACCGCCGTCGCCATGGGCGAATGCAATTGCACCGATTATTCGGCGTTGAAGAAGCGCGCGGCCGCCGACCCTTCCTGCGTCAGCGGCCGGGAAAAGCGGTGGCTGTCGGCACCGACGCTGCCCTGCTACATGGATTCATGGGACGGCTACCAGAACGACCGCGAGCTGGTATTCGCCATGATGCAGCGCCATCGCAAGAATTTGGTGGTGCTGGCCGGCGACACCCACAATGCCTGGGCCAGCGATCTACACGACGCGCAGGGGCGCCAGGTGGGCGTGGAGTTTGCGACGGCGTCGGTGTCGTCGCCGGGGATGGAGGGCGCATATCCGGACCGCGATCCCGAGGACGTGGCGAGCATGATGGTGGATTTGATCGAGCCGTTGTACTACGCGCAAACCAGCAAGCGTGGCTACATGATCGTCACCGCCAGCCACGAGCAGGTGCGCTGCGACTGGCGCTTCGTCGATACCGTCTTCAAGCACGAGTTCACGGCGGCGACGGAGCGCAGCCTGCGCACCTTGCCGGGACCGGGCAACCGCAGGATCGAGGAGTGCGGCGGCGCTTAAACTGCGCTGGCGGGATTATCCCAGCGGTCCTCGAACATGATGTCGGACAGCGGCCGGCGCTGGTCCCATTTTTCGAGCTCCAGCATCGGTGCGGTATAGAACTCGTGCACGTGGCCGACGCATAGCACGGCGATCGGCTGGCTGCCGTCCGGCATGCCGCAGATGTCGCGCAACCGCTGGGGATCGAACATCGACACCCAGCCGGCGCCTATGCCTTCCGCCCGCGCCGCCAGCCAGAAGTTCTGAAGCGCGCAGGCGGCGGAGGCCAGGTCCATTTCCGGCATGGTGCGGCGGCCGAATACATACTGATCGCGCTTGTCGATCAGACCGACCACCAGCACTTCGGCGCACGCCAGTATGCCTTCCACCTTGAGTTGCATGAACTCCTCGGCGCGTTTGCCCAGCGCTTCGGCGGTCTTGATGCGCTCCTCGTTTACGTGCTGGTGGATCTGCGCGCGCAAGGCGGGATTGGTGATGCGGATGAAGCGCCATGGTTGCATCAGGCCGACGCTGGGGCCGTTGTGGGCGGCGCCGATGAAGCGTTCCAGCTGTCCCGGTTCCAGCGGACCTGGCTTGAAATGGCGGACGTCGCGCCGTTCGCGTATGGCGCGGTAGACGCCTTCGATTTCGGCCGGCGCGAAGGCGTGTGGGCTGGCGGTGCTCATGCGGATGGCGCCTTGTCGTGCAATGCCAGCAAAGCGTCCATCAGCGGTTGGGTGGCGTCGGCTATGCGGTCCAGGCTCGCTTCGCGCAATGCGCTGGTGTCCACCGTGTTTTGCGTATGCAGTCCGGCCCAGCGCAGCAGCGCGCTGTTGGCTTGCGGCGTATCGAACAGGCCGTGCAGGTAGGTGCCAAGGATCTGGCCGTCCGCCGAGAGCGCACCTTCGGGCCGGCCGTCGATGACGAAGGCCGGCATATCGAGCGCGCTGCCGGTCGAGGTGCCCATGTGGATTTCGTAGCCGCTGACGCTGGCCTTGTCTTCGTCAAAGGCGCATACCCCTTGAACCTGCACCAGCCGTTTGTCGGCCGTCATTTCGGTGCTCATGTCGAGCAGGCCGAGTGCGGGCGACGTGCCGGCCGCGCCCTCCATGCCCAGCGGATCGGTGACGCTGCTGCCCAGCATCTGGAAGCCGCCGCAGACGCCGATTACCTTGCCGCCGTAGCGCAGGTGGCGGGCGATCTGCTCCGGCCATCCCTGGGCGCGCAGCCATTCGAGGTCGCCGCGCGTGTTCTTGCTGCCGGGGAGGATGATCAGATCCGCCGCCGGTATCGGTTCGCTCTGGCGCACGAAGCGCAGGTCCACGTCCGGATGGGCGCGCAGGGCGTCGAAATCGGTATGGTTGCTCATGCGCGGCAGGCTGGGGACGACGACGCGGAAGGCGCCGCGCGAAGCCTGCACCGGCTGCACCGCGTCTTCGGCATCGAGGAACAGGCCGTGCAGATAAGGCAGTACCGCCAGCACCGGCTTGCCGGTTTGTTGTTCCAGCCATTCCAGGCCGGGCTCCAGCAGCTTGATGTCGCCCCGGAAGCGGTTGATGACGAAGCCGATGGTGCGCGCGCGTTCGCTCTCCGACAAGCAGGAAAGCGTGCCGACGATGTGCGCGAACACGCCGCCGCGGTCGATATCGGCCACCAGTATCACCGGGCAGTCGACTTTTTCGGCGAAGCCCATGTTGGCGATGTCGCGGTCGCGCAGGTTGATCTCCGCCGGGCTGCCAGCGCCTTCGACGATCACGCTGTCGTACTGCGCCAGCAGGCGCTGGTGCGATTCCAGCACTGCCTGCATCGCCACGGTCTTGTATTGGTGGTAGTCGCGCGCGTTCATCTCGGCGCGCACCTTGCCGTGGATGATGACTTGCGCACCAATGTCGCTGGACGGTTTGAGCAGCACCGGGTTCATGTCGGTATGCGGCGCCACGCCGGCGGCGATGGCTTGCAGCGCCTGGGCGCGGCCGATTTCGCCGCCGTCCGCCGTGACGGCGCTGTTGAGCGCCATGTTCTGCGGCTTGAATGGCGCCACGCGCACGCCTTGGCGCTTGAGCAGCCGGCACAGGGCGGCGACGACGGTGCTTTTTCCGGCGTCGGAGGTGGTGCCCTGAACCATCAGGGTCGAATAGGGAAAGCTCATATCAATTCTTGCGGCGCTGTCGCACCAGTTCCAGTTTTTCGCACAGGGCGGTGGTGCCGGCGACCATGCGCGGGCCGGCGCGGTTCAGCAGTTCGCCGTCGAGGGTGAACAGATTGTCGCTGCGGACCGCCTTCATCGTGGTGTACGGGCGCCACAGGCCTACGCCGCCGTAGTTCTTCTCGCTGGTGCCGAAAATGGCTTCGGGATCGGCCTGCAGCACCGCTTCGTTGCTGACCACCGGCGCCGTCACCTTCAGGTCGGCGAAGATGTTCACGCCACCGCACAGGCGCATCGCGTCGCTGACGATGGAGGTGCCGTTGAGCGTGTAGAGCGGTTTGTCCCACACCTGGTAGAACAGTCGCACCGGTGGGCGGTTGCCATACTGTTTGGCCAGCGCGGCGAAGTGCTGGCGGATCTCGGCGGCGACCGGCTGCGCGACGCTTTCGGTGCCCATCAACTGGCCCAGCCGCTGCACGTTGTCGGCGATGCCGTCCAGTTTAGTCGGCTCGCTGTGGAACATCGGGATGTTCAGCTGGCGCAGCGTTTCGATCTGGCGCTCGGAGGCGCCGTGCAGCCAGATGACGATCAGGTCCGGCTTCATGGCGATTACGCGTTCCATGTCGACCTGGCGGTTGTCGCCGATGCGCGGCAGCTTTTTTGCCGCTTCCGGGTAGTCGCTGTAGGTGACCGCGCCGACGATCTTGTCGCCGCCGCCGGCCGCGTACAGCAGCTCCGTCACGTGCGGCGCCATGGCGATGATGCGCTGCGCCGGTTTTTGCAGCGTGACGACGTTGCCGTCGTCGTCGCGCACCGAGATGGCGGCGTTGGCGCTGCTGGCCACCGCCAATGTCGTCAGGCTGGCCAGTAGTTTGATCGTCAGTTTGTTCATGTGGATTCCTTGTTGTTCCATTCTGTGAGTCCCGTCTCCAGCCGCTGCCATCCAGCTTCGTCGGGCGGCAGGCCGAGGCGGATGCCGCGTGCGGCCTGTTTGAACAGCCGCACCCAGATGCCGCGTTCCGCCATGTGCTGCCAGAAGGCCTCCGCGCGGTCTTCGCTCCACCATTGGAAAAGCGCCGTGCCGGTAGCGCGGATGTCGTGTGCCGCCAGCAGTTGCCGCAGGCGTTCGCCGCTCGACAGCAGCTGCCGAAGCGTGTTTTCCTGCCAGGCGTGATCGTTGAGCGCGGCGAGGGCGATGTGCTGTGCCGGGCCACTGACGGCCCAAGGCCCCAGCAGGTCCGCCAGTTCGCGCAGCAGGTCCTGGTGCGCGGCCACAAAGCCCAGCCGGATGCCGGCCAGGCCGAAGAACTTGCCGATCGAGCGCAGGACGATCAGGCCCGGACGTCCGCTGTGCGCTGCCACGCTGTTGTGTTGCGCCGTGTCCCCAAAAGCTTCGTCGACCACCAGCCAGCCGCCGCGTGCGGCCAGCTGGTCCGCCCATCGCAGCAGCTGGGTGGCTGGCACGCTGGCGCCGGTCGGGTTGTTGGGATTGCAGACGACCATGACATCGCTGTGCGCCACGGCCGCGTCCAACGCTTCATACGGCGTTTGCGTCAGCGTGTGTCCGTGCTCGTTCCAGTGGTGCGCATGCTCCGCATAGGATGGCGCGGCGACGGTCACGCGCGAGGGCTTGCGCAGCCGGGGCAGCGCCTGGATGGCGGCCTGCGTGCCGGCGACCGGCAGCATCAGCGGCGCGCCGTAGTAGGCGGCCGCGGCCTGCGCCAGTTCGGGATCGGCTTCCGGCAGGCGGTGCCACGCATTGCCCGGCAGCGCAGGCGCCGGGTACCAGTGCGGGTTGATGCCGGTCGACAGGTCGAGCCAGTCGTCGCGGCCGAAGCGCAGCGCCGCGTCGCGCAGGTTGCCGCCGTGTTCAAGCATGTGCAAACTCCATCCATGCGGCGACGGCGCTGGCGACGGCCAGCCACAGCGCCGTGGTGCGCGCGACCAGGCGCCATGCGCGGCTGATGTCGGCGCCGGTGGCGGGTTGTCCTTGGCCCAGCGGCGGACGGTGTTCCACTTCGCCGTCGTAGATGGCGGCGCCGCCCAGCTGCACGCCGAGCGCGCCGGCGCCGCTGGACATGACCGGTCCGGCGTTCGGGCTGCTCCAGGCCGGGGCCTGCGTGCGCCAGCACTGCCAGGCGCGCAGCTTGCCTTGCAGGCCGGGCGCCAGCAGTACGTAGGAGAGGGCGGTCAGGCGCGCCGGGAGGTAGTTCAATGCGTCGTCGATGCGGGCGGCGGCGCAGCCGAATTGCATCAGCCGCGCGGTGCGGTAACCCCACATCGCATCGAGCGTGTTCGCCATGCGGAACAGCACCGCACCGGGGCCGCCGGCGACGATGAACCAGAACAGCGTGCCGAAGACGGCGTCGTTGCCATTTTCAAGCAGGGACTCGGCGCTGGCCTTGGTCAGTTCGATCTCGCTGGCGCTGGTGGTGTCGCGGCTGACGATGCGGGCGGTCAGCAGGCGGGCATTCGGTAGATCGCTCTGCGCCAGCGCGTCGGCGATGGGCAGGTTGTGGTCGCGCAGGCTGCGCAGACCGAGGCAAAAATAAAGCATGGCGGCATGCGCCATCCACGGCAGCGCGCCGGTGACGCCCAGCAGCCGGACCAGCAGCGCGGCCAGGGCGGTCAACGGCAGCACGGCCAGCGCCCAGGCCAGCAGGCCGCGCCAGAAGCGCAGGCCGCCGCGGTTGAGGCGACGCTCCAGCGTCATCGCCAGGTTGCCGAAGCCGACCAGCGGATGCCAGCGGCGCGCTTCGCCCAACATCAGGTCGAGCAGCACGCCCGCCACCATCAGCAGGGCGATGACGCCGAAGCTCAAGCCTGTCAGCACGGCGTCCCTTTTAACACCAGCGGCAGGCCGGCGGCGACGAACACCGCGCGGTCGCAGATGGCGGCCATGGCCTGGTTCAGCCGTCCTTGTTCGTCCACGAAGCAGCGCGAGATCGCGCCGAACGGCATGATGCCCATGCCGACTTCGTTCGAAACCAGCACCACGTCGCTGGCGCACTTGGTCAGCGCGCTGGCCAGCATGTCCTGCTGCTCGTGGAACAGCGCGGGCAGCGTTATCTCGCCGACTTCCGGGTAGGTCTCGCCGCTGCTGAACAGCAGGTTGCTGAGCCATAGCGTCAGGCAGTCGACCAGGATCAAACGGTCCGGCGAGGACCAGCGCAGCAGCTGGTTGCCCAGTGCCAGCGGCTCTTCGACGGTGATCCATTCGCTGGGCCGGCCGGCGCGGTGATGCGCGATACGCGCCGTCATTTCGACGTCGCCGGCGGTGGCGGTGGCGATGTAGACGATTTCCTTGCCCGACTCGATGGCCAGGCGATCGGCATAGCCGCTTTTACCGGAGCGTGCGCCCCCCAGAACCAGTGTACGTGTCATGCTGCGCTCCTAGAAAACAGGGCGGCAACCGCCGCCGGATTGGATGGAAAATAAGCGTGAAAATAGGAAGCCGTCAGCGAGCCGACGCGATACCAGGCTTCGCCCTGGACGGCCGACGGATGCTTGATAGTGTACGCCGCTGGCGCCACGGCTGTCTCCAGTTTGGAATAATGGAAAGTATGACCGCGCAGGACACCTTGTTCTGTCGGAAGCCCCTGCGATCCAAGGCCCGCCAGGCGCGCCTGCATTGCCACGGCGCCCGGCAACAAGCCCGCCATTGCCCATACCGCGCCGGCTTGGTCGGCAAGGGTGTCGGCCAAGGCCATCATGCCGCCGCATTCGGCGACGATGGGCGTGCCGGCCGCATGGGCCGCGCGGATCGACGCCTGCCATACGCCGGCCTGCGATAGCGCTTCGGCGTGCAACTCTGGATAGCCACCCGGCAGATACACGGCGTCCGCTTCGGCAGGTATGGCTTCGTCGGCCAGCGGCGAGAAGAATTTCAGCGTTGCGCCCAGCTGGCGCAGCGTATCCAGGTTGGCCGGATAGATAAACATGAAGGCCGGATCGCGGGCGATGGCGATGGTGCGGCCGGCGAGCAGCGTCGCTTGCGGCTCCGCGGCTGGCGGAATCTCTATGCGCACCGGGCGCAGGCGCTCCCAGGCCGCTTCGTCGAACGCCAGCTGGTCCGCCAGGTTGTCGAGCAGTTGGTCGATATCGAGGACTTCGCCCGGCAGCACCAGGCCGAGGTGGCGTTCGGGCAGCGACTTGGCCTGGCGCGGCAAGGTCGCAAACAGGGGGATGTCGCGCAATGACGCGGCCACCATCTTGGCGTGGCCTTCGCTGGCGACGCGGTTGGCGATCACACCCGCCATCTCAACCGGGCCATAGTCGCGCAGGCCGTGGACCAGCGCACCGGCGGTCTGCGCCATGGCGCCGGCGTCGATCACCGCCATCACCGGCACGCCGAATTCGCGCGACAGGTCGGCCGACGACGGCGTGCCGTCATACAGGCCCATGACGCCTTCGATCAGGATCACATCCGCTTCGGCGGCGGCTTGTGCCAGCTGGCTGCGGCACAGTTCATGGCCAACCATCCACAGGTCCAGCGAGCGCACCGGCGCGCCGCTGGCGCGTTCCAGCAGCATAGGATCGATGAAATCCGGGCCGCATTTGAACACGCGCACGCGCTTGCCCTGGCGCGCCAGTTTGCGTGCCAGCGCGGCGGTGACCGTGGTCTTGCCCTGGCCGGAGGCGACGGCGGCCACCAGCAGGACCTTCACTTCGATGTGCGTAGTCATTACCACTCGGTTCCGAGCTGCGCGCCGATGCCAGCCTTGAAGGCGTGCTTGACGACTTCCATTTCGGTGACGGTGTCGGCGATGGCGATCAGCTCCGGCGGCGCGCCGCGACCGGTGATGACGACATGCTGCATCGCCGGACGCGCCAGCAAATCGTTGATGACGCTTTCCACGTCCAGGTAGCGGTACTTCAAGGCGATATTCAGTTCGTCGAAGACCACCAGGCCGATGTCGGGATCTGCCAGGAAGCGCTTCGCCTGTTCCCAGGCCAGCTGCGCTTTTTCGATATCGCGTTCGCGGTTCTGGGTTTCCCAGGTATAGCCTTCGCCCATCGAGTGGAAGCTGACTTCTTCCGGGAAGCGGCGCAGGAACAGTTCTTCGCCGGTCTGCATCGCGCCTTTGATGAACTGCACCACGCCGACCTTCATGCCGTGGCCCATGGCGCGTATCACCATGCCGAAACCGCTGGAGCTTTTGCCCTTGCCGTTGCCGGTATTGACGATGATGATGCCGATCTGCTTGTCGGCGGCAGCGATCTTGGCGTCGATGATGGCCTTCTTGCGCTCCATGCGCACGCGGTGGCGGTCGTTCAGCGCCGCGGTTTGTTCGTCGATGTCGCCGGTATTCTGTTGGGTCATGCAAGGTCCTCTTTGGGAATGAAGATGCTGCGTTTGCCGTGCTGGATGATGTCGATCGGGTGGCCCAGGTAGTCGCCCAGGATTTCGGCCCGCATCACCTCCGCCGTGGTGCCGGCCAGCCAGCGGCCGTCGCCCATCAGCAGCAGCGCGTGGGTGGAGACGCTGTGCGCCAGCGTCAGGTCGTGTCCTATCATGACGGCGGTCTTGCCCTGCTCGCGGCACAGGCGCGCCAGCAGGTTCATGACGCTGACCTGGTGCGCCAGGTCCAGCGCATTGGCCGGCTCGTCGAGCAGCAGCAGCGGCGTGTCCTGCGCCAGCATGGCGGCGATGGCCACGCGCTGGCGTTCGCCGCCGGACAATGTGCGCACATCGCGCTCGGCCAGGTCGGCCACTTCCATCGCTTCCAGCGATTTCAGCGCGACGGCGTGGTCGTCGCTGCCTTCCCAATAGCGGTTGCCATGATAGGGATGGCGCGCCGACAGCACGGTTTCGATCACGCTGTAGGCGAATGCGTCGCTGCGGCTCTGCGCCAGGAAGGCGCGCTGCCGCGCCAGTTCGGCCAGCGGCCAGTCGGGTAGCTCGCGTTCCTGGATGGCGACGTAGCCGCCATCCGGGTCGCGCAGGCCGGCCAGGGTTTTCAGTAGCGTGCTCTTGCCGGCGCCGTTGCGGCCGATGACGCTCCAGCATTCGCCGTCGCGTACCTGCCAGTTCAGATCCGTAATCAGCTGGCGCTGGCCGATTTTCAGGGAGAGGTCGTGGGTGCTGATCATCATTTGCGCAATCGGTGCAGTTGGTACAGGAAGACCGGCGCGCCGATCAGCGCCGTCAGCACGCCCACCGGCAGCTGTTGCGGCGCGATGATGGTGCGGGCCAGCGTGTCCGCCAGCAGCAGGAAGGTGCCGCCGGCCAGCGCCGCTGCAGGAATCAGTACGCGGTGATCGGCGCCGACGGCGAAGCGGCAGGCGTGCGGCACGATCAGGCCGACGAAGCCGACGCTGCCGGCGCTGGTGACGGCGCTGGCGGTCAGCAGGCCGGAGGCGAAGAACAGGCCTTTGCGCAAGGCGCCGACGCGGATGCCAAGCGTGGCGGCGGCTTCGGCGTGCAGCGCCATCACGTTCATGGAGCGGGCGCTGCGCAAGGCGAACACCAGGCCGCCGGCCAGCACGACCCAGGGCAGCGCGCGCATCGGCGCGCCGGCCAGGTCACCGATCATCCAGAACACCATGCTGCGCAAACGGCTTTCAGGCGCGATGGAGAGCATCAAGGTCACCATCGCCATGCAGGCGGAGGACAGGATGACGCCGGTCAGCAGCAGCAGGGCGGTGCCGCCCTCGGCCGCCGCGCCGCCGCGCAGGTCGCGCCGGGCCAGCAGGTACAGCATCATCGAGACGGCGACGGCGCCGCCGAAGGCGGAAGCGTCGACTATCCAGATGGCGCAGCCGAACAGCAGCGCGGCCAGGGCGCCGACGGAAGCGCCGGCGGAAATGCCAAGTACATACGGGTCGGCCAGCGGATTGCGCAACAGCGCCTGCATCATCACGCCCGCCAGCGACAGGGCGGCGCCGGTGACGAAGGCGGTCAGCGCGCGGCTCAGGCGCAGGTCGAGCAGGGTGGAGGCCAGTGTCTGGCTTTGGCCGTGCAGCAGTTCACGGACTGCCGCGGGAATATCGGAGAGGGGAATCGAGACCGAACCGGTCATGCCCGAGAAAACCAGGCTGGCAAATGCGAACAGCACCAACCCTGTCAGGGTGATGGCGGCGCGCTGTCGCAGATTGCGGGAGAAAGAATGCATGCACTGCTTTCAAAAAAGGGAGACTGCCGGGCGTGTGGCGGTTGCGCCCCACGCCCGGCAGGTTACACCATTGACGCTTACTTGTAGCCGTAGCGGATACCGGCAAACAGCTTGGACATCGGCGTGGCGTAATTGCGCGCCAGGTCGTACTGCTTGTCGCCGATATTATTCCAGCGAACCAGCGCCGACCAGTCGCGGTTGAAGTGGTAGGTCGCGTACAGATTGACCAGGCCATAGCCGCTCAGGCGGTTGATGTTGGCGGCGTCTTCGTAGCGGTCGCCGGACAATTCCAGTTCCACGCCGGCCTTCAGTGCGCCGGCGCTGTAGTCGGCCATCAGGTTGCCGTGCTTTTTGGCGCGGCGCGGCAAGCGCTTGCCGCTGGTTTCGTCCTTTGGATCTTGCAGGTCGACGGTGGCGGTCAGGTTGAAGCGGTCCAACTGCTTGCTTGCGCCCATGGTCAGGCCCTCAAGCAGCGCGTGGTTGACGTTGTAGGCGCAGCCACTCTTTGTACCAGAGTACGGGCATGGCGTGGTGTTCACCAGCAGGTCGGTCAGGCGGTTGCGGTAATAGCTGGCGTTCAGCGCGGTGGTGCCGCTGTCGTAGCGCAGGCCAATTTCGGCGTTCTTGCCCAGTTCCGGTTTGTTGGCTGGGTTGCCGTAGGACGGGTAGTACAGCTCATTGTAGGTTGGCGCGCGGAAGCTGGTGCCGTAGCTGGCGGTGGCGCGCAGCGCCTGCGTGAAGTTGTAGCCGTAGCCCAGCGAACCGGTGTTCTTCGAGCCGTAGAGCGATTTGTCGCGGCGCACGCCGGCGTTGAACAGGTTGTCGCCGCGACGGGCGTTGTACGAAGCCGCGAGGGAGTTGGTGGTGCGCTGTGGATTGTCCAATTTGAAGCCGTTGGTCTCGACTTCTTCCTTGCGGTGGTCGTACAGCAGTTGCAGCACGTCGGCGCCGATCTGCACATCATTCTGCCAGGTGAAGGTGCTTTGCTTGGTGTTGATCTGCGAGTAGCCCGATGCCAGGGCGCTGGTGTAGTTGGCGCCTTCGTCCTTGGTCCGCGAATACTGGACCAGGCTTTGCCAGATCGGCAGGATCTGGTTCTTGCTGTAGATGGCGGCGTTCTCCAGCTTTGCCACCGAGCGCACGTCGTAGGACGAGGAACCGCTGTCATACTGGGATTTGAGTTTGCTCCGCAGGAGCAGCGTGCCGATTTCGTGGCCTTCCGCCAAGCGCAGGCTGAACTGACCGGCTGCGTTTTCGCGGTCGTAGCCGTCTTTGTCGGCGTTATAGGAGTTGCTGGCAGGACGCAGGGACGAGAAGCCATCCGATTTTTCCTTGCCTGCGCTGATCGCATAGCTGATGCTGTGTTCACCGCCGGTGGCGCCGGAGAGCGACACATCGCCTTCGCGGGTGTTGTCGGTGCCGTAGCCGGCGAAGGCGGTGAACGCCGGCGCGCCCTTGCCCTTCTTGGTGAAGATCTGGATCACGCCGCCGATGGCGTCCGCGCCATACAGGGAGCTCAGTGGGCCGTAGACGATTTCGATATGGTCGATGGCCGTCAGCGGAATGGCGCTCCAGTTGGCGCCGCCGGTGGTGGACGAGCCGATACGTACGCCGTCGACCAGCACCAGATTGTGGTTGCTGTTGGCGCCGCGGATAAACACGGTGGCGTTGGTGCCGGAGCCGCCGTTGCGGGCGATCTCGATGCCGCGCTGGCGTTGCAGCAGGTCGACGATGGAGCCGGCGCCGGATTCGGCGATCTGTTCGGCGCTGATGGTGACGCTGTCGCTGATCACGTCGGCCAGGGCTTGCGGGCTGCGGGTGGCGGTGACCAGCACGGTGCCGGTGGTTGGTTCTGCGTGAGCGTAGGAGGCGGCCATTGCCAGCGCCAGCGACGTCAGGGCCGCGGGACGGGAGATACGAAGGGTCATGATGTAGTTTTTCTGTTAATAGCAACCGGCCGACGTCCCCGTGGGCCAGATTGAACAGAAGCGGAGAATTGAGAGATGCATGCAGCGTAGCCGTTGTTGTCGGCTCCATCCGTTCGCGCACATCCCGTTCGCTCGCTTCCACCTGATTTGGCCGGTATCCGGGCTGGCAAGTTAGACCACCTCACCTTCCCATGCGGAGCACAGTGGTTTGTCAGAGGAGGTTTGTCGCGCATCAGCTGCGACACTTGCTTACCGTTGCGGGGGCAGCACACGTGGGCTCTTACAGAGCTTCATGTTTCCCGTTTAACTGCGCATCTGGACAGACGCGCGGGCACCAAAACCCGGTCATTATACGGGTTTGTGCGGCGGCGGTCATGGGGTGGCGGTTTAGTTTTGCAGCACCAGCGTGGCGCCGTAGGCGATTTGATGCGGATGACGGGCCGCTTGCAGCGCCATCTCGGCGGGCGCCAGGCCGGCATGGCAGGCCGACAGCAGGCGCATTGCGCCGGCGTGGCAGATCACGATGGCGTCGCGCTGCTGGCGCTGGAGGTCGGCGTAAAAAGCGGCGATGCGGCCGGCCATTTGCAGCACGCTTTCGCCGCCGCCGGGTTGGTGGTTGACCAGGTCTGCGGCCCAGGCGTCGATGTCGTCGCGCGCGATGTCGTCCCAGGGACGCAGTTCCCAATCGCCGAAATCGATCTCCACGATGCGGGTGTCCAGCAGCGGTGCGGGGGATGACAGAGGCGCCGCCAGTTGCGCCGCCAGTGTGGCGCAGCGTTGTAGCGGGCTGCTATATAGAGGCAGGCCTTGGGGCAGTGTGGCCGACAAGGCGGCCAGCGTTAGCGCCAGCTGCTCGGGCGCCACCGCGAGATCGCTGCGGCCGTAGCAGACACCGGGGGCGATCAGCGGCTGCGGATGGCGGACCAGTATTAGCCGCATAGCGTTACCAGGGCAGGGCGCCGTGGCGCATGCTGGCCAGCACGCAAAGATAGAACGCCACTTCGCTGAGCTGCTGCACCGCGCCGAGGCAGTCGCCCGTATAGCCGGCGATGCGGCGGACGAATTTGCGGGCCAGCCAGGCGCTGGCGATGGTGGCGGCGATAATGCCGGTCGCCAGTGCGGTCCACGTCAGCCATCCGCAGGTGGTCATCGCCAGCGCGGGTATGGCGGCGGTGATGACGGCCAGCGCGAATTCTGCGGTACTCATCTTTTGCGCCAGCGGCTTGGCCTTGCCTTCGGCGCGCGCGTAGTCGAGGCGCCAGATCAGCGAGGTGGCCATCAATCGCGACAGCGGATGGGCGATGAATAGTGCGGCAATCGCCTCCAGCGGAGGCAGCATGGACAGCGTTGTGCACTTGATGGCGAGCAGGCAGATGATGCCGATGGCGCCGTAGGCGCCGATGCGCGAGTCCTTCATGATCTCCAGCACGCGCTCGGGCGTCATGCCGCCGCCGAAGCCATCACACATGTCGGCGAAGCCGTCTTCATGGAAGGCGCCGGTGGCGTAGATGCCGGCGGCGGTCGATAGCAGCACGGCGACCGGAGCGGGGAGGAAGCACGCGGCCAAGGCATACACGCCGGCCGTGATGGCTGCGACCACCAGGCCGACCAGCGGGAAGTAGCGCGATGCCTGGTTCAGCCACGCAGGATCGAATCCCACCCATCCAGGAATCGGCAGGCGGGTAAAGAACTGGAGCGCGGTGAAGAACAGGCGTAGTTGATGCACGGCGCTTACTCGGACTTTTCGCTGACGTGGGCCGATTCGAACGTGGCCATCTGGTTCAGGAAATTGACCGACGCATGCAGCAGTGGCAGCGCCAATGCGCAGCCGGTACCCTCGCCCAGGCGCAGGCCAAGGTTTAGCAATGGCTTGGCGCCCAGCGCGGCCAGCATCTGCTGGTGGCCGTTTTCGTCGGAGCAGTGAGCGAAGACGCAGTAGTCCAGGATAGCCGGTTGTACACGGGCGGCGACCAGCAGCGCGCTGGTGACGATGAAGCCGTCGATCAGCAGCACTTTGCGCAATTCGGCAGCCTTCAACATGGCGCCGGTCATCATGGCGATTTCCAGGCCCCCGAAGGTGGCCAGAACATCCAGCGGCTCGACTGCGGCGGCGTGCTTGGCGACCGCCGCTTTGATCACGTGTTGCTTGTGCAGGATGCCTTCCGCAGACAGGCCGGTGCCAGCGCCCACGCATTGCGCGACCGGGATGCCGGTCAGCTTGTGCATCAGCGCGGCGGCGGCGGTGGTGTTCCCGATGCCCATCTCGCCGAAGCCGACCACGTTGCCATCCAGTTCGGCGACCAAGGCCATACCTGCGGCCAGGGCGGCCTCGCAAATGGCGCGGCCCATCGCCGGTTCCTGTGCGAAGTTGCGGGTGCCGGGAGCCAATTTGCGGTCGATCAGGCCGACGCGCGGTCCGAAGTGGTGATTGACGCCGGCATCGATGACGCGCAGTTCGCAGTTGTTCTGCGTCGCGAAGACGTTGATGGCGGCGCCGCGCGCCAGGAAATTCTCGACCATTTGCCAGGTCACGTCTTGCGGGTAGGCGGAGATGCCTTCCGCGACCACGCCGTGATCGGCCGCGAACACCAGGATGGCTGGCTGCGTTATCGCGAGTGCACGGGTGTTCTGTATAAGGCCCAGTTGTTTGGCCAGCGATTCCAGTACGCCCAGACTCCCCAGCGGCTTGGTTTTGTTGTCGATGGCCTTGTCCAGAAGGGCCGCCAGCGTCTCGTTATTAGTGGCAGGGATAGTTGGGATAAGCATGTGGGCGACTTATAAATCGTTGAAGTCCTTATTTTACCCTTGCAAGCAGCGGCTGCCCTTGCTATAGTTCGCCTCCCGCAAAACGGTGCACGTGTTGCAGAGTAAAGCGGGGTGAAAAAGAGGGTTGACGAAAACGGCGAAACGCCTCATAATCTTCCTTCTTCGCAACTGACAAACACAACGCTTTGTCAACGGTTGCAAGCAGTACCGAATAAG
>NZ_JBXALQ010000037.1:0-18568 GCF_058799615.1 Duganella sp. GW822-FHT06D06
GACCAACACCGACCGCGTGATGAACGACACCTTCTGGATCGGCGTGTTCCCCGGCCTGACCCGCGAGATGCTGGACTTCGCGGTCGACAAGCTCGAAGCCTTCTTTGGCGTGAACTTCTAAAGGCCGCCATGAGTTTGCCGGAATCCTCCACCCTGCCCTACCTCGGCCCCTACCTGTCGACGCTGCCGCAGAACGCCCGTCTGCTGGTGCAGGCCGGCGCCACCGACGGCGCGCTGGCGCGCAAGTACCGCGCCAACTATCCGGCCACCTCGTGGCTGGTGACGGACGCCGACACCGCGCAGGCCCAGCAGGCGCGCGAGTACGCCGACCGCGTGCACCAGGTCGACCTGGAACAGGCCGGCGACACCTTCTACAAACAACTGGAGTGGGCCGATGGCTGGATCTTCGACGGCACGCTGGAGCAATTCCAGGCGCCCGGCAAGGTGCTGACGCAGGTACGCAAAGTGATCCAGTACGACGCCTGCATCGTCGCCCGCATCGCCAATGCCCGCTACTGGAATGCGCCGGCCGCGCGGCCGCGCCAGCACCTGGGCATAGACGGCATCCTGGCCCTGTTCGACCAACACGGCTTCCGCGTCGTCAACGGCGTCATGCTCAATCCTGCGCCGTTGCCGCCGGCCGTGGCCGATGCGCTGCAGCAGCGCGCCGCGCTGGCCGGCGTGCCGCTGGACGCACTGGTGGACGATGTCCAGCCTTCCCATTACCTGATCAAAGCCATGCCCGCGTGATGAACGATACACCGCTCTACTACTGCATTGCCCACGCGCCTTTCGACTGGAAGATGCCCGACTTTATGACCATGCTGGGCTCCGGCGACTACGTGCCGGAGTCCGGCCTGGCGATGAGCAAGCTGCTCACGCCCGAGCAGGCGCTGCGCAATCGCTACCTCGGCGAGTACCTGGCGCTGTTTGAAATCCGCCGCATGCTGATCGCCAGCAAGGCCGATGGCTTTGTCGGTTTCTGCCACTATCGCCGTTTCGCGCTGACCGACCCGGTCGGTACGCTGGCGGGCTTCAACTACCATGCCCATCCGGACGTGCTGGCCCAGGTCCGGCCCGAACACTTCTACGCCGACGGCAAGACGCCGATCGTGCCGATCGCGGTGACGTTCGCCGGCTCCATCATGCAGCAATACCAGTCCAGCTGCGTGCTGCGCGATTTGCTGACCTTCTTCGGCGACGCCATCGATTGCGGCGTCATCACCGATCACGAGGCCGCCAATTTTCTGAGCGGCAATACCTTCATCCCGGCGCCGACCGTGGCCTACATCCCGGTCAGCTGGTTCGTCGAGATCGTGCACGCGCTGGAACTGGTGATGTCGCGCTACTATCGCATTCATCACATCGAGCGCGAAGGCTATCTGGCGCGCAGCATGGCATTCTGCTGCGAGCGGCTGCAAGCCTTCCTGCTGGCCAAGCACATCCTCGCGTGGGGCGCCGACCAGGTGATCGCGCGCCCGCTGGTGCTGCTCGACGCCAAACTTCCACGTCCCTGACACTGAACAACCCCATGAAAATCGTCCCCACCGACATCGCCGGTTGCTTCCTGATCATCCCGGACATCCGTCGCGACGAGCGCGGCAGCTTCGTCAAGGTGTTCCACGAAGAGATCTTCCGCCAGCACGGCCTGGCCACCGACTATGCCGAGGAATACTACTCGGCGTCGCATCTGAACGTGGTGCGCGGCCTGCACTTCCAGACCCCGCCGCACGACCACGCCAAGCTGGTGTATTGCGTGCAGGGCTCGGTGATGGACGCGGCGCTGGATTTGCGGCGCGGCTCGCCCACCTACGGCCACAACCTGATGCTGGAACTGAGCGCCGCCAACGGCCACATGCTGTACCTGCCGCGCGGCCTGGCCCACGGCTTCTGCACGCCGAAGGAACCGGCGATGATGGTCTACAAGGTCACCACCACCTACGCCCCGGCCCACGACGCCGGGCTGGCATGGGACAAGGTCGGCATCGACTGGCCGCTCAAGGATCCGATCATCTCGGCGCGCGACCGCCAGTTCGGCGCGCTGGCCGATTTCGACACGCCGTTCGTGTTTGACGGCGGCCAGCCATGAGCGCGCGCCGCGCCCTGCTGACCGGCGCCAGCGGCTTTGTCGGCGCCGCGCTGACGCGCCGCCTGCTGGCCGATGGCTGGCAGGTGCACCTGCTGCTGCGCGAAGGCTCGTCGACCGCCGGCCTGCCGCCGGAGAGCGAACGGTTGCATCTGCACCGCCACCACGGCGACACGCTGCAACTGATCGACATCATGCGCGCCGCCGCGCCGGAAGCCGTGTTCCACCTGGCCTCGCTGTTCCTGGCCACGCACAAGCCGGAGGATGTGACGCGCCTGATCCAGTCCAACCTGCTGTTCTCGACCCAGCTGGCCGAAGCGATGGCCGCCTGCGGCGTGCGCCGCCTGGTCAACACCGGCACTTCGTGGGAACACTACGAGGACCAGGCGTACAACCCGGTCTGCCTGTACGCCGCCACCAAGCAGGCCTTCGGCGCGCTGCTGCGCTACTACGTCGAAGTGCACGGCCTGCGGGTGGTGACGCTGAAATTGTTCGATACCTACGGCGCCGGCGATCCGCGGCCCAAGGTGCTGAATTTGCTCAAGCGCGTGGCGCTGGAAGGCAGCTCGCTGGGCATGTCGCCGGGCGGGCAGCTGATGGACCTGGTGTATATCGACGACGCGGTGCAGGCCTTCGTCACCGCCTATGAACGGCTGGCCGACGGCCGCCAGCAAAACGCCATGGAGGAGTACGGCGTCTCCAGCGGCCATGCGCTGCCGTTGCGCGAACTCGCCGCGCTGTATGCGCAGGTCAGCGGCAAGCCGCTGGCGATCGACTGGGGCGGCCGCCCCTACCGCGAGCGCGAAGTGATGGTTCCCTGGCGCACCTACCAGGCCTTGCCCGGCTGGCGGCCGGCCACCGACCTGGCCACCGGCCTGGCGCTGTTCCACCACGCCGCCTAGCCGGCAGGCCGGCGCCGGCGAAATTCGTTACGGTTCGCGGATCGATTCGTCCAGCGCCCGGGTCAGCGGGTACAGCAGGTAGGACATCACGGTGCGGTGGCCGACCACGATCTCGGCCGACAAGGTCATGCCCGGCAGCAGCTGCGCGCCCGGGGTCATCTTCTTCAGCTTGCCCGTGTAGGGAATCCGGCTCAGGTAATAGGCGTCCAGCCCGCCGCCGTTCTTGTCGCTCTGTTCGCGCTTGAAGGCGTCCTGGCTGATGGTGCGCACCTTGCCGTCCAACATGCCGTGCTGCTGGAACGAGAAGGCGTCGACCTTCAGGTGCACCGGCGCGCCCGGCTTGATGTAGCCGATGTCGAGCGAATCGATCTGCACTTCCGCCTCCAGCTCGGCGCCCAGCGGCACCAGCGTGAACAGGGGCTCGGCCTCGCGCACGATGGAGCCGACCGACAGCTTGCCGATCTCCAGCACCACGCCGTCGGCCGGCGCCACCATGTTGATCGCCTTGTGGCGCTTGTCGGCCTTGGCCAGCTGCTCGTTGATGCCGTCGCGGTCGCGCGTGGCGCTCAGCAGGTCTTCCATGGTCTTCTGCCGCCAGCTCTTGTCGAAGGCGGCGCGCTCGGCCTGCGCCGACGCCAGCTCGCTGGCCATCTCGATCGCCTTGTTGCGCTGCAGGTCCATGTCGCGCTCGACTTCGAGGCGGCGGTTGCGCGCCTCCAGCAGATGCATCTTGGCGCCGAACTGCTCGGCCATCAGCTGCTCCTGCATGGCCTCGACTTCGCGCAGCGATTTCACGCGCAGGGCCAGGATCACCTGATCGTGCTTGTTGGTTTCCAGGCCGGCCTTGAGGCGCGCGATGTTCTGGTCCATCTTGGTCTTCTGCGCCTCGAAATTGCCCTTGCGCTCATTCGACAGCTGCGCCTGCAGCAGCGTATCGGCGTTCGATTTGCCGTTGGTGACGGCGCCCGGCTGGCCGGCCAGCTCGGCGCGCAGGCCGGCGGTCTGGGTGTCCAGGCTGTCGAGCCGCACCCGCAGCTGCTGCTCGTCGGCGGCGGTGAAGGTCGGGTCCAGCCTGGCCAGCAGCTGGCCTTTTTTCACCACCTGGCCGACCCGCACGTCGATGCTCTGGATGATCGAGGTGTCGAGCGGCTGCACCACGATGTTGGGCAGCGGATTGACCAGGCGGCCGTGGGCGACGACGATCTTTTCCACCGGCGAGAAACAGGCCCACAGGATGAAGAACACGAACGCGCCGATCAGCACGTGCAGCGTGAGGCGCACGAACTTCGGCAGCGGGCCGCGCTCGATGGCGTCCGCATCGGGCAGGAACTCGATCTCGGTCTCGTCCTTGCGGCGGCGCTTGAAGCTTAGAGGTGACTTGTTTGCTGGTTCCATAGGTGCAGATAGGTGTCGCTACTAGTGAGCAGTTCTTCGTGGCGGCCGGCGTCCACCAGCCGGCCCTGTTGCATGACCATGATCTTGTCGGCGTTGACCAGGGTCGACAGGCGGTGCGAGATCATCACCACCGTGCGGCCGACCGCGATCTTCGACAGGTTGTTGATGAAGATGGCTTCGGACTCCGGGTCCAGCGCCGAGGCCGCTTCATCGAGGATCAGGATGCGCGGCTTGGCCACCAGGGTGCGGGCGATCGACAGCCGCTGCTTCTGGCCGCCGGACAGGTTGGAGGCGTTCTCTTCCAGTATGGTGTCGTAGCCCATCGGCAGGCGCTCGATGAACTCGTCGGCGCCGGCGGCGGCGGCCGCTTCCACCAGTTCCTCGAAGGTGGCGTCCGGCTTGGTGACGGACAGGTTTTCGCGCACGGTGCCGCGGAACAGGAAGTTTTCCTGCAACACCACGCCGATCTGGCGCCGCAGGTGCGACAGCTCGATCTCGCGGGCGTCGATGCCGTCGAAGCGGACGATGCCCTCCTGCACCGGATAGAGGCCCTGGATCAGCTTGGTCAAGGTGGTCTTGCCGGAGCCGGAGCGGCCGACGATGCCGACCACCGTGCCCGGCTCGATGGTGAAGCGGGCCTTGTCCAGCGCCATCGCCTGCGCGCCCGGATAGCGGAAGGTGACGTCGTCGAAGCGGATCTCGCCCTGCAGGATGGGACGCAGGCCGTTGGCGCCGGCGCGGCCTTCCGGCGCGCGGTTCATCACCTCGCCCAGCATGCGCACCGACAGCGCGGTTTCCTGGTATTCGTTGACCAGGCCGACGATCGAAATCAAGGGTTGGGTGACCCGGCCCGACAACATCTGGAAGGCGATCAGCGCGCCCACCGACAGGGTGCTGTCGAACACGTCGGCGGCGCCCACCACGATCAGCGTGACCGGCAGCAGCTTGCCGAGGAAGTCGGTGACGGCGTTGCCGGCGATCGAGATCTGGCCGACCCGGAAGTGCATGGTGATCGCCTCGGCCGAGCGCTGGTCCCAGATGCGGCGCTGCGACGGTTCGATCGCCAGCGCCTTGACGGTGCGCATGCCGTGGATGGTCTCCACCAGCATGCCCTGGCGCTGGCCCTCGGCCGCGTACAGCGCGTTGAGGCGGCGCTGGAAGGTCGGCACCATGGCCATCACCACGCAGGCGATCAGCCCGGCGAACAGCAGCACGATCATCGCCAGCTTGAACGAATAGCTGAACAGGATGGGCACGAACACCACCAGCGCGATCAGGTCCAGGCCGGTGAAGAACAGGCGGCCGGTGAGGAAGTTGCGGATCTTTTCCAGCTGCTGCATGTGGCGCGTGACCACGCCGGCGCTGGTGGTCTCGAAGAAGTCGATCGGCAGCGACAGCAGGTGGCCGAACACGCGCCGCGTCAGCCGCATGTCGATCTTGTTGGAAGCGGCCAGGGTCAGCGTCTGGCGCAGGAAGCCGAAGGTGGCGTCGAACACCAGCGCGGCGACGATGCCCACGCCCAGCACCTGCAGGGTGGTCACGCTCTGGTGGGTGAGCACCTTGTCGATCACCAGCTGGAAGAACACCGGCGAGGCCAGCGCCAGCAGCTGCATGGCGATGGCGGCGATGAAGATGTCGCGGAACGCGGCCTTCTGCTTGAGGATCTCGGGAATGAACCAGCGCAGGCCGAACGGCTGGTTGGGGTCGGACAGCTTGTGCTGGCGTTTGATGAACAGCACCTCGCCGCCCCAGCGCCGTTCGAACTCGCTGCGCGCCACCATCACCACGGCGGCGTTGGCGCTGGCCGGGTTGAGCACGGCGACGGTGTCCTCGGCGCCGGCGGCGTCGGCGCCCGGCTTGACGCCGACCACGATCACCATATTGCCGTCGTTCAGGCGCGCCATCAGCGGGAACACGCCGCCCTGGGCCATCAGGCGCGACCAGGTCAGGCGGTCGGCCTTGGCCTTGAGGCCGATGTCGGAGGCGATCCGCAGCAGCGCGCCGTTGCCCGGCTCCTCCGCGCGCAGCGCGTAGTCGTCGATCAGACGTTCCGGATTGATTTGCAAACCGTGATGCTGCGCGATGGCCGTCAGACACTGTATCGCGGTATGGGGAAATTTATCGTGCATAAGCCTGATCAAGGTTAAAACTTGCATTGGCGCACTATCGAGCCAGCCTTCGGATTCTAACCTAGTGCAGTGCCTGGCGGAGGGTTTTGTGTTGCTGAAATACCGCCCGGTTTACCACCCTGTTCCCCGGCTCAAAAAAAAACGGCAAGACCCGTGGGTCTTGCCGTCCTTACTTCCTGATCGGAAGCTGATTACTTGGCAGCCAGGAAGCCGCTGTGGTTGCCGCCCTGCAGCGCTTTCAGTCGCAGCACATCGTCGGTGGCGGCGGCGTTGCCGGTCGCGCTCAGCTTGTTGTCGTAATTGCTGATCGCGTCCGCCATCGCGGCCACTGCCGTGTTGACGCTGTTCGGCACTTCCAGCTTGGCGCTGCCGCTCGCCGTCGTCGCCGCCGCGTTGAAGCTCGACATCGCCGCCGACAGGTCGCTGACCGAGGAGCTCAGGCTGGTCGCCGCCGTGCTGCCCATCTGGAACCAGACGTCCGCCGCTGCGTGGCTGGCGCCGTCGCTGGTTTCGAAGGTCGACGTGATGCCCACAATGTTGCCGTTGTTGAGCGACGCGTTCTGTTTCGCATCCAGGTTCAGCTTGGTGATGCCGAGGTCGGCCAGCGATTTCAGCTCGTCGGCCTGGCTGACGCCGTCGGCGTTGCCGTCGACCCAGACCCGCAGGTCGCCGAAGGCGCTGTCCTTGGCGTCGACCACGCCGTCGCCGGTGGTGTCGAGCTCGCCCAACGCGGTGTAGCCGTTGGTGGCTTTCTGGCCGTTGGCCAGCGTGGTGCCGGAACCGAACAGCTCGCTACCGTCGTTGATCACGCCGTCGCCGTTGCGATCCAGGGCCAGCAGGCCGTCGCCGCCGCCCACCCAGCCGGTGTTGACCTTGCTGCCGTTCGCCAGCAGGTCGAAGTTCACGCCGGCCGCCAGGCCCAGGGTGTTGATGCCGTTGCCGTTCAGGTCCAGCACGATCGGCGTACCCAGCGGCGAAGGCAGTGCCGCGATCTGGTCGGTCGTCATGCCAGGCACCTGGGCGCTGGTGATGGCGCACACCTGCGCGGTGGTCAGCGAGTGGATCTGGTCGGTCGTCAGGCTGCTCAGCTGCGCGGTGCTCAGCGCGGCGATCGCGGAAGTCTTCAGGCCCACCAGGTCGGCCGTCTCGATGGCCACCAGCTGGTTGGTCGACAGCGCCTTGATCTGGCTGGTCGTCAACGCTTGCATCTGCTGGCTCGACAGCGCCACGATCTGGTCGGTCGTCAGCGCGCCGAGCTGCGCGGTCTGCAGCGAGGCGATGATCGAAGTCTTCAGCGCGGCCATGTCCTCGGTGCCCAGCGCGGCGATCGCGGCGGTCGCCAGGGCGGCCACCTGGGCGGTGCTCAGCACGCCGACCTGCGTCGAGCTCAGCGCGACAACCTGGTCGGTGCTCAGGCCGGCGGCCAGGTTGGCGGTGCTCAGCGCGGCGACCTGGGCGGTGCTCAGCGCCACCACCTGGTCGGTGGTCAGCGCCGCCAGCTGGGCCGTTTTCAGCGAATTGATGACGCTGGTCTTCAGCGCGCCGATGTCGCCGGTTTCGATGGCGGCGATGGCGCCGGTGCTCAGCGCGTTCACTTGCGCCGTGCTCAGCGAACCGAGCTGGGTCGACGACAGCGCCACCACTTGATCGGTGGTCAGGCCGCTGGCCAGGTTGGCGGTGGTCAGCGAGGCGATCTGGGCGGTCGACAGCGCGCCGACCTGGTCGGTCGTCAACGCGGCCAGCTGGGCGCTGCGCAGGCCGCTGATGGCGGCGGTCTTCAGCGAACCGAGGTCGGCCGTTTCGATGGCGGCGATGGCGCCGGTGCTCAGGCCAGCCACTTGCGCGCTGGTCAGGGCGCCGACCTGGGTCGCGCTCAGCGCCACCACCTGGTCGGTGGTCAGCGCCGCGGCCTGGTTGGTGCTCAGGCCGGCGATCGCCGCGGTTTTCAGTCCGCCGATATCGGCCGTTTCGATCGCGGCGATGTCGTTGGTGCTGAAGGCGCTCAGCTGGGCCGAGCTCAGTGCGCCGATCTGGTTGGACGACAGCGCGACGACCTGGTCGGTGGTCAGCGCCGCGACGTTGGCGGTGGTGATCGCCGCCACCTGCGCGGTGCTCAGCGCCGTCAGCTGGTCGGTGGTCAGCGCCGCCAGTTGCGCCGTCTTCAGCGAGGCGATGATGGCGGTCTTCAGGCCGACGATGTCCGCCGTTTCGATGGCGGCGATATCGCCGGTGGTCAGGGCGCCGAACTGGTTGGAGCTCAGCGCGCCCAGCTGGTTCGAGCTCAAGGCGACGACCTGGTCGGTGCTGAGGCCGGCGGCCAGGTTGGCGGTGGTCATGGCGGCCACTTGCGCGGTGCTCAGCGCGCCGATCTGGTCGGTGGTCAGCGCGGCGGTCTGCGCGGTGCTCAGGGCGCCGATGGCGGCGGTCTTCAACGCGCCGAGGTCGGCCGTCTCGATCGCGGCGATCGACGCGGTGCCCAGCGCGGCGACTTGAGCGCTGCTCAGGCCACCGATCTGGACGCTGCTGAAGGCGACGATCTGGTCGGTCGTCAGGGCCTTGGCCTGGTTGGTGCTCAGGCCGGCGATGACGGCGGTTTTCAGCGCGCCGATGTCGGCCGTTTCGATCGCGGCGATATCGTTGGTGCTGAAGGCGCTCACCTGGGCCGAGCTCAGCGCGCCGAACTGGTTGGACGACAGCGCGACGACCTGGTCGGTGGTCAGCGCCGCGACGTTGGCGGTGGTGATCGCCGCCACTTGCGCGGTGGTCAGGTTGGACAGCTGGTCGGTGGTCAGCGCCGCCAGTTGCGCCGTCTTCAGCGCGGCGATGATGCTGGTCTTCAGGCCGACGATGTCGGCCGTCTCGATGGCGGCGATGTCCTGGGTCGACAGGGCGCCGAACTGGCCGGTGCTCAAGGCGCCCAGCTGGTTCGAGCTCAAGGCGACGATCTGGTCGGTGCTCAGGCCGGAGGCCAGGTTGGCGGTGGTCATGGCGGCCACTTGCGCGGTGCTCAGCGCGCCGATCTGATCGGTGGTCAGCGAAGCGGTCTGCGCGGTGCTCAGGGCGCCGATGGCGGCCGTCTTCAGCGCGCCGAGGTCGGCGGTCTCGATGGCGGCGATGGCGCCGGTGCTCAGGCCGGCGACTTGCGCGCTCGACAAGGCGGCGATCTGGCTGCTGCTCAGCGCGACGATCTGGTCGGTGGTCAGGGCCTTGGCCTGGTTGCTGCTCAGGCCGGCGATCACCGCCGATTTCAGCGCGCCGATGTCGGCCGTTTCGATCGCGGCGATATCGTTGGTGCTGAAGGCGCTCACCTGGGCCGAGCTCAGCGCGCCGAACTGGTTGGACGACAGCGCGACCACCTGGTCGGTGGTCAGCGCCGCGACGTTGGCGGTGGTGATCGCCGCCACTTGCGCGGTGGTCAGGTTGGACAGCTGGTCGGTGGTCAGCGCCGCCAGTTGCGCCGTCTTCAGCGCGGCGATGATGCTGGTCTTCAGGCCGACGATGTCGGCGGTCTCGATGGCGGCGATGTCCTGGGTCGACAGGGCGCCGAACTGGCCGGTGCTCAGCGCGCCCAGCTGGTTCGAGCTCAAGGCGACGATCTGGTCGGTGCTCAGGCCCGAGGCCAGGTTGGCGGTGGTCATGGCGGCCACTTGCGCGGTGCTCAGCGCGCCGATCTGGTCGGTGGTCAGCGCGGCGGTCTGCGCGGTGGTCATGGCGCCGATGGCGGCCGTCTTCAGCGCACCGATGTCGGCGGTCTCGATGGCGGCGACGGCTTCGGTGCTCAGCGCGGCGACCTGGCCGCTGCTCAGCGCGGCGATCTGGCTGCTGCTCAGGGCCACGATCTGGTCGGTGGTCAGGGCCTTGGTCTGGCTGCTGGTCAGGCCGGCGATCACGGCGGACTTCAGCGCGCCGATGTCGGCCGTTTCAATCGCGGCGATGTCGTTGGTGCTGAAGGCGCTGATCTGGGCCGAGCTCAGCGCGCCGAACTGGTTGGACGACAGCGCGACGACCTGGTCGGTGGTCAGCGCCGCGATGTTGGCGGTGGTGATCGCCGCCACCTGCGCGGTGGTCAGGTTGGACAGCTGGTCGGTGGTCAGCGCCGCCAGTTGCGCCGTCTTCAGCGAGGCGATGATGCTGGTCTTCAGGCCGACGATGTCGGCGGTCTCGATGGCGGCGATGTCCTGGGTCGACAGGGCGCCGAACTGGCCGGTGCTCAAGGCGCCCAGCTGGTTCGAGCTCAAGGCGACGATCTGGTCGGTGCTCAGGCCGGCGGCCAGGTTGGCGGTGGTCATGGCGGCCACTTGCGCGGTGCTCAGCGCGCCGATCTGGTCGGTGGTCAGCGCGGCGGTCTGCGCGGTGCTCAGGGCGCCGATGGCGGCCGTCTTCAGCGCGCCGATGTCGGCGGTCTCGATGGCGGCGATGGCGCCGGTGCTCAGGCCGGCGACTTGCGCGCTCGACAATGCGCTGATCTGGCTGCTGCTCAGGGCGACGATCTGGTCGGTGGTCAGGGCCTTGGTCTGGCTGCTGCTCAGGCCGGCGATGACCGCCGATTTCAGCGCACCGATGTCGGCCGTTTCAATCGCGGCGATATCGTTGGTGCTGAAGGCGCTCACCTGGGCCGAGCTCAACGCGCCGAACTGGCTGGACGACAGCGCGACCACCTGGTCGGTGGTCAGCGCCGCGATGTTGGCGGTGGTGATCGCCGCCACTTGCGCGGTGGTCAGGTTGGACAGCTGGTCGGTGGTCAGCGCCGCCAGTTGCGCCGTCTTCAGCGAGGCGATGATGCTGGTCTTCAGGCCGACGATGTCGGCCGTCTCGATGGCGGCGATGTCCTGGGTCGACAGGGCGCCGAACTGGCCGGTGCTCAAGGCGCCCAGCTGGTTCGAGCTCAAGGCGACGATCTGGTCGGTGCTCAGGCCCGAGGCCAGGTTGGCGGTGGTCATGGCGGCCACTTGCGCGGTGCTCAGCGCGCCGATCTGGTCGGTGGTCAGCGCGGCGGTCTGCGCGGTGCTCAGGGCGCCGATGGCGGCCGTCTTCAGCGCGCCGAGGTCGGCGGTCTCGATGGCGGCGATGGCGCCGGTGCTCAGGCCGGCAACTTGCGCGCTCGACAAGGCGGCGATCTGGCTGCTGCTCAGTGCGACGATCTGGTCGGTGGTCAGGGCCTTGGTCTGGTTGCTGCTCAGGCCGGCGATCACGGCCGATTTCAGCGCGCCGATGTCGGCCGTTTCAATCGCGGCGATATCGTTGGTGCTGAAGGCGCTCAGCTGGGCCGAGCTCAGCGCGCCGAACTGGTTGGACGACAGCGCGACCACCTGGTCGGTGCTCAGCGCCGCGATGTTGGCGGTGGTGATGGCCGCCACTTGCGCGGTGGTCAGGTTGGACAGCTGGTCGGTGGTCAGCGCCGCCAGTTGCGCCGTCTTCAGCGAGGCGATGATGCTGGTCTTCAGGCCGACGATGTCGGCGGTCTCGATGGCGGCGATATCCTGGGTCGACAGGGCGCCGAACTGGCCGGTGCTCAGCGCGCCCAGCTGGTTCGAGCTCAAGGCGACGATCTGGTCGGTGCTCAGGCCCGAGGCCAGGTTGGCGGTGGTCATGGCGGCCACTTGCGCGGTGCTCAGCGCGCCGATCTGGTCGGTGGTCAGCGAGGCGGTCTGCGCGGTGCTCAGGGCGCCGATGGCGGCCGTCTTCAGCGCGCCGAGGTCGGCGGTCTCGATGGCGGCGATGGCGCCGGTGCTCAGGCCGGCGACTTGCGCGCTCGACAAGGCGGCGATCTGGCTGCTGCTCAGTGCGACGATCTGGTCGGTGGTCAGGGCCTTGGTCTGGTTGCTGCTCAGGCCGGCGATCACGGCCGATTTCAGCGCGCCGATGTCGGCCGTTTCAATCGCGGCGATGTCGTTGGTGCTGAAGGCGCTCAGCTGGGCCGAGCTCAGCGCGCCGAACTGGTTGGACGACAGCGCGACCACCTGGTCGGTGGTCAGCGCCGCGACGTTGGCGGTGGTGATGGCCGCCACTTGCGCGGTGGTCAGGTTGGACAGCTGGTCGGTGGTCAGCGCCGCCAGTTGTGCCGTCTTCAGCGAGGCGATGATGCTGGTCTTCAGGCCGACGATGTCGGCCGTCTCGATGGCGGCGATGTCCTGGGTCGACAGGGCGCCGAACTGGCCGGTGCTCAAGGCGCCCAGCTGGTTCGAGCTCAAGGCGACGATCTGGTCGGTGCTCAGGCCGGAGGCCAGGTTGGCGGTGGTCATGGCGGCCACTTGCGCGGTGCTCAGCGCGCCGATCTGGTCGGTGGTCAGCGAAGCGGTCTGCGCGGTGCTCAGGGCGCCGATGGCGGCCGTCTTCAGCGCAGCGATGTCGGCGGTCTCGATGGCGGCGACGGCTTCGGTGCTCAGCGCGGCGACCTGGGCGCTGCTCAGCGCAGCGATCTGGCTGCTGCTCAGGGCCACGATCTGGTCGGTGGTCAGGGCCTTGGTCTGGCTGCTGGTCAGGCCGGCGATCACGGCGGACTTCAGCGCGCCGATGTCGGCCGTTTCAATCGCGGCGATGTCGTTGGTGCTGAAGGCGCTGATCTGGGCCGAGCTCAGCGCGCCGAACTGGTTGGACGACAGCGCGACCACCTGGTCGGTGCTCAGCACGGCGATGTTGGCGGTGGTGATGGCCACCACCTGCGCGGTGGTCAGGTTGGACAGCTGGTCGGTGGTCAGCGCCGCCAGTTGCGCCGTCTTCAGCGAGGCGATGATGCTGGTCTTCAGGCCGACGATGTTGGCGGTGGAAATCGCGGCGACGTCGCCGGTGGTCAGGGCGCCGAACTGGCCGGTGCTCAGCGCGCCCAGCTGGTTCGAGCTCAGCGCGACGACCTGGTCGGTGCTCAGGCCGGCGGCCAGGTTGGCGGTGGTCATGGCGGCCACTTGCGCGGTGCTCAGCGCGCCGATCTGGTCGGTGGTCAGCGCGGCGGTCTGCGCGGTGCTCAGGGCGCCGATGGCGGCGGTCTTCAACGCGCCGAGGTCGGCCGTTTCAATCGCGGCGATGGCGGCGGTGCTCAGGCCGGCAACTTGCGCGCTCGACAAGGCGGCGATCTGGCTGCTGCTCAGGGCGACGATCTGGTCGGTGGTCAGGGCCTTGGTCTGGTTGCTGCTCAGGCCGGCGATCACGGCCGATTTCAGCGCGCCGATGTCGGCCGTCTCAATCGCGGCGACGTCGTTGGTGCTGAAGGCGCTCAACTGGGCCGAGCTCAGCGCGCCGATCTGGTTGGACGACAGCGCGACCACCTGGTCGGTGCTCAGGGCGGCGATGTTGGCCGACGTGATGGCGGCGATCTGGCCGGTGGTCAGGTTGGACAGCTGGTCGGTGGTCAGCGCCACCAGTTGCGCCGTCTTCAGCGCGGCGATGATGCTGGTCTTCAGGCCGACGATGTCGGCGGTCTCGATGGCGGCGATGTCCTGGGTCGACAAGGCGCCGAACTGGCCGGTGCTCAGCGCGCCCAGCTGGTTCGAGCTCAAGGCGACGATCTGGTCGGTGCTCAGGCCCGAGGCCAGGTTGGCGGTGGTCATGGCGGCCACTTGCGCGGTGCTCAGCGCGCCGATCTGGTCGGTGGTCAGCGAGGCGGTCTGCGCCGTGGTCAGGGCGCCGATGGCGGCCGTTTTCAGTGCGCCGAGGTCGGCCGTCTCGATGGCGGCGATGGCTTCGGTGCTCATGGCGGCGACCTGGCCGCTGGTCAGCGCGTTGATCTGGCTGCTGCTCAGCGCGACGACCTGGTCGGTCGTCAGGGCCTTGGCCTGGTTATTGGTCAGGCCGGCGATCACGGCGGACTTCAGCGCGCCGATGTCGGCCGTTTCAATCGCGGCGATGTCGTTGGTGCTGAAGGCGCTCACCTGGGCCGAGCTCAGCGCGGCGAACTGGCTGGACGTCAGCGCGACCACCTGGTCGGTGCTCAGCACGGCGATGTTGGCGGTGGTGAGGGCCGCCACTTGCGCGGTGGTCAGGTTGGACAGCTGGTCGGTGGTCAGCGCCGCCAGTTGCGCCGTCTTCAGCGAGGCGATGATGCTGGTCTTCAGGCCGACGATGTTGGCGGTGGCGATGGCGGCGACGTCGCCGGTGGTCAGGGCGCCGAATTGCGCGGTGCTCAGCACGCCCAGCTGGTTCGAGCTGAAGGCGACCATCTGGTCGGTGGTCAGGCCGGCGGCCAGGTTGGCGGTGGTCATGGCGGCCACTTGGGCGGTGCCCAGCGCGCCGATCTGGTCGGTGGTCAGCGCGGCGCTTTGCGCGGTGCTCAGGGCGGCGATGCCGGCGGTCTTCAGCGAACCGATGTCGGCCGTTTCAATCGCGGCGAGGGCGGCGGTGCCCAGCGCGGCCACCTGGCCGCTGCTCAGCGCGCCGACCTGGCCGGCGCTCAGCGCCACCACCTGGTCGGTGGTCAGGGCCTTGGCCTGGGCGGTCGACAAACCGGCGATCACGGCGGTCTTGAGCGCGGCCACGTCGGCCGTTTCAATCGCGGCGATGGCGTTGGTCGACAGCGCGCCGATTTGTTGCGAGGTCAGCGCGGCGGCCTGGTTGCTCGTCAGCGCGACGACCTGGTCGGTGCTCAGCGCGGTCATGCTGGCGGTGGTCAGCGCGGCAATCTGGGTGGTGGTCAGGTTCGACAGCTGGTCGGTGGTCAGGGCCGCCAGTTGCGCCGACTTGATCGATGCGATCAGGCTGGTTTTCAGTGCGGCCAGGTCGGCCGTTTCAATCGCGGCCACGGCGCTGGTGCCCAGCGCGCCGAACTGGGCGGTGCTCAGCGTGCCCAGCTGGTTGGAGCTCATCGCGACGATCTGGTCGGTGGTCAGGCCGGCCGCCAGGTTGGCGGTGCTCAGCGCGGCGACCTGCAGCGTCGACAGCGCGCCCACCTGGTCGGTGGTCAGGGCCGCCATCTGGGCGGTGCTGAGGCTGGCGATGGCGGCGGTCTTCAATGCCAGCACATCGGCCGTTTCCAGGGCCACGATATCGTTGGTGCTCAGGCCGGCGACCTGGGCGCTGCTCAGCGCGTTGGCCTGGCTGGTGGTCAGCGCCACCACCTGGTCGGTGGTCAGCGCGGCCAGCTGGGCGGTCGAGAGGCCGGCGATCGCGCTCGATTTCAAGGCGGCGAAGTCGGCCGTTTCCAGCGCGGCGACGTAGGCGGTGGCCATGGCGTTGACCTGGGACGAGCTCAGCACGGCGACCTGGTTGGAGGTCAAAGCGACGATCTGGTCGGTCGTCAAGCCGTTGGACATCTGTTTGGTGCTCAGTGCGGCGATCTGGCTGGTGGTCAAGGCCACTGCCTGGTCGGTCGTCAATGCCCGGGTCTGGTCTGAATTGAGCGCTACGATATCGCTAGTGGCGAGGGCAGCAATGGTTTGGGTCGACAGAGCTGCGATCTGGTCGGTACTCATGCTAGTTACGAGGCTCATTTCCATTCTCCTTGGGGCACTGCACAGTTCTATACAGACAGATGATGGAGCCAACAGGTCTTGCCCGTGGCTCCATCTGAATTGGGTGGTACTGGATTTCTTTGCGTTTTACTTGCGCCTGGTCATCACAAAACCATGCACTTTAGTTCTTAACGTCAATATCGAAGGCAACTTTAGGATACGCCAGCCATGATTTTGCCTCCGGTTAACATTTCAATAGTAATGGACCAGCACATAGTTTCCGTCAATCACTGCCTAGAGGCCGGCAGAACATCGCCCTGAACGTACAAAGCGACGGTTTTTTGCGTTGGATTAAGCTTTTTTGTTTACTCAGTGCAATGCAAAAATCGGGCCATCGCCACCAAAAACCATACGCCGTGGGACAAACGGCAGGGCCTAAGCCCTGCCGCGTGACACTACTTCCGGCTGACGCCGCCCTGCTGCAACTTATTTGCCGGGCGCCGCCAGGAAGCCGTGGCCGCCCTGCGACTGCAACGCTTTCAGACGCAGCGCACTGTCGGTGGCCGCCTGGCTTTCGGCGCCGAGCAGCGGCTTGCCGTCGGCGTCGAACTGCTTGAGCGCGTCGGCCAACTGGGCCACGCTGCCGCCCATGCCCTGGCGCTGGAGTTCCAGCTTAGGCGCCGTGGCCGCCGGGGCGTCGCCGCCGCCGAAGGCCGAGATCGCCTGTGCCAGGTTGCTGACGCTGCCGCTCAAGTTGCTGGCCGGCGAGGTGGCGAACCACACGTCGGCCGCCGCGTGGCTGGCGCCGTCGGCCGTCTCGAAGGTCGAGGTCAGACCCAGGATGTTGCCATTGTTGACCGCGCTGCCCGCCTTGACATCCAGGTTGAGCTTGGTAATGCCCAGGTCGGCCAGCGATTTCAGCTCGCCGGACTGGCTGACGCCGTCGGCGTTGCCGTCGACCCAGACCCGCAGGTCGGCGAAGGCGCCGTCCTTGGCGTCGATGCTGCCGTCGCCGTTGGTGTCCAGTTCCGTCATCGCTTCGTAGCCGTTGGCCGCTTTCTGGCCGCTGGCCAGGGTCGTGCCCGAACCGAACAGTTCGCCACCGTCGTTGATCACGCCGTCATGGTTGCGGTCCAGGGCCAGCAGGCCGTCGCCGCCGGCGGTCCAGCCGGTGTTGACTTTATTGCCGTTGGCCAACAAATCGAACTGCACGCCCTGGCCCAGCGCCGTGGTCTGCACGCCGTCGCCGTTCAGGTCCAGCGCGATCGGGGTCAGGAACGACAACGCCTGGGTCTGCGTGGTGGTCATCGCGCCGATCTGGCTCGAGGACATCGCATGCAGTTGCGTCGAGGTCATCGCATGCACCTGGTTGGTGGTCAGCGAGGCGATCTCAGCGGTGCGCAGCGAAGCGATCTGCTTGGTGCTCAGCGCGGCGAAAGCTGCCGTGCTCAGCGCCACCAGGTCGGCGGTGTCGAGGGCGGCCAGCGCCGCGGTCGACAGGCCGACCGCCTGGGCGGTGGTCAGGGCGGCGACCTGGGTCGAGGTCAGCGCCACGCCCTGGCCGGAGCTCAGCGCGCCCAGTTGGCCGATGGTCAGCGCGCCGATTTCCTGGGTGGTGAAAGCCGCCAGCGCGGCGGTGGCCAGCGCGGCCAGGTTATTGGTCGACAAGGCGGCGACCTGGCCCACGCTCAGCGATGCAGCCTGGGCGGTGGTCAGCGCGCTGATCTGCGAGGTGCTCAGGCCGCTGGAGAAGGCCGAGGTGGCCAACGCGGCGACCTGTCCGGTCGACAGCGCGGCAACCTGGGCGGTGGCCAGGCCGGTCAGCTGCGCGGAGCGCAGCGCGGCGACGTCTGCCGTGCTCAGTCCGCCCAGATCGGCCGTTTCAATCGCGCCGATGCTGGCCGAGGTCAGCGCCACCACTTGCGCGGTGCCCAGCGAGGACAGTTGCGCCGAAGTCAGCGCCACGATCTGGCTGGTGGTCAGCGCGGCGATGCCGGCGGTGCTCAGCGCGGCCAGCGAGGCGGTGGCCAGGTTGTTGACCTGGGCGGTGGTCAGCGCGGCCACTTGCGCCGAGCTCAGCGCGGCGATGCCGGCCGTCTTGATGGCCGTCAGATCGGCCGTTTCCAGCGCGGCAATCGCGTTGCTCGACAGGGCGACCACTTGCGCGGTGCTCAGCGCGGCCGCTTCGGCGGTGCTCAGGGCCACGATCTGGTTGGTGGTCAATGCCTTGACCTGGTTGGCGCTCAGCGCGGTGATCGCGTTGGTCGACAGGGCGGCCAGGTCGGCGGTCTCCAGCGCGGCGACGGCGTTGGTCGTCAGCGCGGCAACTTGCGCGGTGCTCAGCGAGCTTGCCTGGGCGGTGGTCAGCGCGACGATCTGGTTGGTGCTCAAACCGGACACGGCGGCGGTGCTCAGCGCGGCGATCTGGCCGGTCGACAGCGCGGCTACCTGCGCCGTGGCCAGGCCGGCCAGCTGTGCGCTGCGCAGCACGGCGACGTTGGCGGTGGTCAGACCCGACAGGTCGGCGGTTTCGATGGCGCCGATGGCGTTGCTGCTCAGCGCGGCAACCTGGGCCGAAGCCATGCTGCTCAGCTGGGCCGAGGTCAGCGCGACGACCTGGTTGGTGGTCAGCGCGGCGATGCCGGCGGTGCTCAGCGCGGCCAGCGAAGCGGTGGC
>NZ_JBXALQ010000038.1:0-14815 GCF_058799615.1 Duganella sp. GW822-FHT06D06
GCCGCCCGTGCGGCGCTGCGCCCGGCGGCGGCGCCGGCCCGGCCGGCCGCCAAGCCGGGCACCAGCAAGCCGGCCACCGTCGGCGGCGACCAGGACTGGGAAGAGTTCTAACCGCGCTTTAGACGGCCCGCATGGCGTCGCGGATCGACATGCCCCACGCCGCGTTGCGCGGCAGGAAGTAGCCGGCGTCCTGCAGCAGGCCGGCGTAGACGCGGAATTCGCGCATATTGAGCAGGGTCGCGACGTTGCCGTAGGCGGCGATGGCGGGGCTGCGGATGCCGGCCGCGTCGGGCTGGAACACGGTCAGCGGGAAGCCGTCGTTGTCGTTCTCCATGTCGGCCCGGGTCAGCGCGCCGAACGCCACGTGGCGGTGCGACTCGGCGTTGTGGTGCACGCGGCGGAAGGCGCCGTTGCCGTTGACCATGCGGCCGTTGAGCAGGTTGATGCAGCGCAGGATGCGCGGCGTGACGTTGCCCATGTCGTAGTGCTCCTGGTTGCCGAAGCCGGCCGGCGCCTGCCAGCCCTGCGGGCGCGGGCGGCCGGTGCTGCTCTCCATGGTCAGCACCTTGTCGAGGTTGGTCCCGCGTTCGAACACCTGGCCCAGGCGCGGCGCCATGCCGTTCATCACCAGCCCCGGCTTGGCGATCTGCGCCGAGCTGGTGCTGCCGTAGTCGCTCCAGCGCGGGCACACCGCCATCAGATCGTAGTCGCCGGTCATCGGCCGGTTGTTGGCGCCCGCCTCGGACGAGCACATCACCTCCAGCGGCAGCAGCAGCCGCGAGGCCATGGCGTGCGCGTTGTTGCCGCTGGCGATGGTGTAGACATGCAGCTGGTAGACCGCCTCGCCCGCCGTCGGCCCGGCGCGCTGCCAGCGCGCCAGGAATTCGAACAGCTGGCCGTCGCCGGAGCGTTGCGCCAGCAGCCTGTAGTCGCGGGTGCCGGGCACGGCCTCCATGAACTGCAGGGCGGTGCGCGGCGGCATTTCCTCGGCCAGCAGCATCTGCAGGGTCAGCTGGTCCAAGGTCAGCTCCAGCACGCGGGCGCTGGCGAAGCGGTCGTTGATGCCCTTCTGGTTGGCGCGCGTGCCCTTCTGCGCCTTGCCCTGGTCGTGGCCGACCTTGCTGTAGGTGCCGTCGTACGGCACGAAGCCGGCCTGCGGCCCCCAGTCCGAGCTCTTGCCCTTGACGTGGAAATTCTTGCTGGGATAGCCGTCCTCCAGCCAGCGCCGCGACCACGGCCCGGTGGAACGGAAGATGATGACCTCGTCGAGCTCGTTGGCCACCTGCTGGCTGGCGATCATGTCGAGCCGGGTCATGCCGTTTTCCGGATCGTCGAACGAGGACGCTAAACCAAAAATGGGCATGGCGGCTCCAGGCTGGATAGGGGTTCCCAGTATCCAAGCCTGCCGATTCGGCGTCAACCGTTGAGGAACATCTGTTGCAAATCGTTGAGGAAGCGTTGGCCCAGTTCGGTCGGCTTGATCAGCTTGTGGTCGCGGTAGAGCAGGCCCTTGGCCTCGGCCGCGTCGAGGTTTTTCTCGATCGCGTTCAAACTCAGGCCGGTGCGCTCGGCGAACAGGTTGGGATCGAAGCCGCCGTGCAGGCGCAAGGTGTTGAGCATGAACTCGAAGCCCATGTCGTCGCGGCCGATCTCGTACTCTTCCTGCACCGGCGCGCCCAGGCGCACCTGCTCCATATAAGCCTTGGGCTGCTTGTAGCGGGCCTGGCGCAGGATGCGGTGCGGGAACGACAGCTTGGAGTGCGCGCCGGCGCCGATGCCCAGGTAGTCGCCGAACTCCCAGTAGTTCAGGTTGTGGCGGGCGCGGTGGCCCTGCCTGGCGTAGGCCGACACTTCGTACTGGCCGTAGCCGTTGGCGGCGGTCAGCTCGGCGATCAGGTCCTGCATGTCGGCGCTGGCGTCGTCGTCCGGCAGCGCCGGCGGGTACTTGGCGAACAGCGTGTTCGGCTCCATCGTCAGGTGGTACAGCGACAGGTGCGGCGGATTGAAAGCCATCGCGGTCTCGACGTCGTGGCGCGCCTCTTCCAGCGTCTGCGACGGCAGCGCGTACATCAGGTCGAGGTTGAAGTTGTCGAAGTTGGCCAGCGCGATCTCCACCGCGCGCCTGGCTTCGTGGTCGTCGTGGATGCGGCCCAGCGCCTTCAGGTGGCGGCTGTTGAAGCTCTGGATGCCGATCGACAGGCGGTTGATGCCGCTGGCGCGGTAGGACTTGAACTTCTCGGCCTCGAAGGTGCCGGGGTTGGCCTCCATCGTGATCTCGCAGTCGCTGTCGAGCGGCAGCAAGGTGCGCACGTCCGACAGCAGCCGATCCAGCCCGGCGGCCGACATCAGGCTGGGCGTGCCGCCGCCGATGAAGATGGTGTAGATCTTGCGGCCCCAGATCAGCGGCAGCGCCATTTCCAGGTCGCTGCGCAGCGCATCCAGGTATTCCTGTTCGGGAAAGGTCTGGCCATCCTTGGCCTCGTGCGAGTTGAAGTCGCAGTAGGGGCACTTCTTCACGCACCACGGGAAGTGGATGTACAGCGACAGCGGCGGCAGCGCCTGCAGGTTCAGCGAACCGGCCTGCAAATACTTGGCGGCGACGCCTGCGGCCGCGCTGATGTCGGTGACCGGCTTGGCCGCCTTGCTGGTGGCGCCGACGATTTTAATCGGGATCATTTCAGTTTCTCTACCAGTGCGCGCAAGGCCTGGCCGCGGTGCGACAGGGCGTTCTTTTCATCGGCCGTCAACTCGGCGGCGCATTTGCCCAGCGCCGGGATGTAGAAGTGCGGGTCGTAGCCGAAGCCGCCGTCGCCGCGCGGGGTGGCGATCATTTCGCCGTTCCAGCGGCCGTCGGCGATCACCGGCTGCGGGTCGTCGGCGTGGCGCACGAACACCAGCACGCAGTAGTAGTAGGCCGACTTGTCGACGTGGGCGGCCAGGTCGGCGATCATTTTCTGGTTGTTGCGGGCGTCCGATTTCGGCTCGCCGGCAAAGCGCGCCGAGTACACGCCGGGCGCGCCGCCCAGCGCGTTGACGCAGACGCCGGAATCGTCGGCCAGCGCCGGCAGCCCGGTCAGGCGCGCGGCGTGGCGGGCTTTTTGCAGGGCGTTTTCAACAAAGGTGTGGAACGGCTCGTCCGCTTCCGGGACGTCGTACTCGCCCTGGGCGTGGACCGAAAAGCCCACTGTGGACAGCAGTTCGTTGAATTCCTTGAGTTTGCCGGCGTTGTTGGAGGCGAGGATCAGGCGTTGGGTCATGATGTGGGCTGTGCAGGGCATGTAAGGCGGTGAAGCCGACATTGTAAACCCTTTGGCGGCCGCCCCGCCGGAAGCCGGGCGGACGCGGCGGGAGGAGGATGCGCGGTGCCGGGACGCCGGCGCGCTCCTTCTGAAAATCGATACTGAATCGCCCTTCTGATTCCATCTATTTTTGACGGTTCTTTGCTTTGTGCGGGCGCAGCAAAAAAAATAGAGAAAACCAGAGAAGCCCAGTCAGGAAGCGCAAGGCGAAGCAGTCTGCTTTTTCAGAAGGACCGCGCCGCCCTGCCCCAACCCCCTGTCCTAAGCCAGGCCCAGCGCCTGCTTCTGCAGCTTGATCAGGTCGGCGATGCCGCCCTGGGCCAGGTCCAGCAGGCGGTTCATGCCGGCGCGGTCGAACGCCGCGCCTTCGGCCGTGCCCTGCACTTCGATGAAGTGGCCGGCGTCGTTCATCACCACGTTCATGTCGGTGTCGCAGCCGGAATCCTCGACATAGTCCAGGTCCAGCACCGGCATGCCCTGGTAGACGCCGACCGAAATCGCCGCCACGAAGCTTTTCAGCGGCATCGCCGGCACCGCGCCGCGCGCCACCAGCTTGGCAAACGCGTCGTAAGCCGCCACCATGGCGCCGGTGATGGACGCGGTGCGGGTGCCGCCGTCGGCCTGGATCACGTCGCAATCGAGGTGCAGGGTGCGCTCGCCGAACGCCTCAAGGTCGAACGCCGCGCGCAGCGAACGGCCGATCAGGCGCTGGATCTCCTGGGTGCGGCCGGACTGCTTGCCGCGCGCCGCCTCGCGGTCCATGCGGGTGTGGGTCGAGCGCGGCAACATGCCGTATTCGGCCGTCATCCAGCCCTGGCCCTTGCCCTTCAGGAAGCCCGGCACCTTCTCCTCGATGCTGGCGGTGCAGATTACCTTGGTGTCGCCGCACTCGATCAGCACCGAGCCTTCCGCATGCCTGGTGTAGTCGCGGGTCAGGCGCAGGGTGCGCAGCGCATCGACGGCGCGGCCGCTCGGACGGGATTCAAATGCCATAAACAGTCTTCCTTTTTTCAATGTTATTTTAATATTTGGGTCGATTTTTCGATGGCGCCGCGGATCTCGGCGATCGCCTTCTCGATTTCATCGTCGTCGAAGGCGTCCACTTGCGGCGCCGGCGCCTGCTCCGGCACCGGCGCGCTGTTGATCGTGGTGCTGTGCAGGTCCTGCGGCAGGGCTTCGGTCGAGATCACGGTCGACCGGTCGGCCGCCGCCAAGGTGCTGGCCCCCATGCCGTCGACCATGGAGCTGCCCTGCCACATGATGGCCAGCGCGGTGACGTTGTCGCTGGCGCTGCCCGCCGCGCCCAGCGCCGTTTGCAGCAGCTCCGGCACCGCGCGCACCACGGTCTGGCGGTGCAGGCGCCGCACCATCTCGTCGTCCGGCAGCATAGACCACAAACCATCCGAGCACAACAGCATCAAATCGCCCGGCAGCATGCCGCCGCCGCTGGAGATTTCCACTTTCGGCAGGCTGTCCGCGCCCAGGCAGTTGTACAGCTTGTTGCGGTCGGGATGGGTGGCGCGCTCGGACGGCTGCGCCAGGCCCTTGGCGATCAGGCTTTCCACATGCGAGTGGTCGCGCGTGCGCGCCAGGATCTGGCCGTCGCGCATCCAGTACAGGCGCGAATCGCCGCAGTGGGCCCAGGTCGCCGTATTGTGCTGGATCAGGCAGGCGACGATGGTGGTGCGCGGCGTCTCCGGCAGGTCGTGCTCGGCGCGGTAGCGGTGGATCTCGCGGTGCGCGCCCAGCAGGGCTTCCTCCAGGAAGCGCTGCGGCTTCCTGACGTACGGCGTGGCCTGCTGCTGGAACAGCGCCGAGATGGTTTGCAGCGCCACGGTGGCGGCGATCTCGCCGCGCAGATGGCCGCCCATGCCGTCGGCCAGCACCAGCAGCAGCGCGTCGCGGGTGAAGCTGTAGCCCATGCGGTCCTGGTTGACCTTGCGGCCGCCGATGTGGCTTTCCTGATACACGGAGAATTGCATGGTTCTGCCTTATATGGGTTAGATCAGCGTGTCGGGGCCGGACCTGGCCTTGGGCTTGGGCTCGCCCTTGGGCCCGCCCTTGGGCTTGCCCAGGCCGCCCAGCCGGTCCACCAGCCCGCGCAAGCCCAGTTTGTCGATCACCCCCGGCGCCGGCGCCGGCGCGCTGGGCACGGCCGCCGGCGCCGCCTGCAGCACCTTCTGCAAGGCGAACAGGCTTTGCGGGCGTTCCAGCGGGTCCAGCTCCAGGCACCAGCGCACCATCTTCACCAGCTCCGGCGTGTACAAGCCCACCAGCTGGTCGAAATGGCCGCCCATTTTATCCTCGTTCTTGCGCTGGTCGGCCGGCTGCGGCGGCGAACCCACCATGCAGGCGAACATCGAGGCGCCGATGCTGTACACGTCCGACCACGGCCCCAGGCCGCCGGTCTTGGCGTACAGCTCCGGCGGGGCGAAGCCGGGGGTGTACATCGGCGTCAAGGTCGGCATGTCGTTGTTGACGGTCTGGCGCGCGGCGCCGAAGTCCAGCAGCATCGGCGTGCCGTCGGTGCGCAGGTAGATATTGGCAGGTTTCAGGTCCAGGTGCAGCAGCTTGTTGGCATGCACCTCGCGCAGGCCCTTGAGAACTTGCAAGAAGATAGTGCGGATGAAGGCCTCGCCCACCTTGCTGCCCTTGCCGCGCTGCCTTTGTATATGTTCTTGCAAGGAATGGCCGGATTCGTAGGCCATCACCATGTAAACGGTTTCGTTGGCGCGGAAGAAATTGAGCACGCTTACAACATTCGGATGGGAGATGCGCGCCAGCGCCCGGCCCTCCTCGAAGAAGCACTTGAGGCCGATGCGGAACACCGGCAGATGCGCCTTGGAGATGGTCGGCACCAGTTCGCCCTCCTGCCGCAGGGCCAAAGAACTGGGCAAATATTCCTTGATCGCCACCGCCATGCCGTCGCCGTCGTACGCCAGGTAAACAATACTGAACCCACCGGACGCAATTTTCTTTACAATGCGATATCCAGCAATTTCCAGACCATCGGGTAACGGGGCGTTGTTTTGTGCAGCCATAGAGTTCCTCGCCTCAACAATCGGATTGTGTGGATAAATCACTGTTTTGTAAAGATTAAATCGGGGACATCCATTGAGCATTTCCAGTATGACGGGCTACGCGGTCGCCACCAGTGAAAGTGCGGCGGGAACACTGACTATCGAGATCAAGAGTGTCAACTCGCGATTTCTAGACCTTCAGTTTCGAATAAACGACGATTTACGAGCGCTTGAACCCGATTTGCGCTCGGCGATCATGGCCGCCATCACCCGCGGCAAGGTCGAACTGCGCCTCAGCTTCGGCCGCAAGGCGGCCAGCACCGGCTCGCAGGCGCTGAACCTGCCGCTTTTGACCGAATTACAACGCATGCAGGCCGAAGTGAGCGGCCATTTCCCGGCCGCCGCCACCATGTCGGTGGCCGAGCTGCTGCGCTGGCCCGGCGTGATCGAGGAAGCCCAGATCGGCCAGGAGTCGCTGCAGGCCGACGTCGCCGCGCTGACCGCGCGCACCGTGCAGGCCTTCGTCCACAGCCGCCAGCGCGAAGGCGCGGCGCTGGAGACCATGCTGACCTCGCGCATCGAAGCGATGGAAGTGATCGTCAAGCGCATCACGCCGCTGATCCCGCAGGTGGTGGCGGCCTTCCAGCAAAAGGCCATCGAGCGCATGCAGGACGCGCTGGGCCTGGCCTGCCAGGGCTCGAATTCGGCGCTGTCGCGCCAGGACGCGCTCGAGCGCATCCGCCAGGAGGTGATCCTGTACGGCATCCGCATCGACGTCGCCGAAGAGCTGGGCCGGCTGTCGGCCCACCTGAGCGAGACCCGCCACATCCTGAAAAAAGGCGGCCAGGTCGGCAAGCGCCTGGACTTCATGATGCAGGAACTGAACCGCGAAGCCAACACGCTCGGCGCCAAGGCCTCGGTCAAGGAACTGGCCGACGCCTCGATGGAACTCAAGCTGCTCATCGAACAGATGCGCGAACAGGTGCAGAACCTGGAATAAAGCTGAAGTCTACGGGCGGATCTTCTTCACAGCCGCCGCAATAGCCGGCATATAGCTCGGATGCAGCACGCCCATCTTGGGCAAGGGGAGATTGGTTTGCGGCCCCGGTGCGGGCTCGAACCAATCGCTGTCGAACGGCAGCTGCACCTGATGGGCAACGTCAAACTTGGTGCGGTGCGACAGGCCGCTGCTTGAAAAACCCGGATCGGCCGGATCCAGCACGATCTCCGTCGAATACACCTGGCTGGTCTTTTGGCTGGTGCCGTACACCACCGACACTTCATGCGTTGCCGGCGCCACCCGCGCCACCAAGGCCGGCCTTTTTTTGGGACCGGGCACGCCTGCCACCTGCGGAAAAGCGCACCAGACGATATCGCCCGCCGCCGGCAAGGGATGGAACCGACGCTTTTTAGCCGGGCGCGCCACGGATCAGAATATCCGCTGGGTGAACTGCTCTTCCGGCGTCTCGGTGGCGCTGCTGGCCTGGCGGATGGCCTGCAGCTGGGCCAGCGTCAACGGCCCGTCGTCCTGCTCATAAAACGGCAGATAGCGGCCGGCCATCTGCTTCAACGCCAGATGCGCCACCTCCGTCTTGCTCAAGCCGGTCGCCTTCATCAGCTTCTCGACCGTCGCTACACTGACGCCGGTCGGCGTGTCGCGCTCGCGCAGGCGCAACAGGAATTGCGGCGCAGCTTTGGCCGCGGTTTTTGACGTATCTTTTGGCATTTGCAAACCCTCCCCGGCCGGGCCGATGTATATCTAAAGTATATCACCATGGGCCAATTCGCCCCCCGCCAAACAAGCAATACGTGCCCGCTTATGATGACTATCCATCAATTCCAGTATGTCGCAGACAAGCTTTACCCTAAGCTCTCCTGGCAATACCCATAACGAGACACTGCCCAGGACGGCCGCAGCGGCCGCCTAGGCGGACAACAACAGGAGCAGCACCATCATGTCCCAACCCCAGCCACAACTGCGCCCCGTGCGCGCGCCCGCCACGCCGGCCTTCCCCGTCAGCAAGCTCGACCAGTATTTCCAGATCACCGAACGCGGCAGCACCACCCGGCGCGAGGTGGTGGCCGGCGTCACCACCTTCCTGGCGATGGTGTATTCCGTGTTCGTCGTGCCCGGCATGCTGGGCGCGGCCGGCTTCGACGTCAGCGCGGTGTTCGTCGCGGTCTGCCTGACCGCCGCCGTCGGCTCGCTGCTGATGGGCGTGTGGGCCAGGCTGCCGATCGCGGTCGGCTGCGCCATCTCGCTGACCGCCTTCACCGCCTTCGGCCTGGTGCTGGGCAAGGGGCTGTCGCCGGCCGTCGCGCTGGGCGCGGTGTTCCTGATGGGCCTGGTGTTCACGGCGATCTCGGTCACCGGCGTGCGCTCGTGGATCCTGCAGAACCTGCCGGCCGGCGTGGCGCACGGCACCGGCGTCGGCATCGGCCTGTTCCTGCTGATGATCGCCTCCAGCGACGTCGGCCTGGTGGTCAAGAACGCCGGCGCCGGCCTGCCGGTCGCGCTCGGCAAGATCACCTCCTTCCCGGTCGTCATGAGCATGCTGGGCCTGGCCGCCATCTTCGGCCTGGAGCAGCGCAAGGTGCCCGGCGGCATCCTGCTGGTGGTGGTCGCGCTGTCGGCGCTGGGCCTGGCGTTCGACCCGGCGGTGCACTTCACCGGCGTGTTCGCCATGCCGCAACTGAGTTCGCCCGGCCACGCCTCGCTGATCGGCGCGATGGACATCCGCGGCGCGCTCAGCGTGGCGGTGCTGCCCAGCGTGCTGGCGCTGGTCATGACCGCCGTGTTCGACGCCACCGGCACCATCCGCGCGGTCGCCGGCCAGGCCGGCCAGGTCGAGCCCAACGGCTACATCCGCAACGGCGGCAAGGCCCTGACGGCCGACTCGCTGAGCTCGATCTTCGCCGCGCTGGTCGGCGGCGCGCCGGCCGCGGCCTACATCGAATCGACGGTCGGCACCGCCGCCGGCGCCCGCACCGGCCTGACCGCCGCCGTGGTCGGCGTGCTGTTCCTCGGCCTGATCTTCTTCTCGCCGCTGGCCGGCCTGGTGCCGCAGTACGCCACCGCGCCGGCGCTGATGTATGTCGGTTTGCTGATGCTGGGCAGCGTCGCCCGCATGCAGATGGACGACAAGCTGGACGCGCTGTCGGGCCTGGTGTGCGCGGTGTTCATCCTGCTCACCTGCAACATCGTCACCGGCATCATGCTCGGCTTCTGCACGCTGGTGGTCGGCCGCCTGATCTCCGGCGAATGGCGCAAGCTCAACGCCGGCACCGTCGCCATCGCCATCGCGCTGGCGGTGTTCTACGCGGGCGGCTGGGCCATCTGATCCGCCCGCGCGGTGTTAGGGCATCTGGTTCAGCTTGAGGATCTGGATCTCCGCCAGGCCGTCGATGCTCTTGACCAGTTCCAGGAAATGCGGCGTGGCCAGGTGCAGGGCGTGCGCCTCGGCGTCGCGCCAGGCCTCGACCAGCACGTAGCGGCCTGGCTGCTCCAGGTCGTGGTGCGGGTCGTAGCGGATGCAGCCGGCTTCGGCGCGGGTCGGCGGCACGATGCGCTCCAGCGCCGCCTTCACCACGGCTTCTTGGCCAGGGTTGGCAGTCAGGATGGCGATCACGATCAGTTCTTGCATGGGGGCTCCTCAATATGGTGAGCACCCGAGTTGGGGGCGATTAATAAAAAAACAAGGGCCACCTCATCCGCCTCCGCCCAGCGCGCCCTCGACCAGCGCCACAAACTCGTCGACGCTGATCGGCTTGCTGATATAGCCGTCGCAGCCGGCCGCCCGGATGCGGTCGGCGTCGCCGCTCATGGCGAAGCTGGTGAAGGCCAGCACCTTGATGGCGCCGGTGCGCGGGTCGCCCTTCAGCGCGCCGGTCGCCTCCAGCCCGTCCATGCCGGGCAGCTGCACATCCATCAGGATCAGGTCCGGCAGCCGCTCGCGCGCCAGCCGCAGCGCGCTGTCGGCCTCGTCCGCCTGCAGCACCTGGTGGCCCGCGTGCTCCAGCAGAAAGGTCGCCAGCAGCATATTGGACGGATTGTCTTCAACGATCAAAATAGTGGCCATCGCGCCCAGCGGCTCGCCGCTGCCTCTCTCATGGTTGGACGCCGCCGCACGGCAGCCACAGGATGAATTCCGAACCGGCGCCCGGCGTGCTGCGCACGGCCAGCGCGCCGCCGTGCAGTTCCACCAGCTGCTTGACCAGCACCAGCCCGAGGCCGGTGCCCTCGTACAGGCGCGACAGCTTGCTGTCGAGCTGGACGAACTGGCGGAACAGCCGCGGCAGGTCGGCGGCGGCGATGCCGATGCCGCTGTCGATCACGCTGATCTCCAGATAACCGTCGGCGTCCGCCTTGAGCGCGGCGCCGCCGCCGACCAGCGCCATCGCGGCCGGCCCCTCCGGCGCCACCCGCCGCGCGCGCAAGGTCACGCTGCCGCCGTCGGGGGTGAACTTGACCGCGTTCGACAACAGGTTCAGCACCACCTGGGTCAGCTTGCGGCGGTCGGCCGGCACCGGCGCCGCGTCCGCCGCCTCCAGCCGCAGCGCGATGCGCTGGCGCTGCGCGCGCTCGCGCACCACCACCAGGCACTCGCCCAGCAGCGCCGCGATGTCCAGCGGCGCCTGCTCCAGCTCCATCATGCCGGCCTCGATCTTCGACAGGTCCAGCACGTCGTTGATCACCGCCAGCAGGTGCTTGCCGCTGAGCAGGATGTTGCCGGCGAACTCTTCCTGCTGCGCCGTCAGCTTGCCGGCCATGCCGCTGCGCAGCACCTCGGAAAAACCGTTGATGGCGTTGAGCGGGGTGCGCAGCTCGTGCGACATATTCGCCAGGAAGGCCGACTTCATGCGGTTGGCCTCGCCCAGCTCGAGGTTCTGGCGCGCGATCTCGCGGTTGGACGCCTCCAGCTCGGCGTTCTTGCGCTCGACCTCGCGGTTCGAGTGCTCCAGCTGGGCGGTGTGGCGCCGCAGCTGCAGGTTCAAGTCGTTGACCTGCTGCTCGCGCGACTGCAACTCGCCGTTGACCTGCACCGCCTGCTCGTAGGTCGCCACCAGCAGGTCGAGGATTTGCTGGCGCTCCGAATGGATGGTGTGCGCGCGCCCGTTCAGATACAGCACGATGCCCTGCGCCGGGTCGGTCTGCTGGCGCAGCCGGCGGTTGGTCAGCACCTGTTCCAGCCGCGCCAGCAGGTAGGCCGGCGCGTAGGGCTTGCGGATGAAGTTGTCGGCGCCGCATTCGAGGCCGCGCACGATGTCCTCCGGGTCGAACAGCGAGGTGATCAGCACCACCGGGATGGCGCGCCAGTCGGGCTTGGCCTTGACCGCCCGGCACAGCTGGTAGCCGTTCATCTCCGGCATCACGATGTCCGACAGCACCAGCGCCGGCAGGCGCTCGGCGATCGCCGCCAGCGCCAGCCGGCCGTTGGCCGCCGTGCGCACCAGATAACCCTGCCGTTCGAGCAGGTGGCGCAGGTGCTCGGCCTGGGTGCGGCTGTCCTCGACGATCAGGATCTCGGCGCCGGCCGGCGCCAGCGGGGTGTTCATGGCGTCCCCGGCGTCAGGCTGTTCAGCAAGCCGGCGATCGCCGCCGGCGCCAGCACGTGGCGCGCCGCGCCCAGCCGCACCGCCTCGCCCGGCATGCCGTTGACGATCGCGCTGTCCTGGTCCTGGGCGATGGTCAGCGCGCCGGCCTGCTGCATGGTCTGGAGTTCCTGCGCGCCGTCGCGCCCCATGCCGGTCAGCAGCACGCCGGCCGCGCCCGGCCCGAACGCCGCCGCCGAGCGGAACAGGCTGGCCACCGCCGGCCGCGCGCCGTGCTCCGGCGGCGCGCCCGACAAGGCGATGCGCGCCACGCCGCCCTCCGCCCGCACCGTCAGGTGGGCGTCGTCGGGCGCCAGGTAGACGTGGCCGGCCAGCGCCAGCTCGCCATGCTGGGCGACCCGCACCGTGGCGCCGCAGCCGCGCCCCAGCCATTCGACCAGGCCGGCCACGAAGCCCGGCGAAATATGCTGGACCACCAGGATCGGCGCGGCGAACGGCCGCTTCAGGCGCGCCAGGATGGTGTGCAGCGCCAGCGGCCCGCCGGTCGAGGCGCCGATCGCCACCAGCCGCAGCTCGGCGCCGGCCGGCGTTGGCGCCGCCGGCGCCGGTGCGCCGCCGGCGCTCCAGCTCTCGCTGCGCCGCCAGCGCCGCACCACGCTGACCTCGGCCATCAGCTTGATGGTGCGCAGCAGCTCGTCGGTGATCTGCGCGTGTTCCGGATGGCCGGGGCCGGACGGCTTGGCCAGCACCGCCAGCGCGCCGGCCTCCAGCACGCGGAAGTTGTCCGCCACCTCGTGCGCGACCGGACTGGCGGTGACCATCACGATGCGGGTCGGGCAGCGCTCCATGATCATCCGGGTGGCGGCGTAGCCGTCCAGCCGCGGCAGGTGGATGTCCATCGTGATCACGTCCGGCCGCAGCCGCGCCGCCGCCTCCACCGCCTGCTCGCCGTCGGCCACCACGCCGATCACCTCCAGCGCCGGATCGGCATTGAGCAGATAGGCCAGCAGCTCGCGCGCCACCGGCGAATCGTCCACCACCAGCACCCGGATCGGCGGCGTGCGCGGGGCGCTCATCGCAGCAACCTGCGCACGGTGGCCAGCAGATTGTTCTGCTCCAGCCCCTGCTTGGCGATGTAGGCGCTGGCGCCGACGTCGACGCCGCGCTCGCGGTGCTCGCGCGTGGCCAGCGAGGTCACCAGCACCACCGGCAGCCCGGCCAGCTGGCGGTCGGCGCGGATGCTGGCGGTCAGGTCGAAGCCGTCCATGCGCGGCATCTCGACGTCCGACACCACCAGGTCGTAGCCGCCGCCGCGCAGCGCGCTGAGCGCGTCGACGCCGTCGACCGCCACCGTCACCCGGTAGCCGCCCACTTCCAGCATGTTCTTCAGCAGCGCGCGCGAGGTGATCGAATCCTCCACCACCAGCAGTTGCCGGCGCGCCGCCTGCGCCGCCGGCGCCGCCAGCGGCGTGCCGCCCACGCCCACGCCGAGCGCCGACTTCAGCAGGTCGGCCACGTGCAGGATGGGCACCACCTGGCCCGCCCCCAGCACGGTGGCGCCGGCGATATTGGGCACCCGCCGCAGCTGCGGGCCCAGGCTCTTGACCAGCACCTCCTGCTCGCCCAGCACCGCGTCCACCAGGCAGGCCAGGCGGCGGCTGCCGCTGGTCAGCAGCGCCAGGGTCAGATAGCCGGACGGCGCCGACGGCGCGGCCAGCCCCAGCACGCGCCACAGCTGCACCAGCGCCAGCACCTCGCCCTCCAGCACCACGGTCGGATGGCCCTCGACGCTGCGCACCGATTCCGGCAGCACCCGCGCGACCCGCTCGACATTGCGCGACGGCAGCACGAACTGGCGGCCGGCGGCCGTCACCAGCAGGCCGCGGAAGGTCGCCAGCGTGGCCGGCAGCACGATGCGAAAGCGCGTGCCGCCGCCCGGCGCCGCCTCGGCCGCCACGCTGCCGCCCAGCTTCTCGGCCTTCTCGCGCACGATCGCCAGCCCCAGGCCGCGCCCGGACAGCTCGGTCAGCATGGCGCTGGTGGAGACGCCCGACTCGAACACCAGCGCCAGCATCTGCGCCGTGCCCAGCGCCGCGCCGGCCTCGGGCGCCAGCAAGCCGTCGCGCACGGCGCGCGCGCGCACCTGCAGCGGATCGATGCCGCGGCCGTCGTCGCTGACCAGCAGCTCGACCTTGTCGCCGTCGCGCGGCAGCACCTCGATCGCCAGCCGCGCCCGTTCCGGCTTGCGCGCCAGGCGGCGCTCGGCCGGGGTCTCGATGCCGTGGTCGATGGCGTTGCGCAGCAGGTGCACCAGCGGATCGCGCATCTGCTCCAGGATGCGGCGGTCGATCTCGATCGCCGCGCCGTCGATCCGCAGCTCGACCTCCTTGCCGCTGTCGCGGGCCAGGTCGCGCACCAGCCGCGGCGCCATTTCCAGCAGCGTGGAGAACGGCAGCATCAGGGTGCGCTTCATGTCCTCCAGCAGATGGTCGACCATGCCGGCCAGCGCGCGCCGCTCCTGCCAGGCGCCGCGCTCGATCTGCGCGAAACGCTCGCCGATGCCCTTGGCCAGCAGCGCGTCGCGCTCGACCGCCTCCAGCAGGCGCTCCAGCGGCGGCCCCTTGCGGCTGGCGCCGGCCAGGCCCGCACTGTGGCGGCGCTCGCCCGCGCGGCCGATGGCGCGCGCCTCGCCGACCGTGCGGCTCCAGTGCTTGCGCCAGCCTTCCAGCTCGCCGTGCAGCGCGCGCAGGTCGGCGGCCATGTGTTCGGCGCTGAATTTGAAGGCCAGCAGTTCCTCCGCCTGCAACAGCAGCGCGCTCAGCTTGGCGGTGGAGATGCGCACCGTCTGCTCCGGCTCGGGCGCGGCGGCCTGCATGGCTGGCGCGGCGGCGGCCAGCGGCGGCGCGGAGCGGGACGGCGCGGCGGCGGCCGGCAGCGCGGACG
>NZ_JBXALQ010000039.1:0-12719 GCF_058799615.1 Duganella sp. GW822-FHT06D06
ACCATCGGCTTCGGTTTGACAGTGGTTTCCTCGCTCAGCCTGGTGCCCAGGCCGCCTGCCAATATGACTGCTTTCATGCTGTCTCCGAGATCGTGAAAGAATGGTACGCAGACTGCATTATCAGGCACTGCCGTAGCATTTTAAACGAAAAGCACGGTGCAATTGGCCTCTTAGATGGGCTTTTTGGCACTGCAAAGCAACAGCGGACTAGCGCGGAATGGCTTTGATGACGTAGGCGGCGGCCTGGGCGTCTTCCAGCGCCAGGGCCGGATCGGCGCCGACGCTGGCCGCCAGCTGGCGCAGGGCCGCGGTGAGCAGGGGATTTTCCATGCGCTCGTGGATCACCGGCGCGCCCTGGACGATCTGGTAGCCGGCCTTCTGGAACAGCTCGAAGATCGTGCCGCGCGTGAACCAGCGCAGGTGCGCGCGGTCGAGGATGCCGTTGTCCTCGTAGCGGAAGTCGCCCAGGCACAGCTTGGCCTGCACGCTCCAGTGCTGCAGGTTGGGGATCACCGCCACGATGCAGCTGTCGGCCTTCATGACCTTGCGGATGCGGGCCAGCAGGGTTTCCGGATGGACCAGGCGTTCCAGCGCCTTGTCCAGTATCCAGCAGTCGACGCCGGCCTGGTCGCGGAAGAAGTCGTCGCCCAGGTGGTCGACGTCGCGCTGCAGCACCAGGTCGCAGGCGCCCTTGTTTTCGCTGGGCGTCTCGGTGTGCAGCTCGACCGCCGTGTACCGGCAGGCGGGCGCCGCTTCCTTGACGTCGCGCGCCAGGAAGCCGTCGCCGGCGCCGATCTCCAGCACCCGCGCCGGCGCCGCCGGCATCAGCGATTTGATCAGCTGGCGCACGCCCGCCGCCTGCTGGCTGGCGCGCTGCCAGTCTTCCAGGTGGTAGCCGCCGGTGCGCTTGACCGTGCCCTGCCAGTCGTGGCGCAGGTAGTTGCGGGCGCCGGGCTGGGTGTTCAAAAAATCTTCCTTCAGCCACGGCAGGTTTTGCACCAGCCGGTCCTGGCCGGCGCGGTGCAGCGCCACCATCGGCTCGGTCATCGGGGCGCCGTGCTTGGTCGGCATCGGCCAGGCCCGCAACACCTCGATATTGACCAGCATGCAGGCCGGATGCAGGTAGCGCACCGCGCCCTGCTCGTAGTCGACGTCGTAGCCGCCCTCGTTGACGTGGTTGACGTAGCCGACCCCGTACATGCCCGGCTTCAGCTCGGCCGCCATGGCTTCCAGGAAGCCCGGATGCAGCACGAAGATGTCCGAGTCCAGCACCAGCACCGGTCCCTGCAGCTCCAGGTTCTGGAACGCCCAGGCCATGCCGGGACCGTGGTGGATGTTGTAGTCGAAGTGGATGAAGCGCACGTTCTCATACCGCGCGCAGACCGCTTCGATGGCGCGGTAGTGCTGCTCGCCCGAACCGTCGATGATGGTGACGGGGTTGCTGTAATGCGCCCGGAACGAACTGAGTAAATCCTCGATCAATTCTGCGGAATTGTAGGAAACGGAAATGACGGGGATGTGCTTGACGTCCATGGGCTGCATTGTGTGGTGGTTCGGTTGGTTAACCGCGGTCGTAGACGGCTTGTTCGGCCGGCTCCAGCGGGAACGACGGCGTGCCTTTCATGCGCGCGTGCGGCTGCGGCACCGCGCGTTTTTCAAAGAACACCATGCTGTCGTAGTAGTGCACGGCGAAGCACGAACGGGTGAATTCGTTGGGCTGCAGGGCCGGATCGGGCGAGTGCCACGCGGTCAGCTGGTCCAGCAGCGACTTGGTGTATTCGATGAAGGTGCCAGGCTGGCGGTAGCCGCCGCCGAAGAAGCCAGGCCAGTAGCTGGTGTGGGTGTCTTCGCACAGGTAGACGCCGCCGTCCTTCAGGTGGAACCACAGTTCCTGGAAGGTGGTGATCTGCTGCGTCATGGTGTGGCCGCCGTCGTCGATGATGATGTCGAACTGCGGACGGTTGGCGACGATGCCGCGCAGCGAGTTGCGGTCTTCCTGGTCGCCGACGATGATCTCGATGCGCTCCTCGGCCAGTTCGGCGCAGCGCGGGTTGATGTCGACGCCGGTGATCTTGGCGCCCTCGCCGAAGTAGTGCTTCCACATCTGCAGCGAACCGCCGTGCAGCACGCCGAATTCCAGCATCGTCATGTCCTTGCCGCGGAACTGATGGAAGTGGCGCTCGTAGATCTCGAAGTAATGCATCCACTTGTGGATCATGCGGTGTTCATGATTCTCGAAGAAATCGATCAGGGTGCTGCCGTCGTTCTGCGTCATGTAACTCTCCTCTGTTGGGATTCGGTTGGCCGGCGGCTCAACCCTTGGTTAGCAGTATAGTGGTGGCCTGCTGCATCAGGGCGCTGATTTTTTCGATCGGATAGCTCGGCTCGACCTGTTCCCACACCGACGACAGGAACCAGATGCAATTGACCAGCTTGTTGGTCAGCATCTCGCGCACCTGCGCGCGGTTGCGCATGAACTTGCCATGCTGGTGGGCGTCGCACAGCAGTTGCAGCCATTCGATGTTGGCCTGGATGCGGATCTTCTCGTTGCGCTGGTCCTGGCCGCCGTGCAGGCGGAAGTAGCTCAGCGGTTCCGGCAGGTAGGCGCAGTCGCTGTTGGCCAGCACCGCCAGCCAGGTGGCGACGTCGGACAGCGTGGTGTACTGGCGGCCCAGGAACATGCCGAAATGGTCGGGCAGCTGGCTGCGGCGGAACAGCACCGTGGTCGGTTCGCCCATCAGGTTCTGGCCGTTGCTCAGGATCATGTCGCCGAGCGAGCTGCCGCCCACCGCCGTGGCGATCTCGAACATGCGCTCGGTGCCGTGGATCGGCGCGAGATACTTGCCTTCGGCGTCGATCAGCTGGCGGAACGAGGTCACCAGGCCGATGTTGGGCTGGCCCAGCATGCAGGCCATCATGCGCTCGATCTTTTCCGGATGGAACAGGTCGTCGTCCATCAGGTAGTTGACGTACTCGGCGCTGGAGCTGCGGTAGCAGTTGAGGAAGTTGTCCAGCGGCGCCAGGCCCGGCGAGCGCAGGTAGCGGATGTTGGCGTAGCGCGCCATGTAGGGGGCGAAGCGCTCGCGGGTCAGCTCGTCGGTGCTGTTGTCGCTGATGACGATTTCCAGGTTGCCCCAGGTCTGCGCCAGGATGCTTTGCAGCGCCAGTTCGGCGTAGTCGGGCCGGTTGTGGGTCGGCATCAGGATCGCCACCTTGGGCAGGCGCGTGTCGACCTGCGGCGGACGGGCGCCCGCGAACTGCGGCGCCTGCAGGCCGGCGTTGCCCTTCAGTGCGATCTGGGCGTAGCGTTCCTCCAGCTCGCGCACGAAGCGGGCGCTGTCGAACAGCGGGCAGCTCAGGCGCTGCTCGTGCAGCTGGCGCTTCAGCGCTTCCACCTGCGGGCGGTCGTGCGCCAGCGCCACCGCCAGGTCTTCGTATTCCTGCTGGGTGGTGGTGATCAGCTGCGGCATGTCGACCGCGTGCAGCAGGCTGCCGGCCATGCGCGAGGAGAAGGTGCGGCCGGCGCAGGTCAGCACCGGCAGGCCGGCCCACAGCGCGTCGCTGGCGGTGGTGCCGCCGTTGAACGGCGCGGTGTCGAGGAACAGGTCGGCCACCTGGTAGCGCGCCAGGTAGTCGGCCGGCATCACGCGGCCGGCGAACACCAGGCGCTCGGCCGCCACCCCGGCCAGCTCGGCCTGGCGGGTCAGGTTGGTGCGCACCTCGGGGCTGTCGGCCACCATCCACAGCAGGCTGTGGTCGGTGCGCTTGAGGATGTTCATCCAGCTGTCGAACACCTCGGGGTTGAACTTGAAGTTGTTGTTGAAGGCGCAGAACACGAACGCGTCTTCCGGCAGCTGGTTGGCGGCGCGCGTGGGTTTCGGGCCGATCACCCGCTGGCGGTCGTTGATCTGGAAGGTGCGCGGCATGTGCAGCGGCTTCTCGGTGAAGAACGGCTCCAGCTCGGGCGGCAGCACGAACGGGTCGGCGATCACGTAGTCGATGAAGGGCATGCCGGTCGGGCCGGGCAGGCCGAGCCAGGTGATCTGCACCGGCGCCGGGCGGTAGGCCAGGATGTTGGGGCGCGCGCCCAGCGTCAGGCCGTGCAGGTCGACCAGGATGTCGATTTCGTGCGAGCGGATCAGGCGCGCCGCCTCCTCGTCGCTCATGCCGCCGATGCGGATGTGCTGGTCCATGCCGGCGATCACGCGGGCGCGGATCGGCGAACCGTCCTCGTGGCTCCAGCAAAAGCCGAACACCTCGACCTTGCTGCGGTCGTGCAGGCCGTACAGCTCGGCCGTCAGGATCGACACCGCGTGCGAGCAGAAGTCCGACGACAGGTAGCCGATGCGCAGCCGTTCGTGGCCGTAGCCCTGCGGCCCGGTCAGCGGCTTGACCTCGGCGTTGACCTTTTCCTCGACATAGCGGCGCGAGGCGGCCAGCTGCTGGGCCGGATCGCCGGAGGCGCTCAGCATGGCCAGCGCCGAGGTGCCGGTCATCAGGTCCTCGACCGGGATGCCGCAGACGCTGGTGTTGTACACCGGCCATTTGCACTGCTTCTGGCGCAGGTGCACCCAGTGCGAGATGACGTTCTTCTGTTTCGGGTCGATCAGCAGGCTGCGCGTGAGCGCGTCCTCGGCGGCCGGGAAATCCTTCTGCAGCTCGAGCAGGCGGCCCAGGTTGTTGAGCGCCTGGATCACGTGCGGCTGGTCGGCCGGCAGTTGCGGATTGCTGTACTCGAGCAGCGCGCGCCAGCTGGCCAGCGCCTCGGCCGGACGGCGCTGGCGTTCCAGCAGGGTGCCCAGGTTCAGGTGGCCTTCGTTGAAGCGCGGATTCTGCGCCAGCGCCATGCGGTAGGCCGCCTCGGCCTCGGTCAGCTCGCCGTGGTCGCTGAGCATGACGGCCAGGTTGAACTGCACCGCGTAGGCCAGCGGCGACGGCGTGTGCGCCAGCCAGGCGCGGTACAGCTGGATGCCCAGCGGGCGCTCGCCGGCGTCGACCAGGTTCTGGCCGGTCTGGAACAGTTCGATGATGGGCAGGCTGCCCTTGTTGGCCAGCGCCAGGGCGGCGCGGCCGGTGTCGACGACGGTTTTCTTAGTTTGCATGGGTTTGGATGGTGTGTGGCGCGGCGAACCAGCGGTAGGCTTTCTCGACCGTCTGTTCCAGTGGACAGGTTTCGCTGACGCCGAGGCGGCGCACGGTGAAGCTGATGTCCGGGTACAGGTCGTCGTCCTGCTGCTGGCGGTTCGGCGCGGTGTTGAGCACCACGCGCGGCTTGGGCGAGACCTGCTCGCCGATCAGGCGCACCAGTTCATTGTGGGTCACCGGGGTGGCGCTGCCGAGGTTGTAGACCTCGCCGTCCACGCCCTTGGCCAGCGCGGCCAGCGTCCACCAGGCGGCGTCGGCGCCGTACAGATAGCTGCGGCGCGCGCTGCCGTCGCCGTGGATGCGGATCTCGCTGCCGGTCAGCACGTCGCGCAGGAAGCTGTTGATGGCCCACGGGCGGTCCAGTTCCTGGTAGGCGCCGGTCAAGGTGAACGGTCGCACGGTCGATACCGGCAGGCGGTACTGGCTGCGGTAGATCGCCGCCGTCATCTCGGCCGCGCGCTTGGCGTCGGCGTAGACGGTGTGCAGCAGGCCGGCCGGCAGCGGGAAGCAGTCGCTCTCGCGCAGCGGGCCGGGACGTTGCGGCGCGCCGGCCACCAGGCAGGAGCTGACGTTGACGAAGCGGCGCAGGCCGTCGAGCTGCGAGGCCGCTTCCAGCGCGTTGTTGATGCCGGACACGGTGGTCTGGAACACCCGCAGCGGGTCGGAGGCGTGCACCCGGTTGTTGGGGATGCCGGCCGCGTGGATCACGTAGTTGGTGTTCTTGGCGAACTCGAACGAGGAGCGCACGTCCTGCGAGCGCACCCGGATGTCCAGCCGCGTGGCCAGGTGCGGATACTTCTGCTGCCATTCGGTGATGTTGCGCGCGTACAGGTCGAGCGTGATGCCCAGGTTGTACTGGTCGTTCATCGCGGCCACCAGTTCGGCGATCCAGGTGCCGAGGAAGCCGGTGCCGCCGGTGACGGCGATGTGCTGGCGCGCCAGCGCGGCGCGCACGTCGGCCTGGGTGGCGCAGGCGGCCAGCGCGTCCTGGCGCGCTTCGGTGTAGCGTGGGTCGGCCATGGTTTAACCTTTCAGTGCTGCTGCGTTTTTCTCGGCCAGGTCGCGCGCGACCTCGATGATCAGGCTTTCCTGCCCGGCCACCGCGTTGCGCTTGCCGAGGCCGAAGAAGATGTCGCGCGGATCGACCTGGTAGTCCTCGGCGGCGCGCGCCACCGGCTTGGCGAAGCCGGAGAACACGCCGGCCAGGCCGGAGACGATGGACAGCGGCGAGATCGACGGCGCCACCGGATTGAATTCCTTCTCGGCGATGTCGGCCGCGTCGAGGATCTTGTACAGGTCGATGCCGGTCTCGAAGCCGAGCCGCTCGAACACCGCCACCAGCACTTCGAGCTGGGTGTTGCCGGCGCCGGCGCCGAAGCCGCGGATGGTGCCGTCGATGATGCTGGCGCCGGCGTTGACCGCGGTCACCGAGTTGATCACCGCCATGCCCAGGTTGTTATGGCCGTGGAAGCCGACCGGGATGTTCAGGCCGTTGACCAGGGTGTCGATGCGCTCGCGCACGTCGTCCGGGAAGTAGGCGCCGGCCGAGTCCATGATGACGATCGCCTCGGCGCCGTAGGATTCCATCTTCTTGGCTTCCTCCAGCAGCGTGGCCGGGGTCGCCATGTGGCTCATCATCAGCACGCCCCAGGCTTCCTTGCCGGCCGCGCGCACGTAGTGGATGTGGCGGTCGGTGATGTCGGCCTCGGTGCAGTGCGAGGCCACGCGGAACACGTCCACCCCCAGCTCGATGGCGCGCGCCAGGTCCTTCTTGATGGTGCAGAAGCCGGGGATCACGTGGATGCCCAGCCGCGATTTTTTCAAATGCTGGCGCGACACGGTCAGGATCTCGTCGTCGCTCAGCCGGCATTCGCCGACCAGCATCGAGGAGGCGCCCAGGCCGTTGCCGTGGCCGACTTCGATGATCGGCACCCGCGCCGCCTCGGCCGCCTTGCAGTAGGCGATGAAGGCTTCGCGGCTCAGTTGATGGCGCACGGCGTGGTTGCCGTCGCGCAGGGTGGGATCGCTGATCAGGATTTTCTTAGCCATGCTTGCGCTCCTCTTTGTGCTGGTCGTGCTTGCTGTGTCGGGCTTCGGCGATCATTTCCGCCATGGCGATGGCGGCGCAGTTGATGATGTCCAGGTTGCCGGCGTATTGCGGCAGGTAGTCGCCGGCGCCGACCACCTTGATGGTGGTGACCACGCGGCCGCCCTCGAGGGTGGGCGGCACCACCAGGCCGTAGCCCGGCACGTAGGACTTGAGCTTGGCCACCATGGCGTCGACCGCGGCGCGGATCGCCGGCAGGTCGGGGTTGGCGATCTTGGCGTAGATGGTGGTCTGCATGTCGATCGGCGGATTGGCCGGGTTGAGGATCAGGATCGCCTTGGCGCGGCGGGCGCCGGAGAAGCGCTGCAGCGCCTCCTCGGTGGTCTCGATGTACTCGTCGAGGTTGGCGCGGGTGGCCGGGCCGGCGCTGCGCGAGGCGATGCTGGAGGCCACCTCGACGTACTCGATGTCCGGGTGCACCGCGCCGATGGCGGCGGCGATCGGGATCGACGACTGGCCGCCGCAGGTGATCATGTTGATGTTGCGGGTGCCGGTGTCGAGGCAGGCCTGGGCGTTGATGGCCGGGATGCAGAACTCGCCCAGCTTGGCCGGGGTCATGTCGATCACGGTCTTGCCCAGCTTGTCGAGCGCGGCCCAGTGGCCGATGTGGGCCTGGGCCGAGGTGGCGTCGAACACCAGGTCGCAGATCGATGGATCGGCGATGATGGCCTCGATGCCGCGGTCCGAGATCGGCACGCCCAGTTGGCTGGCGCGCTTCATGCCGGCCGAGTTGAAATTGCGGCCGGCGAACAGGGTGCAGGCCAGGTGCTTGGAGCGCATCACCTTGATCATCAGGTCGGTGCCGATATTGCCCGAGCCGATGATGGCGATGCGAAGTTTGAGGGGCTGGGTCATTGCTGGTCTCCTGAGGTGTGCTCCGGCTCGGGGCGCGGCCGGCCCAGGATGGCGGCCGCTTCGGTCAGTACGGTGTCGAGCGAGGAAGAGGCTGGCCGGTAGCCGAGTTCGGCCGCCTTGTGGTTGCGCGAATAATAGTGCGGCTTGGCGCCGGTGGCGTTGACGGCCGGCGCCGGGCCGGCGGCGGCGACGCGGTAGCGCAGGCCGAAGTGGCGCTGCATCGCCTGCAGCAGCTCGGCCTTGGCGATCGGCGCGCGGCTGTAGCAGTCCAGCGCGAGGTTCTGCGGCGGCGCCTGCAGCACGCATTCGACCAGCCGGTGGAAGTCGGACGGATGCAGGAAGTCGCGCACCATGGCGTCCGGCGAGGTCTGCAGCTCGCTGCCGTCCTGGATGGCGCGCACGATGTCGGTGATGAAAAAGCGCGCGCCCAGGTCCTGGGTGCGGCTGAAGATATTGAACACCCGCAGGTCGACGATGGCGTGCTGCGCCAGCGCGCGGTGGCGGCACTCGGCGTGCAGCTTGGCGGCCGAATAGTATTCCTGCGGCGTCAGCGCGTTGATCGCGATCGAGGCGCGGGTGTGCTGGTCGGCCGGCTCCAGGAAGGTGCTGCCGTAGGCCGCGCCGCTGGACAGGAAGATGTAGCGCCGCTGCGGATGCTGGCGCAGGCCGCGCAGCACCAGCTCGTCGTATTCGAGCGTGATGCCGAAGATGTCGCCGCCCATGGCCGCCGCCCGCGACGGGTCGCCGACGCCGACGAAGTTGATCACGGCCTCATGTTCGAGCCGGCCGTATTCGGCGTAGGGCAGGGCCGGATAGCGCCCGGCCAGGCCGGCCTGCTCCAGCCACTGTTCGACCCGGGCCGGATCGCGCGCGTACAGCAGCAGCTGGTGGCGGCCCTCGGCCGCCATCGACCGCACCAGGTCGCCGGCGATCTGGCTGGTGGCGCCGAGGATGGCGATGGTCATGGCGGGCGGGCGCGTCATGAGGCCAGCGCGTTCTGCATTTCGCGCGCCAGCACCTCGTCGGGCAGGTTGGGCACCATGTCGTGCATCGGCGTCGACACCATGCGGCCGTCCGGCAGGCGCTTGGAGGCCACCGCCGGCAGGATGCGCTGGTCGCGCATGCCGACGATCTCGCAGAACACCGGGCCGTCCATGGCCAGCACGGCGGCGATGGTGCTCTCCAGGTCCTGCTCGCGCTCGCAGCGCACGAACGGCAGCTGGTAGCTGTCGGCCAGCGAGCGCATCGCCGGGATGAACACGCCGCTGGTGGCGTCGGCGCCGATCAACAGGCCGCCGAAGAATTCGCGCTGGGTGTTGCGCATCGAGACATAGCCGTCGTTGTTGACCACGAACAGCTTGACGTTGCGGCCGTACATGCGCATGGTCGCCAGGTCGTGCACATTGCTCATCAGCGAGCCGTCGCCGGTCACGCACACCACCGGGCGCTGCGGCTCGACGAAGGCGGCGCCGTTGGCGGCCGGCAGCGCATAACCCATCGCGCCCAGCGAACCGGACGAGAAGAAGCGCTGGCCGTCCTTCAGGCGCAGCGCCTGGCCCATGACGTAGAACGACGAGCCGGCGTCCGACACCACGCAGGCGTCGGCCGGCAGCGCCTGCGACAGCGCCTCGGCGAAATGGTAGAAATTCATGCCGTCGTCGGCGCGCTGGTGCGGCTCCAGGCGCACCGCGTAGCGCTCTTTCCACGACTGGCAGCAGGCGCGCCAGCCGGCGCCGGCGTGCGGCGCGGCCAGCGGCAGCAGCGCGGCGCAGAACTCGGCCACGCCGGCGCCTATCTTCAGGGTCACGCCGACCTGCTCGCGCGCCAGCACCGCCGGGTCGAGGTCGACCTGCACCTTGACCGCGTCCGGCGCGAACAGCTTGTTCTCCCAGCCGGTGGTCTGGCCGTGCAGGCTGGCGCCGACGCTGATGATCAGGTCGGCCGTCTGCACCGCCAGGTTGCCGGGGCGGTCGCCTTTCGGGCCGGAGTGGCCGACGAACAGCGGGTGGTCGTAGAACAGCGCGTCCTTGCCCAGCTGGGTGGTGATGACGGGGACCTGCAACTGCTCGGCCAGCTGGCGGAAGGCGGCGCCGGCATTGGCGGCGCGCACGCCGGCGCCGGCCAGCAGCAGCGGGCGGCGGGCCTGGGCCAGCATGGTGCGCAGCCGCGCCAGCGCGTCGGCGTCGACCGCCGCCGGCGCGGCCTCGGGGGTGTAGCCGGCCAGCGTGTCGGGATCGACCAGCGCGCCCTGGACGTCGAGCGGGATGTCCAGCAGCACCGGGCCGGGACGGCCGCTGGCGGCCAGGTGCAGCGCCAGCTCCAGGTGGTAGCGCACGCTTTGCGGATCGGTCAGCATGTGGCAGTACTTGGTCACCGGCTGCATGATGGGCACGATGTCGACCTCGAAGGTGCCGAACTGGCGCAGGCCGGGGATGCCGGACAGCGCGATGGTCTGGGTGCTCTTGCTCTGGCCGGTGATGAACAGGGTGGGGGCGCTGTCCTGCCAGGCGCCGACCACGCCGGTCAGGATGTTGGTGGCGCCGGGGCCGGCGGTGGCGAAGCAGACGCCGACTTCGCCGCGCAGGCGGGCGTAGCCGTCGGCGGCCATGGCCGACGCCTGTTCGTGATGGGCGCACACATAGCGCATGCCTTCGCAGCGGCCGACGGCGTCGACCAGGTGCATCATGCCGCCGCCATTGAGCATGAAGACGGTGTCGACGCCGGCTTCGCGCAGGCGGCGGACGATATAGTCGGCGACGCGGATTTTCATGGGACGTTCTCTTTCAGTTATGCGGGTTGGGCCAGGCGGAAGGCGTCCACCGCCCCCGCCATGGCCTGGCGGATCAGGAAGGTGTCGACGCCGTAGACCAGGAAGTTGGCGCCCAGCGCCAGCGCGGCGGCGATCTCGGCCGGGCTGCGCACCATGACGCCGGCGGCCTTGCCGGCGGTGCGGATGGTGCGCACCGAGTCGGCCACGATTTGGGTCAGGCGCGGGTCGGCGGTGTTGCCGCCGCAGCCCAGCGCCACCGACAGGTCGTACACGCCGACGTAGACCACGTCGAGGTCGGGCAGGGCGCAGATCGCGTCGAGCTCATCGAGCGAGGCGGCGTTCTCGACGATCACGCAGGACAGGCCGAAGCTGTTGGCCAGCTTGCCGCCGGTGTTGCTGGACGGGTTGGCGTAGCCGCCGGCGCGGGTGAAGGGGTTGTAGCCGCGCGTGCCGTTTGGTGCGAACTTGCCCATGCGAACGGCGGCGTCGGCCTGCGCCACGCCCGCCACCTGCGGCACCACGATGCCGTGCGCGCCCTGGTCCAGCGCCCATTGCACGGCCGAGGCGTCCATGCCCGGCACCCGCACCACCGGCGCCGCGCCGCCGCCTTCACAGGCGCGCACGCAGCGCTCCAGCGCGGACACGTCGTAGATGCCGTGCTCCATGTCCAGGATCACGAAATCGAGCCCGGACAGGGCCAGGATTTCAACCACGGTGGCCGAGGAGATGATGGACCAGATGCCCATCACCGGCTGGCCGGCGGCCAGCTTGGCCTTGATCGGGTTGCGCTGTTCCATGGCGTCAGAAGCCCACGCCGAAGAATTCTTCCAGCTTGGTGACGGCGTAGTCCAGCATCTCGCGGGTCAGGCCGGGGAACACGCCGATCCAGAAGGTGTCGTTCATCACGCGGTCGGTGTTGGTCAGCTCGCCGGCGACGCGGTAGTTGCGGCCGATCATGTAGGGCTGGCGCGTCAGGTTGCCGGCGAACAGCAGGCGGGTGCCGATCTTGTGCTGGTCCAGGTAGGTCAGCAGGTCCACGCGCGAGACGTTCGCTTCCGGCTTCAGGGTCATCGGGAAGCCGAACCACGACGGGTCGGAGTGCTCGGTCGCTTCCGGCAGGATCAGGAACTCGGCGCACGACTGCAGCCGCTCCTTCAGGTAGGCGAAGTTGTCCTTGCGGGCCTGGATGAAGCCGGGCGCGCGGTCGATCTGGGCCAGGCCGCAGGCGGCTTGCATGTCGGTGATCTTGAGGTTGTAGCCCAGGTGGCTGTAGGTGTACTTGTGGTCGTAGCCCATCGGCAGCGTGCCCAGGCACTGGCAGAAGCGCTTGCCGCAGGTGTTGTCCTTGCCCGGCGCGCAGTAGCAGTCGCGGCCCCAGTCGCGGAACGACTCGGCGATCATCTTCAGTTCGGCGTTGTTGGTGAACACCGCGCCGCCTTCGCCCATGGTGATGTGGTGCGCCGGGTAGAACGACATGGTGCCGATGTCGCCGAAGGTGCCGACCATCCTGCCATGATAGGTGGAACCCAGGGCGTCGCAGCAGTCCTCGATCAGCCACAGATGGTGTTTTTTGCAGAGCGCCGTGATGACGTCCAGGTTGTACGGGTTGCCCAGCGTGTGGGCCAGCATGATGGCCTTGGTCTTGGGCGAGATCGCCGCTTCCAGTTTGGTCACATCGATGTTGTAGGTGCCCAGCTCGACGTCGACGAACACCGGGATGGCGCCGAACTGGATGATCGGGTTGACGGTGGTGGGGAAGCCGGCGGCCACGCCGATCACCTCGTCGCCCTGCCGGATCGCGCGCGCGCCCAGCTTGGGCGAGGTCAGCGTGTTGAACGCGAC
>NZ_JBXALQ010000040.1:0-10047 GCF_058799615.1 Duganella sp. GW822-FHT06D06
AGCGCCGCCGGGGCGCTGTCGGCCAGCATATACGCCAGACGTTCGGCCGGATAGGCCGGGTCCAGCGGCACATAGGCGCCGCCCGCTTTGAGCGTCGCCAACAGTGCAACCACCATCGCCACGCTGCGCTCCAGGCACAGCGCGACGCGCACGTCCGGGCCGATGCCGAGACCGCGCAGATGGCGCGCCAGGCGGTTCGCCTGGGCATTCAGTTCCGCATAGCTCACTTGCTGCTCTTCGAACACCAGCGCCACCGCGTCCGGCGTGGCCGCGACTTGCTGTTCGAACAGCTCGTGGATGCAGCCTTGCTGCGGATACGCTACATGGGTGTCGTTCCATCCCTGCAGTACCTGCTTGCGCTCCGCGGCGGTCAACAACGCCAGGTCGCCGACCCGCGTCGTCGGCGCATTAACAATTGCGTCCAGCAAATGGGTGAAATTTGCCGCCATGCGCTCGATGGTGGCGGCATCAAACAGATCCGTCCTGTACTCGAACACGGCATGCAGCCGCCCTTCGTCCTCGGTGAGCGTCAGCGTCAAATCAAACTTCGCGACTTCCGTGATGCCCGGGACTGAGGTCAGCTGCAATTCAGGCAGGGTAACAGCGCCATTCGGCGTATTCTGCAATACCAGCATGACCTGGAACAACGGCGCATGACCGGTATGACGCGGTGGATTCAGGACTTCAACCAGCTGTTCAAACGGCACATCCTGGCTGGCGAACGCCCCCAGGATGCAATCGCGCACCTGTGCCAGCAATTGCTCGAACGTCTGTTCGGCGTCAACCTGCGAGCGCAATACCAAGGTATTAACGAAGCAGCCGATCAGCGATTCGAGCTCCGGACGGCTACGGCTGGCGGTCGGCGTGCCGACGCAGATATCGCTCTGACCGCTATAACGGGCCAGCAAGACATTGAACGCGGCCAGCAAGGTCATGAACAACGTCGTCCGTGTTTGCCGGTTCAGGCTGTGGAGGCGCTCGGTTGTGTCGGCCGAAATGGCGAACGGCAACGAAGCGCCACGGTAGCTTTGCGTTGCCGGCCTTGGCCGGTCCAGCGGCAATTCCAGCAGCACCGGACTATCCTGCAACTGTTCTTTCCAATAGTCCAGTTGCAAGTCCAGTTTGTCTCCGCCCAGCCAGTCACGCTGCCAATGCGCGAAGTCGGCGTATTGAATCGTCAACTCCGGCAGGGGCGACGGCCGGCCCTCGATAAATGCCCGGTACAGCACGGCCACTTCCTGCACCATCACTTCCATCGACCAGCCGTCGGAAATAATGTGATGCAGCGTAAAGTAGACCAGATGCGACGTCTCGGTCTTCCGAACCAACTTGCACCGCAGCAGCGGACCGCTACTCAAATCGAAACCGGTCTGCGCTTCCTCGTGGGCCAGCGTGGCGGCCTGCGCATCGCGCTCTTGCTGCGGCAGATGCGACAGATCGGTGATCAACAACGGCAATTCAAGCTGCGGCGCGACCACTTGCGTGGGCAAATCGTCGTGCATAACAAACGTTGTACGCAAAGCCTCATGGCGGCGCACGATCTCGTTGATGGTCAATTGCAAAGCCGCGACATTGAGCCGGCCATCCAGATTGATGGCTGACACAATGTTGTACGAAGCATTGCCGGGCTCGAACTGATCCAGCAACCATAGGCGTTGCTGGGCGAACGATAGCGGAAGCGCCTCCAGATCAGGCGGGCGCTTCAACACCGGCAGCGAAAGTAGCTCAATCCCTCTCTTTTCGAGCAGTTGCTTAAGGATTTCGCGTTTTGCCATAGGCAGCAAATTGATTGCATCAACCGAGATGTTGTTCATTATTTTTGTGGTTCCGTAGCTGTCATTGAAGTCAATTCGTCGAGCGCATCCGAAAGCATGTCGCCCAGGTCGGAATGTCCGTCAGGATTGGCGTTAATCATCGTGTCGATCCGTTCGGCCAGGGCCGCCACGGTCGGTGTTTCAAACAGCATGCGCAGCGCCAGGTCGGCGTTGAAGTTCTTGCGGATCCGCGCCAGCAGCATCAGCGCCCGCAGCGAATGGCCGCCCAGCGCGAAGAAGTCGTCATGGATGCCGATCCGTTCCCGGCCCAGCACTTCGCCGTACAGCACCACCAGCGCCTGCTGCGTCGGCGTGGCCGGCGCCTCGTAGGCGGCCGCGGACGGCGCTTCGACCGCGTTGCGCGCGCCCAGTGCCTTGCGGTCCACCTTGCCGCTGCTGGTCATCGGCAGCGCGTCGAGCTGGTCGATGCTGTGCGGCAGGATCGCGTTCGTCATGCGCTCGGCCAGGAACTGGCGCAGGTCGGCCGGCATGGTGCCGGTCGCGACCACATAGGCGTGCAGCGAGGTCGAACCGTCGGCGCCGCTCTGGGCCACCACCGCCGCCTCCGACACGTCCGGGTGGCTCAGCAGGGCGTTCTCGATCTCGCCCACTTCCACCCGCACGCCGTTGACCTTGACCTGGCCGTCGCGGCGGCCGAGGAAACGCAGGTTGCCGTCGGCCAGCATGACGCCGATGTCGCCGCTGCGGTACACCCGCTCCGGCGCGCCGGGACGCAGCGGATTGGGCACGAACACTTCGGCGCTTTGTATCGGATCCTGGTAGTAGCCCAGGCTGAAGAACGACGAGCGCAGATAGATCTCACCGGGCGTGCCCGGCGGGCAGACTCGTCCCGCCGCGTCCAGCACGATGACCTGGGTGTCGGTGATCGGCTTGCCGACCGGGATGAAGCCGCGGCCCACGTCCGCCGCCGTGATGCGGTGGTAGCAACGGATCATGGTGGTCTCGGACGCGCCGTAGAAGTTGACCAGCTCGACCTGGCCGTCGAAGGCGGCATGGAAGGCTTGCACCGTGGCCGGCAACACCATCTCGCCCGACAGGCAGATGGTGCGCAGGGCCGTGGCGCGCGCCGCCTCGGGCGCCAGCGGCGCCAGTTGCTGATACGCCAGCAAGGCGCGCAACAGCGAGGGCACGCAGTGCACCAGCGTCACGCGGGATGCGTCCAGCCATTCCAGCAGCAGGTCCGGCGCCAGCTTGCGCGCCGGCGGCAGGCACAGCGTACCGCCCGCGCACAGCGGCACGAACAGGTCGCGCAGGAAGGCGTCGAAGGTCGGCGCGGTCAGTTGGCTGACGCGGGTGTCCGCGTTCAGGCCGAAGGTGTTGATTTCCCAATCGATGAACTGCGACAGGCTCTGCGACGAACCGAGGATCGGCTTCGGAATCCCGCTCGAGCCCGAGGTGTAGAACAGATAGCAAGGATCTTGCGGCGCCAGCTCCACCGGCTGCACGCGCTTGCTAGCCTTCTTCAACGGTGTCAGCGCCAGTACCGGCTCGCCCGGGCCGACCCAGATGCCACGGGCCGGCGCATCCAGTTGCGCGCCGATGGCCAGCATGGCGCTGCTGGTGGCTTGTTCGGCGATCCACCAGCGCGGCTCGACCCGCCCGACCAGCATGCGCAGGCGGGCTTCCGGATCGGTCGCGTCGAGCGTCAGGAAGACGCCGCCGGCCTTCATCACGCCGATCACCGCCGCGATATGCACCAGCGGCTGGTCCAGCAGCAGGCCCACCACTTGGCCCGGCATCCAGTCCAGCTTTTGCAGCTGACGCGCGAAGTTGTTGCTTTCGTTTGCCAGGCGCTCGTACGACCATTTCTGGTCTTGCCATTCCAGCGCGATCGCCTCGGGATGGTCGGCCGTCATGCGTTGCAGGCGCTCCAGCACCGGCAGCACCGGCGCGCCTGGCGGCAGTTCGCCGGCAAAGCGCAGATAGACCGATTCCAGCGGCGCCGCCGCAAACAGGTCGAGTTGCGCGACCGTCGTCTGCGGCGCCAGCGCCACCTGCTCCAGCAGCGCCACCCACTGTTGCATCAGGTATTCGATGGTTTCCGGCTTGAACAGCGCGCTGCGGTACTGGCAGTCGAAGGCGATGGCGTTCGCGTGCTCCTGCACCGTGAGTTCGAACTCCACCTTCACGTCGCGGTCGACCGGATCATGACGGGCTTCGAGTTGCAGCAACGGCAGTTGCTCGCTTTGGTAGTTGAGGACGTTGAACAGCAGCGGCGTGACCGGGAACTGGTTGGCCGGCCGTGGCAGGTCGAGTTCCTCGATCAGTTGTTCGAACGGATAGTTCTGATGCTGCAGCGCCTGCAACGCCACTTCCTTGCTGTGCGCCAGCACTTGCTCGAACGACGTCTCCGCCTCGACCGCCATGCGCAGCAGCACCGTGTTCAGGAAGAAGCCGATCAGCGGCTCGACGTCCGCCGAGTCGCGCCCCGCCACCGGCGTGGCGACGACGATGTCGCGCGAGCCGGTCAGGCGTGCCAGCCAGACCGACAAGGCGCCCTGCAGCGCCATGAACAGCGTCACCTGATGGTCGCGGCACAGCGCTTTCAAGCCTTCATGGGCGGCGCCGCTCAGGACCACGCGATAGTTGGCCCCCTCGGTCGAGGTGGTGGCGGTCAGCGGGAAATCGAACGGCAACGACGGCCGGGCAATGGCGGCGTCGAGCTGCCCATGCCAGTAGGCGCGGCTGGCGTCGTTGGAATCGGCCGCCAGCATGCGGTTCTGCCAGGATGCAAAATCCTTGTACTGGATCGGCAGCGCCGGCAGCACGTCCGCGCCGGCCCGGTCGCCGGCGGCCAGCAGGGTCCTGACCTCGTGTTCAAGGATCATGCCAGAACTGCCGTCGGCGATGATTTCATGCATGCACCAGACCAACAGCTGGCGGCCATCCCAGGTGTGCAGCAACTCGCCGCGGAACAGCGGTCCGCCGGTCAAGTCGAAGGCTTGCGTCGTGAACTGCGTCACGTGCTCGCGCAGCGCCGCTTCCGATTCAATGCTGCGCTCGACCAGCACCACCGGCTGCGCCGCTTCGACGCGCTGCGACAACTGGCCCGCTTCGTCCTCGACAAAGGCGGTGCGCAGGGTTTCGTGACGTTCGACCACCACGCCGAGCGCGCGTTCCAGCGCGGCGCGGGTCACGCCCTCGGTCAATGGCAGCAGCGCCGGCACGTGGTAGGCGGTGCTGCCGGCGTCCAGCTTGTGCAGCAGCCACAGGCGGCGCTGCGCGGCCGATACCGGGTATGCCGCTTGTGGCGCGGCACGTTCGATCGCCGGCGCGGCGGGCGCCGCGACCTGGCGCATGGTGTCGATCCGTTCGGCCAGGGCGGCCACGGTCGGCGTTTCAAACAGCATGCGCAACGCCAGGTCGGCGTTGAAGTTCTTGCGGATCCGCGCCAGCAGCATCAGCGCCCGCAGCGAATGACCGCCCAGCGCGAAGAAGTCGTCGTGGATGCCGATCCGTTCCCGGCCCAGCACCTCGCCGTACAGCACCGCCAGCGCCTGCTGCGTCGGCGTGGTCGGCGCGGAGTAGGCGGTCGCGGACGGCGCTTCGACCGCGTTGCGCGCGCCCAGTGCCTTGCGGTCCACCTTGCCGCTGCTGGTCATCGGCAGCGCGTCGAGTTGGTCGATGCTGTGCGGCAGGATCGCGTTCGTCATGCGCTCGGCCAGGAACTGGCGCAGGTCGGCCGGCAAGGCGCCGGTCGCGACCACATAGGCATGCAGCGAGGTCGAACCGTCGGCGCCGCTCTGGGCCACCACCGCCGCTTCCGACACGTCCGGGTGGCTCAGCAGGGCGTTCTCGATCTCGCCCACTTCCACCCGCACGCCGTTGACCTTGACCTGGCCGTCGCGGCGGCCGAGGAAGCGCAGGTTGCCGTCGGCCAGCATGACGCCGATGTCGCCGCTGCGGTACACCCGCTCCGGCGCGCCGGGGCGCAGCGGATTGGGCACGAACACTTCGGCGCTTTGCATCGGATCCTGGTAGTAGCCCAGGCTGAAGAACGGCGAGCGCAGATAGATCTCGCCGGGTGTGCCCGGCGGACAGGCGCGTCCCGCCGCGTCCAGCACGATGACCTGGGTGTCGGTGATCGGCTTGCCGACCGGGATGAAGCCGCGGCCCACGTCCGCCGCCGTGATACGGTGGTAGCAACGGATCATGGTGGTCTCGGACGCGCCGTAGAAGTTGATCAGCTCGACCTGTCCGCCGAAGGCGGCATGGAAGGCTTGCACCGTGGCCGGCAGCACCATCTCGCCCGACAGGCAGATGGTGCGCAGGGCGGTGGCGCGCGGCGCCGCCGCTTCCAGCTGGCGATACGCCAGCAAGGCGCGCAACAGCGACGGCACGCAGTGCACCAGCGTCACGCGCGACGCGTCCAGCCAGTCCAGCAGCAGGTCCGGCGCCAGCTTGCGCGCCGGCGGCAGGCACAGCGTGCCGCCCGCGCACAGCGGCACGAACAGGTCGCGCAGGAAGGCGTCGAAGGTCGGCGCGGTCAGTTGGCTGACGCGGGTGTCCGCGTTCAGGCCGAAGGCGTTGATTTCCCAATCGATGAACTGCGACAGGCTCTGGACCGAACCGAGAATCGGCTTCGGAATCCCGCTCGAACCCGAGGTGAAGAACAGATAGCAGGGCTCCTGCGGCGCGATCGCCACCGGCAGCACGCGCTTGCCGCTCTTCTCCAGCGGCGTCAGGGCCAGCAGCGGCTCGCCGTCGCCGACCCAGATGCCGCGCGCCGGCGCATCCAGTTGCGCGCCGATGGCCAGCATCGCAGTGCTGGTGGCCGGTTCTGCGATCCACCAGCGCGGCTCGACCCGCCCGACCAGCATGCGCAGGCGGGCTTCCGGATCGGCCGCGTCCAGCGTCAGGAAGACGCCGCCGGCCTTCATCACGCCGATCACCGCCGCGATATGCACCAGCGGCTGGTCCAGCAGCAGCCCCACCACTTCACCCTGCATCCAGCCCAGTTGCTGCAACTGGCGCGCGATGTCGTTGCTTTCGGTGGCCAGCCGCGCGTACGACCATTTCTGGTCTTGCCATTCCAGCGCGATCGCCTCGGGATCGGCGGCCGTCATGCGCTTGAGGCGCTCCAGCACCGGCAGCACCGGCGCGCGCGGCGGCAGTTCGCCGGCAAAGCGCAGATAGGCCGATTCCAGCGGCGCCGCCGCAAACAGGTCGAGTTGCGCGACCGCCGCCTGCGGCGCCTGCGCCACCTGTTCCAGCAGCGCCACCCATTGCTGCATCAGGTATTCGATGGTCTCCGGCTTGAACAGCGCGCTGCGGTAGTAGCATTCGAAGGCGATGGCGTCCGAGTGTTCCTGCACCTGCAGTTCGAACTCGACTTTCACGTCGATGTTCAGCGGTTCGTGGCCGGCCTCCCGCTTCACCACCGGCAATTGCTTGTCGAGGAAATTGAGCACGTTGAACAGCACCGGCGTGACCGGGAACTGGTTGACCGGCCGTGGCAGGTCGAGGTCCTCGATCAATTGTTCGAACGGATAGTTCTGATGCTGCAGGGCCTGCAACGCCACTTCCCTGCTGTGCGCCAGCACTTGCGCGAACGGCGCCTCCGCCTCGACCGTCATGCGCAGCAGCACCGTGTTCAGGAAGAAGCCGATCAGCGGCTCGACGTCCGCCGAGTCGCGCCCCGCCACCGGCGTGGCGACGACGATGTCGCGCGAGCCGGTCAGGCGTGCCAGCCAGACCGACAACGCGCCCTGCAGCGCCATGAACAGCGTCACCTTGTGCCCACGGCACATGGCCTTCAGGCCATCGTAGGCGGGACCGGACAGCACAAAGCGGTAGATCGAGCCCTGCGGCGAGGTGGTGGCGGTGAGCGGGAAATCGAACGGCAGGTTCAGGCGCGGCAGCTCGGAACCGAACTGCTCGTGCCAGTAGGCCCGGCTGGCATCGGTCGAGTCGGCGCCCAGCGTGGCGTTTTGCCGCGCCGCGAAGTCGCGGTACTGGATCGGCAGGGCCGGCAAGCCGGCCTGGCTGCCGCTGGCTTCGGCCTCCAGCAAGGCCAGCACCTCCTGTTCGAGGATCAGGCAAGAGGTGCCGTCGGCGATGATCTCGTGCATGCACCAGATCAGCAGCTGGCGGCCATCCCAGGTGTGCAGCAGCTCGCCGCGGAACAGCGGACCGCCGCCCAGGTCGAACGGCAGGGTCATGAACTGCGCCACATGGGCGCGCAGCGCCGCGTCCGAGCCGATGCTGCGCTCGGCCAGCGCCACCGGAGCGGCCTCGCCGACGCGCTGCGACAGCTGGCCGGCGTCGTCTTCGATGAAGGTGGTGCGCAGGGTTTCGTGCCGCACCGCGACGGCGCCGAGCGCGCGTTCGAGCGCCGCGCGGGTGACGCCGGCCGCCAGCGGCAGCAGCGCCTGCACGTGGTAGGCGGTGCTGTCGGCGTCCAGCTTGTGCAGCAGCCACAGGCGGCGTTGCGCGGCCGATACCACATGGTCGACCGGACGCGCCAGCGCCGGCACGGCGCGCGCGGCGGCGGTGCCCGGCGCCGTGGTGGTGGTGCTGCTGGTGCCGCCATCGAGCGGCGGGAAGAAGCCGCCGCGCCGCATGTCGGCAATGCTGGCGGCGAAGGCGTCGACGATGCGCTCGATGTCGGCGTCGCTGTGCGCGGTGGAGAGGAACATATTGCGTCCCTCCCAGATGTACAGCCCGTGGGCGACCAGGTGGTAGCAGAACAGGTCCAGATTGCTGAGGGTGTTCAGGCGGAACAGCGAGCCGCACTGGACGATCTGCATCGACACCTGCTGGTCGATGAACAGGCGGTTCAGCCGCTCCACCAGCGCGCTGGTGCGTTCGTTCAATTGTTGCTGCAGGCCGTGGCCGGACTGCAGCAGATGCTGCATCACGGCCTTGGTCGCCGCCATGGTGAGCGGATGCTTGCTGAAGGTGCCGGCAAAGAAGGTGGTCGGCACCGTGCGTTCGCCGCGCTCGGCGCCGCCGTCGACGCCGTCCATGAAGCGCGCCGCGCCGGCCACGATACCGAGCGGCATGCCGCCGCCGGCCGCCTTGCCATAGGTGGCCAGGTCGGCGCGCACCCCGAACCACGCCTGCGCGCCGCCCTGGTGCAGGCGGAAGCCGGTAATCATTTCATCGAAGATCAGCGGTATGTTCAATTCCTCGGTCAGCGCCCGCAGCGCCTTGAGGAAGGCGGCCGGCTGGATTTCCGGACGGCGTCCCTGGACCGGCTCGACCAGCACGGCGGCCAGTTCGTGGGCATGGGCACGGATGATGTCGAGCGACTCGGCGCTGCCGTAGTCCATCATCAGCGCGTGCTGCTCGATGCCGGGATGCAGTCCGGGCATCAGCGGCGCGGCGGCGCCGGGCAGGTCGCTGTCGGCATGGGCGCCGACCAGCGAGGCGTCGGCCCAGCCGTGATAGGAGCCGAGGAACATGCCGACCTTTTGCCGGCCGGTCGCGGTGCGCGCCAGGCGCACCGCCAGCATCACGGCCTCGGTGCCGGAGTTGCAGAACGCCACCCGCTGCATGCCGGTCAGTTGGGTGACCAGTCCGGCCACCTCGCCGGCCAGCGACGATTGCGGTCCCAGCTGCAAGCCTTGCTGCATCTGCTGCTGCAGGGCGTCGCGCACGAAGTGCGGCTGATGGCCGAACAAATGCGCGCCGAAGCCCATGGTCAGGTCGACATAGTCGTTGCCATCCACGTCCCACAGATGGGCCCCTTCGGAGCGGTCGGCGACGATCGGATAGAACAGCGTCTTGAGCGACAGCGGCAACACCGGATCGCTGGCGGAGAAGCGGAAGCCGGCGCGCGCGCGGTAGTCGGCCAGCACCGGGCGATGACGCTCGGTGGTCGCTTTCGAGCCGGCCGTGCGCGCCAGGAAGCGCGCCGTGAATTCCTGCAGGTAGGCTTGCTGCGGTGCGGTCAGCACGCGATACGGGTCGAATTGCACCAGTTCGGCAACCGGCGCCGGCGCTGGCGGCACGCTGGCGACCGCTGCCGGCGCCAGGCTGGCCGGCGCGGCCACGGCGGCGGCGGCAACCGGGGCAACCGGGGCAACCAGGGCGGCGGCCGCCGCCGGGGCTTGGGCGCCGACCACCACCAGTTGCTGCATCATCACTTCGATCTGGCGCTGGATCAGCCGCTCGACGGCGGACTCGCCCAGGGCGGCGGCCAGCGGCGGCAGCGCCGGCGCGGCGGATGCCGGCGGCAACGCGGCGGCCGTCACCGGCAGCGCGGCGG
>NZ_JBXALQ010000041.1:0-8152 GCF_058799615.1 Duganella sp. GW822-FHT06D06
GTTATGCCAGGCGATAACGTGTCGATCACCGTCAAGCTGATCAACCCGATCGCGATGGAAGAAGGTCTGCGCTTCGCGATCCGCGAAGGCGGCCGTACCGTCGGCGCCGGCGTTGTTGCTAAAATCATCGCTTAATTTTTAAGCGCTGAGATGAAACACGGCCGGCATGGTGTGATACCATGTCGGCCGTTGCAGTAATAACTCGTTCTTTTAAATATTGCTGACGCTACATAGTTGTCAGTTCGCTCTTTTGAGGAAATATCATGTCCGCACCAAACCAGAAAATCCGTATCCGCCTGAAAGCTTTCGACTACAAGCTGATCGACCAGTCCGCACTGGAAATCGTTGACACCGCTAAGCGCACCGGCGCCGTTGTCAAGGGCCCAGTCCCACTGCCAACCCGCATCCAGCGTTTCGACGTTCTGCGTTCGCCACACGTCAACAAGACCTCGCGCGACCAGTTCGAGATCCGTACCCACCAGCGCCTGATGGACATCGTCGACCCAACCGACAAGACCGTTGACGCACTGATGAAGCTGGACCTGCCAGCTGGTGTCGACGTCGAAATCAAACTGCAATAATCGCTTTGAAGCCGGCCGGCGGAACTGTCGTTCCGCCGCCAGCCGATGATGGGGCCGGGCCTGTTCGCCAACGCGAACGCGCCCGGCCCCATTGTTGTTTGCGTCGCTGTTTTTAGTGGCAACTGTTCCAGAAAACAACAAACACACAAATAAACTAACTAAATTGTAATGTAACGTTCTGTATCCCTTGTCACCTGCACCATGTGTGTGCAGAATTTGCGGTTAGACGTGAAAAGCTAGGTTCATCGTACCCCGGTGGGCGATAGCGAACGCGCAGATTAAATACACACCACATCTGGGAGCAGTTCTTGAATAAACCACTTTTTAAAAAAAGTGCGATTGCTATCGCATTGACCGTCGCTTTCTCACAGCACGCGATCGCTCAGCAAGCCGCTGAAGCCGAACCCAAGCTCCAACGCGTCGAAATCACCGGTTCCAGCATCAAGCGTACCGACAACGAAGCCGCCGCATCGGTGCAGATCCTGACCCGCGACGACATCGAGCGTACCGGCCAGCACACCGTCCTGGGCCTGCTGCGTTCGTCGAGCGCCACCGCCACCAACATCAACTCGGCAACCGCCAGTTCGGGCAGCTTCGCCACCGGTTCGTCCGGCATCGAAATGCGCAACCTGGGCAAGGTTTCGACCCTGATCCTGGTCAACGGCCGCCGCATCTCGCCGTACGGCCTGGCCGACGGCGCGCAGGAAAACTTCACCAATCTGGATGCGATCCCGACCGACGCGGTAGAGCGCATCGAGATCCTGAAAGACGGCGCCTCGGCGATCTACGGTTCCGACGCGATCGCCGGCGTGATCAACATCATCCTGCGCAAGGACTTCGAAGGCGGCAAGGTCACGGTCAACTACGAGACCGCCGACGGCTTCCAGGACAACCGCAACCGCAGCGCCTCGGCGATCTACGGCTACGGCGACATCGACAAGCAGGGCTTCAACACCTACGTCACCTTCGAAGGCTACAAGCGCGACGGCTACACCCAGGGCGAAATGCGCGGCAAGTACCCGGACTGGTACCGCAAAGCCCCTAGCCGCTCGACCTGGGATGCCCGCAGCCCATACTCGCCGACCGGTAACTACTTCTTCAACAGCGCCAAGATCGTCGCTGGTGCCGGCTGCCCGGCCGACCAGATCGACCCGACCGACAAGCTGTGCAAATGGGACGCGCTGCCGTACAACGGCCTGACGACCAACAACAAGCGCTATGCGGCGATGAGCAATACGCACTTCAAGATCGGCGCCAACATCGACGCCAACTTTGAACTCATGACCGCTGGCGCCACCAACGATTACATCGTTTTGCCGTTCAGCACCAACAACGGCGGCACCACCACCGGCACCAACGTCTGGTACAACGCGATCGACGGCAAGATGGTCGGCCCGTTCTCCTATCCGAAACTGCCAATTGGCAATAACGGCAATCCTTATCCGCAAGCGATCGAACTGCGCGCGCGCCTGATGGACACCGGCAACGGTTTCAACTTCAACCGCACCGAGTCCGACCAGAGCCGCGCCATGCTGGCCCTGAACGGCACCGTCGGCGAGTACGACTGGAAATCGGCGGCAGGCTACATGACCTCGTCGGCCACCAAGGCCACCCGCGCGCCTAGCAAGCAGGGCTACACCGACGCGATCGTCAACAACACCTACAAGTTCGGCCAGAAGAACGATCCAGCCCTGCTGGAAGCGATGTTCCCGGTCCGTACCACCAAAGGCAAATCGAAGATTGCGTTCTTCGACGCCACCGTGTCCGGCGCCGTGGCCCAGCTGCCAGCCGGTCCGCTGAGCGTCGCGGTCGGTACCGACCTGCGTCGCGAATCGTATGAGATGGCGAGCTCGGACAACGTCCTGCGCGGCGATCTGGTCGGCATCTTCGGCCTGCAAGTCAAAGACACCGTCAGCCACTATGCGGTGTTCACCGAAGCGACCATCCCGGTCGTCAAGAAACTGGAATTGAGCGCCGCTCTGCGCGCCGACAAAACCAGCGGCAGCGAAGCCCACGTCTCGCCTAAGGTTGGCCTGAAGTTCAACGCCACCGAAACCCTGCTGCTGCGCGGTACGGTCTCCGGTGGCTTCCGCGCGCCGAACATCGTCGAATCCGGTAACGGCCTGGGTCGTAGCTCGGTCGCGACGCTCGTCAACGACCTGCGTCGTTGCCCGACCGCCACTGAGCTGAACAAGCTGGTTCAGAATTCGCCGACCGCGACCACCACCGACAAGACGCTGGCCAACACCTTCCTCAACAACGATTGCAAGGGCTCGCTGCCGAGCTTTGTGTCGTCGAATCCCGACCTGAAGCCGGAAACCTCGCGCTCGTTCACGCTCGGCCTGGTGTTCGAGCCGATCAAGAACTGGACCCTGGCACTCGACTACTACAATATCGAGCGCAAGGATGAAATCGGCACCCGCGCCGTGGGCGACGTACTGAAAGGCGAAGCTTCGCTGCCAGCCGGCCAACTGCTGCGCACCGATAACAGCGCCGCCGACAACGAGTTCCTGGAGCTGGTCAAGAAGTATGCACCAACCAACACCATCAACTTTGGTGGCGTCGGCAAGCTGGGCCTGGTCTACAACCCATACGTCAACAGTGGCAAGACCCGTGCTTCGGGCTTCGACTTCGACGTGGCCGGCCGCGTGAAGATCCAGAACGTCGGCGACCTGCGTCTGAAACTGGAAGGCACCTACGCGCTGAACTACCAGGTCTTCGAAGTCGCTGACAACGCCTACGGTATCAACTCGGCCGGCAACTTCGACGCCGGCTCGCGTCTGCGTACCAAGCTGCGCGCTTCGCTGAAAGTCGGCGCGTTCGATCATGGCACCACCGTCAACTACACCGGCGGCTACAGCCTGAACAGCGACGACAGCCTGAACTACTGCGCCACCAACGGTGTCAGCGCCGCCAACATGGCTGCATGCGAACGCGTGCGCAGCAACACCACGCTGGATTACAACCTGTCGTACTCCGGCATCAAGAACGTGAAGCTGAGCCTGTACATCAACAACCTGCTGAACAAGGATGCGCAAGTGAACTATCGTGACACGTTCACCACGCCGCAATTCCGTACCTTCGCAGCCAGCGCCAGCTACACGTTCTAATCGCTTAGAACTGGCAGTCTGAAAACCGGGCACTGGTTGCCCGGTTTTTTTTTGCCGGTTGCTTCTGGACAGAGGCGCCTGGTAGCGCTAGAGTCGCTTGCCCAATATCCAAGCTGAACCGCCATGCTCGCTGCGCTGGACCACCATCTGCTCGACTATTCCGCCCGTCCCGGCCTGCGCGGCTGGGGGCGCTTCGCGGCCGAATTCCTGTACTTCGGCCTGAAGGAGGCGAGGGCTTGCCTGTTCGTCGCGCTGTTCTTCGGCGCCGTGCTGCTGGCGCCGCGCGCCGGCGTGCTGGGCCTGCCGCGCTACGATGTGCTGCTGGTGGCGGCGCTGGCGATCCAGCTCGGCATGGTGTGGGCCGGGCTGGAGAGCTGGGACGAGCTGAAGGCGGTCAGCCTGTTCCATGTGGTCGGCTTCGCGCTGGAAGTGTTCAAGGTGTCGGCAACCATCCAGTCGTGGAGCTATCCGGACTTCGCCTATACCAAGCTGTGGGGCGTGCCGCTGTTCTCGGGCTTTATGTATGCGGCGGTGGGCAGTTACATCATCCAGGCCTGGCGCCTGTTCGACTTGCGCATCCGCCATCATCCGCCGTACTGGATGGCGGTGCTGATCGCTGTGCTGATCTATGTGAATTTCTTCACCCACCACTATCTGGGCGACTACCGCTGGTACCTGGCGGCCTGCGCGCTGGGCTTGTACGCCCGCACCACGGTGGTGTTCCGGCCGCTGGACCGCGAGCGCCGCATGCCGATGCTGCTGGCCTTTGTGCTGATCGGCTTCTTCATCTGGCTGGCCGAGAACCTGAGCACCTTCTGGGGCGTGTGGCGCTATCCCAACCAGCTGGGCGCCTGGTCGGCGGTGCATGTCGGCAAGTGGAGCTCCTGGTCGCTGCTGGTGGTGATGACCTTCACCATCGTTGCCCACCTCAAGCACATCAAGGCCAGCATCCACGTGCCCGAGCATTGAGCGCGGGCCGGCACCGCAGCGTGAATCGGTGGCGAACAGCGTTGCCGTGCTGGTAAGATTGATGCCATATGATTGATTCCGAATTGACCCTGACCTCGCCGCTGGGCGCGGCGACCATCCACGACCGGCCGCTGCTGGCGCTGACGATACTCTGGCATCCCGACCTGGGGCGGGTCGGCGAACAGTTCATCGGCGGCACCGGCGCGCAAACCGTCGAGCTGAGCCGCTTCCTGCCGCTGTTCCAGCGCCCCGCCGCCGAGGGACTGGCGCTGGGCCATGGCGGCATTTCGCGCGATCCGGTGCTGATCGCACGCGACGGCAACGACGGCATCCGCGTGTCGGTGCCGCACAGCCGCATGGTTGTCGAGCTCAACGGAGTTGAAATCGTCGACAGCGCCTTCGTCAACGCCGCCCAGGTCGAGGCGGGCGCGGTGCTGGGGCTGGGGCGCAGCGTGCTGGTCTGTATCCACTGGATGACTTGCCTGCCCAAGGACAACCCGGTCGACGGCCTGCTGGGCGTCGGCGCCGCCGCGATCCGGGCGCGCGACCTGATACGCCAGGCCGCGGCCAGCGAGGCGCCGGTGCTGTTGCTGGGCGAAACCGGCACCGGCAAGGAAGTCGCGGCGCGCGCCATCCATGCGCTGGGCCGGCGCGCGCCGGCCGCGCTGGTCAGCGTGAACATGGCGGCGCTGAATGAATCGCTGGCCGCGGCCGACCTGTTCGGCGCGGCGCGCGGCGCCTACACCGGCGCCCAGGCCGCGCGCGCCGGCCTGTTTGCCGAAGCGCGCGACGGCACCCTGTTCCTCGACGAGATCGGCAATACGCCGGCCAGCGTCCAGCCGATGCTGCTGCGCGTGCTGGAGAGCGGCGTCTACCGGCCGCTGGGCGCGGCGCAGGATGTGCGCTCGAACGCGCGCCTGATCGCCGCCACCGACCAGGATGTGTACGCCCCGTCGTTCAACCAGCCGCTGTTGCGGCGGCTGGAAAGCCTGGTGATCCGGCTGGCGCCGCTGCGCGCCCGGCGCGAGGATATCGGCGTGCTGATCGTGCATCTGCTGCAGGGCAGCGCGGCGGCGCGGCAGGCCGGCGTGGTGTTGCCGCCGGCCTTGGTCGGCGCCTGCGCCAACTACGACTGGCCCGGCAATGTGCGCCAGCTCGCGCATGTGGTCGCGCGGGCCGTGATGGGATTGGCGCAGGGCGAGTCGCCCTCGTTCGCGGCGCTGGTCGATGTCCCGCGCCTGCCGGCCGCGACCAGCGCCGCGCGCGCCGCCGCCACCCGGTCGGCGCCGGCGCGCCGGCCCTTGTCGGCCATCGACGCGGCGCAGGTGCTGGCGGCGATGGAGGCCAACGGCTGGACCATACTGGCGGCCTCGGCCGCGCTGGGCATTTCGCGGCCGTCGATGTACAAGCTGCTGGCGGCGCATCCGCAGATCCGGCGCGCCGAGCAGATCGGGCCGGAGGAGCTGCGCGCCGCGCTGGCGGCCAGCGGCGGCGCGCTCGGCGCCTGCGCCTCGCTGCTCAAGACGCCGGCCGAGGCGCTGCGCCGCCGCCTGGACGCGCTCGGCCTGGGCGTTCAGGGCAGCGGGCGCGGCGGCGTGCCGCCCGAGCTGGACGAGCTTTCCGGGTCGAAGCTGAAGACGCGGTAGCTGGTCGCGCCGCGCCGCGTGATCGCCACCGTCAGCGCGAAGCGGGTGTCCCAGCGGCCGGCGTTGACGACCTCGTGCTGGACCGCCGATTGCCAGCGCTGCCGCCCCAGGGCGGGCGGCAGGTCCGGCTGGCGGATGAAGTGATTGTCGCTGTAGAAGGAAGTGCAGGCGCTGCCGCTGGCGGCGACGTGCGGAGACTTGGGCTTGAAAAACGGCGACGGGTAGGGATAGGTGCCGGGGATGCCGGGCAGCTCGTCGGGGCGGCTGGTGAGGGCAAACATCATCGGCAAGGTGATCAGGTGGCAATCGACCACCTGCAGCGCGATGTCGTCGTCGGGCAGGCCGACGGCGAGCACCGCGACGCTGAAGTTGTGCTGGGTATCGAGCGCGAACATGCCGGTCTGCAGGCCGTCCTCGACCTCGATCGGGCGGCCGTCCTGGTCGAGCATCTGCCAGTACGGGTCGTCGGTGAGTTGGCGGTAGTCGAAGCGGACTTCCAGGGTGACGAACTGGTTGACGGGTTTCATGGTTGCTTCCTTCAAGGTGGCGCGACGGTTAAGGTGACGGCTTGGCGCGGTCGGCGCCCGCATAGCGCGGGTCGCGTCGCAACGCCGTCAAGTCCGGCTCGGACTCGATAAAATGCCGCGGGTAGCCCAGCTGGATCGCCTTGGCGATGCCTGCCAGTGCTGCTGAACGATCATCTAGCAATTCATATGCCAGTCCGGCGCGGAAGTGGGTGCGCGCATCGCCCGGCGCCATCGCCAGCGCGCGCGCCATCCGCCGCCGGGCGTCGTCGGCGTCGCCGACCCGCGCGGCGTACAAACCCATCTGCGATACCCAGGTCACCTCGCCCGGATCGGAGGTCAGCCGCGGCGCCAGCAGTTCGCGGGCGCGCTGGTGCGCGCGGCGCGCCTCGGCGCGGCGTCCCGGCACCCACAGCAGCGTGTCGCCCAGATTGGCCCAGTAGATATAGCTGGCCGGGTTGCCAGTAGCGGGTTCGACCGCATGGGTGAAGGCCTTGGCCGCGCCGACGTAGTCGCCGGCGCGAAACAGCGCATTGCCCAGGCTGTCGTAGAGCAAGCCGCTGGGCCGGATCTGCAGGCCCTGCTGCAATATCTGCAGCGCTTCGGCGGTGCGGTTCTGGCGCAGCAGCGTGCCGCTCAGGTTGGCGTAGGCCAGCACCGCGTCGGGCTGCACGGCGATGCTGCGCCGGTAAGCCTGTTCCGCCGCGCGGCTGTCGTTGCGCAGTTCGTGGGTGTGCGCGATCTCGTCGTGGAACGCGCGCTCCTGCGGATACAGGCGCAGGCCGGCGGCGGCGGCCTCGAGCGCCTGCGGGTAGCGCGCCAGCCGGTTCAGGCTCATGACCCGGGTGTACAGCGCGAAGAAATCGCCCGGGTCGAGGGCCAGCGCGCGCGCGGCGGCGGCCAGCGCCGGTTCGGCGCGGTCCTGGTTCAGCAGCACCAGCGCGCTCGCCGCATGGCCCAGCGCCACCTCGTCGTTGAGCGCCAGCGCCTGCTGGGCGCCGGCGTCGGCGCGCCGCAGCCAGACGTTGTCCTGGCCGTCGCCGGCGTAGCGGAAGCTGTAGGCCAGCGACAGGCCGGCCGCCGCCGCGGCGTTGCCGGCGTCATGTTCGAGCACGGTCAAAAAGCCGCGGCTGGCCAGGTCCAGGCTGCCCGGGCGGTCGAAGCTGTGCAGCGCCGCCAGGCTGCGCTGCAGCTGCTGCGCCGCCGAATAGCCGCCGGCCGCCGGGCCGGACAGCGGGGCCGACCCGCGCGGCGCCAGCTGCCACGCGGCCAGCCCCAGCAGCACGGCCACGGCGCCGGCGGCCAGCGCGCGCGCGGCCGGG
>NZ_JBXALQ010000042.1:0-7050 GCF_058799615.1 Duganella sp. GW822-FHT06D06
CATGTGGTAGGCGGCGCCGGCGGCATGGTCGAGCTGGTCGAGGAACCACAGTCGTTGCTGGGCCAGCGACAGCGGCAACGGGCCGGTGCGGTCGGCCGGCAGCAGGGCCGGCAGGGCGGCGCCGGTGGCGGCGGCCAATCCGACGGCCAGCGCACTGAGGGTCGGCGTGGCGAACAGATCGCGCAAGGCGACGTCGACGCCGAGCGTTCCGCGCAGACGGGAGGCGAAGCGCACCGCCAGCAGCGAGTGACCGCCCAATTCGAAGAAGTGGTCGTGACGGCCAATCTGCTCGATACCCAGCAGTTCCTGCCAGATGGCGGCAATCGCCGTCTCGGCCCGGCCCTGCGGCGCTTCGTAACCTCGGGCCACCAGCGCGGCGCGGTCCGGAGCGGGCAGCGCCTTGCGGTCCAGCTTGCCGTTCGGTGTCAGCGGGAAGGCGTCCAGCGTGACGAAAGCGGCCGGCACCATGTAGTCCGGCAGGCTGGCTGCCAGGATGTTGCGCAGGTCGGCGGCGGATGGCGCGGCGCCGTCGTGGGCGATCAGGTAAGCCACCAGGCGTGGTTCGCCTGGCTGGTCTTGGCGCGCGACGACCAGTGCCTCGCGCACGCCTTCGCAGGCGGCCAACCGGGTTTCGATCTCGCCCAGTTCGATGCGGAAGCCGCGGATCTTAACCTGTAAGTCGTTGCGGCCCAGGTAGTCGAGATTGCCGTCGTCCAGCCAGCGGCCCAGATCGCCCGTCCTGTACATGCGGGCGTTGGGTTCAGCGCTGAACGGATCGCGCAGGAAGCGCTCGGCGGTGAGGTCCGGGCGGTTGAGGTAGCCGCGCGCAACGCCGGCGCCGCCGATGTGGATCTCGCCGGTCACGCCCAGTGGCACCGGTTGATGGTGCCGGTCCAGAAGATAGATCTGGGTGTTGCCAATCGCATTGCCGATCGGTTCCGCCGTTGTCGCCTGGGTTCGCGCGAACTGCACGGCGCGGCAAGCGGACCAGATCGTGGTTTCTGTCGGACCGTACATATTCCACACTTGTGCCACGCGCGTTAGCAGTCTTGCGGCCAAGTTCGCGCTCATCGCTTCGCCGCCACACAGCGCGCGTAATCCTGGGGCGCCGTTCCAGCCGTCATCCAACATCATTGTCCAGGTGGCCGGAGTGGCCTGCATGACGGTGATGTGCTTGTCGCGAATCATATGCTGGAGGACGGTGGCGTCGGTGGCCTGCTCGCGGCTGGCCAGCACCAGTTTTGCGCCAAGCGCCAGCGGCAGATAGAGTTCCAGTGCCGCAATGTCAAACGACAGCGTGGTGATCGCCAACAAAACATCGCTTGCCGTCATGCCGGGTCTACTAGCCATGGAGTGCAAGAAATTTGCCAGGCTATGGTGCTGCACCATGACGCCTTTGGGCAGGCCGGTCGAGCCGGAGGTGTAGATCACATAGGCCAGATGATGCGCCTGCAGGCCGGTTTCGCTAGCTTGCACATCGGAGCTTGAATGGGCGCGGATGAGGTCGATTTCTTCGACATCATCCAATACCAGCAATGGCAGACCCGGCATGCGCAGGCGGTGCGCCAAGACGCGTTGAGTCACCGTTAACATTGGACTGGCGTCGTCCAGCATATAGGCCAGCCGCTCCTGCGGATATGCCGGATCGAGCGGCACATAGGCGGCGCCGGCCTTGAGGATGGCCAGCAGGGCGACGACCATGTCGGGGCCGCGTTCGACGCAGATGGCCACGCGGGCGTCCGGTGTCACGCCCTGGGCTATGAGGTGGTGGGCCAGTTGGTTGGCGCGGCGGTTCAACTCGCCATAGCTCAGCTGCTGGTGGTCGAACACCAGCGCCGGCGCATCTGGCTGGCGCGCGGCCTGGGCTTCGAACAGTTGGTGCACCAGCAATTCGGACGGGTAGTCGGTCGCGGTGTGGTTGAAGTCCACCAGCAGTTGTGCGCGCTCATGGGGCGGCAGCACGTCCAGCGCCGTCACCGGCAACGCGGCATCGTGTTCCAGCGCATCGACCAGCGCCGTGACTACGCACCGCAGATAGTTTGCCATGCGCTTCGCATCGATGCCGCCGACGCACTGGGCGGTAATGGAAAAGTCCTCGCCCAGGTCGTCCACCGAGACGGTGATGGGATAGTTGGTGCGCTCTTCACCGTCGAGCAGCGTTATGCCGTCGAGTCCGTCCAGGTGCTTGGACCCCGACGCTGATCCAGAGTGGCGGAAGTTGAGTAGCGTGGTGAACAGGGGCGCGGGTGCCTGCACGCCGCTGCAGCGTTGGGCCAGCGCCAGCGGCGCGTGTTCATGCTCCAGCAGCTCGGCGAGTCGGCGGCTGGTTTCGGCGAGCGCCTGCCCGACACTGAGTTGGCCGAGCGGCAGGCGCAGCGGCAGCGTGTTGATGAATAAGCCTAGCACGCGGTCGGCGGCGGTAGTGCCTTGCATGCGCCCAAACAGCAGGGTGCCAAACACGACATCGTCACGGCCGCAACAGGCCGACAGCACGCGTGCCCAGGCCAAATGGAACAGCGCGGCGGAGGTGGTGCCGTGGCGGTGGGCGTTCTGGCGGATGCGCCGGGCCAGCGTCGGCGCCAGCGGCAAACGGCTTTCATGCACATTGGCGCCGCTGCCGTGGGTGTCGAGGACCTCAAACGGCGCGCACGGTTCAACCATGTCGCCCAACTGGCGTTTGAAGTAGGCTTCGTGCACAGCCTGCGGTGTGGCGGACAACTGCGCAATGAAATGACGATAGGGCTGGGCGGTCGGCAATTCCACGGCACGATCCTGCAGGATCAGTCCGATTTCATCAATCAGCAGGTCCAGTGTCATGTGGTCGCACACCAGGTGGTGGTGGACCAGCACCATATGCCAGGCATCCGTCGCCACATCGCCGGCGATGAACGACGCCATCAACGGCGCCTGGCTCAGGTCGAAGCGCAGGCTGCGCGGATCGGCCTGCGCCTGCAATTGCGCCAGCGGGGCGCCGGCGTCGGTTACCGGCACTTCATGAACCGGCAATGGCGCGCAGCGCTGCACCAGTTGTACCGGCTGCTCCAGGCCCTGACTATGAATGGCGGTGCGCAGGATGTCGTGGCGATCGATGACCCTTTGCAGCGCCGTGAGGAAACGGTCCAGAAGGTCGCGGCTATCGAAGCGCAAACTAATGCCGACCAGGTATGCATCGCCGGAGGTCGTCAAAAGATGGTGGAACAGTATGCCTTGCTGCAGCGGCGCGAGCGGATAGATATCCTGGATGTTGGGGGCGCCGCCAGGTGTGCCGGCAACAATGACATCAATCTCCGCCTGGGATAGCGATATCAGCGGGAGCAGTTCGGGCGAGATATGCTGATGCACTTGCAGCAGCGGGTTGGCAGGGATCTCGACCGTCGCAATTGTGTTCGATTCGAGCGCCGCCGCCAGCGCCGACAGTGTCGGGTTGCTGAAGATGGATTTCACATCGGCCGGCAGCTCCTTTTGTCGCAAGCGTTCGATCATGCCGATGATGAGCAGCGAGTGGCCGCCCAGCTCGAAAAAGTGGTCGTGACGGCCGACCTGCTCGATACCAAGCAGTTCCTGCCAGATGGCGGCGATCGCCGTCTCGGTCTCACCCTGCGGCGCCTCGTAAGCTCGGGCCACCAGCGCGGAGCGGTCCGGCGCGGGCAGCGCCTTGCGGTCGAGTTTGCCGTTCGGGGTCAGCGGGAAGGTCTCCAGCGTGACGAAGGCGGCCGGCACCATGTAGTCGGGCAGGCTGGCGGCCAGTGCGCTGCGCAGATCGGCGGCGGACGGCGCGGCACCGTCCCGCGCGACCAGGTAGGCCACCAGGCGTTTATCGCCCGGCTGGTCTTCACGCGCGACGACCAGCGCTTCGCGCACGCCGTCGCAGGCGGCCAACCGGGCTTCGATCTCGCCCAGCTCGATGCGGAAGCCGCGGATCTTGACCTGGAAGTCGTTGCGGCCCAGGTAGTCGATATTGCCGTCGGCCAGCCAGCGGCCCAGGTCGCCCGTCTGGTACATGCGGGCGTTGGGATCCTTGCTGAACGGGTCGCGCAGGAAGCGCTCGGCGGTGAGGTCAGGACGGTTCAGGTAGCCGCGCGCGACGCCGGCGCCGCCGATGTAGAGCTCGCCGGCCACGCCGATCGGTACCGGCTGATGGTGGGCGTCGAGAATATAGATCCGGGCATTGTCGAGCGGACGCCCGATGTGCGGCTGCGTCGAACTGGCTTCGATCAGGCCGAAGCTGGCGTCGATGGTGGCCTCGGTCGGGCCATACATATTGTAGTAGCGCGTAGTGGCCGAGGCGGCCAATCCTTGCCACAGCCTGGCGTTGATCGCCTCGCCGCCCAGCAGAACCCGCAAGGGCTGGTAAGTGGACGAGCGCATCAGGCCGGCCTGTTCAAGCATTTCAAGCTGGGCAGGAGTGCAGTCGAAGGCCGCCACCGCGTGCCGTTCGAGCAGGAGCAGGAAGTCGGCGCCGTTGACGCGCACGGCCTGCGGGACGATCAGCAGGCAATGGCCGGACAGCAGCTGCAGGATGCCTTTCATCGACATGTCGAACGAGAAGGCGGCGTTCAGCGCGACCGTCGAGTTGGCCGGCACGCCGTCGTAAATCGTGCTGCCGATGGCTTGCCAGAAATTGACCAGCGACTTGTGCTCCACCATCACACCCTTGGAGCGGCCGGTCGAGCCCGAGGTATAGATCACGTAGGCCAGATTGGTCGAATGCAGCGGCGCCAGCACGGGATTGTGCTGCGGCTGCGCTGTCAGCGAGGACCGGCTGGCGGCGCCATCGAACTCCCATACCGGCATGGCCAGCGTGGGCAGCGTGCAGCGCAATGCGGATTGCGTCAACAACAGGACCGGAGCGCTGTCCTCCAGCATATGGGCCAGGCGATCCTGCGGATAGGCCGGGTCTAGCGGCACGTAGGCGCCGCCGGCCTTGAGAATGGCCAGCAGGCCGACCACCATGTCGAAGCTGCGTTCGACGCAAATGGCCACCCGCGCATCCGGCGCCACGCCCTGGGCGATCAGGTGGTGGGCCAGTTGGTTGGCGCGGCGGTTCAATTCGCCGTAGCTCAGTTGCTGGTCGTCGAACATCAGTGCCGGCGCCTCGGGCTGGCGTGCGGCCTGGGCTTCGAACAACTGGTGCAGCAATTGCTCGTGCGGGTAGTCGACGGTGGTGTCGTTGAAGTCCACCAGCAGTTGCTCACGCTCGGCCTGGCCGAGCAGGGGCAGGGTGGCCAACGCTTGCGTCGGATCGGCCACCATTGCCGTCATCAGGGTCTCGAAGTAGATGGCAAAGCGCTCGACGGTGGCGCGTTCGAACAGGTCGCTGGCGTAGTCGATGGCGCCTGACAGTATGCCGTCGGTTTCTGCCAGGTTCAGCGACAGGTCGAAGTGGACCGTGGCCTGAGTCATCGGCAAGGACGCCAGGCGCAGGCCCGGCAATTCCAGTTCGCTTTGCGGCGTGTTATTGAGCGCGAACATCGACTGGAACAACGGGCTGTGGCTCAGACTGCGTGGCGGATTGAGGGCCTCGACCACCTGCGCGAACGGCAGGTCCTGGTGGGCCAACGCTTGCAAGGTGCTGTTACGGACTTGTTCGATCAGCGCGGCGGCGCTGGCTTGCTCGTCCAGGCGCACGCGCAGCGCCAGGGTGTTGACGAAGAAGCCGATCAGTGGTTCGACTTGCGCATGCTGACGGTTGGCCACCGGGGTGCCGATGACGAGCTCGTCCTGCCCGCTCAGGCGGGCCAGCAAGGTAGCCCAGCCGGCCATCAGGGTCATGAACAGCGTGGCGTCCTGGCGGTGCGCCAGCGCTTGCAGGCCGGCGCTGAGCTCGGCCGACAGGCGCAGCGGCACGCTGCCGCCGGCGTAGCTTTGCACCGGCGGACGAGGATGGTCGGCCGGCAGTTCGAGCAGTGCCGGCGCGCCCTCCAGGTGGTTGCGCCAGAAAGCGGTCTGGATTTGCAGCAGCTCGCCTTGCAGCCACTGACGCTGCCAGGCGGCATAGTCGGCGTACTGGATGGCCAGCGGCGGCAACGGATCGTCCTCACCCTGGCTGAAGGCGGCGTACAGCGTCGAAAATTCCTGCACCAGCAGGCCGATCGACCAGCCGTCGGTAATGATGTGATGCTGTGTGACGAGCAGCACATGGTCGTCGTCGGCCAGGCGCAGCAACGCGCCGCGAATCAGCGGGCCGGCGGCCAGATCGAAGGGTGCGCCGGCCTCGTCGGCGGTGTAGCGGGCCACGGCGGCTTCCTGTTCGTGGCCATGCAAGTGACCCAGGTCCAGTTCGCGCAGTGCGAAGCGTGCCTCGGGCGCGATGACCTGGCGCGCGGCGCCGTCGATACTGACAAAGCTGGTGCGCAGGATTTCGTGGCGTGCCACCACGCGGTCGAGCGCGGCGCGTAGCGCGGTGGCGTCGAGCCGGCCGTGCAGACGCAGGGCGGCCGGCATGTGGTAGGCGGCGCCGGCGGCATGGTCGAGCTGGTCGAGGAACCATAGGCGTTGCTGGGCCAGCGACAGCGGCAACGGGCCGGTGCGGTCGGCCGGCAGCAGGTCCGGCAGGGCGGCGCCGGTGGCGGCGGCCAATCCGACGGCCAGCGCGCTGAGCGTCGGCGTGGTGAACAAATCTCTCAAGGGGACGTCGATGCCGAGCGTCTCGCGCAGACGGGAGGCGAAGCGCACCGCCAGCAGCGAGTGGCCGCCCAGTTCGAAGAAGTGGTCGTGGCGGCCGACCTGTTCGATACCCAGCAGTTCCTGCCAGATGGCGGCGATCGCCGCCTCGGCCCGGCCCTGCGGTGCCTCATAGGCGCGGGCGACCAGCGCGGCGCGGTCCGGCGCGGGCAGCGCCTTGCGGTCGAGCTTGCCGTTCGGGGTCAGCGGGAAGGCGTCCAGCGCGATGAAGGCGGCCGGTACCATGTAGTCCGGCAGGCTGGCGGCCAGCGCGCTGCGCAGGTCGGCGGCGGACGGCGCGGCGCCGTTGTGGGCGACCAGGTAAGCCACCAGGCGCTTGTCGCCCGGCTGGTCCTCGCGCGCGACGACCAGCGCCTCGCGCACGCC
>NZ_JBXALQ010000043.1:0-6258 GCF_058799615.1 Duganella sp. GW822-FHT06D06
ACTGGCGCCATTCGCCGTCGTTGGCAAATTGGCCGCGCTGCACGCGCCGAGGCGCGCATCAGCCACATCGACCAGGGAAACATTGTCCGGCACCGGCTGCTGCGCCGTGCCCAGCACCAGTTTGGCGTTGCAGTCGGCCAGCATCAAGGCCTGACGCTGCAACGGCAGTACCGCATCCAACGGCACATAGACGCCGCCCGCCTTCAGCACCGCCAGTTGCGCGACCACCAGGGCGATCGAACGCTCCAGCGCGATGCCCACGTAGTCGCCATCGACCACACCTTCATTGCGCAGATGGCGGGCCAGGCGATTGGCCATGGCGTTCAGGTCCGCGTAACTCACTTGCTGATCTTCGAATATCAATGCCACCGCGTCCGGCGTGGCTGCGGCCTGGTGTTCGAACAGTTCGTGAATCGCGCTATCGTGTGGGTAGCTCAGTTGCGTGTCGTTCCAGCCCACCAGCACTTGCTCGCGTTCGACCGCTGGCAGCACGGTCAGCGCACGCACCGCAGTCTCCGGCGCACTTTCCAACGCCGTCACCAATTGCTCCAATGCAGCGTGCAAGTAAGCGCAGACCCGTCCGGCGTCCACGCCGGTGCTCACTTGCGTGGTCAGTCGGAAGCCCGTACCGAAATCATCGACCGACATCGTCAGAGGATAATTGGTGCGTTCTTCGCCGGACAGTACTTCCATACCCTCCCAGACAACATCCGCCTTACCCTCGCCCGTCGAATGACGGAAGTTGAACAATGCCGAGAACAATGGCGCCGGCGCCGCCACGCCGCTGCAGCGCTGCGCCAATGCCAGCGACGCGTGTTCGTGACGCATCAGTCCCATCAATCGTGCATGGGTCGCCAGTACGCTCGCGCGCACCGATTGCGCGCCCACATCCAGCCGCAGCGGCAGCGTGTTGATGAACATCCCCAATGCGCGGTCCGCACCGGCGCCGCCCTGCATCCGGCCGAACATCACCGTGCCGAACACCACCGCTTCGCGGCCCGATGCCTTCGACAGCACCTGCGCCCAAGCCAGGTGCAGCACGGAGGCCGCGCTCACGCCCAAGCCGCGCGCCTGCTTGCGGATACGCGCCGCAAGCGCCGCATCGACTTCCTGATGCGCTTCGCCGATCATGCCGCCGTCGCCCTGCACGTCAAGCAGGCCAAACGGCGCCGTCGTTTCATCAATGTCGCTCAGCATGTCGCGGAAGAAGCCTTCATGCTCTTCCTGCGACACGCCCAGTCGCGCCTGCGCCACATAATTGCGGAACGGCAGTGCCGGCGCCAGCGTTTCGCCTTGCAGCGTTGCCTGAATTTCGCCGATCAGGATTTCCAGCGTCGTGTGGTCGATCGCCAGGTGGTGCGCCAGAATCTGCAACAGCCAGCGTCCTTGCACCGGATCATGTGCGTAGAAGCCGCGCAGCAACGGCGCCTCGCGCACGTCGATGCGGTAGTGACGTGGGTCGTAGCGCTCCGCCAGTTGTGCGGCGACGTCGCCCTCATCGAGAACAAGTTGTTCCGCCTTGAACGGCGCGCTGCGCCATACCACTTGCAGCGCAGCATCCAAGCCCTCCCACAGCACGGCCGTGCGCAGGATATCGTGACGTGAAATCACCGTCTGCAGCGCTGTCAGGAAACCGTCGAGTCGCTCGCGGCTGTCGAAACTGATCAGGCTAGGCAACAGATACGCATCGCCATTCTGGCTCATCAGGTGATGGAACAATATCCCGTCCTGCAACGGCGCCAACGGATAGATATCCTGGATGTTGGCCGCGCCGCCCGGTACCTGGGCCGCCACGCGGTCGATCTGCTCCTGCGTCAGGTCGATCAATGGCAGCATCGATGGCGTGATGTGTTCGCAGCCGTCGGCGATGCCGTTCTCCGGCACCAGCACTTCCTGCCCACCCTGTCCCACCGCCGCCGCCAGTTGGGCGATGCTTGGGGTGCTGAACAAGGCCCGCACGTCGGCCTGCAAACCGGCCTGGCGCATACCTTCGATCAGGCTGACCGCCAGCAGCGAATGGCCGCCCAGTTCGAAGAAGTTGTCGTGACGACCGATGGTTTCGCGTTGCAGCACCTTGGACCAGATGGCCGCCAGCGCTTCTTCGATTTCGCCCTGCGGCGCCTCGTAGGCACGCTGGATATATGCGTCGCCTTCCGGGGCCGGCAAGGCTTTGCGGTCCAGCTTGCCATTTGGTGTCAACGGCAACGCCGCCAACAGCACGAAAGCCGACGGCACCATGTAATCGGCCACTTCGCTTGCCAATGCCGCGCGCAGCTCCGCCACGTCCGGCGTGTAGCCGTCGTGGGCCACAACGTAGGCCACCAGACGCTTGTCGCCCGGTTGGTCTTCACGCGCCAGCACCACCGCCTCGCGCACGCTTTCGATGCGCGCCAGGCGCGCCTCGATCTCGCCCAGTTCGATGCGGAAGCCGCGGATCTTGACCTGGAAGTCGTTACGGCCCAGGTACTCGATATTGCCGTCCGCCAGATGGCGGCCCAGGTCGCCCGTCTTGTACATGCGGCCGTCCTGGCTGAACGGATCGCGCAGGAAGCGCTCCGCCGTCAACTCGGGACGGTTCAGGTAACCGCGTGCGACGCCCGCGCCACCAATATACAGCTCGCCGATCACGCCGACCGGCACCGGTTGCAGTTGGCCATCCAGGATATACACCTGGGTATTGGCCACCGGACGGCCGATATGCGGCACGAAACCTTGCGCCCGTGGCATCGCCACCCAGGTCGAGTAGGTCGTCGTCTCCGACGGACCGTACAGATTGCACACCGTCTCCACGTCGGTGCTGGCGAACAGTTTCTCGACCAGGCTGCGTTTCAACGCCTCGCCGGCCAGGTTGATCGTGCGCACGGTCGCCGGCACCGCGCCGGCATTGGCCAGCGCGTCGATGGCAGACGGCACGGTATTAATCAGCGTCACGTCGGCCGGCTGTTGCAGCAGGCTCAGGGCGTTGCCCACCAGCGTGATGCTGGCGCCGCGCGACAGCGGCACAAAGCATTCATAGACCGCCAGATCGAAATTGAGCGAGGTCGAGAACAGCGTGCGCTGCAACGCTTCCACGCTGAAGACCGCTCCCGCCCAATGGATGAAGTTGACCGCGTTGCGATGCGTGAGCATCACGCCCTTCGGTTCTCCGGTCGAGCCGGAAGTGTAGATGATGTAGGCCAGGTGTTCTGGCAGCAGGCCGGTGTCGGCCGTGTCCAGATCGGCTGCGGATTCGGTGCTCCAGCCTTCCTGTGCGTCCAGGTCGACGACCGGGCATCCGTCCGTCGCCAGCGTGGCGATCAGCCCGGAAGTCGGACCATGGGCCAGGATCGCCGCCGGCGCACTGTCAGCCAGCATGTAGGCCAGACGTTCGGCCGGGTAGGCCGGATCCATCGGCACATAGGCGCCGCCCGCCTTGAGCGTGGCCAGCAGTGCGACGATCATCTCCACGCCGCGCTCGACGCACAGCGCAACCCGCACATCCGGGCCGACGCCGAGGCCGCGCAGATGGCGCGCCAGGCGGTTGGCCCGTGCGTTCAACTCTGCGTAACTCAGCTCCTGATCTTCAAACACCAGCGCCACCGCATCCGGCGTGATCGCAACCTGCTGCTCGAACAGCTGATGCATCACGCTATCGCGCGGGTAGTCCAATTGCGTGTCGTTCCATCCGACCAGTACCTGCTCGCGTTCGGCTGCGGACAGCAGCGGCAGGTTGACCAGCGTTTGCTGCGCGTTGGCGACCATGGCGGTCAGCAAGCTGCGCCAGTAGTTGACATGCCGCTGCATCGTCGCGCGGTCGAACAGCGCGGTCGCGTATTCCAGTCCGCCCACGATCCGGCCGTCGGATTCCCGCAGCGCCAGCATCAGGTCGAATTTGGCCGAGCTGCCGTCCTGCGCCGCGATCGGCGACATCTCCAGGCCCGGCATCTCCAGCTCGCCTTCCGGCGTGTTTTGCCAGGCGAACATGACCTGGAAGATCGGCGCGTGCGCCATGCTGCGCGGCGGCTGCACGATCTCGACGATCTGTTCGAACGGCAGATCCTGATGCTGCTGCGCACCCAGCACCTGCTGCTTGCTTTGCTGCAGTAACGCTGCCACCGTCAGTTCCGGCGACAGCTCGAAGCGCAGCGCCTGGGTATTGACGAAGAAACCGATCAGCTTTTCCGTCTCGGCCCGGTTGCGGCCGGCGATAGGGCTGCCGATCACCACATCGTTTTGGCCGGACAGGCGTGCCAGCAGCGCGGCCCAGCTGCCCAACAGCAGCATGTACAGCGTTACGCCATGATGCTGGCTGAGTGCTTTCAGTTGCGCCGTCAGTGCGGCGTCAAGCTCCATGTCCAGGTTGGCGCCGGCGTAACTTTGCACCGGTGGACGAGGACGGTCAGTCGGCAATTCCAGCACGGCGGGAATGCCCGCCAGCGCCTGTTTCCAGTACGCCGCCTGACGCTGTTGACGCTCGCCGGCCAGCCATTGACGCTGCCAGCTGGCATAGTCCGGATACTGGATCGGCAAGGCCGGCAGCGGATCGCGCGCGACGTCGCTGCCTTCTTCGCTGTAGGCGCCATACAGCGTGCTCACTTCATTAAGCAGCACACCCATCGACCAGCCGTCGGAAATGATGTGGTGCATGGCGACAAACAGCACGTGTTCCTGTGCCGACAATTGAATCAACGCGCCCCGGATCAGCGGACCGCGCTCCAGGTCGAACGGCGCTTCGGCCTGCTGTGCCAACGTCTGCGCCAGCGTGTCCTCGCTTCCCTGCAGATCCAGTTCTTGCAACGCAAAGCTGGTGTTCTCATCGGCGATCAGCTGCACCACCTGTCCATCGACCTTGGCGAACGTGGTACGCAGCGCTTCGTGCCGCGCCACCACCCGGTTCAGGGTCGCGACCAGGGCTGCGCGGTTCAATGCACCGCTCAGCTGGACGCCGCCGGTGATGTGGTAGGTTTCACTGACGCCATCCATTTGCGCCAGGAACCACAAACGCTGTTGCGCAAACGACAGCGCGAGCGGCGCGCTGCGGTCAGCCAGCGTGATCGACGACAGCTCGGACTGGCCGGCCTGATCGATCACCTGGGCAAACGCGGCCAGGCTCGGCTGGCTGAACAAGTCACCCAGCGTCACTTCGACCTGCAGGTTGTGGCGTATGCGGGACAGCACTTGCACCGCCAGCAGCGAATGGCCGCCCAGTTCAAAGAAGTTGTCGTGGCGACCGATGGTTTCGCGTCGCAGCACCTTGGCCCAGATCTCCGCCAGCGCTTGCTCGGTGCCGCCCTGCGGCGCCTCGTAACCACGCTGGATATACGCCTCGCCTTCCGGCGCCGGCAGCGCCTTGCGGTCCAGCTTGCCGTTTGGCGTCAGCGGCAGCGCCGCCAGCAGCACGAAGGCCGACGGCACCATGTAATCGGCCAGTTCGACCGACAGCGCCGCGCGCAGCTCGGCCGCATCCGGCGTGTGACCGTCGCGCGCCACCACATACGCCACCAGGCGCTTGTCGCCCGGCTGGTCCTCACGCGCCAGCACCACCGCCTCGCGCACGCTGTCGATGCGCGCCAGGCAGGCCTCGATCTCGCCGAGCTCGATACGGAAGCCGCGGATCTTGACCTGGAAGTCGTTACGCCCCAGGTACTCGATAGTGCCGTCCGCCAGATGGCGGCCCAGATCGCCCGTCTTGTACATGCGGGCGTCCGCTTCCGCGCTGAACGGATCGCGCAGGAAGCGCTCCGCCGTCAGCTCCGGACGGTTCAGGTAACCACGGCCCACCTGCACGCCGGCCAGGAACAACTCGCCCGTCACGCCGATCGGCACCGGCTGCAATTGCGCATCCAGGATATACACCTGGGTGTTGGCGATCGGACGGCCGATCGGTACGATGTCGCGCAGGTCGTCGGCCCGGCACTGCCAGGCCGTCACGTCGACGCCGGCTTCGGTCGGCCCATACAGATTGTGCAGCTCGGCCTGCGGCAACATCGCATGGAAGCGCCGCGCCAGCGCAGCCGGCAACGCCTCGCCGCTGCACATCACCCGCACGATGCCGTCGCACTGCGCCGCGTCGCCATGCTCCAGGAACACCTGCAGCATCGACGGCACGAAGTGCAAGGTCGTGATGCCCTGCGTGCGAATAATTTCGTTCAGATAGAGCGGGTCTTTATGTCCCTGCGGGCGTGCCATGACCAGGCCGGCGCCGCTGATCAGCGGCCAGAAGAATTCCCACACCGACACGTCGAAGCTGAACGGCGTCTTCTGCAGCACGCGGTCCTG
>NZ_JBXALQ010000044.1:0-5855 GCF_058799615.1 Duganella sp. GW822-FHT06D06
GGCCCGGCGCCGTGCCGGCCGCCGCGGCCGCCGCCATCGCGGTCGCGCCCGGCGGGACGGCGGGCATCGTGGCCGAGCCTGCCCACCAGGTGGCCGACGCCGCCGCGCCGGCGCCGGCGTTGGCGCAGCGGGCGCGCCGCTGCGCCGACCTGGGCCTGCTGGACGACGCCAGCCGGTGCTGCGCCGCCGCGATCGCCACCGATAAATGCGACCCGGCGCTGCGCTATCTGCAGGCGCTGATCCTGGAGGAGCAAGGCCGCGCCGCCGAGGCCATCGAGGCGCTCAAGGACGCGCTCTATCTCGACCCGGAGTTGGTGCTGGCGCATTTCACGCTGGGCAGCCTGTGCCGGCGCAACGGCGCCGCGCGCGAGGCGCAGCGCCATTTCGCCAATGCGCTGGAGCTGCTGCGCGAGCATGCGCCGGACCACGTGCTGGCGCACTCGGGCGGGGTGCGCGCGGGCGAACTGGCCGATCTGATGCGCGCCGGCGCCGGGGGCGGCTGATGCCGGGCCGGCGCCAGCAACTGGACTGGGAGCGGGTGCGCGCGCGGCTGGCGGCGGCGGCCGCCACGGCGCGGCAGCCAACCACGCTGGTGCCGGAACGCCAGCGCGCACTGCTGGAGGAACGCGCGCGGCTGCTGGCGCAGGTGCCGCCGGCCGCGCCGGCGCCCGAGGCCGAAGCCGAGGTGCTGGAATTCATGCTGGCCCACGAACGCTACGCGCTGGAGATGCGCCACGTGCACGAGGTGCATGTGCTGCGCGACCTGACGCCGCTGCCGTGCACGCCGCCGTTCGTGCTGGGCATCGTCAATGTGCGCGGGCGGATCTTGTCGCTGGTCGACCTGAAGCGCTTTTTCGGCCTGCCGCAGCAGGGCTTGACGGACTTGAACCAGATCATCGTGCTGCGCGGCGGGGCCATGCGCTTCGGCGTGCTGGCCGACCAGATCCTGGGCGTGCACAAGCTGCTGCTGGCGGAGTTGCAGCCGGCCCCGCCGACGCTGGAAGGGATCCGCGCCGATTACCTGAAGGGCGTGACGGCCGCCCGTTTGATCGTGCTGGACGGCGGGCGCCTGTTGTCCGATCCGGCCATGATAGTGGAGCAGCATGTAGTCTGACCGAGGAGATGTCGATGGAGTATTTTTCGATACCGGAGCGCCGCTGGCTGGGGGCTGGCCTGCTGTGCTGGGCCGCCGGCGCGGCGGCCCAGCAATTGCCCAGCCAGCTCTCGCGCATGAGCATCGAGGAGTTGGCGGAAATTCCGATCACCTCGGTGTCGAAGAAGGCCGAGTCGCTGGGCGACGCCGCCGCCGCCGTGTACATCATCACCGGCGCGGACGTGCGCCGCAGCGGCGCCACCAGCCTGGCCGAGGCGCTGCGGCTGGCGCCCAACCTGGAGGTGGCGCGCACCAACGGCACCAGTTACGCGGTCACCGCGCGCGGCGGCAGCAACGGCAACGGCAACAAGCTGCTGGTGCTGATCGACGGCCGGGTGGTTTACAACCCGCTCAACGCCGGCGTGTTCTGGGAAGCCCAGGACGTGATGCTGGAGGATATCGAGCGGATCGAGGTGATCAGCGGTCCGGGCGGCACGCTGTGGGGCTCGAACGCGGTCAACGGCGTGATCAGCGTGCTCACCCGTTCCAGCAAGGATAGCCAGGGCACGCTGGTGTCGCTGGGCGGCGGCAACCAGGAGCGCGGCGTCGCCGTGCGCCAGGGCTGGCGGCTGGGCGAGGACGCCAGCGTGCGGGTCTACGCCAAGGGTTTCGGGCGCGACGCCAACCAGAGCGTGGCCGGCGCCTCCGCCGGCGACGGCTGGTCCGGGCGCCAGCTGGGCTTCCGCGCCGACTGGGGCGGGGCCGACCACGGCGTCACCTTGCAGGGCGACCTGTACGACCGCCAGCTGGACCAGCTGGCCGGCAGCGACCGGCACCGCTCCGGCGGCAACCTGCTGGCCCGCTGGCACCGCGCGCTGGCCGACGGCGCGGGGCTGCAGGTGCAGGCCTACTACGACCATGTCAACAACCTGATGCCGGGCACGCTGCAGTTCCGCGAATCGAACGACACCTACGACATCGAGGCCCAGCACCGCCTGCCGCTGGGCGCGCGCCACGAGCTGGTGTGGGGCGGCGGCGCCCGGCTGTGGCGCAGCACCTCGACCAACGGCGCTATCCTGGCGTTCCTGCCGGCGCAGGTGGCGACCCATATGGCCAATCTGTTTGTGCAGGACACCATCGCGCTCGACGAACGGTGGAAGCTGACGCTGGGCGCCAAGGCCGAGCGCAATGCCTACACCGGCACCGAGTTCCAGCCCAATCTGCGGCTGGCGTGGAAGCCGGACGCCCACTCCCTGCTGTGGAGCGCGGTGTCGCGGGCGCTGCGCACGCCGTCGCGGGTGGACCGCGATTTTTATGTGTTCGGCGCGCCGCAACTGCCGTTGCGGGGCGGGCCGAACTTCCGCTCGGAGCGCCTGACCGCGCTGGAGCTGGGCTACCGCGCCCAGCCGACCAGCCGGCTGTCGTATTCGGTCAACGCCTTCTACAACAAGTACGACGATCTGCGTACCGTGGACGCCGGCGCGCTCAATGGCACGCTGGAGGTCGGCAACCATGCCGAGGGCAAGGTCGCCGGCCTGGAAATCTGGGGCAACTTCCAGGTCAGCCGCGACTGGCGCCTGAGCGCCAGCCACACTTTGCTGCGCGAGCGCGTCAGCCTGCAACCGGGCGCCAGCGGGCCGGCGCCGACCGGCGGCACCGGCACGTTGTACGGCAACGATCCGGCGCACCGCTACACGCTGCGTTCCAGCCACGACCTGCCGCGCGCCATGGAATTGGACCTGTCGCTGAACCGGGTGGCGGCCTTGCCCTATCCGGCCGTGCCGGCCTACACCTCGCTCGACGCCCGGCTGGGCTGGCGTCCCGGCGCGCGGCTGGAGCTGGCGCTGAGCGTGGTCAACCTGCTGGACCGGCGCCACGCCGAGTTCGGCAACATCGCCGGCAGCTCGCCGCGCGCCGTCTTTGAACGCAGTCTTACCCTGCAACTGCTATGGAAATTCTGACCCGCCTGCCGCGCGCGCTGGCGCGTTCGGCCTTGCTGCTGCTGGCGCTGGCGCCGGCGACCGCCGTCGCGGCCGAGGCCGAGACGCTGGAATATGCGGTCAAGGGCGCCTACCTGTACAAGTTCGGCCTGTACATCGAGTGGCCGGCCGGCGCCTTCGCCGCCCCGGCCAGCCCGCTGGTGCTGTGCGTGGTGGGCGACGATCCGTTCGGCGCCGCGCTCGACGCCGCGGTCAACGGCGAGCAGGTCGACAGCCATCCGCTGCAGCTGCGGCGCCTGAAGAGCCTGACGCGCGAGTCCGGCTGCCACGTGGCCTACCTGGGCGGCGCCGAGGCGCCGCGCGAACCGCTGCGCGGGGTGCTGACCGTGAGCGAGGCGCGCGGCGGCGGCGTGATCAGCTTCGCGCTCAAGGACAACCGGGTGCGCTTCAACGTCGACGACGAGGCGGCCGCGCGCAACGGCCTGCTGATCAGCTCCAAGCTGCTCAACATGGCGCTCAGCGTCAAGCCGCGCGCCGCCAGGGAGGGCCGTTGAATGCACTGGTTTATCGACAGTCCGATCCGCCGCAAGCTGATGCTGATCACCGTGCTGGCCAGCGCCATCGCCCTGCTGATGGCGGGCATGGTGATCGTCAGCTACGACGTCTACACCTACCGCGCCCAGAAGCAGCAGGAGATCGCGGTGCAGGCCGAGATCCTGGCCGCCAGCGTGGCGCCGTCGCTGGTGTTCAGCGACCCCAAGGCGGCGCAGGAGTACCTCAACGCGCTGCAGGCCAATCCGGAGCTGGCCGCCGCCGCGCTGTACGCGGCCGACGGCGCGCCGTTCGCCAGCTACACCCGCCCCGGCCAGCAGGCGCGGCCGCTGCCGGCGCGCGCCGAGGCGCCGGGCCAGCGCTTCGCCGGCGACGAGCTGGTGGGGACCTGGCCGATCCACGAAAAGCAGCGCCAGGTCGGCAGCGTCTACCTGCGCCTGAGCACCGAGCCGATGGCCACGCGGCTGGTGCGCTACGGCGGCATCATCCTGCTGGTGATGATCGGTTCGCTGCTGATCTCGCTGCCCAGCGCGCTGCGGCTGCACGCGGTGATCGTGCAGCCGATCCGCGACATCGCCGAGGCGGCGCGGCTGGTGGCGGCCGGCGAGATCGTGGTGCGCCCGGCCGGGCGCGCGCGCGCCGACGAGATCGGGCTGCTGCAGGACAAGTTCCGCGAGATGGCGCTGTCGCTGCAGGAGAAGGTGGCGATCGCCACCCGCATCGCCTCCGGCGACCTGCTGCTGCAGGTGGTGCCGCGCTCGGAGCAGGACGCGCTGGGCAAGGCCTTCGCGGCGATGGTCGACAACCTGCGCCAGAAGGCGGCGGCGGCCGAGCGCATCGCCACCGGCGACCTGACCGGGGTGCTGGCGCCGCAGTCCGGGCACGACGTGCTGGGCAAGGCGTTCGCGGCGATGGTGCTCAACCTGCGCGAGATGAACCGCGAGATCGGCGAGGGGGTCGACGTGCTGGCGGCGTCGTCGAGCGCGATCCTGGCCGGCACCACCCAGGTGGCGGCCGGCGCCAGCGAGGCGGCGGCGGTGATGAGCGAGACCTCGGCCACGCTCGACGAGGTCAAGCAGACCGCGCTGATGGCCAGCCAGAAGGCCAAGAACGTGGCCGAGGCGGCGCAGCGGGCGGCCCAGGTGTCGCAGACCGGCAAGCGCTCGGTGGAGGAATCGATCGAGGGCATGCAGCAGATCCGCGAGCAGATGGAGCTGATCGCCGAGAGCATCATGCGGCTGTCCGAGCAGAGCCAGGCGATCGGCGAGTTGATCGCCAGCGTCAACGACCTGTCCGAGCAGTCGAACCTGCTGGCGGTGAACGCCTCGATCGAGGCCGCCAAGGCCGGCGAGCACGGCAAGGGTTTCGCGGTGGTGGCGCAGGAGGTCAAGAGCCTGGCGGCGCAGTCCAAGCAGGCCACGGCGCAGGTGCGCACCATCCTGGGCGACATCCAGAAGGCCACCGGCAGCGCGGTGCTGGCCACCGAGCAGGGCGCCAAGGCGGTCGAGCTGGGCGTGCGGCAGTCGCGCGACGCCGGCGAGGCGATCCGCCAGCTGACCGAGAGCATCGGCGACAGCGCGGTGGCGGCCAGCCAGATCGCGGTGTCGGCGCACCAGCAACTGGCCGGCATGGACCAGCTGGCGCTGGCGATGGAGAACATCAAGGTCTCGACCACCCAGAACATGGCCAGCACGCGCCAGGCCGAGGCGGCCGCGCACGACCTGCATGCGCTGGGCCAGAAGCTCAAGGCGATGGTCGGCCGGTATCGGGTCTAACACGAAGAGGGGCGCATGGCCACGGACGACGAACGATTCTTGCAGCGCCTGCTCGCGACCTTCAGGCTGGAGGCCGACGAGCATGTCGGCGCGATGTCGGCGCTGGTGCTGGAGCTGGAGCGGCCGCAGGATCCGGGTGGGCCGGGGGACGCGGCGCGCGCGGCTGGCCTGGTGGAGACGCTGTTCCGCGAGGTGCACAGCCTCAAGGGCGCGGCGCGCGCGGTCAACCTGGCCGACATCGAGACGGTGTGCCAGGCGCTCGAGAGCGTGCTGGCCTTGCTCAAGCGCGCGCAGTGCGCGCCGCCGGCGCCGATGTTCGAGCTGCTGTACCGCACCATCGACGTGTTGCGCGGGCTGCTCGACGGCGGCGAATACGAACTGGGCGGGCTGCTGCACGCCTTGATGGAAGCGCAGTACGGCTGGTCGGCGCCGCCTGCGGCCACCGGCGCCGCGCCGCCGATGGCGCCGCCGGCCGCCGCGTCCGCGCTGCCGGCC
>NZ_JBXALQ010000045.1:0-5301 GCF_058799615.1 Duganella sp. GW822-FHT06D06
ACTGGCGCCGTTCGCCGTCGTTGGCAAATTGGCCGCGCTGCACGCGCCGAGGCGCGCATCAGCCACATCGACCAGGGCGACGGTGTCCGGCACCGGCTGCTGCGCCGTGCCCAGCACCAGTTTGGCGTTGCAGTCAGACAGCATCAGTGCCTGACGCTGCAACGGCAGTACCGCGTCCAGCGGCACGTAGACGCCGCCCGCCTTCAGCACCGCCAGTTGCGCGGCCACCAGTGCGATCGAGCGCTCCAGCGCGATGCCCACGTAGTCGCCATCGACCACGCCTTCATCACGCAGATGGTGGGCCAGGCGGTTGGCCATGACGTTCAATTCCGCATAGCTCACTTGCAGGTCTTCAAACACCAACGCGACCGCGTCCGGTGTGGCGTCCACCTGCTGTTCGAACAGCTGATGGATCGCGCTATCGTGCGGGTAGGCCAGGTTGGTGTCGTTCCATCCCACCAGCACTTGTTCGCGTTCGACCGCAGGCAGCACGGTCAGCGTTTGCACCGGCGTCGCCGGTGCACTTTCCAATGCACTCACCAGTTGCTCCAGCGCGGTGTGCAGATAGGCGCAGACCCGTCCAGCGTCCACGCCAGCGCTCACTTGCGCCGTCAATTGGAAGCCTGTACCGAAATCGTCCACTGACATCGTCAGTGGATAGTTGGTGCGCTCTTCGCCGGACAACATTTCCATGCCGTGCCAGCCGCCAGCGGCGTGTCCGACGTCGTCGTTCGCCGCCTGCTGCGCCGAATGGCGGTAGTTGAACAGCGCCGAGAACAACGGCGCCGGCGCCGCCACGCCACTGCAGCGCTGCGCCAACGCCAGCGAGGCGTGTTCGTGGCGCATCAATCCCATCAATCGCGCATGGGTCGCCAGCACGCTCGCGCGCACCGATTGCACGCCCACGTCCAGCCGCAACGGCAGCGTGTTGATAAACATACCCAATGCACGGTCCGCACCGGCACCGCCCTGCATCCGGCCGAACATCACCGTGCCGAACACCACCGCTTCGCGTCCCGATGCTTTCGACAGCACCTGCGCCCAGGCCAGGTGCAGCACGGAGGCAGCGCTCACGCCCAGGCCGCGTGCTTGCTCACGAATACGAGCAGCCAGTACCACGTCTACTTGCTGATGCGCTTCGCCGATCAGGCTACCATCGCCCTGCACGTCGAGCAGGCCGAATGGCGCCGTGGTCTCGTCGATGTCGGACAGCATGTCGCGGAAGAAGCCTTCATGCTCTTCCTGCGATACGCCCAGTCGCGCCTGTGCCACATAGTTACGGAATGGCAGTGCCGGCGCCAGGGCTTCGCCTTGCAGCGTCGCCTGGATTTCGCCGATCAGAATTTCCATCGTCGTGTGGTCGATCGCCAGGTGGTGCGCCAGGATCTGCAGCAGCCAACGATCTTGTACCGGATCGTGCGCGTAGAAGCCGCGCATCAGCGGCGCCTCGCGCACGTCGATGCGGTAGTGGCGTGGATCGTAACGCTCCGACAGCTGTTCGCCGACGTCGCCCTCGTCCACCACAACCTGCTCCACCTGCAGCGGCGCCTGGCGCCAGACCACTTGCAGAGCCGAGTCCAGTCCTTCCCACTGCACAGCCGTGCGCAGGATGTCGTGGCGTGAAATCACCGTTTGCAGCGCCGTCAGGAAGCCGTCGAGTCGCTCGCGGCTGTCGAAACTGATCAGGCTAGGCAACAGGTACGCGTCGCCGTTCTGGCTCATCAGGTGATGGAACAAGATCCCTTCCTGCAGCGGAGCCAGCGGATAGATATCCTGGATGTTGGCCGCGCCGCCCGGTACCTGGGCCGCTACGCGGTCGATCTGTTCTTGAGTCAGGTCGATCAATGGCAGCATTGCCGGCGTGATGTGCTCGCAACCGTCCACGATGCCGTTCTCCGGCACCACTACTTCGTGCCCGCCCTGTCCAACCGCCGCCGCCAGTTGGGCGATGCTTGGGGTGCTGAACAGCGCCCGTACATCGGCCTTCAAGCCGACCTGGCGCATGCCTTCGATCAGGCTGACCGCCAGCAGCGAATGGCCGCCCAGTTCGAAGAAGTTGTCGTGACGACCTATCGTTTCACGTTGCAGCACCTTGGACCAGATGGCCGCCAGCGCTTCCTCGATTTCGCCTTGCGGTGCCTCGTAGGCACGCTGGATATATGCGTCGCCTTCCGGCGCCGGCAAGGCTTTGCGGTCCAGCTTGCCGTTTGGCGTCAGCGGCAGCGCCGCCAGCAGCACGAAGGCCGACGGCACCATGTAATCGGCCACTTCGCTTGCCAATGCAGCGCGCAGTTGCGCCGCATCCGGCGTGTGACCGTCGCGTGCCACCACGTACGCCACCAGGCGCTTGTCGCCCGGCTGGTCTTCGCGCGCCAGCACCACCGCCTCGCGCACGCTCTCGATGCGCGCCAGGCGCGCCTCGATCTCGCCCAGCTCGATACGGAATCCGCGGATCTTGACCTGGAAGTCGTTGCGGCCCAGGTACTCGATATTGCCGTCCGCCAGATGGCGGCCCAGATCGCCCGTCTTGTACATGCGGCCGTCCTGGCTGAACGGATCGCGCAGGAAGCGCTCCGCCGTCAGCTCCGGACGGTTCAGGTAGCCGCGTGCGACGCCCGCGCCACCGATGTACAGCTCGCCGATCACACCGATCGGTACCGGTTGCAGTTGGCCATCCAGGATATACACCTGGGTATTGGCCACCGGACGGCCGATATGCGGCACGAAACCTTGCGCCCGTGGCATCGCCACCCAGGTCGAGTACGTCGTCGTCTCCGACGGACCGTACAGATTGCACACCGTCTCCACCTCGGTGCTGGCGAACAGTTTCTCGACCAGGCTGCGTTTCAGCGCCTCGCCGGCCAGGTTGATCGTGCGCACGGTCGCCGGCACGGCGCCGGCGTTGGCCAGCGCATCAATGGCAGACGGCACGGTATTAATCAGCGTCACGTCGGCCGGCTGTTGCAGCAGGCTCAAGGCGTTGCCCACCAGCGTGATGCTGGCGCCGCGCGACAGCGGCACAAAGCATTCATAGACCGCCAGATCGAAATTGAGCGAGGTCGAGAACAGCGTGCGCTGCAATGCTTCCACGCTGAAGGCCGTACCCGCCCAATGGATGAAGTTGACCGCGTTGCGGTGCGTGAGCATCACGCCCTTCGGTTCTCCGGTCGAGCCGGAGGTGTAGATGATGTAGGCCAGGTGTTCTGGTTGCAGGCCGGTGTCGGCCGCGTCCAGATCGGCTGGCGATTGCGCGCTCCATGCTTCCTGCGCGCCCAGGTCCACGACCGGGCAACCGCCCATTGCCAACGAGGCAACCAGGCCGGAAGTCGGACCATGGGCCAGGATCGCCGCAGGGACGCTGTCGGCCAGCATATAGGCCAGGCGTTCGGCCGGATAGGCCGGGTCCATCGGCACATAGGCGCCGCCCGCCTTGAGCGTGGCCAGCAGTGCAACCACCATCTCCACGCTGCGTTCGACACACAGCGCAACCCGCACATCCGGGCCGACGCCCAGGCCGCGCAGATGGCGCGCCAGGCGGTTCGCCCGGGCGTTCAGTTCCGCGTAACTCAGTTCCTGTTCGTTAAACACCAGCGCCACCGCATCCGGCGTGGCGGCGGCCTGCTGTTCGAACAGCTCGTGCATCGCGCTGTCTTGCGGGTAGGCCAGTTGGGTATCGTTCCATCCCACCAGCACCTGCTCGCGCTCGGCGGCCGGCAGCACGCCCAGCGTGTGCATCGCGGTCTCCGGTGCGCTTTCCAATGCGGTCACCAGTTGCTCGAGCGCGGTGTGCACATAAGCGCAGATGCGCTCCGCATCCACGCCGGCGCTCACTAGCGCCGTCAGCTGGAAACCCGTACCGAGATCATCGACCGACATCGTCAGCGGATAGTTGGTGCGTTCTTCGCCGGACAGCACTTCCATGCCGTCCCAGACAGCGTTGTGGCCGCCCGCGCTGTTCGCCTCGTTCTGCGCCGAGTGGCGGAAGTTGAACAGCGCCGAGAACAACGGCGCCGGCGCCGCCACGCCACTGCAGCGCTGCGCCAACGCCAGCGATGCGTGTTCGTGGCGCATCAATCCCATCAATCGTGCATGGGTCGCCAGTACGCTCGCGCGCACCGATTGCGCGCCCACGTCCAGCCTTACCGGCAGCGTGTTGATGAACATGCCCAATGTACGGTCCGCACCGGCACCGCCCTGCATCCGGCCGAACAGCACCGTGCCGAACACCACCGCTTCGCGGCCCGACGCTTTCGACAATACCTGCGCCCAGGCCAGGTGCAGCACGGAGGCCGCGCTCACGCCCAAGCCGCGCGCCTGTTCGCGGATACGTGCCGCCAGTGCCACGTCGATTTCGCGCCGCGCTTCGCCGATCAAGGTGCCGTCGCCCTGCACGTCGAGCAGGCCGAATGGCGCCGTGGTCTCGTCGATGTCGGACAGCATGTCGCGGAAGAAGCCTTCGTGCTCTTCCTGCGATACGCCCAGTCGCGCCTGTGCCACATAGTTACGGAATGGCAGCGCCGGCGCCAGGGCTTCGCCTTGCAGCGTCGCCTGAATTTCGCCGATCAGGATTTCCATCGTCGTATGGTCGATCGCCAGGTGGTGCGCGAGGATCTGCAGCAGCCAACGATCTTGCACCGGATCGTGCGCGTAGAAGCCGCGCATCAGCGGCGCCTCGCGCACGTCGATGCGGTAGTGGCGTGGATCGTAACGCTCCGACAGCTGCTCGCCGACGTCGCCCTCGTCCACCAAAACCTGCTCCACCTGCAGCGGTGCCTGGCGCCAGACCACTTGCAGAGCCGAGTCCAGTCCTTCCCACTGCACAGCCGTGCGCAGGATGTCGTGGCGTGAAATCACCGTTTGCAGCGCCGTCAGGAAGCCGTCGAGTCGCTCGCGGCTGTCGAAACTGATCAGGCTAGGCAACAGGTACGCGTCGCCGTTCTGGCTCATCAGGTGATGGAACAAGATCCCTTCCTGCAGCGGAGCCAGCGGATAGATATCCTGGATGTTGGCCGCGCCGCCCGGTACCCGGGCCGCCACGCGGTCGATCTGCTCTTGCGTCAGGTCGATCAATGGCAGCATCGATGGCGTGATGTGTTCACAGCCGTCGGCGATGCCGTTCTCCGGCACCACCACTTCGTGTCCGCCCTGCCCCACGGCAGCCGCCAGTTGGGCGATGCTTGGGGTGCTGAACAGCGCCCGTACATCGGCCTTCAAGCCGACCTGGCGCATGCCTTCGATCAGGCTGACCGCCAGCAACGAATGGCCGCCCAGCTCGAAGAAGTTGTCGTGGCGGCCGATGGT
>NZ_JBXALQ010000046.1:0-5186 GCF_058799615.1 Duganella sp. GW822-FHT06D06
GTGAAAGTAGGTTATCGTCAGGCTAGTTATATTAAAAAAGCCCCTTCCAATGATTTGGTCGGGGCTTTTTTTCGTTCGGAGATATACTCTCGACATGAACGAACACACTGCAAGAGACGTCGTACTGGTGCGCGCCATCGAGACTGCCGACCAGGATAAAGAAATTCTCAGCGACGACGATCGCATGTACGCCAGCCGCAGTGCGCGCGAACTCGCGCAATGGCAAGCCGTCGGCAAGCAGGCCGAGGTCACGGCCGATGATTTTTTGCAGCAGCGCTCAGAACTCATCCTCAAACGCATCGCTGAGCGCACCCCCGCGTTTGCCGCCTTCGCCAAACAGCGCCAGCACTGGAAGGCGTTCTCACTTGCCCTGCCCACTATCGCATTGCTGCTCGGCGCCGGGCTCGACCGCATCACCGATCCGCATCGCGTCGATTTGCTGTCGGCGCCGTTGTTGTTGATCGTCGCGTGGAATCTGCTGGTGTATCTGTGCATGCTCGCTTGGTTGTTGATGCCTGCACGCCGGCCAACCTGGCCGATCATGCGGCTGACACGCAAGCATGGATTGCCGCGCAAATTGCCGGGCGTGCTGTCAGCGGCCCTGTTGAGTTTTTCCGCCGAATGGACGCAACTGAGCGCCAGGCTCACCGCCGCGCGCCTGAACCGCACCATTCACCTGAGTGCTGCGATGTTTGCGATCGGCGCACTCGCCTCCTTGTATGCGCGCGGCCTCTGGTCGCAATATGCGGCCGGCTGGGAAAGTACCTTCCTCGACGCCGGCCAGGTGCACGCGCTGCTGTCCATATTATTCGCGCCGGCGGTCGCCATATTTCATCTCCAGGATTTTTCGTTCGCCGAGGTTGCGGCGCTGCGCTTCCCGCAAACCACTGCGGTAGAAGGCGGCGCGCGTTGGGTGCATTTGTACGCTGCCACCATGCTGTTGCTGGTGGTGTTGCCGCGCCTGCTGTTGGCCGCGCTCGACAACTGGCGTGCCGCGCGATGGGTGCAGCGTTTTCCGCTGGATCTGGAGCAGCCATATTTCCGCAAACTCGGCGGAGGTTTCGGCATCGCTGCTGCCGGCACGCTGCGTGTGCTGCCCTACAGTTTTACCGTTGATGAAGCACGCCACAAAAGCCTGGCGCAAATCGCCGCCACGCTGTTCGGCGAGCAAGGCCGCCTGATGCTGCGGCCTCCCATTGCGTACGGTGCGGAACCGCAATTGATCTTGCGGGATGTGGACCTGAGCGTGGACACCACGGCGGCGTTGTTCAATTTGTCGGCCACGCCGGAAAAAGAAAACCACGGCGCGCTGCTCGATTATCTGGTGGCCTCATCACCGCGCGAGGTCATCGCCTTGCTGGACGAATCCGCCTATCTCGACCGCATGGGCGAGCAGGCCGATGCCCGCGCCCGTCTGGCCGAACGCACCGCGCTGTGGCAGCAATTTTGCGCCTTCCATCAAGTCAAGACCGAGGTCGTCAACCTGCTGAAGCCCCATGCATAAACACCCGCCCATTCAGCTCGCGCTGATCTCGCACACCAACAACGGCAAGACCACGCTGGCGCGCACGCTGATCGGCATGGATGTCGGCGAAGTGCGCGATGCCGCGCATGTGACGGTCTTTGCCGAATCGCACACGCTGCTCGAGACGCCGCAGGGCGATAGCTTGCAGTTGTGGGATACGCCGGGCTTCGGCGACTCGGTGCGCCTGTTGAAGCGGCTGGGGCAATCGGGCAATCCGATCGGCTGGTTTCTGCGCGAAGTCATCGATCGCCATCGCGACCGGCCGTTCTGGCTGAGCCAGCAAGCGCTGCGCGCCGCCAAGGATGCGGCTGATGTCGTGCTCTATCTGGTGAATTCCGCCGAGCCGCCCGAAGATGCGGGTTACCTGCCTGCGGAAATGCAGATCCTGGCATGGCTGGGCAAGTCGGTGCTGGTGCTGCTCAATCAGATGGGGCCGCCGCGCCCGGCGGCGCTGGAGCAGGCGGAGCAGGCCCGGTGGCGCGATTATCTACGCCAGTATCCGACGGTGCGCGAGGTGTTGGCGCTTGATGCGTTCGCGCGCTGCTGGGTTCACGAGAAGGTTTTCTACGAGGCGGTAGGCAAGCAGCTCGATGAGCCGATGCAGGCGCCGTATGCGCGCCTGCTCGCTGTCTGGGAGGCAAACAATACAAGGCGCTATGACCAGGCGATGCAGTCGCTGGCCAGGCAGCTGGTGCTGGCCGCACAGGATAGCGAGGCGATCGAAGCCGAGGCCCGAAGCGTGCTCAAGTCCGCGCTGAAAGTGATAGGCGTCGGGAAAAATGAAGAGCAACAACGCCAGGACCGTGCAATGGCTGCCCTCGTCACGCGGCTGAACCTGGCGACTGCGGAGATGACGCGCGAGTTGCTGATCCTGCATAAGCTTGATCCCGCCGAAGCAATCAAGATCGACGCCAGGGTGCGCGACAATTTTACGGTGCGCGCGCCGGTCGACCGGGCACAGGCAGGCTTGCTGGGCGCGATGATTTCCGGCGCCGCGACCGGCTTGTCGGCCGACCTGCTGTCCGGTGGCCTGAGTCTTGGTGGCGGTGCGCTGCTCGGTGGCGTGGTGGGCGCATTGACCTTTGCCGGCGCGGCTTGGGGATTCAACTCCAGCACCGATCGCAAGCAGCCGACCATGCAATTTACCGAAGCCTTCTTACGCACGCTGGTGGTGGCCGGTGTGTTGCGCTACCTGGCGGTGGCGCATTTCGGCCGTGGCCGGGGCGATTTTATCGAAGGAGAGTCGCCGGCGTTTTGGCAGAGCGAGGTGGAACAGACAGTCGCACAACACGATGCGGAACTACTGATGTTGTGGCGGAGTGTGCGGGTCGATAATGCGGCCGTACCAGCCATCAGGCTGATCCAGCCGCTTGTTCAGCGCGTCGCATCAGCCACGCTGGCGCGGCTGTATCCAGACATGCAGCGCCAAGCGTTTCAGAACTGGTAACGGGCGCCGATCGAATAGATCGAAACTTCGCTCTTGCCCAGGTAGGTGCCTTCCAGGCTCAGCGAGAAGTTGCGGTTGAATGCGTAGCGTACGCCGAGGCCTACCACTGCGTCGGTGTCGGTGCGGTCGCTCAACGTGCTGCGGTTCGCTTTCATGGTTGTGCGGCCCACGCCGGCGCGGCCCAACAGACTGAAGCTTTCGTTCAGAGGCACGGTGCCGATGACGGCAATGCCGGAATGCTGGTCCGGGTAGTGGCCAGGTGCAGACAACGCCGCCACGATGGGGGTGAAGCTCAGGCTGCGAGTATAGACTTCGAAGCCCAGGTTTGGCGTGTATTGGTAGCCCAGTCCGGCGCCGAAGGAAACGTCGTCGCCGTTGACGGCGTGCTTGGAGGAGACCGAAGTGCGGCCGCCGACGATTTCGGCATAAACGCCCGGTTCGAATCCGGGGCCGGCGAATGACGGCGCAGCCGCCGACAGCAGTGTCGCGAGCGCCGCCGCAGTGATAATGATTTGTCGCATATTGCTCCTAATAATAAGTGGTACTACCGGGGCGGAGTTGACTAATTTTTAATTCCACCCGTTACCGAATAGTAACCGCAACTTATTTTTAAAGCAATCTTGCGGGCTCCGCTGGCTGCACGGCCAGCAGGCGGCGCATGGCGCTGGCTTCTTCGCCGGGACTGCGGCCGAAGAAGCGCTTGAATTCCCTGCTGAATTGCGAGGGGCTTTCATAGCCGACCTGAGCCGAGGCGGCTTGCGCGGTCATGTCGCTGCGCGCCATTAACAGCCGCGCCTGGTGCAGGCGGGCAGACTTCAGGTATTGAATTGGCGAGCAGTGGGTGACCGACTTGAAATGCACATGGAAGGCCGGCACGCTCATGTTCGCTTCAGCGGCCAGCATGCCGACGTCGATGTCGGCCGAGTAATCGGCATGGATGCGGCGCAGCGCCTTTGCGATCCGGCCGAACTGGCCCTGGTTGGTCAGCGCCGCGCGCATGGCGGCGCCCTGTTCACCCATCAGCACGCGGTAGCAAATTTCACGCACGATCGCCGGGCCAAGCACGCGCGCTTCCAGCGGCGAGCTCAAGGCTTCGAGCAGACGCAGCACGGTTTCACTCAGGCGTTCATCCATGCGGGTAGTCATCATGCCCTTGGGCATGGCCGGCACTTCGTTGTCGGTCTGATCGATGGCGAACATCAGGTCCGCGAGGGTGGTGCGGTCGACCCGGATCGACAGGCCCAGGAACGGTTCCTCCGGCGTAGCGTCGGTGGTGCTGGTGAAGGGCATGGGCACGGCCACCACCAGGTAGTGCTCGGCGTCGAACTGCAGCACGTCGCCACCGAAGTAGGCGCGCTTGCGGCCCTGGAGCACGATCGCTATGCAGGGATCCGACATGGCCGGGGTTTTGGTCGAGCTGCAATTCGAGCGGGTCAGGCGGACATCGTCGAGCGCCGACAAGGTGTAACCCTCGTTGCGCGCCAACTGTTGATGCAGTGCGATCATGCGTTCCACGTCCGGGTCCTCTCAAATGCTGTAATGAAGAGGAATGATCCACGATTCCAGGTTTCATCGCCACCATGCACACACCGATCTATAGGATTAGGCAATAAGTGCATAGTCGTGTGCATTCGCAGCATGGGTCTGATTCCGTAAGATGCAGTCTGGTGTTACTGCCATCGAAAGGACCGCGTCATGACTGCTACTGTACAAACAATTCGTAAGGTTATCCTGATTGCCGGCGCCAGCCGGGGCTGCGGTCCGGCGACAGCCCGCCACTTGGCGGGCGAAGGACATCATCTGGTCTTGGGCGCGCGACGCTCCAGCAAGCTGCACGCGCTGGTCACGGAGATACGCAGAGCTGGCGGCTCAGCCGAATGGTATGCGCTGGATGTATCGCAGCCGGAAGAGATGCGCGAATTCCTGGCATTTGCCGAGGATGTACATAAGCGCATTGATATTGTCATTAATAATGTTTGACAGAATTATTACACCTTTGCTATAGTTCGCCCCCTTGCAGAACGACGCATGTAAATGCTGAGTTAAGTAAGGAAAATAAGAGCTTGACGAGATAGACGAAACGCTTCATACTCTTGCCTCTTCGCTGATGAACACAACGCTTCTTCAGCAAGCAGTACCGAATAAGTTCTTTAAAAATTTACAGTCGATAAGTGTGGACGTTTGATGAAAGTGCGCAGCAGGCTAGTCCTGCTG
>NZ_JBXALQ010000047.1:0-4998 GCF_058799615.1 Duganella sp. GW822-FHT06D06
ATTGGCGAACTGCGGACGGGTTTCGAACACGTAGCTGCCGTTGGCGTTCGGGTTCAGCAGCGACAGCCCGTTCGGCGTCACCTTGACCACCGTGCCGCTGTTGGCGGCGTTCTGCGCCAGGCTGGCGCCGTGGCCGGAGTTGACGTCGCCAAGCGCCTGGCCACCGGCGCCGCTGCCCTGGGCCGCGCCGCTGGTCGCAGCCGAGCTGGCCTTGCCGATGGCGTTGACGTTATCGATGTCGCGGGCGCCGTTGTAGGCGCCGCTACCGCTGGTATCCAGACGCGTATGACCCTGGTTGCCGAGGCCGCTGCCGCCCGCCAACGCGGCGTCCGTCGCCTGGTTGGACAAGCCGCTGCCGCCTGCTTGTGCACCCAGCGCCGCGTTGTTGCCGACACCGCTAGCACTGGCTTGCGCATCAAGCGCAGCCTGGTTGGCGACGCCGCTAGCGCCGGCTCGCGCGCCATGCGTCACCTGATTGGCGATGCCGCTGGCGCCGGCTTGCACGCCTTGTGCCGCCTGATTGGCGGTGCCGCTAGCGCCGGCTTGCGCGCCATGCGCCGCCTGATTGGCGATTCCGCTGGCGCCGGCTTGCGCACCTTGCGCCGCCTGATTGGCGATGCCGCTAGCGCCGGCTTGCGCGCCTTGTGCCGCCTGATTGGCGGTGCCGCTAGCGCCGGCTTGCGCGCCATGCGCCGCCTGATTGGCGATGCCGCTGCCGCCGGCCACACTGGCGCCGCCTGCGTTGTTGCCGATGCCGCTGCCGCCGACGTGGCCGCCGGCGCTGCCGCCACTGGCGCCGTTGCCGGTCGCATGACTGGCGCCGCTGGCGCTGTTGTTGCCGGTTGCGAGCACGGTGACACTGTCGCGGATATTGCCGACCGTGCCAGCCGTGACGTCGACGTTGCTGAAGCTGCGGCCGATGATCGATACGCCTTTTCCGCCGGAGATCACGCCGGCGGCCGAGCCAATTATTTCGCTCTGCGATGGCATGGTGTAGGCAACGACCTGGCCGTCGTCGGTTTTCCAGGTACCGTCGAAAGTGTGGTTGCGGTACAGCGTCGCGCCCTGGTTGATGATGGCTGCGCCGCCGTCGATGGCGAGGCCGCCCGTGGCCATGATCTGGCCGTACTGGTTGGTCAGCGCCTGGCCGACGGTCAGGTGCATATTGCCGCCGGACAGGATCTGCGCCACAGCACCGGAACCCGGAGCGATCTGGTCTTCTTCCGCCGTGTGGTGCGCCAGCCGGGATTGTTCCAGCTTGCCGGATTGGGGGGCCACCGCACGCGTCGTAACACGGATGATAGTCGAGGTCGGATCGTCGTACTCCGGCTGGGTCTCGAAGCGCACGCAGTTGGACGAACAACTGCCGTACTGGCTGGAATACGCGATCGGCCCACTGTTCCAGTGGTTGACGGCGCCCAGATAGAGGTCGGTCGGCGTGCCGGTTGGCCCGCCCTGGTCAGGGTTGGCCTGATTGTCCTTGCGGACCATATAGTACAGCACGCGCGTACCGTCGCTCATCGCAATGCGAAGGCGCTCCCCTTGCGCGCTGTAGGCCCCGGACGCGGCCCAGAAGAAGGCGGAGTCATTGGCGTGCGTACGGATGACCGCGCGCCCATAAGCATTGCCGTCCGGAGCAAACATGATCTTGTCTTCCAGGACGTCGTCAGGATTGACGTAGTAAAGCTCGCTTGGGACGTAATTACTGGAGTTGGGGTCGTAGTTGTCATGGTTGTCGCCATGATGAGACCAGCTCGGCAACGACATCTGCTTGGTCTCATCGACCGTCTGCACCTTGATCAGCGTAACGTTTTCGCGGATGTTGTTGACGCTGACCGCGTTCAGCGACAGATCGCCGGCCGCTTCGATGGTCGACGACATGTTGTTGACCAGGCCGGTCGTACCGCCGCTCAGCGCGCCAGCGATGCCCAGGCTGCCGCCGCTATAGATGCTGGCGCCGCCGGTGTTGTTGATGGTGCCAGCCACGCCCAGCGCCATCGTGCCCGTCGAGCCGAGCAAGGTGCCGGCGCCGGTGTTGTTCAGGTTCTGGGCCTCCAGGGTCAGGTTGCCGCCGACAATGGCATTGGTATTGTCGATGGTGCCGCTGCTCTTCAGGTCCACCGTTGCCGAGCCGTTGATCTGGCCGGCGTTAGTCAGGTTGCCCGCCGCATTGACCGCCACACCCTGCCCCTGCATCACGGCGCCGGCGTTGTTGCTGACGTTGTTGCCGCTCAGCGTCAGCTTGCCGACCGCCTCGAAGGTGGCGTTGTTGACGATATTCCCCGTCACCGCCAGGCTCAGGTCGCGGTTCGAATGGAACTGCTGGATGCCGCTGCCCCGGGTGTAGTCGCCGTCCATGCTCAGCGCCAGGTCGCGGCCGCCTTGCAGTTCCCCGTTGCCTTGCAGTACGTGAGTGACCACGACCAGGTCGCGGCCGGTGGTGATGTTGCCGGCCTCGTTGCTCAGCTGTTGCGCAGTCAGGCTCAGGTCGCCATCGGTGCCGGCGCCGGTGCCGATGCGTCCACCGTTGTTGTTGATCTGGTTGGCGACGATCAGCGCATTGCCGCCCGAGATGATCAGGCCGCTATTGTTCAGGTTGGCGCCGGCCTGGTTGAAGGTCAGCGTACCGCTGCTATTGATCGTGCCCAGGTTGTCCAGCAATTGCGTCACTTGCAAGGTCATGCTGTTACCCGAGGCAATGATGCCGGCGCCGCCGTTTTGCAAACTGACAGCGCTGAGCAGCACGTTGCCACCGCCGGCAATCACGCCGGCATTGCTCACCGTTCCCAAGCTGGTGACGCTGGCATCGCCGCTGCCGGCGTTGACGATGCGGCCGTTGCCGTTGTTGATGGACAGTGCTTTTAGCGTCAGTGCGGCGGTGGCGCCGGCCGCTTCGATCGCGCCACCGTTGTTGGTCAGCGCGCCACCGGCATCGATCTGCAAGTCCTTGCCGGACTGGATGGTGCCCTGCACGTTGTCCAGCGCGCCGGCGATGGTCAGCACCGCCTTGCCGTCCGCCAGGATCTGCCCTTTCTCGTTGCTGAGGCTGGCCGCGGTCAGCGCCAGGTCGGCGCCGCCATTCTTGGCGGTGGCGATCTGGCCGTTATTGTTGTTGACGGCTTGGGCGACGATGGTGATGGCGCCGCCGGCGACGATCTTGCCGTCGTTGTTCAGATTGGCGCCGGCCTGAGTGAAGGTCAGCGTGCCGGCGCTGGTGATGGCGGCGTGGTTGTCAACTTGCTGGTCCACCGCCAGCAGCAGGTTGCCGGCCGTGCCGATGCTGCCGCCGGTGTCGTTCTTCAGCGTATGCGCGCTCAGCTTGAGGTTGCCGTTGGCGGCGATCAGGCCGCTGTTGACGAGGTCGCTGCCGATCAGCACATTGGTATCGCCGATACCGACGTTGACGATGCGGCCGCCGCTGCTGTCAAGGGTTGCCGCCGTCAAGTCCAGCTTGCCAACGGCGCCATCGGCCTCGATCGTGCCGCCCGCATTGCCCAGCGCGCCGACGGCGCCCAGCTTCAGGCTCTTGCCGGCTTGCAGCGTGCCGGAGCCGTTGTCCAGGTCGGCGCCGCTGCTCAGCGTGGTATCGCCGCTGGCGAGTATCTTGCCGCCGCGGTTGCTGATGCTCTGGCTGGTGACGCTGATGTCGGCGCCGGATGCGCTGCTGGTGGCGATCAGCCCGCCATCGTTGTTGAAGCTGGCCGCGTTGAACGTGGCCGCGGCGCCGGCAATCATCTGGCCGCTGTTGCTGAAGCTGGCGCCGGTTTGCGTGAAGCCGAGCGTGCCGGCACTGCTGACCGTGCCCTGGTTTTGCATCTGCTGCGTTACCGCCAGCTCCAGGTTACCGCCGGCGGCGATAGTGCCGCCCGCGAGGTTTTGCGCGCTCTGCGCCGACAGCAGCAGGTTGCCGTTGCCTGCGATCATGCCGCTGCTGACGATGCTGCCCTGGCTGCTGATGCTGGCATCGCCGTTGCCGACGTTGACGATGCGGCCCGCCATGTTGTCGATGGACTGGCCCTGCACCGCCAGCGTACTGCCGGCGGCCAGCGCTTCGATCACGCCGCTGGCGTTGCCGAGTGCGCCGCCAGCGCTCACCTGCATGTCACGGCCGGCTTGCAGCGTGCCGTGCGCGTTGTCCAGCGCGCCGTAGACGTTGACGCCGGCGTTGCCGCTGGCCAGCACGCTGCCGCCGCGGTTGCTCATGGTCTGGCTGTCCAGGCCGATGTCCGCGCCGGAATTGCTCAGCGTGGCGATCTGGCCGCCATCGTTGTTCAAACTGCCCGCGCTAAAGCCAATCCGGCCGGCGGCCGTCAGCGTGCCGCTGTTAGTGACTTGCGAGATGGTTTGCCGGGAATCCAGCGTGCCGCCGCTGTTGATGGCGCCGCGATTGTCCAGCAATTGCGACAGCGACAAGGTCATCGAACCGGCGGACGCCACACTACCGCTGTTTTGCAGGCTCTGCGCGCTCAGGTCCAGCGTGCCGTTGCCGGCAATGGTGCCGCCGCTGCTGATGCCGCCCTGGGCGCTAACGCTGGTGGCCGCCGCACCGACATTGACGATGCGGCCGCTACCATTGTCAATGGCGCCCGCCTGCACCTGCATGGCGCTACCGGATGCCAGGGCTTCGATCACCCCAGCGTTGTTGCTCAGCGCGCCGCCAGCGTTGAGGCGCATATCCTGCCCCGCTTGCAACGTGCCCTGCGCGTTGTCCAGCGCGCCGCCGACGTTGAACACCGCGTCGCCGCTGGCTTGCACCCGGCCGCCGTGGTTGCTCAGGCTCTGGCTAGCGATCACGATGCCGGCGTTGGAATTCGATAGCGTCGCGATCAGTCCGCCATCGTTGTTCAGGCTGCCGGCGGCGATGCTCGCCTGTCCGGCCGAGACGATCTGGCCACTGTTGTTGACGATGGCCGTAGTCTGGTTGAACGTCAAGGTACCGCCGCTGTTGACAACCCCTTGGTTGTCCAGCTGCTGCGCCACGTCCAGGCCCATGCGCTG
>NZ_JBXALQ010000048.1:0-4908 GCF_058799615.1 Duganella sp. GW822-FHT06D06
CCCAGGTCGCCCGTCTTGTACATGCGGGCGTTGGCTTGCTTGCTGAACGGGTCGCGCAGGAAGCGCTCGGCGGTGAGGTCGGGGCGATTCAGGTAGCCTCGCGCGACCTGCACGCCACCGATGTAGATCTCGCCGGTGACGCCCAATGGAACCGGATTGCCGTGCGCGTCAAGCAGATACAGGCGTGTGTTGGCGATCGCGCGGCCGATCGGAACGCTGACGTGGTTGCTGATGTCGGCGCAGTCGAACCAGCTGACGTCGACCGCCGCCTCGGTCGGTCCGTACAGGTTGTGCAGCGCGACCTGCGGCCAGCGCTGCTGGAAGCGTTCGCACAACGCCAGCGGCAGCGCCTCGCCGCTGCAGAACACGCGCTTGACGTTGGTCAGTGGCGCGGCCCCGGACTGGCCGAGGAAGGCCTGCAGCATCGACGGCACAAAGTGCAGCGTGGTGATGCCGGTCCGTTCGATCAGGTCGGCCAGATAGTCAGGGAATTTGTGACCGTCGGCACGTGCCAGCACCAGGCGCGCACCGGCTTGCAGCGGCCAGAAGAATTCCCAGACCGAGACGTCAAAGCCGAACGGGGTCTTTTGCAGCACCGCGTCGGCGGCGTCCAGGGCGAAGCTCTGTTGCATCCATGTCAGCCGGTTGACGACGGCACGGTGCTCATTCATCACGCCTTTGGGCATGCCGGTCGAACCGGAGGTGTAGATCACATAGGCCAGGTTGGCCGATGTCAGGCCGGGCACTTGCGGGGCGGGATCGTGCTCGGGCTGCTTGGCCAGGCTGGCTTGCGTGCGCGCGTCGTCGAGCACGAGCACGGGCAAGGCCGGAACCGGCAGCGCATCGCGCAGTGTCGTCTGAGTCAGCAGCATGACGGGGGCACTGTCCTCCAGCATATGGGCCAGGCGCTCCTGCGGGTAGGAAGGGTCGAGCGGCACATAGGCGCCGCCGGCCTTGAGGATGGCCAGCAGGCCGACCACCATGTCGAAGCTGCGTTCGACGCAAATGGCCACGCGCGTATCCGGCGCCACACCCTGGGCATTGAGGTGGTGGGCCAGCTGGTTGGCGCGGCGGTTCAACTCGCCGTAGCTCAGCTGTTGGTCGTCGAACACCAGTGCCGGCGCGTCAGGCTGGCGTGCGGCCTGGGCTTCGAACAGCTGGTGCACCAGCAAATCGCGCGGGTAATCGACGGCGGTGTCGTTGAAGTCCACCAGCAGTTGCGCACGCTCGGCCTGGCCGAGCAGGGGCAGCATGGCCAGCGCTTGCGCTGGCTCGGCCACCATCGCCGTCAACAAGCTCTCGAAGTAGGCGGCGTAGCGCTCGACGGTGTCGCGCTCGAACAGGTCGCGGGCATAGTCGATGGAGCCGGACAGTACGCCACCGGTTTCGGCCAGGTTCAGCGACAGGTCGAACTGCACGGTGGTCCGGGCTATCGGCAGGGAAGCCAGATGCAGGCCCGGCAATTCCAGTTCGCTTTGCGGTGTGTTGTTGAGCGCGAACATCGACTGGAATAGCGGGCTGTGGCTCAGGCTGCGTGACGGATTGAGGGCCTCGACCACTTGCGCGAACGGCAGGTCCTGATGGGCCAGCGCCTGCAAGGTGCTGTTGCGGACTTGTTCGATCAGCGCGGCGGCACTGGCTTGCTCATCCAGGCGTACGCGCAGCGCCAGGGTGTTGACGAAGAAGCCGATCAGCGGTTCAAGTTGCGCATGCTGACGGTTGGCTACCGGGGTGCCGATGACGAGGTCGTCCTGCCCGCTAAGGCGGGCCAGCAAGGTAGCCCAGCCTGCCATCAAGGTCATGAACAGCGTGGCGTCCTGGCTATGGGCCAGCGCTTGCAGGCCGGCGCTGAGCTCGGCCGACAGGCGCAGCGGCACGCTGCCGCCGGCATAACTTTGCACCGCTGGACGAGGATGGTCGGCCGGCAGTTCGAGCAGCGCCGGCGCGCCCTCCAGGTGGCTGCGCCAGAAAGCGGTCTGGATTTGCAGCAGCTCGCCTTGCAGCCACTGACGCTGCCAGGCGGCATAGTCGGCGTACTGGATGGCCAGCGGCGGCAGCGGATCGTCTTCGCCCCGACTGAAGGCGGCGTACAACGTTGAAAATTCCTGCACCAGCAGGCCGATCGACCAACCGTCGGAGATGATGTGGTGCTGAGTGACAAGCAGCACATGGTCGTCGTCGGCCAGGCGCAGCAACCCGCCGCGGATCAGCGGGCCGGCGGCCAGGTTGAAGGGAGTCCCGGCCTCGTCGGCGGCGTAGCGGGCCACGGCGGTTTCTTGTTCGTGGCCATGCAAGTGGCCGAGGTCCAGTTCGCGCAGGGCGAAGCGCGCTTCGGGCAAAATGGCCTGGTGAGCGGCGCCGTCGAGGCTGACAAAGTTGGTGCGCAGGATTTCATGGCGCGCCATTACGCGGTCGAGCGCGGTGTGCAGAGCTGCGACGTCGAGGCGGCCGCGCAGCCGCAGGGCGGCCGGCATGTGGTAGGCGGCGCCGGCGGCATGGTCGAGCTGGTCGAGGAACCACAGTCGTTGCTGGGCCAGCGACAGCGGCAGCGCGCCGGTGCGGTCGGCCGGCAGCAGGGGCGGCAGGGCGGCGCCGGTGGCGGCCAATCCGACGGCCAGCGCGCAGACGGTCGGCGTGGCGAACAGATCGCGCAAGGCGACGTCGACGCCGAGCGTCTCGCGCAGCCGGGAGGCGAAGCGCACCGCCAGCAGCGAGTGGCCGCCCAATTCGAAGAAGTGGTCGTGGCGGCCGATTTGTTCGATACCCAGCAGCTCTTGCCAGATGGCGGCGATCACCGTCTCGGTCTCACCCTGCGGCGCTTCGTAACCTCGGGCGACCAGCGCCGAGCGGTTCGGCGCGGGCAGCGCCTTGCGGTCGAGCTTGCCGTTCGGGGTCAGCGGGAAAGCGTCCAGCGTGACGAAGGCGGCCGGCACCATGTAATCGGGCAGGCTGGCTGCCAGGATGCTGCGCAGATCGGCGGCGGACGGCGCGGCGCCGTCCCGCGCGACCAGGTAGGCCACCAGGCGTTTATCGCCCGGCTGGTCTTCACGCGCGACGACCAACGCTTCGCGCACGCCGTCGCAGGCGGCCAACCGGGCTTCGATCTCGCCCAGCTCGATGCGGAAGCCGCGGATCTTGACCTGGAAGTCGTTGCGGCCCAGGTAGTCGATATTGCCGTCGGCCAGCCAGCGGCCCAGGTCGCCCGTCTTGTACATGCGGGCGTTGGGATCCTTGCTGAACGGGTCGCGCAGGAAGCGCTCGGCGGTGAGATCAGGACGGTTCAGGTAGCCGCGCGCGACGCCGGCGCCGCCGATATAGAGCTCGCCGGCCACGCCGAGCGGTACCGGCTGATGGTGGGCGTCGAGAATATAGATCCGGGCATTGTCGAGCGGACGCCCGATGTGCGGCTGGGTCGAGCCGGCTTCGATCAGGCCGAAGCTGGCGTCGATGGTGGCCTCGGTCGGACCATACATATTGTAGTAGCGTGTAGTGGCCGAGGCCGCCATTGCCTGCCACAGCCGGGCGTTGATCGCCTCGCCGCCCAGCAGAACCCGCAAGGGCTGGTAAGTGGACGAGCGCATCAGGCCGGCCTGCTCCAGGATCTCAAGCTGGGCAGGGGTGCAGTCGAAGGCCGCCACCGCGTGCCGTTCGAGCAGGCGCAGGAAGTCGGCGCCGTTGACGCGCACGGCCTGCGGGACGATCAGCAGGCAATGGCCGGACAGCAGCTGCAGGATGCCTTTCATCGACATGTCGAACGAGAAGGCGGCGTTCAGCGCGACCGTCGAGTTGGCCGGCACGCCGTCGTAAATCGTGCTGCCGATGGCTTGCCAGAAATTGACCAGGGACTTGTGCTCCACCATCACGCCCTTGGAGCGGCCGGTCGAGCCCGAGGTATAGATCACGTAGGCCAGATTGGTCGAATGCAGCGGCGCCAGCACGGGATTGTGCTGCGGCTGCGCTGTCAGCGAGGACAGGCTGGCGGCGCCATCGAACTCCCAAACCGGCATGGCCAGCGTGGGCAGCGTGCAGCGCAATGCGGATTGCGTCAGCAGCAGGAGCGGTGCGCTGTCCTCCAGCATATGGGCCAGGCGATCCTGCGGATAGGCCGGGTCTAGCGGCACGTAGGCGCCGCCGGACTTGAGGATGGCCAGCAGGCCGACCACCATGTCGAAGCTGCGTTCGACGCAAATGGCCACCCGCGTATCCGGCGCCACGCCCTGGGCGATCAGGTGGTGGGCCAGTTGGTTGGCGCGGCGGTTCAACGCGCCGTAGCTCAGTTGCTGGTCCTCGAACACCAGGGCCGGTGCATCGGGCTGACGTGCGGCCTGGCCTTCGAACAGCTGGTGCACCAGCAAATCGTGCGGGTAGTCGACGGTGGTGTCGTTGAAGTCCACCAGCAGTTGCTCACGCTCGGCTTGGCCGAGCAGGGGCAGGGTGGCCAACGCTTGCGTCGGATCGGCCAGCATTGCCGTCATCAGGGTCTCAAAGTAGACGGCAAAACGTTCGACGGTGGCGCGTTCGAACAGGTCGCTGGCGTAGTCGATGGCGCCTGACAGTATGCCGTCGGTTTCGGCCAGGTTCAGCGACAGGTCGAAGTGGACGGTGGCCTGATTCGTCGGCAGGGACGCCAGGTGCAGGCCCGGCAATTCCAGTTCGCTACTCGGCGTGTTATTGAGTGAGAACATCGACTGGAACAGCGGGCTGTGGCTCAGGCTGCGTGACGGATTGAGGGCCTCGACCACTTGTGCGAACGGCAGGTCCTGGTGGGCCAGCGCCTGCAGAGTGCTGGTACGGACCTGCTCGATCAGCGCAGCGGCGCTGGCTTGCTCAGCCAGGCGCACGCGCAGCGCCAGGGTGTTGACGAAGAAGCCGATCAGTGGTTCGACTTGCGCATGCTGACGGTTGGCC
>NZ_JBXALQ010000049.1:0-4420 GCF_058799615.1 Duganella sp. GW822-FHT06D06
TACAACGGTCATTGTTTCTCCTTGATGGCGGCAGTGTCCTGCCAAATGACCGTTTACACAAAATTATTTACACCCTCCACCCGAGGGTGGCTTTTGCTTTTGTATCCTTGGCGGAGAGGGGGATTCCTATCGATGAAAGCACACTAACCAACAATTGATCTTCGACAGATTCTGAATACTCCATGCCCCCAAACATGCCGCGCTCTGTGCTGCCAATTTTAATTACGATGCACACCTTCGCCGCAAGTGTACGGGGCGTACTCTAGACTTTCAAACTCCACCGAGGAAGTATTATTTGACGACCTTACTCTTTACAGAAATCTTACAAACTCTCAGGTTACAATAGTACGCCAAAAAAACACCCAGAAATATCTGACTTTGCCTCTGCCTCTGCTTTCTATTTAGTTCACCGCCCCTTAGTTTATGTAATACCGCGACTAGTAGGATAGGAGTTGTGGCATCGCAAGGTTGTTGATCCTCCACGGCTTGACGTTATTCAAAAGCTGAACACTCGCTGCGCCTGTATTGGCCGGAGTCATTTCAAGACGACTCTAAGTAACCTTGCTGCAGAATAGCGTTTCACCGCTTTCTCTCGAGTCGACGCTGAAGGCTCTCCGCTTGTCGAACTAACACTTCAACTCTTCGCGACCTTATTTCGCCATTCGTTTGCTTTGCTGCTTCTTGAAGATCCTTAATTGCAAGCCCAAGGTAACGAATCGCGGAATCACTTGAGATCCGCGAGCTAGAACGCGTGGCAAGCGCAACATTCGCCTCAGCCCTACGTTCGTACCAATTCGAGCGATCAAGCCCATGCTCCATTGCGGTCGTCGCTACCATCGTAGCGTGCTCAAACGAACCACGCGCGACCTCCGTTTCAAACCATAGATCAAACAATATAGGTTTTCTTTGCCCTAGATCAAAAGCTTGCTCAAACGAATTGTGGGCCTCTTCGAGATTCGGGCTCTGCAGCTTTAAGGAAAAACGTCCTAACGCAAGTAGTAGGTCAGGATGCGGATTCGTGAGTTTCTTGGAAGCCGCCCGAATAGTCTCTATTGCACCCTTTGCATCACCTTCACGCTGTTGAGCAATAGCATCACTTATGGCTAAGCCTACAATACCAGATCGTTTCTGAATTCCTAAGCCGATTGCATCGGTTTTTAGTCTCTTGGTAGCCCCAAGAATAGCTGTATGGTCAATACCTAGCGTAGATGTTAACTCGATCACAAGCTTGCCAGTATTGGGCTCAACAGTGAATCGTGCCTCTCTTGCTATGGAAGGAGCACTAATCAAGAACAACCCTGATAGCTCTTGCAATGCATCCCCAAGCGTCTGTTCCGAGTAATCTACAACCTGCGTTAATTCCACAAAACTACAACTCCGCAATGTGCTGACCGCATAAAGCACACGTTTTGCTTCGCGTGAAAGTTGCTGCACCTCTCGCTGCAAAGCAGCCTTCCGCACTTCTATGCCCTTTTCTCCCTTCCATTCATTAATAGCTTGCTCCAGCGACAGCCCCCGGCGCTCCAGCCTAACGAGCGAATCTGCAAATAAAGGGGATCCGCCTGTTATGTCGCGTAATCGGAGCGTTCGTGACTCCGAGATAGCAGGCAGACCATATCGCTGGCGCAAGACTGAAAGAAATTCTGAAAAATCTTCAGGAGGCAATCCATTCAGTTTCAACACATTGTCCGGCGAATAAGATAGATTCACACGGGTAGTCAAAAGAATCTTCGATGATCGAGGTGCTCGTAGTCCGAATTCCATCGCGCGTTGCTGATCATCTGGCGTAAGCGAGTCCACGTCATCAATGACAATGAAACTAGGATCCGATTCACAAGTCTCAAGTGCGAGCTGCATCAACCCCTTTGTATCCAACCCAATAAAATCTGACGCGATACAACCGATCGCAGATGCAATGGCGCCGAAGAGCGAATTTGCATCTGCAAAGTCTACAATTGTCGCATTTCTATATTCATTTTTAGCTGGAATAAACTGTTTTTGCTTAGCAGTCAACCAAATTACTCGATTAAAAGGGCGAACACGCCGGGTTGCTATGAGCTCCGCAAAGCGATATGCGAGGCTGGTCTTTCCTAACCCGCCCTCCCCTGCAACCAGTCTGACTCGGGAGAAATCATCTGATAACCATGCCCACAACTCTCCGACAGCCGCATCTCGACCCACAAAATTTGAACAAATAATCGATCTATCTGGGAGATTATTGTCCAGAGGCTCAAGTTTGAATGGTGCCTCTATATGTTCGGTGATATTTGGTGGCCGTCGTTCCGAAAATAAAAAATCATAATCATCCGCGCCAGAAGCAACTGCATTCGTATCAAGCTTCCGAAAGACAACATCACTCTTTTTGTATAGAAGCTTTCCTACTTTTTCTTCCGGCCCATTTCTTGTGAACCGAACCGGAGATTCGCCAATGTCTCGCTTCGAAATCCATACCACTTCCAAATAAAAACCTTCATGGTTAATATTTGTAATATTCGTACGTAGTAGACATCCCGTCGCGGCGGAAATCATGTCTCGTATTTTATTAGGCTGTAATAACCCAGGCTTAACCCCAACAGCCCGAAATTCGCGATCCTTCTCCAGCTCCTCCACACCAAAGACTAAAAACCCACCGAACGAATTGTGCATCGCGACCAGATCCCGAATTGTCTTAGAATATTCCAAATCGGTTTCGGGTAACTGACGCTTGAGGTCCAATACCTCGCATTCAGCCAAAACGCTGCTTAACGAAGTGATAGCAGCAATCGCTTCATCGGTTAACTGGCCTGCAGCCGTTGATCGGTGCAATTCTGACAACAAATTCATTCGGCTCATGGGATATTTAATAACTGATAATTAGCCAAGTGTAAGCGAAAGCGAGAAGCACCGCAATCGCCCATCCGATACAATCCACCGCCATTTTCCGTTCGCGACAGCCTAGTTTTTTCCTAGCTCCTTGCGCGGGCGGGGCTATACAGCCCACGTTTACCCGGCTTTCCAGGCATTTTAGTTATTCATTCCAAAAAAAATTTCATCTCCGCGATCATGCCTAATATACCTCGCTGCTACGCTCTACTTTGCGTTACGATTACATCCGGCCTCATGATCTCTAGGGTTGATCGAGCAACGAGTCTCACGATCATTGGTTTGGCCTGCATTACTCATAGACCAGTTAACATAACAACAACCATTAAGGATACGCAGTGAACACCGATGAATTGCTTGAGAAGATAGATAATTTGCGTCAACGCCTTCTAGGAGAAGTCGTGCAAGCATACCGGAATCGAGGCGCATCTTACGGCTCGGAGCGGTTTCAAGCGTGGCAAACTGTCACCTTTAGGTTCCTGGACGAACACCTATCAAACGCAAGTGAAAGGCTCCGCCTTAAGCTTCATCATAGTATGACCTTCGGTTCGACCGGAGAGAACGACTTCGACGCATTTTGGCGAACCGACGGGGAAAGAACCCTCGCGTTTCTAGACTCCTTATCTGCGGATATCAAAAGTGGGGATTATGATAATTCAGCCAAAAAAAGCATTATGAGCCAGGGTACTATTAAAGACACGGCCTCAGCTCCAGTCTCCAATAAGGTCTTTATTGTCCACGGGCACGACAGTACTCTAAAAACTGAAGTTGCTCTTTTCCTTCAAACGCTTGGCTTCGAGCCTATAATTCTCCATAAGCAAGCGAGTGGGGGCATGACCATTATTGAAAAAATCGAAGCGTATACCGATGTAGGCTTCGGTATCGTTCTCTACACTCCGGATGATGTTGGCGCCGCAAAGGCGGATGCTGCTGCGGGAATCTACAAATCCCGTGCGCGTCAAAACGTGGTCTTTGAACATGGATTTCTAATTGCAAAGCTTGGGCGAGAGAAGGTAGCGCCTCTGGTAAAGGACACCGAAGAGATGCCCGGCGACGTTAGCGGCGTTGTTTATGTTGCGAACAATAATTGGAAGCACGATATCGCTAAAGAAATGCAACATGCAGGCTACTCCATAGATAGCGAAAAACTGCTCAGAGCCTAAGCCCCTTCAAAGCTGGTGCCGTTTCGATCCCAAGTTCGTCCCATGGATTCAATTCTTAAGAGCTTGTGCTTCCAGAGAGTGTGACGACACGTAGCGTGAGCGCAGTTTCGCCTTTTTTGCAGCGAGGGAGCGGCATCCGCGGGCTGCTGCTTCGCGGCAGAAATTGGACATCTCAGAACTCCCCCACAGAGAACCGATTGCATTCGAAGCTGCAGCAGGCGCGCCGAGTGATCACGCTGCTTTTGCTCGGGGCCCAGCTGAGATAATCGGGGGCCACCTCGTGCTGGGCATTGCCAGCCGGTGAGCTGGCGGTAGCGGTCTTGCGCGTAGTTGTGGCGCAGCCCATGAACACCGTGGATTCCCGCCTTATCACACTGAGCTCGAAAGCGCTGAAG
>NZ_JBXALQ010000050.1:0-4395 GCF_058799615.1 Duganella sp. GW822-FHT06D06
TTCGTCAACCCCTACTTTTTCTCGCTCACTTCACATTTGCGTGTGTCGTTCTGCGAGGGGGCGAACTATAGCAAAGCTCCTTCCATATCTGCAAGGCCTTTTTTCGAGCTGCTACAATCCCGCCCTTTATGTACACGGCAGGAATGCACGCAATGACCAATCACACCATCAAACGTGGCGGCTTCAGCTCCAGCTTCGGCGTGCTCGCGGCGACGCTGGGTTCGGCAGTAGGCCTTGGCAATATATGGAAGTTCCCCTATCTGACCGGCGCCAACGGCGGCGCCGGCTTCCTGCTGATCTACTTGCTTGCCACCCTGGTCATCGGCCTGCCCGTCATGATCGCGGAGATCACGATGGGCCGCGCGGCCAAAGCAAATCCAATCACAGCACTGCAAAATCTCAGTCCGAAAAAGGGCCTGCCGTGGTGGCTGGTCGGCGTGGCCGGCATGGCCGCGGCCTTCCTGATCCTGTCCTTCTATTCCGAAGTGGTGGCCTGGGTATTCGCCTATGTAGTCAAGGCCATCGGCGGCTCCATCCTCAGCAGCGACCGCCACGTCACCGAAGGCGCTTTTAGCGCGCTGATCGCCGACCCGGTGCAATCGCTGTTGTGGCAATGGGGCGTGCTGGCCTTCATCGGCGGCATCTTGCTGATGGGTGTCACCAAAGGCATCGAAGGCATCGCGAAAAAACTGATGCCCATCCTGTTCCTGCTGTTGCTGGTACTGTGCGCGGTCAGCCTGTCGCTGGACAAGGCAGTCGATGGCCTGGCCTTCCTGTTCCGCCCCGACTTCAGCAAGATCACTGCGGGCGTCATCCTGACCGCGATGGGGCTGGCGTTCTTCAAGCTGTCGCTGGGCATGGGCACGATGATGACCTACGGCTCTTACTTCCGCGACGACCAGAATATTCCGCAGACCACGCTGCGCGTGATGGCCGCCGATCTGTGCGTCTCCATGCTGGCGGGCATCGCAATCTTCCCGGCCGTGTTCACTTTCGGCTTTGAACCCGCGGCCGGGCCGGCGCTGGTGTTCATCACCATTCCCGCCGTGTTCTCGCAGATTCCCGGCGGGCAGTTGCTGATGATCGCCTTCTTCGTGCTGGCATCGGTGGCCGCCACTGGTGCGATGCTGTCGCTGATGGAAGTGCCGGTCGTGATCCTGCACGAGCGTTTCGGCCTGAGCCGCGCGAAGGCCACGCTGCTGACCATCGCCGTCCTGATGCTGCTCGGCTCCAGCTGCGCGTTGACCAACAACGTGCTGGCCGATTTCAAACTGTTCGGCATGAATATGTTCGACCTGTTCGACTTCGTCTCGTCCAACGTGCTGCTGCCGCTGGGTGGCATCTTGCTGGCCGTGTTTGTGGGCTGGGTATGGGGCGCTGACAAGTTCGGCCGGGCGCTGTCGAACCAGGGCGCATTGGACAACCGGTCCACGATACGCATCGTCTTCTTCCTGCTGCGCTATATCTCGCCAGTACTGATTCTTTTGGTAATGTTGAAAGGCTTGAATTTGCTATAGCCGCAACGGTCTCGCTCTTTTTTCACCGCCGCCGAAGCAGTATGCATATACTGTCTCCACCGTGAATATCCTCAGGCTGCGTGATGAACCAGAGCGAGATCCCCGTAGTGCCGATGCCGACGATACTTATCGTCGACGACTCTCTTTCCTATCTGGCGGCCCTGTTGGACCGGCTTGAACGGCACGGCTTCATGATCGTGCTGGCGCAGACCGCTGCCGAAGGTTTGATGCGCGCGGAATTCGCCGAGCCCGACCTGATCCTGCTCGATGTCGTCATGCCCGGCATCGACGGCTTCGAAGCTTGCCGGCGCCTCAAAGCCGGCAAGGCCACCAAGGATATCCCGGTCATCTTCATGACCGGTCTGACCGACCCCAAGCAAAAAGTCACCGGCTTCGATGCCGGCGGCGTCGACTACATCACCAAGCCATTCCAGATCGAAGAGGTACTGGCGCGCATCAATACCCACCTGGCGCTGCGTCGCGCCAATCGCGAATTGCGGGACATGATCGCCACGCTCGACAAAGCACGCGAAGACCTGGTGCGCAATGAACGCCTGGCCGGACTGGGGGCCATGGTGGCCGGCATCGCCCATGAGCTGAACACGCCGATCGGCAACAGCCTGATGGCCTCCAGTACGTTTGAAATGCAGACCAGCGAAATCACCAAGCACCTGACGCAGGAAGGCGGCATCACCCGCAAGGAATTTGAGAGTTACATCGAAAATGCACAGTTGTCGGTCGATATACTGAGCCGCAATCTGCATCGCGCCGCGGACATCGTCACCAACTTCAAACAGGTGGCGGTCGACCAGACCAGTTCGCAACGACGCAGCTTTTTATTGGCCGAAGTGGTGGCCGGCAATGTGCTGACATTGCAGCCTACGATCAAGCGCACGCCATTCGTGATACAGCAGCGGATACCGCCGGAACTGATGATGGAAAGCTACCCCGGCCCGATCGGACAGGTGATCTCCAACCTGATCAACAACGCCATCCTGCACGGCTACGACGGCCGCGGCGAAGGCCTGATCGACATCTCGGCCAGCCTCTCACCGCAGGGCCTGGTCACGCTATCGGTTGAAGATCACGGCGTCGGCATCAAGAAGGACTACCTGCCGCGCATCTTCGACCCCTTCTTCACCACCAAGCTGGGGGTAGGCGGCTCCGGCTTGGGCCTGAATATCGTTCACAACATCGTCACCGAAATCCTGGGCGGCACCATCGCCGTCGTTAGCGAGCCCGGCGGCGGCACGCGCTTCACCTTGACGCTGCCGATGCTGGCGCCGACGCGCTAGCAGCGGCGCCATGCAGGCTATTCCTGCGACCACAACGACAGCGTACTCAGCGCTGTCGTGGAACCGGCAGTGACAGTCGGCATCTCCGGTGGAATGCTCACGTGGGACATCGCACGGCTGACGATCACATACTTGACCGAGCCGCCGGCCTTGGTATAACGGTAGGCGCGCCAGGAGAGATCCTTGACCGTCAGGCTGCCAGCCAGTACCCCATTCAGCAAGGTCTGAACCGAGGCGACCGGATGCACCTTGGTGCCGCCTGCATCGGTCACCGTTGCGGCGCCCTCTGCATCGAACACAATATTTTGCGTGGTCACGACACCGCAATCCTCGCGGTAAGTAGTCAGTGTCTGCCCTGCCAGCTCCTTGGCGTTGGTAATCATCTGCGCCGCATTCTGCACCAGCAAGTCCGTTGATTTATTGTGGACGCCGTCGGTTGTCCCGTCAGTCGCGGCCTGGCACAGCATCAGCACCGTAGGCGCGGTACCGTCAGGCTGGCCATCAACCGTCGATGAGGCGACGATGGGTGCGTCGTACGACACGCTGGGGCTGCTCGATCCCGGGATCTTGGCAAAACCGATCTGGCGCTCGCCCAAACCGAACACCAACTTGCCGCTAGGGACGGGAATCGTCCCTCGCCCGAACGACAGCCAGTACCGCACCGGCGTCGCGATCTCGCCATAGACGTTCTGGAAGGCGGTGTAGCGTAGCAAGCTGGTCGCCGTTATATCCTGGGCAATCGACTGCACCGCGGCATCAATCGCCACCTGGTACGCGACCAGATCGGTAGTCGCATTGACCTGGGCCAGCAGGTCGACGCCTGTGACGCCTTTGGGCGAAGTATCCGTCAAGCCCGCAGCGGCCAGCGCTGCCGTGAAGCGGGTCGCCACTTCATTCTTTTTTGCCAGGGCCGACAGGTCATCGCCTTGCGCGCCGACGAGTATGGCCAGGGCTGCAAATGATCGGGTGACGGCCTGCCTATCCAACGCAGCAACCCAGAAATTCTGGGTACCGCCATCCGCATAGCGGCCAAATAAATTGATATAAACAGTATTAACGAATTCTGCGTTGGTTCCGGCGTACAGATCGGACGCTTCCGTGCCTCGTCCAAATCCATCGAGCACCGTTTTAACGGTGGCATCGCTGCCGTAGGCGGCGTAAATGCCGGACGTGGTAACGGGCAGATTGAGCTTTTCGAAGACGCCAATCCAGAAGGCCAGGCCACCGGCGTCGGGGACACGGCCGTAATAGGCCAGGTAGAGTGCCTGGACCAGTGCGGTATGCGCGGAAGCGGTCGGCGGCGCGGTCGGGCCGACGCCGCTCATGCGTAAGCCGGCGGTGCGCTGAGTGGTACTGTCCACGTTCGAACCGCCGCAGGCGGCCAGCAAAGCGGCCATAAGGCTCAAAGAGGCCCATTGTAGTTGGCGTGTCATGATTGTCTCCCCATCAATATAATTACCAAATAGTACACGTTAATTATTTTTGATGGCGCGAGCACAAGCATTGAGACGCAAAAAAGCCCCGACTGGATCACCAGAAGGGGCTTCTTTATATAACTAGCCTGACGATAACCTACTTTCACA
>NZ_JBXALQ010000051.1:0-4112 GCF_058799615.1 Duganella sp. GW822-FHT06D06
TGATGGCGACGCCGTCGCCGGTCACCAGCGCGCCGCTGGCCTTGACGGCGTCGGCGCCCGCGTGGGCCAGGTAGACCCTGGGCACCAGCACGTCTTCCACCGTGCCGTCCGGCAGGCTGACCGTTTCCGTCTCCATCCAGACGATGTCGCTGGTCAGGTGGCTGATCTCCCTAAAGCATAGTTGCAGACCTTTCCTCCCTACTCACCACGGCGCTGAAAATAATCTGACATCGTGTGCAAATATGCTTCAAGTCTTTGCTGATCATCAGAGAAATCCTGAACCATGCTATAAGTGCCCTTTTTGCTTACTACATACGCCCATCTCATTCCAAGCGTGGCCTCAGTTGGAACGTGAAGTTCCTCGGCTCTAAAAAACATCCAGCAGTGTTCAGCCTCAAGAAATTCGCTCTTCAGTATCTGTGAAGATGAACCGACGAATTCCTCCAGCTCGGCACTGGCATGTTGCTCAGCGATCGCTCTTGCTTGAGGAAAAGAGATTGGTGTTAAGTTGCTATTCATAGTTATGGTCTTCCAAGTTGGACTGGTACTGTTGAGCGCAGCGTGATTATCTGCCCCATTTGACTATCAATAAAATAGACCTGCCCATTACGATTCACGACGTTAATCACATGTTGAACACTTCCTGGTTGTTGGATAATGAGCGGCCGAGCTGCACCATTACCCGCCGCAAGCATCTCTTCTATCACTGCTTCCGATGTAGTTGTTGGTCCAAAACCAAATGGGGCAGATGGCAATAATCCGTTTTGGTTCCCGTATTTTGTTGCGTCGGCAACGGCATCGGGGGAATTCCCCAGAAGCCTCTGTTGCGCCGCATTCACGCACGATATACAGTTTGTATTTACGCCTGCTCCAGCATTCTCAACGTAATGAGGATTGACACCAGCCAATTCAGGAAACTCATCTTTCATTGGTCGCATGCTACTGTAGATATTATCAACAGCGCTTCCGACCTTGACCGTGTTACTTGCCCCGTTTGCTGAATTCAATAGTCCAACAGTCGTATCTAATGCTCGAATCACCGCGCCGCCGACACCGACCACCGCAGTAACAATATTCAGCTTCTTCTCTTCATATCGAGCAACTGCATCAGTATAAGCCTTAGTCTCCGCATCAGGTATCGCAGCCGCTATTGGATCTCCGTTGGTGCAGCTCGCAGCCGGGCAAGATGCAGCCAAGGGCGAAAAGCTGATGCCGTCTACGACCATAGTGACACGATGCGTTCCCTCCGGAGCGGGAGGCAGCCCCTGATAGGGAGCAGAAATCTTTGACGGCGTGAAGATATAAGGACTGGCCGTGCCACCAGTGTTGGCAATGATATAGGCCATCACGTCGTTACCGGGTACCGTGGGTTTATCCTCAATCAAGCTACGGGTAGGATTGTTCGGCTCTGGCCGCAATATGATTGAGCCATCGGCATTTAAGGTCTCTTGGATAGGTTTGCCCGTGACCGGATCCTTCAATTGACCATTGATGTTCAAGAACAGTTCGCGCGTGCCCTCCTGTACGATCACCCTGCCTTGGCTATCTTTCAAGCCCGCGTCGCGCAATGCCCCCAGCAACTGCGCCTCCGTGTAGGCGCCACCGCTCAGTTGTGCCAATCGCTTGGCCACTGTCTTGTCGCCTTGATTCAATTGCCGATTATTGGTGTCGGTCGTGATCGCAGTCGCAGCCCCTACAGTCCCACCAACCGCAGCACCGAGTCCCAGTGAAGTCAGCTCGGCGATTCCTTGCGCCACCATACCAGCCTGCTCCGAGCTCATCCCCTTCTGCTCCAACGCAGCTTTCGTACCTAATTGAAGATCAGCCAGCAGGTCTGCTGAAGCAGCGCTCGCTGCAGCGCCGATGGCTCCCGCCACCCCACCACTCAATCCGCCAGCTGCCATATGCAAGGCCGTGCGATATGCCCCGCCTTCGTCCCACTTGTCGAGTTCGTCCCTCAGCGTTGCATACTTGACTGCGTCGGTTTCCTTGTTCATCTGGACTTTGATATCCAATATGCGCTTATCCGCAAAGTCTGCAATCGCCTTCGGCGCCTGCTTGCTGAACTCCTGCGTGATGGCGATCTGGGCGTCGACGTCCTTCTGCAACTGCTGCGCATCCCAGCCCTTGGTCAGCGCGCCAGCCTTGGCCGCAGCCGATTCCGTCGTCACATCACGATCCACGCCAGCCACGGCTGTCGCCGCATCCTTGCCCGTCGCCAGTTGTTTGGCCTGGTCGGTGATGGCGATCAGGCCGCCGCTGATGCCGCTTGCGGTCGTGCTGCCCTGGTCACCGCTGGCCGAGCCGAAGCCGCCGCTGGCGCCCGGCTTGCCGTCGGCGGTCGCCGCGTCTTTTTGTTCCTTGCTCAGTGTGTCGGGCAACTTGCTCTGGTCGCCCATCTTGCCGCTGACCGAACCAGACAACGCGAAGCCGCCGGCATCATAGTGGTCCTTGTTCTGCAAGTCGCTGGTGGTCAGGCTGCCGGTGACCAGCACGTTGTTGCCCCGGTCGATGGCCGTCTGGCTGCTGCTCAACAGGCCGCCCTTCAGATCGGTGTTGCCGGCCACCGCCACCTGGAAGCCGCCGTCGCCTGCCTTGATGCCGCTTTGTTCCAGCACCGACAGGAAATCGCCGTCCACATGCGACTTGCCGATGCTGCCGCCCACCGTGCTGGCGCCATAGCAGAATGGTGGAATGCACAGGCTGGCATTCAAGCCGGAACTGCTTTGCTTGCTGTTGAACTTGCTGCTGTCCTGCAGGCTCTCGATGTTCAGGTTGCCGCCGATGTCGGCCACCACCGTCGGCGCCGCGATCACGCCGCCCTTCAACGTCGTATCGCCGCCGCTGTTCAGGTTGACCTGGTTGCCGGCCGTCACGTGGCTATTGGTGTAGCCGATGTCGTCGCCGTCGGCCTTGCCGCGCGCCTGGCTCACCGCCAAATCGATCGTGAAGCCGTTCGACGTGCCGCCAATGCCAAAGCCGATGCCGATGCTGCTGCCGCTGGAACTGTTGGTGCTGTGCTGGCTGGCCGTGCTTTGCGCCGCCAGCAAATTCACCTGGTTGTCGGCCGACAGGTTGACGTCCTTGCCGGCCTTGATGTCGCTGCCGATCGCCGTCAGGTTGCTGCCCTTGCCGGCGCCGCTCGCGTTGATGGTCACGCTGCCGCCGGCCGAGATGGTCGAGCCCACAGCCGTATCGCTGGCGTGCACCACCGTGCTGTCGCTCGTCTGGTTGCCAAGGCTGACACTCACCCTGATGCCCGCGCTCTGGATGCCTTTAATGGCGCCGGCGGCGGCATATGCGTCGCTGAGGCTGCCCGCCGCGTTCAACGCCGCCAGCGCCTGCATGCGGCCGTCACTGGTGTTCTTCGCCGCGCTGACCATGCTGTTCGCGCTCTTCAACGCATCGACCAGCGGCATGCTGACCGTGCCACCGATGGCCGTCTTGTTGTAGGTCGTATGGTCGCTGCTGTCGCTGCTGTTCATGGCAGTGTTGATCAGCACGTCCCTGGCGCTGATGCCGATGTCGCCTTGCGGCGCCGTCACCTCGCTGGCCGTTTGCGTGTACTGCTCGCCCGCCTTGAGCATCACATTGCCGCCCAGGCTGGCGATCTGGCTGCCCACCTGCGTCACGCTGGCACTGGTGCCGTCGCTCGCGTTCTTGACCGTGCCAATGGCCGGCTGGAACGTCGTGCCGATCGAACCGGACTTCTTGCTGCTGCTCGACGACGCGCCGTCGCTGCTGTTCTCGGCGCTGACGATGCTCAGGTTGCGCCCGGCGTCGATGACGATGTCCTTGTCGGCCACCACCGTGCTGCCACGGATGACCGTGTCGCGTCCGCTGCTGGCGCTGATGCTGCCGCCGCTGAGCACGCTGCCCACCTGCGTCACCGTGTCGCCGTTGCCGGCCTTGGCCTGTTCGCTCTTGCTGTAGCCGAGCGCGCCGGAGGCGACATTGAACGAGAAGCCGCTGCGCTCGTGTTGTTCGCTGTACTGCTCGCTGTCGCTCTGCTGCGCGCGGGCCACCAGCAGGTCGCGGCCCGCGTTCAGGGTCAGCGCGCCGGTGGCGCTCAGCTCACTGCCGGCGACGACGATGTCCTTGCCGGACTGCAC
>NZ_JBXALQ010000052.1:0-3996 GCF_058799615.1 Duganella sp. GW822-FHT06D06
TCGGCCGAGCTCAGCGCCGGCCTGCAAGCGCTGGCGCACCGCCAGGACGCCACCCTGTTCATGACCCTGATGGCCGGTTGGGCCACCTTGCTGGCCCGCCTGAGCGGGCAGGACGACCTCGTCGTCGGCACCCCGGTGGCCAACCGCCAGCATGCGCAGCTTGAACCCCTGATAGGTTTCTTCGTCAACACCCTGGCGCTGCGCGTGCGCCTGGCTGAGCAAGCCAGTGCCGCTGCGCTGATTGAGCAGGTCCGCAACAGCACCTTGCAGGCGTTGGCTCACCAGGACCTGCCGTTCGCGCAAGTGGTCGAGGCCCTCAATCCGCCGCGCAGCCTGAGCCACAGCCCGCTGTTCCAGTCGATGTTCGCGCTCAACAACACGCCGCAAAGCGAACTGCAATTGCCGGGCCTGCATCTGGCTTCCCTGCCGATGGCCCGGACCACCGTGCAGTTCGACCTGTCGCTGAACCTGGCCGAAACCGACGGCGTACTATCCGGCGCCATCGACTACGCCAGCGACCTGTTCGAGCGCAATTCCGTGGAACGCTTCGCCGTCTACTTCGAGAACTTGTTGACTGCGATGGTGGCCGAGCCAACGCAAGCGCTGGCCACGCTGCCCCTGCTCGGCCAGGCCGAGCGTGAGCAACTGCTGGTGGACTTCAACGACACCGCGACCGCTTACCCGCGCGACTTGCTGGTGCACCAGCTGTTCGAGGCCCAGTCCGCGCGCCAGCCTGACGCGCCGGCCCTGGTATTCGACGACCAGCAACTAAGCTACGGCGAGTTGAACCGCCGCGCCAACCAGCTCGCCCACCACCTGATCGCCCAGGGAGTGACGCCGGACGACCGCGTGGCCCTCTGCGTCGAACGCGGCTTCGACCTGGTGATCGGCCTGCTGGCCATCCTCAAGGCCGGCGGCGCCTATCTGCCGCTCGACCCGGCCTATCCGCAGGACCGACTGGCCTACATGCTGGAGGACAGCGCGCCCGTCGTGGTGCTGACCCAGCAGCACCTGGGCCTGCCGCCCGGCGCCGCCCCGGTCATGCTACTCGATCATGCGGCCTTCGCCGACGTTCTCGCCGGCCAGCCCACCGTCAATCCGCCGCAAGCGCAGGCGGCGCGTAACACGGCCACTGCCACGGCATACGTGATGTACACCTCGGGTTCGACCGGCCTGCCCAAAGGCGTGGTGGTGCCGCATCGCGGCGTACTGCGCCTGGTATGCAACAATCGCTTCATGCCCTTGTCCAGCACCACCGTGTTGTTGCAATGCGGTTCGATTGCGTTCGACGCCGCCACCCTGGAGATCTGGGGCGCCTTGCTCAACGGCGGTGTTCTTGCACTCTATCCCGGCGCCAAGATCGATCTGCGCACCCTGATCGCGCAGATCGGCAAGCACGCGGTCTCGTCGATGTTTGCGACGCCGGCGCTGTTCGAACAATTTGCGATGCATCCCGACACCGGAAGCCTCGCATCGCTGAGCCACATCCTGGTCGGCGGCGACGTCGCTCCCGTGGCGGCAATCGAGCATCTCCACGCGCGCCTGCCCCACGTGACGGTTGTCAACGTCTACGGTCCGACCGAAAATACGACGTTTAGCACCTGCTACGCCGTGCCGCGCCAGGGCCATGTGTTGCCTCTTCCGATCGGCAAACCCATCGCCAACTCCACGGCCTATGTGCTCGATGCCGCGTTGCAACCGGTGCCGGTCAACGTGCAGGGAGAAATCTGGGTCGGCGGCGATGGTGTGGCGCTCGGTTACCTGAACCGTCCTGAGCTCACCGCCGAGCGCTTCCTGCGCGACCCGTTCAGCAAGCAAGCCAACGCCCGCATGTACAAGACGGGCGACCTGGGCCGCTGGCTGGCCGACGGCAATCTCGACTACCTGGGGCGCAACGACTTCCAGGTCAAGCTCCGTGGCTTCCGCGTCGAACTGGGCGAGATCGAATCGCGTCTGGCCGCCTGCGACGGCGTGCGCGAGGCGCTGGTCGTCGCGCGCGAGGACCAGCCGGGCGACAAGCGCCTGGTGGCTTACCTGGTCGCCCAGGATGGCGCCGCGCCGTCCGCCGCCGACCTGCGCGCCGCCCTGGCCGCCAACCTGCCCGACTACATGGTGCCGGCCGCCTTCGTCACGCTGCACGCCTTCCCGCTGACCCCGAACGGCAAGCTCGACCGCAAGGCCCTGCCCGCTCCGGACCGCTCGGCGCTGGTTGACCGAGGTTACGAGGCGCCGCAAGGTCACATCGAGACGGTGATCGCCACCATCTGGCAAGAGCTGCTGGGTATCGAACAGGTCGGCCGCCACGACCATTTCTTCGAACTGGGCGGCCACTCGCTGCTCATCATCGGCATGATCGAACGCTTGCGGCAAAAGGAGCTGCTGGTCGATGTGAAATCCATCTTCAGCAACCCGACGCTGTCGGCACTGGCGGCGGCGATCGAATCGAACACCGTCATGGCGGTCGAGATCCCGGCCAACCCGCTGCTGCAAGTGCATCAGCATATCTCGCCCGAGCTGCTCCCGCTGGTATCGCTATCCCAGGCGGAGATTGACGGCATTGTTGCCGGCACAACCGGCGGCGCCCCCAATATCCAGGACATCTATCCGCTCGCGCCGCTGCAGGAAGGTATTCTGTTCCACCATTTGCTGTCCACGTCGGGCGATGCCTACCTGCTGCACACTGGCTTGCGCTTCGACAGCCGCCGCCATCTGGACCGTTTCCTGGCGGCCTTGCAGAACGTCATCGATCGCCACGACATCCTGCGCACCGCCATTCATAGTCAGGGACTGGAACGTCCGGTTCAACTGGTACAACGCGCCGCGCCGCTGCAAGTGCGGGAAGCAGCGCTGGCCGATCCGCACAGCCTGCGCCTCGACCTCAGCCAGGCGCCGCTGATTATGCCCTTTATCACCAGCGATCCGCACTCGGATGCCTGGCAGATGGTGCTCGTCTTCCACCACATGGTATGTGACCACATGACGATGGAGTTGTTGATCGATGAAATCGGCCTAGTGTTGCAAGGCCGTGCGGCCGAGCTGCCGGCAGCCCAGCCTTACCGCAATTTCATTGCGCAATTGTCCGCCACACCGCAGGCCGTGCACGAAGCCTACTTCAAACGCCAGTTGGACGACATCGTCGAGCCGTGCGCGCCGTTTGACGTGCTCGACACCCACGGCAGCGGTGCCAATGTGCATGAAAGCCGTTTGGCGCTGGCACCCATGCTGGCGCGGCGCATCCGCCAGAACGCGCAGCGCCACGGCACCACGGCCGCGACGCTGTTCCATCTGGCCTGGGCGCGCGTGCTGGCGGCCTGTTGCGGCCGTGACGATGTCGTGTTCGGTACCGTGCTGTTTGGGCGCTTGCAAGGCAGCGACGCCGCCGACCGCATGCTCGGCCTGTTCATCAACACGCTGCCGTTGCGCCTGCCGCTCGGCCAGCTCAGTGTCGGGCAGGCGCTCGCCGAAACCAGCCGCCGGCTCGCCGAGCTGCTGGAGCATGAAAACGCCCCGCTAGCGTTGGCCCAACGCTGCAGCGGCGTGCAGGCGCCCACGCCCTTGTTCACCACGCTGCTCAACTTCCGCCACTCGCGGCCGGCATCGGCGTCCGCCCATCTGGATGGACTTGAAGGTATCACCTTGTCGGGCGGCGAAGAGCGCACCAACTATCCAGTCACCGTCTCGGTGGACGATCTGGACGAGGACTTTGTCATCACCGCGCAGTGTGCCGGCGGCCTCGATGCGGCGCGCATGGCAAGCTATCTGCACTGCGCGGTCACGGCGCTGGTGGACGCGTTGGAACACGATGCCACGTTGCCGGTGGCGACGCTGGACGTGCTGCCGGCCGACGAGCGCGCACAACTGCTGGTGGACTTCAACGACACCGCCGTCGATTACCCGCGCGATTTGCTGGTGCACCAGTTGTTCGAAGCCCAGGCCACGCGCCAACCAGAGGCGCCGGCCCTGGTGTTCGACGACCAGCAACTAAGCTACGGCGAG
>NZ_JBXALQ010000053.1:0-2877 GCF_058799615.1 Duganella sp. GW822-FHT06D06
CATTTTTGAGCTCCTTCAAAAATGGGTGGGGAAAATTCAATTCCCACAGGTGGGGATTATTGGGTTCCCACTGACAGTCAAGCACCTTGGCCTTGGAGATGTTGGTGACAAAGGTGCGCTTGTCGATATCGTAGCTGCCGTTGTCGCGCGCGATGATGTTGTCCTTGCCAATCTTCCGCGCCCACCATCGCATGGCGCTCATACGGTTCTTCATCGTGCCGGCGCTAACGCCATCGGCCTTCCATTGCTGCACCAGCGCATCCACATGCTTGGGACGCAGACTGTCAGCATTCATATGGCGATATCCGAGATCGTGCAACTGGTTGGCCACGTGCGAGAGTATCCGCGCGCGGTCGGACTGCGTGGCATAGCTGCCATCGCGATTGCGGTCGCACAGCTGCTTAAGTTGATAGTTCAAGTCGCGCATCGCATGCTCCTAAAAACAAACTTGGTGTGATCGAGTCAGGTCAGTGTTTCTGGCCACCGTGCTTGCCGCAGCAAGGACGGTTTGTAAAGGCCCCGGGACACCACTCCCGTGTATGCGGTATGTTCACTGCTTGCCCGCGCCGCATGCGCGTATGGCGCCGCGATCCGCTCCTTGTAGAAGCCTGATCGCGGTGGGACCAGTTACCCAGGGTCCATGGGGTGTGCCTCGCACACGTTGTCGGCCCACGAGGGGCATGGTTGGCAAGCAGCGTTCTGCTGCGCTGATAGCGGTAGATCCGCTGTCACTGGCCGCCGTCACTGAGAAATCCGTGGCGGAGCCCATATAGCGCTTGGTTGCTAGCGCGTCGTCACTGGCAGCAGGCCGCCAGTAACGACGCGCGGTTTGCGCCGCGGACTAGGGCGGCGTATCGACATGCACGCGGCGGCAGATCGCCGCGTGAGGTGGGGACGGTGCGTGAATGCGCACGATGTGACGCGCAGCTCCCTCAAGGGAAGGATGCGCAATATGGATGCAGCCTATCCAGGCTGATCGCGGGCTCGCTCAAAGGCGCAGCCAATCTAAAAACAAATGTGGAGACTAAGGGCGCGTGACGAGCGCTACGCCTGGCATGATGCCAAGATGCGCGAAGGACGATCCCTTCGCGGCGAAAACCATATTTTCCTCCATCGGCCATCCTACCAAGATCACCGGCACAAAATTCTCTTCAATTTATTTGTCGAGAAAGCTGCGCCCTCCCTTTCACTGCGTACCTGAACTTCCGACTGAAGCAATTGCGATCTTCGGGCTGTTAAGAAACCAGTCCATGCGCACAAGGAGAGCTTACCCAAAAGAAGTGGAGCACATTTACCGGCGCGAGCCTATCCTGCATTCGACGCCTCCGCTTAATTTCGCTTGATAATATCAAGCTCCTAAGGCATCCCAGCCAACTATCAACACCAGCTTTCACGTCACCATGCAGCGCGAGAAAATATCTGATAGCGACAAGGCGCGCAAGAATATAACGCGATCCGCCATCCGCTTATGCAACGGTTATAGCGTTGTCGCAAGCACCGCGCTGTTCGAAACGGCTACTTTACCTAAAGGCTGTTCGAAACGAGGGAGAACGAATATGGACACCAACAAGACTTTATCCGGCGCGCGACGCTTGATCCGCATTCGCGAAGTGCTGCAGCTATGCGGCCTATCGCGCGCAACGCTGTACCGCGCAATCAAACAGCATTCGTTCCCCGCACCTGTGAAGCTGTCGGCGCGCGCGGTGGCGTGGCTGCAGGATGACGTGATGCAGTGGATCGACTCGCGCGTCGCGCAGCGTGGTCCGGCTTTTCCGGCCAAAAACCAGGTCGAACCACGCGACACTAGGGAGGAATCGGCGATCGGCGCTACACACCGCCAGACGCGGGGGGAATCGAAATGACTTCGGCACCAGCGCTAAGTTTCGATGATGTGCCGCGTCACCAATCGTTATCAACGTGCCGGTAGTCGCGGTAAATATACTTGTTCGGCTTCGACTTGACACGGCGTCTGATGACCGGTTGAATCCCCACCCCAAAGCGGAAGTTCTAATTTTTCCCGTCACGTAGTGGAGTCTCAGATTCTGGCGGGCCTGGTCTTTCATAAGTGTCTTGGCACGACGCTGGAACATGGTCTGGCGGCGCGGGCGGGAACGCCGGCGGCATGACGTACAACGGGCATTACGTCAAATTGTCCCCTTGCGCAGCATTAGGCGTCTTCATCGGCCAAGCCTACAGTTTATTGAGCCGTGTGATTTTGGCATTCACAGAATATAAACGAACCATGACCGTGCAGCCGAGTTGAGCCCAAACTCGCCGACCGAGTTATTTCTAAGCCAGCACGGAAGACAGGGTATTTCCAGTTCGCATGATGCGGTGGCCAAGGCGACTGGCAAGCGGTTCCAAATTGGTAAGTATGTCTGGTCGGAGCCATGCTGAGTCAGTTTCCTGGTAGAGCCGCATCAACAGATCCGCCGCATCTTGAGTACCACGCGCCGCGATTAGAGCAACGGCAGCAACCGCAAGGTTGTAAGAGCTATATTTAACGAATTTTTCAAGCTCGTCTTCGCTTGGTCCTTCACCGTTCGTTTGAAGAATTCCAATTGCACGCCCCGCAAGAGTTGAATCGTTGGTATCGCTACCGGCACCGGCCTCCAATGCTGCATCTAGCGAAGGGCGAAGCAGCCGCTGAGCGCTTTCTAATCCCAATCGAATGGTGTCTAGTATTAGCCGAAGTCGGTCGATTGCCTCGTATTCGTCGTGCATGAGCCAGGTGTTAAATAGCTCGTGACATGCTGCGCGTCCAGGATGAAACGGGATGGATTCGATAGAACTGGTGGTCAGAGGGTGTAAATAATTTTGTGTAAACGGTCATTTGGCAGGACACTGCCGCCATCAAGGAGAAACAATGACCGTTGT
>NZ_JBXALQ010000054.1:0-2563 GCF_058799615.1 Duganella sp. GW822-FHT06D06
CCCGTATTCGAAATGCGATGTGTGGAACTAAGCGTGCGACAAGTAGGGCGGGACACGAGAAATCCTGTCTGAATATGGGGGGACCATCCTCCAAGGCTAAATACTCGTAATCGACCGATAGTGAACCAGTACCGTGAGGGAAAGGCGAAAAGAACCCCGGGAGGGGAGTGAAATAGATCCTGAAACCGTGTGCATACAAACAGTAGGAGCGGACTTGTTCCGTGACTGCGTACCTTTTGTATAATGGGTCAGCGACTTACATTCAGTGGCAAGGTTAACCATATAGGGAAGCCGTAGAGAAATCGAGTCCGAATAGGGCGATAGTCGCTGGGTGTAGACCCGAAACCAAGTGATCTACTCATGGCCAGGATGAAGGTGCGGTAACACGCACTGGAGGTCCGAACCCACTAATGTTGAAAAATTAGGGGATGAGCTGTGGGTAGGGGTGAAAGGCTAAACAAACTTGGAAATAGCTGGTTCTCTCCGAAAACTATTTAGGTAGTGCCTCAAGTATCACCATCGGGGGTAGAGCACTGTTATGGCTAGGGGGTCATCGCGACTTACCAAACCATTGCAAACTCCGAATACCGATGAGTGCGAGCTTGGGAGACAGACGTCGGGTGCTAACGTCCGGCGTCAAGAGGGAAACAACCCAGACCGCCAGCTAAGGTCCCAAAGATTGGCTAAGTGGAAAACGAAGTGGGAAGGCTAAAACAGTCAGGATGTTGGCTTAGAAGCAGCCATCATTTAAAGAAAGCGTAATAGCTCACTGATCGAGTCGTCCTGCGCGGAAGATGTAACGGGGCTAAGCCAGTCACCGAAGCTGCGGATATGCGTAAGCATATGGTAGGAGAGCGTTCTGTAAGCCTGCGAAGGTGTCTTGTAAAGGATGCTGGAGGTATCAGAAGTGCGAATGCTGACATGAGTAGCGATAATGGGGGTGAAAAGCCCCCACGCCGTAAGCCCAAGGTTTCCTGTTCAACGTTCATCGGAGCAGGGTGAGTCGGCCCCTAAGGCGAGGCAGAGATGCGTAGCTGATGGGAAGCAGGTTAATATTCCTGCACCGTCGTATGATGCGATGGGGGGACGGATCGCGGAAGGTTGTCCAACTGTTGGAATAGTTGGTTTCTGGTTCATAGAAGGCGCTTAGGCAAATCCGGGCGCAGGATTCAAGGGACTGGGACGAGGCACTTAGGTGCTGAAGCAATCGGAAGTGGTTCCAAGAAAAGCCTCTAAGCTTCAGTCATACGAGACCGTACCGCAAACCGACACAGGTGGGCGAGATGAGTATTCTAAGGCGCTTGAGAGAACTCGGGAGAAGGAACTCGGCAAATTGGTACCGTAACTTCGGGAAAAGGTACGCCCTTGTAGCTTGGCTGATTTACTTCAGTAGGGTGAACGGGTTGCAATAAACTGGTGGCTGCGACTGTTTAATAAAAACACAGCACTCTGCAAACACGAAAGTGGACGTATAGGGTGTGACGCCTGCCCGGTGCTGGAAGATTAAATGATGGGGTGCAAGCTCTTGATTGAAGTCCCAGTAAACGGCGGCCGTAACTATAACGGTCCTAAGGTAGCGAAATTCCTTGTCGGGTAAGTTCCGACCTGCACGAATGGCGTAACGATGGCCACACTGTCTCCTCCCGAGACTCAGCGAAGTTGAAGTGTTTGTGATGATGCAATCTACCCGCGGCTAGACGGAAAGACCCCATGAACCTTTACTGTAGCTTTGCATTGGACTTTGAATCAATCTGTGTAGGATAGGTGGGAGGCTTTGAAGCGGTGACGCCAGTCATCGTGGAGCCAACCTTGAAATACCACCCTGGTTCATTTGAGGTTCTAACCTTGGCCCGTTATCCGGGTCGGGGACAGTGCATGGTAGGCAGTTTGACTGGGGCGGTCTCCTCCTAAAGTGTAACGGAGGAGTTCGAAGGTACGCTAGTTACGGTCGGACATCGTGACGATAGTGCAATGGCATAAGCGTGCTTAACTGCGAGACTGACAAGTCGAGCAGGTACGAAAGTAGGACATAGTGATCCGGTGGTTCTGTATGGAAGGGCCATCGCTCAACGGATAAAAGGTACTCTGGGGATAACAGGCTGATTCCTCCCAAGAGTTCATATCGACGGGGGAGTTTGGCACCTCGATGTCGGCTCATCACATCCTGGGGCTGTAGCCGGTCCCAAGGGTATGGCTGTTCGCCATTTAAAGTGGTACGTGAGCTGGGTTTAAAACGTCGTGAGACAGTTTGGTCCCTATCTGCCGTGGGCGTTGGAAATTTGAAGGGGGCTGCTCCTAGTACGAGAGGACCGGAGTGGACAGACCTCTGGTGTACCGGTTGTCACGCCAGTGGCATTGCCGGGTAGCTAAGTCTGGAAGAGATAACCGCTGAAAGCATCTAAGCGGGAAACTTGCCTTAAGATGAGATTTCCCAGAGCCTTGAGCTCTTTGAAGGGTCGTTCGAGACCAGGACGTTGATAGGTCAGGTGTGGAAGTGCAGTAATGCATTAAGCTAACTGATACTAATTGCCCGTACGGCTTGTCCCTATAACCTTAGCAGGTT
>NZ_JBXALQ010000055.1:0-2462 GCF_058799615.1 Duganella sp. GW822-FHT06D06
TATCCGCTCGCGCCGCTGCAGGAAGGTATTCTGTTCCACCATTTGCTGTCCACGTCGGGCGATGCCTACCTGCTGCATACTGGCTTGCGCTTCGACAGCCGCCACCATTTGGACCGTTTCCTGGTGGCCTTGCAGAACATCATCGATCGCCACGACGTCCTGCGCACCGCCATTCATAGTCAGGGTCTGGAACACCCGGTTCAACTGGTACAACGCGCCGCGCCGCTGCAGGTGCGGGAAGTAGCGCTGGCCGATCCGCGCAGCCTGTGCCTCGACCTCAGCCAGGCGCCGCTGATTGTGCCCTTCGTCACCAGCGATCCGCACTCGGATGCCTGGCAGATGGTGCTCGTCTTCCACCACCTGGTTGGTGACCACATGACGATGGAATTGTTGATCGATGAAATCGGGCTAGTGTTGCAAGGCCGTGCGGCCGAGCTGCCGGCAGCCCGGCCTTACCGCAATTTCATTGCGCAATTGTCCGCCACGCCGCAGGCCGTGCACGAAGCCTACTTCAAACGCCAGTTGGGCGACGTCCTCGAGCCGTGCGCGCCGTTTGACGTGCTCGACACCCACGGCAGCGGTGCCAATGTGCATGAAAGCCGTTTGGCGCTGGCCCCCATGCTGGCGCTGCGCATCCGCCAGAACGCGCAGCGCCACGGCACCACGGCCGCGACGCTGTTCCATCTGGCCTGGGCGCGCGTGCTGGCGGCCTGTTGCGGCCGTGACGATGTCGTGTTCGGTACCGTGCTGTTTGGGCGCCTGCAAGGCAGCGACGCCGCCGACCGCATGCTCGGCCTGTTCATCAACACGCTGCCGCTGCGCCTGCCGCTCGGCCAGCTCAGCGTCGGGCAGGCGCTCGCCGAAACCAGCCGCCGGCTCGCCGAGCTGCTGGAGCATGAACACGCCCCGCTAGCGTTGGCCCAACGCTGCAGCGGCGTGCAGGCCCCCGCGCCCTTGTTCACCACGCTGCTCAACTTCCGCCACTCGCGGCCGGCATCGACGTCCGGCAATCTGGACGGACTCGATGGTATTACCTTGCTCGATGGTGAAGAGCGCACCAATTACCCGATCACCGTCTCGGTGGACGACCTGGGCGAGGACTATGCCATCACCGCCCAATGTGCCGGCGGCCTCGACGCGGCGCGCATGGCAAGCTATCTGCACTGCGCAGTCACGGCGCTGGTGGATGCGTTGGAACACGATGCCACGTTGCAGGTGGCGATGCTGGACGTGCTGCCGGCCGACGAGCGCACACAGCTGCTGGTGGACTTCAACCACACCGCGACCGATTACCCGCGTGACATGCTGGTGCATCAGCTGTTCGAAGCCCAGGCCGCGCGCCGGCCTGACGCGACGGCCCTCGTGTTCGACGACCAGCAACTAAGCTACGGCGAGTTGAACCGCCGCGCCAACCAGCTGGCCCACCACCTGATCGCCCAGGGCGTGGCGCCGGATACGCGCGTGGCCCTTTGCGTCGAGCGCAGCTTCGAGATGGTGGTCGGCCTGCTGGCCATCCTCAAGGCCGGCGGCGCCTATCTGCCGCTCGACCCGGCCTATCCGCAGGACCGACTGGCCTACATGCTGGAGGACAGCGCCCCCGTCGTGGTACTGACCCAGCAGCACCTGGGCCTGCCGCCCGGCTCCGCCCCGGTCATGCTACTCGATCATGCGGCCTTCGCCAATCTTCTCGCTGGCCAGCCCACCGTCAATCCCCCGCAACCGCAGGTGGCGCGTAACACGGCGACTGCCGCCGCATACCTGATGTACACCTCGGGATCGACCGGCCTGCCCAAGGGCGTGGTGGTGCCGCATCGCGGTGTGCTGCGCCTGGCATGCAACAATCGTTTCCTGCCATTCTCCAGCGCCACCGTGTTGTTGCAAAACGGTTCGATTGCGTTCGACGCCGCCACCATGGAGATCTGGGGCTGCTTGCTCAACGGTGGCGTCCTTGCACTCTATCCCGGCGCCAAGATCGATTTGCGCACCCTGGTCGCGCAGATCGGCAGGCACGCGGTCTCGACTCTGTTTGCGACACCGGTACTGTTCGAACAATTTGCAACGCATCCCGACACCGGCAGCCTGGCGTCGCTGACCCACATCCTGGTTGGCGGCGACGTTGCGCCTGCGGCGGCCATCGAGCACCTGTATGCGCGCCTGCCCCACGTGACGGTCGTCAACGGCTACGGTCCGACCGAAAACACGACGGTCAGCACCGCTTATGCCGTCCCGCGCCAGAGTGATGGGTTGTCTATTCCCATCGGCAAGCCCATTGCCAATTCCACGGCCTATGTGCTCGATGCCGCGTTGCAACCGGTGCCTGTCAATGCGCGCGGGGAGATCTGGGTCGGCGGCGATGGTGTGGCGCTCGGCTACCTGAATCGCCCGGACCTCACCGCCGAGCGCTTCCTGCGCGACCCGTTCAGCAAGCAAGCCAACGCCCGCATGTACAAGACGGGCGACCT
>NZ_JBXALQ010000056.1:0-2394 GCF_058799615.1 Duganella sp. GW822-FHT06D06
CCGCGTGCCGGCCGGCGCGGTCGACACCTTCGCCTGACCCCGCCGCGGCCGCGACCACCACCGGGATCGGCCACCCTGCCTCCCGGTTTTGTTGTTTGTTTCGCTACGGAAACCTCAAGCAGCGCCCGGATCGCCCTTCTTTTCGACGTATGCTATGCCGCAGTCCCAACCGATAATGACATAATGGCGTCATGATCCACTTCCGCACCATGCAAGGGCAATTTTGAAAGCGAACCCAAAAATGAAAGCCGATCAGAAAGTTGAAGCTGCGCCTAGCGGCGGCGGCAGCAAAAAACTGATCATCATCATCCTGGCGGTGGTGCTGGTATTGGGCGCGGCCGGCGGTGGTGCGGCCTGGTTCTTCTTGCATGGCAAAGCCGACGCCGGCGAGGAAGAGGCGCCGGCCAAGGGCAAGCACAAGAATGCCAAGAAGGCCAAGACCGGTCCGCCGGAATACGTGCCGGTCGAGCCGTTCACGGTCAACCTGCAACCGGGCGACAGCGGCGCCGACCAGTACCTGCAAATCGCCTTCACGCTGGAAGTGGGCGGGCTGGAAGAGAAGGAAAACGTCAAGAACAATATGGCCAAGGTGCGCAGCCGCATGCTGTTGCTGCTGTCGAGCAAGCGCGCCATGGACATCAATACGCCGGAAGGCAAGGTCCAGCTGGCCAAGGAAATCATCGGCCAGCTCAAGGAACCCTTCGAAGACCGCGGCGCGCCGCAGGACATCGAAGATGTGCTGTTCACCTCGTTTATCATTCAGTAAGTAGATCGTCATGGCTGATAATTTTCTCTCCCAGGAAGAAGTCGATGCCCTGCTCAAGGGCGTCAACGGCGACCAGGACGACGTCCAGGCGCAGGAAGACGTCGCGGGAGTACGCACCTACAACCTGGCCACCCAGGAGCGTATCGTCCGTGGGCGCATGCCGACGCTGGAGATTATCAACGAGCGCTTCGCCCGCCTGCTGCGGGTCGGCCTGTTCAACTTCCTGCGCCGCAGCGCCGAGGTGTCGGTCGGTTCGGTGCGGGTCTCCAAGTATTCCGAGTTCATCCGCAACCTGGTGGTGCCGACCAACCTGAACCTGGTGCACATGAAGCCGCTGCGCGGCACCGCGCTGATGGTGTTCGATCCGGGCCTGGTGTTCCTGCTGGTGGACAATCTGTTCGGCGGCGACGGCCGCTTCCACACCCGCGTCGAGGGCCGCGACTTCACCCAGACCGAGCAGCGCATCATCCTGCGCATCCTGGACATCGTGTTCGAGGCCTACACCAAGTCGTGGGAACCGGTGTATCCGGTCGAGTTCGAGTACATCCGCTCGGAAATGAATACCCAGTTCGCCAACATCGCCACCCCCAACGAGGTGGTGGTGGCGTCCACCTTCACGGTGGAGCTGGGCTCGGTCTCCGGCCAGATCCACTTCTGCATGCCGTACTCGATGATCGAGCCGATCCGCGATTCGCTGACCTCCAGCCTGCAGGGCGAGGCGCTGGAAGTGGACAAGCGCTGGATCCGCCTGATGACGCAGCAGATCCAGATCGCCGAGGTGGAAATCGTCGCCTCGCTGGGCACGGCCAAGGTCAATTTCGACGAGATCCTCAATATGCGCGTGGGCGACATCATCCCGCTGACCATCCCGGAACTGCTGTCGGCCACGGTCGACGGCGTGCCGGTCATGGATTGCAGCTACGGCGTGATGAATGGACAATACGCGCTCAAGGTGGAGAAATTGCTGGCCAATGCCGATAACATCAAATAACACCGGCGCAACCGCTGCCGGTGACCGCAATACAGGAGAGAAGCATGTCGGATAATCAAGACGATACGATGGACGACGATCCGTGGGGCGCGGCCATTGCCGAGCAAGCCCAGGCGGAAGCGGCCGCGTTGGAGAAACAGCAGTCGCAGGCCGCCAGCGCCGCCGTGTTCACGGATTTCTCCAGCACGCCGAGCAAGACCGAAACCCATAACGATATCGACTTCATCCTCGATATTCCGGTGCAGCTGACGGTCGAACTGGGCCGCACCAAGATCGCCATCAAAAACCTGCTGCAACTGGCGCAGGGCTCGGTGGTGGAGCTGGACGGCCTGGCCGGCGAGCCGATGGACGTGCTGGTCAACGGCTGCCTGATCGCCCAGGGCGAGGTGGTGGTGGTGAACGACAAGTTCGGTATCCGCCTGACCGACATCATCACGCCTTCCGAACGTATCCGAAAACTGAATAAATGAAGCACGCACTGAGCTCAACCCTGATCCTCGCGGCGGCCCTGGCCGCCGCGCCCGCAATGGCCCAGCGCAGCGTGTCGGGCACCATCGGCGGCCAGCACGCGGCCGGCGCCGGCCCGACGGCGGCCGCCACGCCGCCGGCCGCCACACCTGCCGCCACAACAGCCGCC
>NZ_JBXALQ010000057.1:0-2243 GCF_058799615.1 Duganella sp. GW822-FHT06D06
TGTCAGTGGGAACCCAATAATCCCCACCTGTGGGAATTGAATTTTCCCCACCCATTTTTGAAGGAGCTCAAAAATGGAAGGGTTGGATCTGGAAGGAAATACGGCAATCGAGCCGGTAGCCGCTAGCGGCTGCGCTAACTTATCCGTGTCGCGAACTGACACGGAGGCTCAAGTGCTTAACAAGGAACGGTGGGAGGAAATTCGCCGTCTGCACGCCGGCGGCAGCACGGTATCTGCGATGGCGCGACTGCTGGAGTTGGATCGCAAGACAGTCCGTTACTGGATGCGACAGGAGGCATGGGTGCCGTACCAGCGTCCGGCGGCGGCCAGCACCGTGCTCGACGCGCACCACGACTGGCTGGCGACGCGCGCCGGGCAGGTCAATTATTCGGCCCGCATTCTGTTTCAGGAACTCAAGGCCACGCGTGGCTACCAAGGCGGCTACGACAGCGTGAAGCTCGCCGTGCGGCCGCTGCGCGCCGAGTCAACCTTGGCCGCGCTGACGCAGCGCCGGTTCGAGACAGCGCCCGGACAGCAGGCGCAGATTGACTGGGGACAGACCAAGGTGAAGCTGGGCGACACCACAGCGACGATCCACTTCTTCGTCATGACCCTGGGCTACTCGCGACGCGCCTACGTGGAAGCATTCGCCGACGAACAACTGGCGTCGCTGTTCGCTGCACATGAGCACGCCTTTGCCCATTTCGGTGGTCACTGCGCCGAGCTGCTGTACGACCGCATGCGCACGGTGGTGCTGGGAACTGAGGATGGCAAACCGAAGTGGAATGCCAAGTTCGACGCGTTCGCCAAATACTGGGGCTTCGAGCCGCGTCTGTGCAAACCCTACCGCGCGCAAACCAAGGGCAAGGTCGAATCGGGCGTGAAGTATGTCAAGCGCAACTTCATGCCCGGCCGCGTCTTTCGCGATCTGGCCGACGTCAATGATCAGCTGCTCACCTGGAGCGTCGAGGTGGCCGACTTGCGCACGCATGGAACGACCCACCAGCGGCCTATCGACCGCTTCGCGGACGAGGCGCCATGTCTGGTGCCAACGACCCGCCAGGCCAGCTTCCTCGACGCCGTGGTGCGCGAGCGGGTCGTCGCCGAAGACTGGCTGGTGACCATCGATACGAACCGTTATTCAGTGCCGTGTCGGCTGGTCGGGCGAACGGTGCAGATTGTGCGTGTCGGCGGCGTATGGCAGATTCAGCATGGCGGCAAGGTGGTGGCCGAGCACGCCATCCTGAGCGGCAGGGATCAACTCAGCGTGCAGTCCGATCATGGGCCAGGTGCAGCTGCCCGCAATGCCCGCCAGCGTTACCCTGAGCCAGAACCAACCTCCACGATACCGGTCGTCGAGCAGGTGGAAGTACGGGATCTCCATGTCTACGAACAGCTGCTGGAGGTCCTATGAATCCCGCACAACTTGAACGTCTCGCCGAGTACCTGCATAAGCTGCGCCTGTTCAAGAGCCGCGAGCGGCTCGAAGCCTTGCTGCAGCAGGCGGCATCTGAGGAGCTGGCCTATGCCGATTTCCTCGAACTGGTGCTGGCGGAGGAAGTGGCGGCCAAGACGAGCAAGAACGTCGCCATGCGCACGGCCATGGCGCGCTTCCCCTTCGTCAAGCCAATCGAGACCTTCGACTTCACCTACCAACCATCGATCGACAAGAAACAAGTTCAGACGCTGACGAGCTGCCACTACATCGAGCACGGCGACAATGTGCTGGTTCTCGGGCCGCCAGGCGTCGGCAAGACTCATCTGGCTGTGGCCTTGGGGATGAAGGCGATTGAGGCCGGCTACCGGGTCTTGTTCACAACGGCGGCCAACCTAATCGCGGCGCTCAGCCGAGCGCATGGCGAGGGGCGCCTCGACGAAAAACTGAAGGTCTACACTACACCGCGTCTGCTGATCATCGACGAGATCGGATATTTGCCGATCGACAGGTTGGGCGCCAACTTATTCTTCCAGTTGATCAGCAAGCGCTACGAGCGCGGTCCCATGGTCCTCACCAGCAACCAGAGCTTTGCGGCGTGGGGCGAGGTCTTCGGCGATCGCGTCATCGCGACAGCAATCCTAGACCGCTTATTGCATCACGCTGTCACGTTGAATATCCGAGGTAATTCGTATCGTCTGAAGGAGAAGCTAAAGGCTGGCCTCGTCCGTCCGGAAGAGGCTGAAGCATGAACGGGGTGGGGAATTTTCGATTCCCACAACTGGGGAAAATTGGGTTCCCCTTGACA
>NZ_JBXALQ010000058.1:0-2168 GCF_058799615.1 Duganella sp. GW822-FHT06D06
GTGCTGGCGCGTGAAGACCAGGCTGGCGGCAAGCGCCTGGTAGCGTACGTGGTGGCACGCGACGGCTACACGCCGGACGCGGCGGAGCTGCGCGCGGCGCTGTCGGCCGAGCTGGCCGATTACATGGTGCCGTCGGCGTTCGTGTTGTTGGCGGCGCTGCCATTGACGTCAAACGGCAAGCTGGACCGCAAGGCGCTGCCGGCGCCGGACAGCGACGCCTATGTGCGGCGCGAGTATGAAGCACCTCAAGGCGAGACCGAGGAAGCGCTGGCGGCGATCTGGTCCAAGGTGCTGCAACGTGAAACGATCGGCCGTCACGATAACTTCTTCGAACTGGGCGGCCATTCGTTGTTGGCGGTCAGCCTGATCGAAGGCATGCGCCAGGCCGGTCTGCAGGCCGACGTGCGTGCCTTGTTCAGCACCCCAAGCATCGCCCAATTGGCGGCGGCGGTGGGGCAAGGCGGTCACGAAGTGGTGGTGCCGGCGAACGGCATCGCCGATGGCTGTGAACACATCACGCCATCGATGCTGCCATTGATCAACCTGACACAGGAGCAGATCGACCGCGTGGCGGCCCAGGTACCGGGCGGCGCGGCCAACATCCAGGATATCTATCCGCTGGCCCCGTTGCAGGAAGGGATCTTGTTCCATCACCTTATGAGCAAGAACGGCGATGCGTACCTGTTGCCTAGCCTGATCAGCTTTGACAGCCGCGAACGGCTGGACGGTTTCCTGACCGCCTTGCAAACGGTGATTTCACGCCACGACATCCTGCGCACTGCCGTGCTGTGGGAAGGCTTGGAGTCCGCCTTGCAAGTGGTCTGGCGCCAGGCGCCGCTGCAGGTGGAGCAGGTTTTGATGGACAAGGGCGACGTCGCAGAGCAGCTGTCGGAGCGCTACGATCCACGCCACTACCGCATCGACGTGCGCGAGGCGCCGCTGATGCGCGGCTTCTACGCGCACGATCCGGTGCAAGATCGTTGGCTGCTGCAGATCCTCGCGCACCACTTGGCGATCGATCACACGACGATGGAAATCCTGATCGATGAAATCCAGGCGACGCTGCAAGGCGAAGCGCTGGCGCCGGCACTGCCATTCCGTAACTATGTGGCACAGGCACGACTGGGCGTATCGCAGGAAGAGCACGAAGGCTTCTTCCGCGACATGCTGTCCGACATCGACGAGACCACGGCGCCGTTCGGCCTGCTCGACGTGCAGGGCGACGGCAGCCTGATCGGCGAGGCGCATCGGGAAGTGGATGCGGCATTGGCGATCCGTATCCGCGAGCAGGCGCGCAGCCTGGGCGTGAGCGCGGCCTCCATGCTGCACCTGGCTTGGGCGCAGGTATTGTCGAAAACATCGGGCCGCGAGGCGGTGGTGTTCGGCACGGTGCTGTTCGGCCGGATGCAGGGCGGCGCCGGTGCGGACCGCACGCTGGGTATGTTCATCAATACGCTGCCGTTGCGGCTGGATGTGGGTGTGCAATCGGTACGCGAGAGCGTGCTGGCGACCCATGCGCGGTTGGCAGGCCTGATGCGCCACGAACATGCGTCGCTGTCGTTGGCGCAACGCTGCAGTGGCGTGGCGGCGCCTACGCCGCTGTTTTCTGCGTTGTTTAACTTCCGTCATTCGGCTGGCGGGGAGCGGACGGGCTCCGCCTGGGATGGTATGGCAGTGCTGTCCGACAAAGAACGGACCAACTATCCGCTGACGCTGTCGGTCGACGACCTTGGAACCGGGTTCCGGTTGACGGCGCAAGTGAGCGCCGGCGTGGATGCGGAGCGCATCTGCGCCTACCTGCACACCGCGCTGGAGCAACTGGTGACGGCATTGGAAAGCTCGCCAGGGACTCCGGTACGCACGCTCGGCGTGTTGCCTGCGAATGAAATCGAGCAGGTGCTGCTGGGATGGAATGACACCCGCGTCGAGTATGCGCAACAAGGCTGCATCCACGAGCTGTTCGAACAGCAAGTCGCGGCCACGCCGGACGCGGTGGCGCTGGTGTTCGAAGACCAGCAAGTGAGTTATGCGGAACTGAATGCCCAGGCGAACCGCCTGGCGCGCCATCTGCGCGGTCTCGGCATCGGCCCCGACGTGCGCGTCGCGCTGTGCCTGGAGCGCAGCGTGGCGATGGTGGTTGCACTGTTGGCGACGCTCAAAGCGGGCGG
>NZ_JBXALQ010000059.1:0-1450 GCF_058799615.1 Duganella sp. GW822-FHT06D06
CGCCCAATTCGAAGAAGTGGTCGTGGCGGCCGACTTGATCGATACCCAGCAGTTCCTGCCAGATGGCGGCGATCGCCACCTCGGCTCGGCCGTGCGGCGCCTCGTAGGCACGTGCCACCAGCGCGGAGCGATCCGGCGCGGGCAGCGCCTTGCGGTCGAGCTTGCCGTTCGGTGTCAGCGGGAAGGCGTCCAGCGTGACGAAGGCGGCCGGCACCATGTAGTCGGGCAGGCTGGCGGCCAGGGTGCTGCGCAGGTCGGCGGCGGATGGCGCGGCGCCGTCCTGGGCGACCAGGTAGGCCACCAGGCGCTTGTCGCCAGGCTGGTCTTCGCGCGCGACGACCAACGCCTCGCGCACGCCTTCGCAAGCGGCCAGATTCGATTCGATCTCGCCCAGCTCGACGCGGAAGCCGCGGAGCTTGACCTGGAAGTCGTTGCGGCCCAGGTACTCGAGATTGCCGTCAGCCAGCCAGCGACCCACGTCGCCCGTCTTGTACATGCGGGCGTTGGGATCCTTGCTGAACGGGTCGCGCAGGAAGCGCTCGGCGGTGAGGTCAGGGCGATTCAGGTAGCCGAGTGCTACACCATCACCGCCGACCCAGATTTCTCCCCGCGTGTTGACCGGCACGGGCTGCAACGCGGCATCGAGCACATAGGCCGTGGAGTTGGCGATGGGTTTGCCGATGGGGATAGACAATACATGGCCCTGGCGCGGAACGGCGTAGCAGGTGCTAAACGTCGTATTTTCGGTCGGACCGTAGCCGTTGATGACCGTCACGTGGGGCAGGCGCGCATACAGATGCTCGATGGCCGCCACGGGAGCGACGTCGCCGCCGACCAGGATGTGGCTCAGCGACCCCAGGGTGCCGGTGTCGGGATGCGTTGCAAATTGTTCGAACAGTGCCGGCGTCGCAAACATCGTCGAGACCGCATGCTTGCCGATCTGCGCGATCAGGGTGCGCAGATCGATCCTGGCGCCGGGATAGAGTGCAAGAACACCGCCGTTGAGCAAGGCGCCCCAGATTTCTAGGGTGGCGGCGTCGAAGGCAATCGAACCGCATTGCAACAACACGGTGGCGTTGGACAATGGCAGGAAATGATTGTTGCATGCCAGGCGCAGCACGCCGCGATGTGGCACCGCCACGCCCTTGGGCAGACCGGTAGAGCCCGAGGTGTACATTACGTATGCCGTGGTAGTGGCCGTGTTACGGGCCGCCTTCGGTTGCGGAGGATTGACGGTGGGCTGGGCGGCGAGAACGTCGGCGAAGGCCGCATGATCGAGTAGCATGACCGGCGCCGAGGTGGGCGGCAGGCCCAGGTGCTGCTGGGTCAGCACCACGACGGGGGCGCTGTCCTCCAGCATGTAGGCCAGTCGGTCCTGCGGATAGGCCGGGTCGAGCGGTACATAGGCGCCGCCGGCCTTGAGGATGGCCAGCAGGCCGACCACCATCTC
>NZ_JBXALQ010000060.1:0-1447 GCF_058799615.1 Duganella sp. GW822-FHT06D06
TTCCATCACCTGATGAGTCAGAATGGCGACGCCTATTTGCTGCCTAGCCTGATCAGTTTCGACAGCCGCGAACGCCTCGACGGCTTCCTGACGGCGTTGCAGACGGTGATTTCACGCCACGACATCCTGCGCACGGCTGTGCAGTGGGAAGGACTGGACTCGGCTTTGCAAGTGGTCTGGCGCCAGGCGCCGCTGCAGGTGGAGCAGGTTGTGGTGGACGAGGGCGACGTCGGCGAACAGCTGTCGGAACGTTACGATCCACGCCACTACCGCATCGACGTGCGCGAGGCGCCGCTGATGCGTGGCTTCTACGCGCACGATCCGGTGCAGGGCCGCTGGCTGCTGCAGATCCTCGCGCACCACCTGGCGATCGACCACACGACGATGGAAATCCTGATCGGCGAAATCCAGGCGACGCTGCAAGGCGAAGCGCTGGCGCCGGCACTGCCATTCCGTAACTATGTGGCACAGGCGCGACTGGGCGTATCGCAGGAAGAGCACGAAGGCTTCTTCCGCGACATGCTGTCCGATATCGACGAGACCACGGCGCCATTCGGCCTGCTCGACGTGCAGGGCGACGGCAGCCTGATCGGCGAAGCGCGGCGCGAAGTCGAGCCAGAGCTGGCGGCGCGTATCCGCGAACAGGCGCGCGGCCTGGGCGTGAGCGCGGCTTCCATGCTGCACCTGGCTTGGGCGCAGGTATTGTCGAAAGCATCGGGACGCGAAGCGGTGGTGTTCGGTACGGTGATGTTTGGTCGGATGCAGGGCGGCGCCGGTGCGGACCGCACGCTGGGCATGTTCATCAACACGCTGCCGCTGCGGCTGGATGTGGGCGTGCAATCGGTACGCGAGAGCGTGCTGGCGACCCATGCGCGGTTGGCAGGCCTGATGCGCCACGAACATGCGTCGCTGTCGCTGGCGCAGCGCTGCAGTGGCGTGGCGGCGCCGGCGCCGTTGTTCTCGGCGCTGTTCAACTTCCGTCATTCGGCGGGGGAGGATAAGTCCGATGCTGTCTGGGATGGTATGGAAGTGCTGTCTGGTGAAGAGCGTACCAACTACCCGCTGACCCTGTCGGTCGATGATCTTGGAACCGGATTCAGGTTGACAGCGCAGGTGAGCGATGGCGTGGACGCCGGACGGGTCTGCGCCTACCTGCACACCGCGCTGGAGCAACTGGTGACGGCGCTGGAAAGCGCGCCGGGGACCGCGGTGCAAACGCTGACCGTGTTGCCTGCGGCCGAACGCGAGCAAGTGCTGGTGGGCTGGAACGACACGCAACTGAGCTACCCGCACGATAGCGCGATTCACGAGCTGTTCGAACATCAGGCTGCGACCACGCCGGACGCGGTGGCGTTGATATTCGAAGAGCAGCAAGTGAGCTATGCGGAATTGAACGTCATGGCCAACCGCCTGGCCCACCATCTGCGTGATGAAGGCGTGGTCGATG
>NZ_JBXALQ010000061.1:0-1430 GCF_058799615.1 Duganella sp. GW822-FHT06D06
AACACCAGCGCCACCGCGTCCGGCGTGGCCGCGACTTGCTGTTCGAACAGCTCGTGGATGCAGCCTTGCTGCGGATAATCTATGCGCGTGTCATTCCATCCCAGCAGCACCTGCTCGATTTCATCCACAGGCAACACGCACAGCGTGCGTACCGCAGTCGTTGGCGCGCTTTCCAGCGCTGTTACCAAGTGCTCCAGAGCCGTGTGCAGATAAGCGCAGATGCGTCCGGCATCCAATCCCTCGCTCACCTGCGCCGTCAGCAGGAAGCGGGTTCCAAGGTCATCCACCGACATCGTCAGCGGATAGTTGGTACGCTCCTCGCCGGACAGCACTTCCATACCGTCCCAGCCGTTGCCCGCACTGACCATGTCGTCCGCAGTCGCATCGTTCAGCGTCGTATGACGGAAGTTGAACAAGGCCGAGAACAACGGCGTCGGCGCCGCCACACCGCTGCAGCGTTGCGCCAGCGAGAGCGATGCGTGTTCGTGGCGCATCAGTCCGGCCAGCCGTGCATGGGTCGCCAGCACGCTCTCGCGTACCGATTGCACGCCTACATCCAGCCGCAGCGGCAGCGTATTGATGAACATGCCCAATGTGCGGTCCGCACCCTCGCCGCCCTGCATCCGGCCGAACAGCACCGTGCCGAACACCACCGCCTCGCGTCCCGATGCTTTCGACAATACTTGCGCCCACGCCAGGTGCAGCACGGAAGCCGCGCTCACGCCCAGGCTGCGCGCCTGTTCGCGGATACGGATTGCCAATGCCGCGTCCACTTCCCGATGCGCCTCGCCGATCAGACTGCCGTCACCCTGCACGTCGAGCAGGCCGAACGGCGCCGTGGTTTCGTCGATGTCGCCCAGCATGTCGCGGAAGAAGCCTTCATGCTCCTCCTGCGACACGCCCAATCGCGCTTGCGCCACATAATTACGGAACGGCAGCGCCGGCGCCAAGGCTTCGCCTTGCAGCGTGGCCTGGATTTCATCGATCAAAATTTCCATCGTCGTGTGGTCGATCGCCAGGTGATGCGCCAGAACCCGCAGCAGCCAGCGATCTTGCGCAGGATCGTGCGCGTAGAAGCCGCGCATCAGCGGCGCCTCACGCACGTCGATGCGGTAATGACGTGGGTCGTAACGCTCAGACAGCTGCTCGGCGACGTCGCCGTCGTCAAAAGCAACCAGTTCCACCTGCAACGGCGCCTCGCGCCATACCACTTGCAAGGCGGACTCCAGTCCTTCCCACAGCACGGCCGTGCGCAGGATGTCGTGGCGTGAAATCACCGCCTGCAACGCCGCCAGGAAACCGTCGAGTCGCTCGCGGCTGTCGAAACTGATCAGGCTAGGCAACAGATACGCGTCGCCGTTCTGGCTCATCAGGTGATGGAACAAGATCCCTTCCTGCAGCGGAGCCAACGGATAGATATCCTGGATGTT
>NZ_JBXALQ010000062.1:0-1352 GCF_058799615.1 Duganella sp. GW822-FHT06D06
GGGGGTGTACTGGATTCTGTGTAAACGGGTTTTCGTTTAAGTCTGCGGCACCCGGTCTTCAAACTGGATGGCGAACCGGTTCAACGCTGCTTTCCAGTCCCGTATCGGCATCGTCCATTTCCTGCTGATGTTGTTCAGCGCGAGATAAAACAGCTTGCTGACGGCTTCATCGGTCGGGAAGGAACTGCGTGCCTTGGTGACTTTTCGCAGGCTCATATTAATCGATTCAATCGCGTTCGTGGTGTATATCACCTTCCGGATTTCCGGCGGGTAGTCGAAGAATGGTATGACGCGAGCCCAGTTGCGGCGCCAGGACTGACTTATTGGCTTATACTGTTTATCCCATTTTTCCTCGAATTCCGTCAGCCTGAGTTCAGCCTCGTCGGCGGTGGCCGCGCTGTAGATCAGCTTCAGATCGGCGGCCACTTCCTTCTGTACTTTCCAGGGTACGAAGTTCAAGCTATTACGCACCATGTGGACGATGCACAGTTGAACGGCCGCCTTCGGGTAGACCGCCTCGATAGCATCAGGGAAGCCTTTCAAGCCGTCCACGCAGGCGATGAAGATGTCCTGCACGCCGCGATTTTTGAGTTCGGTCACGACCTGCAGCCAGAACTTGGCGCCCTCGGTTTGGGAGATCCACAGGCCCAGCACCTCCTTGTGGCCTTCCATGTTGACGCCGATGGCCAGGTAGACCGCCTTGGTGCGCACAGCGCCGTTATCACGCACCTTGACGTGGATGCAGTCGAGATACAGGATCGGGTACACGGCGTCGAGCGGGCGGGCCTGCCAGAGCTTCACATCCTCGCTGACGGCGTCCGTGACGTTGGAGATGAGGGTGGGTGACACCTCGGCGCCGTACATCTCCTCCAGGTGGCCTTGGATCTCCCGCACGCTTAATCCGCGCGCGTAGAGCGAGATGATCTTGTCGTCGAAACCGGCCCAGCGGGTTTGGTTCTTGACGACGATCTGCGGCTCGAAAGTCCCTTGGCGGTCGCGAGGGACTTTCAGTGGCAGCGCGCCGAAATCGCCCTTGAGGGTTTTGGCGCTATGGCCGTTGCGGGTGTTAGCAGTGTCGTTAGTCACCTCGCCGCTCTTGTCGTGGCCCAGGTGGCTGGTCATCTCGACCTCCAGGGCGCGCTCCACCAGCATCTTGGTGAGCTGCTTGAGCAGGCCATTTTCGCCGATCAGGTCCTCGGGCTTCTGGTAGTTGGCCAGCAGGCTATCGGCCAGTTTGAGCAGTTCCGGATCGGGCTTGGCACGCTTGTTACGCTTTACAACGGTCATTGTTTCTCCTTGATGGCGGCAGTGTCCTGCCAAATGACCGTTTACACAAAATTATTTACACCCTC
>NZ_JBXALQ010000063.1:0-1230 GCF_058799615.1 Duganella sp. GW822-FHT06D06
GGGGTCAGATACCGTCTTGAATGGCAAGCCCTTTCGGTAGGTAATTAGCATCGAAAGGCTTGTCATTGTGTATCACCCCATAAATTAAATGGGCCAATTTGTGCATGACTGCCCCGATCACGGCTTTCTTTGCCATTCCGGTGGCGGCAAGTCGGTCGGCGAATCGACACAGGATGGGGTTATGGCGGCGCGCTACCAGGCTAGGCATATACAGGGCGGCGCGCAATGCGGTGTTACCGGTTCGACTGATGGTCGTTCGTCCCCTCACGGAGGTTCCTGAAGTGCGTTGCTTGGGCGTTAAGCCAAGGAAGGCGGCGAAGGCTTTCGCACTGCCAAAGCGGCGGATATCACCTAAGCTTCCCAGCACTTTGGCCGCTGTGGTCGTACCTACGCCGGGGATCGTGGTGAGCAAATCCGCATCGTGCTTGAGGCGGGGATGGCGATCTATGTGATCGTCGATGTCACTTTCGAGCCTCTCAATTTCCGTGCTGAGCCAGGTGACATGCTGCCGCACATGCTGCGCCACCTCGTCCATGCCGCCGATGGCCAATGCTTCCAACCGGTTTTCTTCCTGCTGGCGGATATCCTTCAAGGCTTGAACGCGCTGCGACCACGCCCGCAACTGGCGCTGTTCCAGCGGTGGTGGATTCCAAGGCGCGGGCCTCATGGCTGCGCAGTAGCGCGCAATCAGACCGGCGTCGAGGGCGTCGTTCTTGTTGCGGATATTTTCGCTGTGGCCAAAGCCTTTGATACAGGCCGGGTTCGCCACGCTTACCATCAGGCCAGCCGCATGCAAAGCAAGCGCCACTGGCTCAGAATAGACCCCAGTCGCCTCCATGCAAACATGCAAGGCCGACAGTGGCACTTTGGATTTTCCCAGCCAATCGAGTAGTGCCAGGTGACCTTCGGCGGAATTTTCCAGCACCTTGGTCTTCGTCTTCCCATTGACCAGCAGTGCAATATCCAACTTCTTCTTGCTGACGTCGATACCTACCGCTGCGTATATCGTATCCATTTTTTGACCTTCCTCGTATGCAGGCTTACGCGTTGACGCGATGGCCCAAGATACCGTTCGGACTTATCAAATGAAACAGGCAGAGGCACCTATCTGACCCACGTGCTCCACGGCACTAAGTCTGATCAGCGTCACTCCGCCTGGCCGCACCTACCTCCTTATTATCCGACGGAGATGCGGTATGCTCAATATACGAAGTCTGACATTCGGACACG
>NZ_JBXALQ010000064.1:0-1034 GCF_058799615.1 Duganella sp. GW822-FHT06D06
GTGGAAGCGATGGCCATGAATCCGGCGTTCTGGCGCGGCAAGCGTGTTTTCCTGACCGGGCACACCGGTTTCAAGGGCAGCTGGCTGAGCCTGTGGTTGCAGCAACTGGGCGCCGACGTCACCGGCTACGCGCTCGAAGCACCAAGCCAGCCCAGCCTGTTCGACACCGCCGGCGTCGCCGCCGGCATGAGCTCCATCATCGGCGACGTGCGCGACGGCGCCGCGCTGCGCGAGGCGATGATGAAGGCCCGGCCCGAGATCGTCATCCACATGGCGGCGCAGGCGCTGGTGCGCTATTCGTACGCCCACCCGGTCGAGACCTACGCCACCAACGTCATGGGCCTGGTGAACTTCTTCGAGGCGGTGCGCAACACGCCCGGCGTCAAGGCCGTGGTCAACGTCACCAGCGACAAGTGCTACGAAAACAAGGAATGGGCCTGGGGCTACCGCGAGAACGAAGCCTTCGGCGGCTACGACCCGTACAGCAACAGCAAGGCCTGCGCCGAGCTGGTCACGGCCGGCTACCGCTCGTCGTTCTTCCACCCTGAAAAATACGCCGAGCACGGCGTCGCGCTGGCCTCCGGCCGCGCCGGCAACGTCATCGGCGGCGGCGACTGGGCCGAGGACCGTTTGATCCCCGACATGGTGCGCGCCATCGCCGCCGGCAAGCCGGTGCGCATCCGCAGCCCGCACGCGATCCGCCCGTGGCAGCACGTGCTGGAGCCGCTGTCGGGCTACCTGACTTTGGCCGAACACCTGTACCTGCAAGGCGCGGATTTCGCCGAAGGCTTCAACTTCGGCCCGCACGACATCGACGCCCGCCCGGTCGAATGGATCATCGCGCGCCTGTGCGAAAGCTGGGGCTCGGGCGCCAGCTGGGAGCTGGACGGCGCGCCGCAACCGCACGAGGCGCACTACCTCAAGCTGGACTGCTCGAAAGCCCGCAGCCGCCTGCAATGGCAGCCGCGCTGGCACCTGGGCCACACCATCGACATGATCGTCGCCTGGCACCAGGCGCACGCCGCCGGCGCCGA
>NZ_JBXALQ010000065.1:0-736 GCF_058799615.1 Duganella sp. GW822-FHT06D06
CCCTTGAAACCGGTGTGCCCGGTCAGGAAAACACGCTTGCCGCGCCAGAACGCCGGATTCATGGCCATCGCTTCCACGGCGCCTTGCCGCTGTCCCACAGCTCTTCGAGCAGGATCTTGTCGCGCAGCGTGTCCATCGGTTGCCAGAAGCCCTTGTGCAGCCAGGCGTCGAGCTGGCCGTCGGCGGCCAGCTGTTCCAGCGGGCCCTTTTCCCAGATGGTGCTGTCGTCCTCGATCAGGTCGATGACTTTCGGCGACAGCACGAAGTAGCCGCCGTTGATCCAGTTGCCGTCGCCCTGCGGTTTTTCCTTGAAGCTCAGGATGCGCTGGCCGTCCATGTCGATCGCGCCGAAGCGTCCCGGCGGCTGCACCGCGGTCATGGTGGCGAGCTTGCCGTGTTCCTTGTGGAAGGCGATCGAAGCGGCGATGTCGATGTCGGCCACGCCGTCGCCGTAGGTGAAGCAGAAGGCTTCGTCGTGTTCGACGTGCTGGCGCACGCGCTTGAGGCGGCCGCCGGTGAGGGTGTCGGCGCCGGTGTCGACCAGCGTGACCTTCCACGGTTCGGCGTGGCGCTCGTGCACTTCCATGCTGTTCTTCTGCAGGTCGAAGGTGACGTCCGAGGTGTGCAGGAAGTAGTTGGCGAAGAATTCCTTGATGACGTAGCCGCGGTAGCCGCAGCAGATGACGAAGTCATTGATGCCGTGGGCGGAGTAGCTCTTCAGGATGTGCCACAGGAT
>NZ_JBXALQ010000066.1:0-628 GCF_058799615.1 Duganella sp. GW822-FHT06D06
GGATTCCAGCCATGTCAAGGGTAGGTAAGGTTTTTCGCGTTGCATCGAATTAATCCACATCATCCACCGCTTGTGCGGGTCCCCGTCAATTCCTTTGAGTTTTAATCTTGCGACCGTACTCCCCAGGCGGTCTACTTCACGCGTTAGCTGCGTTACCAAGTCAATTAAGACCCGACAACTAGTAGACATCGTTTAGGGCGTGGACTACCAGGGTATCTAATCCTGTTTGCTCCCCACGCTTTCGTGCATGAGCGTCAGTTTTGACCCAGGGGGCTGCCTTCGCCATCGGTGTTCCTCCACATATCTACGCATTTCACTGCTACACGTGGAATTCTACCCCCCTCTGCCAAACTCTAGCCTTGCAGTCTTCATCGCCATTCCCAGGTTGAGCCCGGGGATTTCACGACAAACTTACAAAACCGCCTGCGCACGCTTTACGCCCAGTAATTCCGATTAACGCTTGCACCCTACGTATTACCGCGGCTGCTGGCACGTAGTTAGCCGGTGCTTATTCTTCAGGTACCGTCATTAGCCCACTGTATTAGAACAGACCGTTTCTTCCCTGACAAAAGAGCTTTACAACCCGAAGGCCTTCTTCACTCACGCGGCATTGCTGGATCAGGCTTGC
>NZ_JBXALQ010000067.1:0-618 GCF_058799615.1 Duganella sp. GW822-FHT06D06
CTCGCCGTAGCTTAGTTGCTGGTCGTCGAACACCAGGGCCGGCGCCTCTGGTTGGCGCGTGGCCTGGGCTTCGAACAGCTGGTGCACCAGCAAATCGCGCGGGTAGTCGACGGCGGTGTCGTTGAAGTCCACCAGCAGTCGTGCGCGCTCGTCGGCCGGCAGTACGTCCAGCGTCGCCACCGGCAACGTGGCATCGTGTTCCAACGCGTCCACTAGCGCCGTGACCGCGCAGTGCAGATAGCTTGCCATGCGCGCCGCATCGAGGCCGCCGGCACACTGGGCGGTGATGGCAAAGTCCTCGCCCAGGTCGTCCACCGAGACGGTGACTGGATAGTTGGTGTGCTCTTCGCCGCCCGACAAGGTGATACCTTCAAGTCCGTCCGGATGGCCGGACGCCGATGCCGGCCGCGAGTGGCGGAAGTTGAGCAGCGTGGTGAACACGGGCGTGGGCGCCTGCACGCCGCTGCAGCGTTGGGCCAGCGCCAGCGGGGCGTTTTCATGCTCCAGCAGTTCGGCGAGCCGGCGGCTGGTTTCGGCGAGTGCCTGCCCGACACTGAGCTGGTCGAGCGGCAGGCGCAGCGGCAGCGTGTTGATGAACAGGCCGAGCATGCGGTCGGC
>NZ_JBXALQ010000068.1:0-572 GCF_058799615.1 Duganella sp. GW822-FHT06D06
CAAGTGCTGTACGTTCTTTAACAATCTGGAAGAAGTAAGTAAATTTTTATGTACCCATGCGGGGAACCGCGTGGGTGGGTAATGATTGTATGTATCAACAAACGCAACAACGTAGTACTTCTTATTCCTATAAACGCTCCTTGTTTTGTCGCAGGGGCTAACGTTATAGGGACAAGTGAATAAGTGCACATGGTGGATGCCTTGGCGATTACAGGCGATGAAGGACGTAGTAGCTTGCGATAAGCTGCGGGGAGCTAGCAAACAAGCTTTGATCCGCAGATTTCCGAATGGGGAAACCCGGCCTTTTAGGTCATTGCATACTGAATACATAGGTATGCAAAGCGAACGCGGCGAACTGAAACATCTAAGTAGCTGCAGGAAAAGAAATCAACCGAGATTCCCAAAGTAGTGGCGAGCGAAATGGGATGAGCCTGCACGTTTTAGCATGACGCATAGAAGAATCCTCTGGAAATAGGAACCATAGCGGGTGATAGTCCCGTATTCGAAATGCGATGTGTGGAACTAAGCGTGCGACAAGTAGGGCGGGACACGAGAAATCCTGTCTGAATATG
>NZ_JBXALQ010000069.1:0-547 GCF_058799615.1 Duganella sp. GW822-FHT06D06
CCACCGCCCAGGTCGCCGCGCTGACCACCGCCCAGGTCAACAACCTGGCCACCGCTTCGCTGGCCGCGCTGAGCACCGCCGGCATCGCCGCGCTGACCACCAACCAGGTCGTCGCGCTGACCTCTGCCCAGCTGAGCAGCATGGCTTCGGCCCAGGTTGCCGCCTTCTCCAGCAACGCCATCGGCGCCATCGAGACCGCCGACATCGTCGGCCTGAGCACCGCGAATGTCGCCGCCTTGCGCAGCGCACAGCTGGTGGGCCTGGCCACGGCGCAAGTCGCCGCGCTGTCGACCGGCCAGATCGCCGCGCTGAGCACCGCCGCCGTGTCTGGTTTGACCACCAACCAGATCGTCGCGCTGACCACCGCCCAGGCAAGCTCGCTGAGCACCGCGCAAGTGGCCGGTCTGACCACCGCCGCCATCGCCGCGCTGGAAACGGCCGACTTCGCCGCACTGAAGTCGGACGCGATCGCCGCGCTGAGCGCCAACCAGGTCAAGGCCTTGACCACCGATCAAGTGGTCGCCCTGACCACCGCCGAAGCCGCCGC
>NZ_JBXALQ010000070.1:0-532 GCF_058799615.1 Duganella sp. GW822-FHT06D06
GGGAGTGCTCGAAAGAGAACCAGTACACAGGTGCTGCATGGCTGTCGTCAGCTCGTGTCGTGAGATGTTGGGTTAAGTCCCGCAACGAGCGCAACCCTTGTCATTAGTTGCTACGAAAGGGCACTCTAATGAGACTGCCGGTGACAAACCGGAGGAAGGTGGGGATGACGTCAAGTCCTCATGGCCCTTATGGGTAGGGCTTCACACGTCATACAATGGTACATACAGAGGGCCGCCAACCCGCGAGGGGGAGCTAATCCCAGAAAGTGTATCGTAGTCCGGATTGTAGTCTGCAACTCGACTGCATGAAGTTGGAATCGCTAGTAATCGCGGATCAGCATGTCGCGGTGAATACGTTCCCGGGTCTTGTACACACCGCCCGTCACACCATGGGAGCGGGTTTTACCAGAAGTAGGTAGCTTAACCGCAAGGAGGGCGCTTACCACGGTAGGATTCGTGACTGGGGTGAAGTCGTAACAAGGTAGCCGTATCGGAAGGTGCGGCTGGATCACCTCCTTTCTAGAGTAGCACT
>NZ_JBXALQ010000071.1:0-507 GCF_058799615.1 Duganella sp. GW822-FHT06D06
GCCACGCCGATCACCTCGTCGCCCTGCCGGATCGCGCGCGCGCCCAGCTTGGGCGAGGTCAGCGTGTTGAACGCGACCAGGTTGGCCGAGGAGCCGGAGTTGACGGTGATCAGGAAGTCCACGCCGATCAGCTTGGCAAGCCGGGCTTCGAACTGGTCGTTGAAGCGGCCGGTGGTGAGCCAGGCGTCGAGCGAGGCTTCGACCATCAGTTCCATTTCCGGCGCGCCGACCACCTTGCCGGCCGGCGGGATCACCGTCACGCCCGGCTCGAAGGCCTTGGGCACGCTGGCCAGCGCGCCGTACTCGCCCACCAGCTTGATGATCTGTTCGCGGAGTTGTTCCTTGCTTTGTGCTTCACTCATGATTCCAGCCTTAAAGATGTGCGGTATGTTGATACGTGTCGATCTGCGCCAAGGTCAGCGCGCGCATGTCGGCGCCGGCGGCGTGCGCCTGGTGCCAGGCGACGATCATGTCGATGGTGTGGCCCAGGTGCCAGCGCGGCTGCCA